>JAILAT010000017.1 GCA_024681475.1 Bacteroidales bacterium | reverse complement strand
ACCGAGTGGGTTTCGCCATCATTACCTTGCGTCTGCGTCATCTGTTCAATCCCCATTTCCGCATTTTTGCCCTGCACAAGGGCAAGGTGTCACGTTGGTTGTTCCTGCACCATTGGTGCAAAACGCCGCGCAAGCCGCAGTGGCAGCGCTATGATGATGTCTTCCGCAGGACAGGCTTGAAATGCGTTAATGCGTTAATGTGTAAATGCGTAAGTGCTGACGCGCCAGATACTAACACAATCACGCAATCACGCAATCGCGCAATTATCGGTGTGGCGCCTTTTTCGCAGCATGAGGGCAAAATATGGCCGCTGGAGCGTACCGAGGAATTGGTGCGCATGCTCAGCGAGTGTGGGCATGAGGTGGTGCTCTTCGGCAGTAAGGACGAGGCTCCCGTGCTCGAGAAATGGGCGCGGCATTATACGGGTGTCTCCTCTGTAGCCGGACGGCTGCCGTTCGCTGAGGAGATGGAGATTATCCGTGGGCTTTCCGTTATGGTGAGCATGGACAGCGCCAACATGCACTTTGCCAGTGCCGTGGGTACGCCGGTGGTGAGCATCTGGGGTGCTACGCATCCCGACTTCGGCTTCTACGGCTACGGCCAGAACCCTGCCAACGCACTTTGTGCCAACCTCAAGTGTCAGCCTTGTTCCGCCTACGGCAACAAGCCTTGCCGATATGGCGACTACCGCTGCATGAAGGCCATCGCACCCGAGCAGGTGGTGGCGAAGATTGAGGCCCTGCTGTCCGGGCAGTCGCTCTAAAAATAACCGTTTTGTTTGAATGAAAGCCTTTGAGAGGGACTCCTCTCCGGCTCCTCCTCGTCCTCTCTCCGTATCTTCTACGGTTGTTTACCGGTTGTTCTCCGGTTTAAACCGTTAAACAATGGTAGAACAACCGGTGAACAGTCGGAGGGGATACGGTGTGACTACGGCCCTACGTTATGCTTCTGACAACTTTTTTATTCAATGCCACACAATAAAGCTGCACCTCTGTCGTTATCAAAAACAGAATTTTATATAATAACAAATACGTAACATGATGAAAACCACACCGTACACCGACTTGCACATCAAACTTGGTGCAAAGATGGCCGAATTCGCAGGCTACAACATGCCCATCCAGTACACCACCCTCATTGAGGAGCACAACAACGTGCGCAACAACGTGGGCGTGTTCGACGTGAGCCACATGGGTGAATTCCGTGCCAAAGGCCCCATCGCCAAGCACTTCATGCAGTATGTCACCACCAACAACATCGAGGACCTCTTCGACGGCAAGGTGCAGTACACCTGCCTCCCCAACGGTCAGGGTGGCGTCGTGGACGACATGCTCGTCTACCGCGTCCATGACGACGAGTACTTCATGGTGCCCAACGCCGCCAACATCGACAAGGACTGGAACTGGATGAGCCAGATTGCCGACAAGATGGGTATGGAGCTCGGCAAGGACTTCGTCAACGAGAGCGAGCAGTGGGCTCAGCTCGCCGTGCAGGGTCCCAACGCCCTCAAGGCCATGCAGAAGCTGACCAGCGAGAACATCGTGGATATGGAGTACTACACCTTCAAGATCCTCACCTTCGCCGGTATCGACAACATCATCCTCTCCACCACCGGCTACACCGGCGCTGGCGGATGCGAAATATACATCCCCAAGGAGAAAGCCATCGAGGTGTGGAACGCCGTCTTTGAGGCTGGCAAGGAGTTCAACATCATGCCTGCCGGTCTTGGCTGCCGCGACACCCTGCGCCTGGAGAAGGGCTTCGCCCTCTACGGCCACGAGATGGACGACACCGTCAGCCCCCTCGAGGCTCCTCTGGCCTTCATCGTCAAGCTGAAAGCTGAGAACAACAACTTCATCAACAAGGAGCTCCTCCTGGCTCAGAAGGCTGCTGGTTTCAAACGCAAAGTGGCCGGCTTCGAGATGGTCGACCGCGGCATCGCCCGTAACGGCTACGAGGTGTGCGACGCTCAGGGCAACAAGATCGGCGAGGTGCGCAGCGGCTCGCCCAGCCCCAGCACCGGCAAGAACATCGGCACCGCCCTCATCAAGGCCGAATACGCCAAGGTGGGCACCGAGATCTACATAAAGATTCGCGAGAAGCTGACGAAAGCCGTCACCGTGAAGATGCCTTTCTACGAGGGCTAATCGCCAAACGGCACTCTCCAATAATAGCGCAGAGATTTCTCAGGAAGTCTCTGCGCTTTATTTTCAGTGCCTTGAGCGTCATGCTTCTGTTCGGCTCGTCGAACAGGACAATAATCAAAAAATACTCTGAGCATTCAAAGTGCTCAGAGTATTATTTTCAATAAATCCCCCAAAAACGGGCGATTTGGATAAGCAATCCGATTATTCGGGCATAAGGTCCTTATTGTCCCCTACCCAAACCATTACAGTGTGCTGGCCTCAACGTTCCACACAAAGGCGCGGACACCCACCTCTTCGTTGCGTTTGTCGAGTTTGCGGACTGAGGTGAGCAGCGACTCCACCTTGTCGTCCTCGACAACGGTGAGCAGCGCATTGTTCATCTCGGGCCATGTATGCGTGCCGCGATGGGGATCGCCATTGAGATGCCCACGTCCCTGCACATTCTCCCAGAAAGTGAAGCCCCTTATCTGCAAAGTGTCCAACATATATTCCACACGCTCGGTGCTGGCCTGATTGAATACTATCAATACCGATTTCATATTCTATATTATTCTTTATTATTTCACTTCATTATCGTTGCTGTCCTGTTCATCCCGGCTTTGCTCCAGGTCGATGCTCATAAAGACAAACTTCTTGCGCAACTTCGCCAATTTTTCCTGGTCGCTCTTACGATAGAAGGCGGCATAGAGCACCGGCACAATGATGAGGGTGACGAAGGTGGACACCGTCAAGCCGCCGATGACGACGAGACCCATGGTGGTCCACAGCTCGGAGCCCTCGCTCTTGGAGGTAGCCATGGGTATCATACCCAGAATGGTGGTGAATGCCGTCATCAACACAGGACGCAAACGGCTCTGACCACTGACGGCGATAGCTTCAACCAGAGGCAAATCGCGTTCGCGCATCAGGTTGATGTAGTCGACCAGCACAATACCGTTCTTCACCACGATACCGATGAGGAGTATCAGACCCAGCATACCTATCATATCGAGGTTCTCACCGGCGATGAGCAGCGCAAAGACGACACCGCTGAGTGCGAAGGGTATTGAGAACATGATGATGAAAGGCTTGCCGAAGCTCTCAAACTGCGATGCCATCACGATGTAGACAAGCATCATGATGAGATTGGCAAGCAGAAACATGTTCCGCGTCGACTCCTGTTGGTCTTCATAGTTGCCTGCCAAAGCGTAGCTCACACCATGCGGCACATTCATCTGGTCAATTTCAGCCTGCACATTCCGCGCCAGCTCCTGCAACGATGTCTTGTAGGGCATCACCGTAAGCGTCAGATAGCGCTGACGGTTCTTACGCTCGATGGTCGGCGGACACCAATACTCCTCTATCCTGCCCAGTTCCTCAAGCTTGATGAGGCCTCCCGTAGCCGTGGGGATGGAGAGCTGTTCGATGTCGCTGATGGAGGAACGATAGTCCTCTTTCAGGCGGCAAAGGATGTTGTACTCCTCGCCGTCCTCCTTCAGGTAGCCGCACGACATGCCGTTCACCCGGTTGCGCACATACATTGCCACCGTGCTCTCGTTCAGTCCATGGCGACCCAGTTTCTCCTTGTCGAGCACTATCTTCAGCTCCGCACGGTCCTCGTCACGGCTCACCTTCGTGTCGCGCGCACCGGGCACATTGTCCTCTATGCGTTTGCGCAAATCCTGCGCGAAAAGGGTCGTCTGGTCAAAATCGTAGCCGTATATCTCCACCTGCAGGCTGTTGTTCGAGCCGCCGCCCATGCCGCCGCTGTTCACCTGATAGGTGATGATTTCGGGATACTGCGCGAAACGCTGGCGCAGAATCTCCTGCATCTCGAAAATGGTGCGGTCGCGCTCGTTCTTCTTCGTCGTACGCACCGACATGGATATCTTGTTGTTCGTCGTGCTGTTGAAGAGCGCCGCAAAGCCGGCATCGTCGTTGCTGCCCGCCGAGGTGCTGACCACCAGCACGTCGTCACCCAGCAGCTCGTAGATGTCGTTCTCCATCTGGCGCGCCGTCTTGAGCGTCTCCTCGATACGTGTACCACGCTGCAAGTCAGCCGATATGCTCATAGCACCATTATCCTGTTCCTTCATGAAGTCCATGCCTATCTGTCCCAAGAGCAGCGGTAGGATTGAGAGCACAAACAGGGCAACTGCCAGTAGATAGGTAATCAGCTTATGGTTCAGGCACCAACGCAGCAAGTTGGCATAGCCTTTCTCGATGATTGTGAATGTGCGCCCCACTGTGCGGTTCCACAGGTTGCGTTCCTGCTTTCTCTGGTAGGCAGCTTCGTCCTCTTTCTTCAGGAAGAAAGGACGCTCTTTCAGCATCTTCGACGACAGCATGGGTATCAGCGTGATGGCCGCCGTAGTCGACACACACACCACGATGGTGATGATCCAGCCCAACTCCTTGAAGAAGATGCCCATCATGCCTGGCAACATGGTGAGGGGTACAAACACCGCCACCAGCACCAATGTCGTCGCTATCACCGAAGTCCACACCTCGTTGGTGGCGCAGATGGCCGCCTCACGGGGATTTTCACCGCGTTCTATATGCTTGGTGATATTTTCCAGCACCACGATAGCATCGTCCACCACCATACCAATGGCCACTGTCAGCGATGCCAGCGATATGATATTCAGCGAGCTGTCGGCCAGCAGCAGATAGATGAACGAAGTAACTAACGATATGGGGATGGTCAACGCGATGATTACTGTGGACCTCCAGTTGCCCAGAAACACTAGCACCACAAGTACCACAAAAAGCAATGCATAGAAGATACTGCTGGTCAAGCCGTTGATGGCGTTGATAATATCTTCCGAACCATCGCGCACCAGCGTGTTCTCGATGTCGGGAGGCAGATTTTTCTCTATCTTCTTCATCTCGTTCTTCACATCGCGACAGATGGCCACCGTGTTGGCTCCCGTTTGCTTAGTGATGATGAGGCGTGCACCGTCGTGACGGTTGATTTTTTCGTCGAGAGAGAGGTCTTTGATGGTGTCGCGCACCGTAGCCAGGTCGCGCACATAGATTTGCCGACCCATGGGTGTCGTGGCCACCACTATATCGGCTATCTCGCTGCTTTCTACATACTCTCCCTTCACGCGCATCTGGTACTGCTCCTTACCCATCTTCACCGTGCCGCTAGCCAAGTCCAGGTTGTTGGCCGAGATGGCGTTGCCCACCACTTCGAGGCTCAGATGGTACGCGTCGAGCTGCTTCGGGTCGAGGTCGATATAGACATAGCGCTCCGGCGCTCCGCTAACGGTGATGTTGCCGATACCGTCCACGCGGTTCAACACATTGACCACATTGTCTTCCAATATGCGGTCGAGTCCCGAATAGCTCTCGTTGGCCGTGAAGCCATACACCATGACAGGCATCGCCGACGAGTTGAGTTTCAATATCATAGGCCTCGAAACTCCATCAGGCAGGTTGTCATAGAGCAGGTCCACATACGAGCGTATGTCGTTGAGCGACTCGTCGAGGTCGGAACCCCACTCAAACTCCAGGGTGACTATCGAAAGGTTGTCACGGCTGTTGGAAGTGATGTTCTTCAGTCCGTCCACTGAGTTGAGCGAGTTCTCAATCAGTTTGGTAATGTTGGTCTCTATCTCACTGGCATTGGCGCCGGCGTAGGTAGTCATCACCGTGACATAAGGCGGATCCATCTCGGGCATCTGGTCGATAGGCAGACGCGACAGCGAGAAGATTCCCAAAATAATCACGGCCACGAAAATCAAGCCTGTCGTGATAGGCTTTTGAATTGCAGTTTTGTATATTGCCATTATTCTATTATTATCTTTAATTATTGTTCGTTCTGCGGGGCGTTGTCGTCCACGACAGATTGATTAATGATCAAGTCCGTCAATAAATACTTGAATGTCTGAAACGACGCTGTCCATTCCCAGCTCCGAGAACAGTTCTTTGGAGCGTATCAGGTAAAGCACGGCATCATTATCTTCGCCAGCCATCAGCAGACCGGAGTAGAGGTTTGCCATCGCCTTCTCGAAGGTCGACTCGCTACTGTCGGCACGGATTTTCAGATACGCCAACGGCTCTTCCCAACGTCCGGCTTCGACAAACATGTTCAGCATATCCATCACATCGGAGAATAGGTTCTCGTTGTCGAGATCCTCCATCGCCAACTGCCAGCAGGTGATCATTTGTTCGTAGGCTGCTGGCTCTTGCATGCTCAGGAAGAGTTCCAACCGGTTGAGATGATAGTACAAATTCGTCGGATCGCACTGGATGGCCAAATTGAAACAGTGCAGACCGCTGTCGGCATTGCCGAGCGCCTTGGAATAGATCATACCCATCGCATTGGCCGCATCGCCTTTATAGCCGATCTCTTTGTAGCCTTTGTACGACTCGCGGAAGCAGTCCAGGGCCTCACGGTATTGCTCCATGTTGTAGTATGCGAAGCCCATGTTGTAATATGCGTTCCACATCGTGGCGTCCTTGGCGATGACTTGCTTGAAGTTCCTCACTGCCGAAGGGTAGTCGGCATTATATGTATTGCGCAGTCCCAACAGATAACTGGCTTTGGCGCTGACATTTGCATTGGAGGCCTCCTCGATATAGTGCCAACAGACCGAGTCGGTATAGGTGATCCACATTTCCTCGCCATAGTCGAAGAGTATCGCATAATGGTAGGCGGCATGGCCATCCAACAGTGACGGATCGTCGGGATTTTTGGCCAGCAGACGCAGCAACAGGCTATCGCTCTCGAATGTGAACATCTCCGACATCTTTTCCATGCTGCCCCTTATCTCATCCAAGCTCTCCCCTTTCTTCAGGTCGTCGAGCGCATACATCATGTGCATGATATTTAAGCTGAAATAGTTCAGCACTATCTCCTCCTTTTTCAGCACGATGGCGGCACGGTCGTTGGTGGCATCGTATCGATCAAGCAGTTCGTAGGCCGATTTGTACTGCCGCTTGGCAATCAGCTTGTCGGCTTTCTTCAGCACCGACTTCTCGCTTTGGGCAAAAAGCAATGCCGGCATCAAAGCTATCAACGCCACGAACACGAAGATCCGCCTGGTCATATTCTCTCGGGTTAAAAACATCTATCTCTTTGCTGAATATCGAATATCTAATTACAAAAGTTTTGAGATAAGTACAACTATCTGTCTCTCCTACTATTCCGTCTGCGTATTGTCGTCCACTATCTCCAGACGGCTGCCGTCCACCAGACGGGCCTGACCTATCACCACCAACTCGTCGCCAGCCTGCAGGGCACCATTTTCGACGGGGATAATCTCGATACGGTCGTCGAAGCGCTGACCCATGGTCACCGACACGCGACGTGCCACACCGCCGTCGTTCACAAAGACATAACGGTCGTTGGAGCCCGTCAGCTTCAGCACGCTCTGGTAGGGCACCACAATGGCGTCAACCTCGCCGACAGCCAAACGGGTGCGGACATACATACCCGGACGAATCTTCTCGCCGGGGTTGGGAATATTCAGCTTGGCCTGGAAGGTGTGTGTTGCAGGGTCGATGGTGGGATACACAATTTCGATGGTGGCATTGAACACCTGGTCGGGGTAAATGTCGCAAGCCACCTCCACTTTCATGCCGGCCTTCACCTTGGGATAGTAGGTCTCGGGAATATTGATGATGGCTTTCAGACGCGAAATCTGCGTCAACGTCAGTATCGGCGCACCTGTGTACATCTCGCCGTCCTCATAGTTCTTGGCACTGATGACACCGGCGAATTTGGCCTTCACAAAAGTGTTCTCTTCCTGGAAACGCTCGGTCTCAACCAGCTGGTCATAGCCTGCTTTGGTCTGGTCGTACACCTGCTCGCTGATGCTTCCCGAGGCTTTCAGTGCCATCACACGGTCCAGCTCCGTCTTGGTACTGGCCAGATTGATGCGTGTGGTGTTGAGCTGTGTCTGGTCCATGCGCACTAGCATCGAGCCTTTCTGCACACGGCTGCCCACCTCCACATAGATATGCTCGATGTGGCCGGTGATGCTCGGCGCAATGTTCATGGTTTCATAGCCTTCCAGTGTCGACGACAACTCGAGGGTCTTGCTGATGCGCTCGCTGGCCAGCGTCAGCACCTGCACCTTCTCGGCTTCTTTCTGCGTCGTGGTGGCCTGGTTGTTGCTTTTCTTTCCTCCGCAGCCCACCAGGGTGGCCACGGCAATAACAATCGTTGCTGTTCTCAGTATCTTATTCATCTTGTTTTTTTGTTTTTTTTCTAGTATGCGGTAAGCGGTTGTGACAAACAATCACTGTTCATTCAACAAATTCTCCAGCTGAATCTGAGCCGAGACGACACTCATCACTGCCTGGATGTAGTTGCTCTGGGCCGAAATGATATCGGTCGAGGCGTTGGTCACCTCCAGACTGCTGGCACGACCATATTTGTATTTTTCAGTCAAGTTGTCGAACACGCGCTTGGTGACGTCCAGATTTTTGCTTTGGATGTCGTAGCTCTCCAGCGCCGACGCCAGGTCGTAGCGCAGCTGGTTGTATTGCACCATCAGGCCGTCGATGGCCTGCTGCTTGCTGTTCTGCGTCTCCTGCAGGTCGATTTTGGCGCTTTTGATTTTGGCGGTATGCGTGCCGCTCGAGAAAATGGGCAGCGAAAGGCTGGCACCCACCATGTTGGGCGGCGTCATGTTCATGCCTTCGTCGCCGAAATATTTCTTCTTGCTGTATTGGTAGAACACCGACAGTGTCGGAGAGCGGTCCATCCAGGCCATCGTCACATTGCGACGCGCCAGTTTCTCGTTCTGCTCCAACAGCTGGTAGTTGTAGTTGTTCTCAATGTTGAAAGGATGCGCCATCAGCTGCAGGGCGTTGCCCACATTCATAATGTCGTCCAGTGGTGTGATCAGTTCCAGCTGCTTGTCCACCTCGGCGCCCAGCTGCAGCAGCAGTGAGTTATAGAGCATCTGCAACGAGCGTTTGGTGCTGGTGATGCTGTTGCGCATCGTGGCCACCTGCACTTGCAGTTTGTCGGCATCCACCTGCTCGGCGGCGCCCACATCCACGCTGGCTTGAGCCGTCGCTGACAGACGCTCCAGGTTGGCCAACGACGAGTCGAGCAGGTCGACCGTTTCCTCCATCACCAGAATGGAGACATACACATTCTTCACATTCGCACGAGTCGTCTGCTCGGTCTGCATGCGGCTGATGTCAGTCATGTCCATGGCAATGTCCTGCAGCATCGTGCCCACTATCTGGGCACCCGTCACAGCCACCGCGGCCGTCAGGCTGAAGGTGCCCGAAGGGTCGAACGGGATCTTGAAGCCGCTCATATTCATCTCGTAGCCACACATGTTCTGATAGTCGAAGCTGGCATTCACCTGCGGCAGCATAGTCGAAAAGGTCTGCCAGCGTGCCAACTCGGCTTTCTTAACATCCAGATTGGCATTTTTCATGCTCTGGTTGTGCTCCAGTGCATACTGCTGGGCCTCCTGCAGCGTCAGCCGCAGCGTCTCCTGGGCCCTGACACCCGTACCGGCAGCCAACAGGGCTATGGCCAACAGCGTCATCATCAATCTTGATTTCGTCTCTATTTTCATGTTGTATTACCTATTATTCCTTACTGTTGTTCTAAGTCGATTTTTACGCTCGCGCGACTCCTTCCGTCATTTGCATTCCTGTCCCTCAAAAAGATCCATCCGAAATGGCTATCAGTGGAAAAAACATTTTTCTTCTCTCCTGACAGCCCCTCTTTCGCAACACCGAACACACTCAATAGCACTATTTTATATTATTATTAATAAAAAAATAATGTCCATTATGGAAATTGCAAAAATAGTAAAAACCTTTGGAACTCCAAGAGCCCCAAAGGTTTTTAATAAGTTTTAACTTTTCGGAAGACTATTCCTTCTGTCAGCCTATCGCTTCTTGCGCTCCGGGATAGGCTGGAGGGTGTCAAGCTGAACCTTGATGCGCGTATCATGAGCCACCTCAATCTGGGCATAGTCGCCGCTGGTCGATACAATCGTTCCGTGTATTCCTCCTGTCGTCATCACGTGGTCGCCTTTCTGGAGACCTTGGTGGTAACGCTTCTCTTCTTTGGCCTTTTTTGTCTGTGGATGTATCAAAAACAAGTAGAACACCACCACAATCAGCACCAGCATGACAGTAGTCTTAAACCAATCGGGCACATCCCTAATCGACCCTAGAAGTATTAATAATGCATTCATTTACAGTATCTTTATTATTTCTTATCTATTTACTCTATTGATAACGACAGATGCATCAGATTATTATGTCAGTCAAAAAAAACATTGCATTCACCTTGTCGTCAACTCTTCCTTGCCTCCGGCTTCTTGATGCAGAACGACAGCGCGATGCTGAAGACCAGTATGCCCAAAATCACCATCAGCGACATCATCGTCGAGATATGCCAGTGGAAAAATTCGGCACCTATCATCTTTGCGCCTATGAAACAGAGCAGTACGCCCAGCCCATAGTGCAGGAGCCAGAAACGGTCGGCCAGGTCGCTGAAAAGGAAGAACAGCGACCGTAAACCCATGATGGCGAAGATGTTGGACATATAGACCACGTATGTGTCGGTGGTTACCGAGAAGACGGCAGGGATAGAGTCGACAGCGAAGATGATGTCGCTAAACTCGATGACAATCAGCACCAAGAAAAGCGGAGTCAAGTAGCGATGGCCGTCGATATGGACGAAGAAGTTGTGCCCGTCGACCTTGCTGCTCACCCGGAAATGCTTGGAGCAAAACTTCACCACGGGGTGCTCCGAAGTGTCGATATGCTCGTTGCTCTTCTCTCGGAACATCTTAATACCGCTATAAATCAGCACGACACCAAAGACTGCCAACACCCACGACAAGCGCGTCACCAGGGCTCCCAAAGCGAAGATGAACACGAAGCGCAGCACGATGGCACCCATCACACCCCAAAAGAGCACACGATGGTAGTATTTCTTGTCGATGCCGAAGCTGGCGAAAATCATAATCATCACGAAGATGTTGTCGATGGAGAGCGACTCCTCGAGGAAATAGCCAGCCAGATATTGCTCGGTTATCTCATGGCGATAGATGTAAAGAGCTGTATTATAGTCGGTTACACCTTGCAGCTGCGCCAGCAACGACGGCTGGCTTTGTGCATAGTGCATCAGCCCGTCGAGGTCTCCGATGCCGTGCACCCACTCGGCATGGAAAAACAGCAGCAGGGCCATAAGCAGCGAGAGTCCTATCCAGACACCGGTCCAGATGGCGGCCTCTTTCACCGAGGTGACATGGTCTTTCTTGTGAAAAACACCCAAATCCAAGGCCAGCATGACCACGATGAAAACAACGAACAGAATAAAAAACAGATATCTAGTCAACATATAATATCGGGCTAAACTTTTCAAAAAGGTTTGCAAAAATACATATTTTTTTTCATTCGGCAAGTTTTTTTTATTTTTGCAGCATGTATTGGCAGCTATTCGCATCCTTTTGGAAGATTGGAACCTTCACTATTGGAGGAGGTTACGTCATGATACCCTTGATGGAGAAAGAGGTGGTGGAGCGGCGAAAATGGCTCTCACAAGAGGAATTTCTCGACCAGCTGGCACTCTCTCAAGCCATGCCCGGCGTCTTCGCCGTCAATATGGCCACCGCCATCGGCTATCGACAAGGCGGCTGGTTCGGCATCGTCTGCGCCGTGGCCGGCAACATACTGATGCCCATCGCATTGATACTTCTTCTGGCCATCTTTTTCCGTCATTTCCGCGACAACGTCATCGTGGAGCGCATCTTCATGGGACTCCGTCCTGCCGTGGTGGCGCTCATCGCTGCCCCGGTCTTCAATATGGCCAAGCGGGCACAGGTCTCCTGGCGCAACGTATGGATACCTGTCGGCTCAGCGCTACTCATCTGGCTGCTAGGTGTTTCGCCCATCTGGGTTATCCTCGCAGCGGCAGCAGGTGGCTTGCTCTACGGCTTTCTGAAAGGCAGAAAGGAGGGCTCGCGATGATACTGCTCGAATTGTTTTGGACTTTCCTCAAGATAGGCATCTTCACATTCGGTGGTGGCTATGCCATGATAGCTCTGATACAGAACGAATTGGTCGTCAAGCGCGAATGGCTGACAACACAGGAGTTCACCGACATCTTGGCTGTCAGCCAGATGACCCCCGGGCCTGTGGGCATCAACACAGCCACATATGCCGGATACACAGCGGTGATGAATCAAGGCGGACCGGCATGGGAAGCCATCTTCGGGTCGCTGATAGCCTCTTTTGCCGTCATCTTGCTGCCCGTACTGCTGATGATAGTGGTGTTCAACTATTTGTCGCACCATCGCGACAATCCGGCCATCGAAGCCATGTTTCGTGTCATGCGCCTGGCCGTGGTGGGACTCATCGCCGCTGCAGCACTGGTGTTGCTCAACGGAGCCAGCTTCGGGACGTTCGGCCTGAACACGCAATTTGTGGTCAGCTGTCTGCTGTTCGCCACCGTGTTCTATTTCTCCTATCGCCACAAAACGAACCCGATACTACTCATTGTAGCATCGGGCGTTATGGGTCTCATTGTCTATTCATTATAAGGGTAGATTGGCGGGAAGTGTTCATGCATGCCACTTGTCACCGCCCTGGGTTCCTCCTCCCCTATCAAAAACTACGTCTGGAGAGGATGTGGGTGTAGCCCAACGACAACGTCGCCATGCCCACCGAGAAGGAGCCCTGGTTAATGCCAGGCTCTATAAAACGCGGAGGCATAAGCACATAGCGGGCATCGAGATAGATGCCGCTGTTGCCCTCAGGGAGGAGATACGACAGCATCAGTCCACCATCAACGCCAAAGAGGAAATTGGAGACATGGCCGGCTTGCATACAGACACCCATGCCCACATAGGGCAGGACGGAGAAATCGGGTATCCGCTGCGTGAAAAGGCCGATCATGTTGAGCGCCAAGTCGCTATGCATATGAACATAGGTAAAATTCTCATCGCTGTAGGTGGGATTGCCGTATGGCGCGGGGTGAGTCCGCTGATATCGGGCATAAAGACCTGAGGTCTGGATACGGAACGACCACGTGGTGTTGATCCGTTTGCCCACGCCGAGGTCCAGCACAGGCATGCTGTAGTGCAGTCTGTCGGAGATATTGCCGGCGCCACTGAAGTTCACCATATTGGCACCAAGTGCCACTTGCAAAAACCAGTCGTTAGCAAAGTTTTGTGACTCGTTGCGGGCACGTGAGCGAGTCGGATTGTAACAGATGTCGCGCTCCACGCCCATAGTCAAGAAGAACAGTTCCGAAGCTTTGAGGTTGTTGTCGTACGACGAAGGCTGCACATAGCTGCCACCCTCAGCGAAGAGACGCCAGTTGTCGCTCACGCGATAATCGACACCCAGGGCGGCATGGCCCATAAAATCGTTGTCGCCGGCATTGCTGTGCACAGCGCCGAAGCCCACCAGAATGTAAAAACGCCAGAAGTCGCTGGGGTTACGGCCGCGGAGTGAAGTGATGGGATCGAAAAAAAAGTCGCCATGGGCATAGGTGTATATCTGGCTGCCTTTAAGGCCTTGGGCATATTGCATCGACAGTTGGCCTCGCACACCGAAAGAAGTCAGCACCCATTTTCCGTATGAGGCACTCACACCTCCTCCAAACGAGTTTCCGCCATCGTAAAGGTAAAAATTGGGATTGACACCCAACGAAACGTATGAATTGCGAAAAAACTCTGATATCTGCGCCGTCGACACAAGGGGCAACACTGCAAACAGCAGTATCGTTAGTATTCTTCTTTTCATCTCATTATCATTTTTTTTGTGTCAAATGCCACAGGGGGCCATTATTCTGCAGATCCAGGTGCCTAGTATTGTGAAAGGTGGCACTACGCACCACCTTTCACCACTTTATGCCGTCATCGTCGTTGTTGGCGATGTGGTCTTACTTCATCTTTTCCATGAACTCCTTCATCGTAACCTTCTCAGGTTCAGGTTTCAGCTGTTCCTTGAAAAGAGCGAAGGTGTTCTGCACATAGAGCTTGTCGACAATCTGACGCACGCTCTGCTCGTCGTCGGCGATGCCACGGGCGCTGCGGTCCAGACGGGCCTCTTTCTCTTCGGCGGTCTCGCCTTCCACAGGCTGGTCGTTGCGGCTCAGGATATCTTTCACGTAGGCGATAACCTCGTCTTTCGAAGGCTCGAGTTTCTTCATACGGTTCAGCTCACCGTCGACGAACTCCCACTTCAGCGAGGGCACATACTTCTCTTCCCACTCGGCATCAAGGCTCTCGGCGGTGATGTCCTTCTCGCCACGGCTCAGAATCCAGCGTTTCAGGAAAGCCTCGGGCATGGGGCTGTTGAAGTTGTCGATGAGCGACTGGCGCACGCCAGAGACGTAGACGATCTGCGCCTGCTCGTTGTTGCTCTTCTCCATCTCTTTGCTCAGCAGCTTACGGAAAGCGGCGACATCTTTCACCTTCTCGCCGGGGAACACCTTGGCGAACAGCTCGTCGTTGAGCTCATGAGGAGTGATGTGCGAGCAGCCGCTGATGGTCATCTCGATATCCGATTTGAACTTCTTGGCCGCAGCGGTTTCGAGATGGAAATGCTTCTCGATGTCGGCGGCGCTGAAAGCCTTGCCAGCGTTGAAGACCACCTTCTCGTCGGCTTTCTTGCCAACGAAGAGAGGCTGGATGTCGTCAACATTCTTCAGCGTCGAAAGCGAGAAGGAGACAAAGGTGTCCACGCCGCCCTCTTTGGGCTGGCCGTCCTTACCGAGCTCCACAGCCTTGCCGTAGACGTAATCGCCTTCGCCGATGGTCTCGGGAGTCTCGAACTTGCCGTAGCGCATCGTGACCTCTTCAACCTGTTTGTCAATATCTTTGGGGTTCACCTTCACCTGATAGAGGGTCGTGTCGACTTTGTCCCAGGCCAGCTCCACCTTGGGTGCCAGGGCTGCATCGAAGTAGAAAGTGAAATCGGTACCCTTGGCGAAATCCACAGTACCGGTTTTCTCATCGTTGGAAAGCGGAGCACCCACGATGTCAAGTTTCTCATTATCAATATAGTTATAGAGAGATTCTCCCAGCAAGCTCTGCACCTCGTTGGCTACCACTTCGGCTCTAAACATACGTTGTATCATTCCCATCGGTGCCATGCCCTTGCGGAATCCGGGGATAGCGGCACGCTTCTGATAGTCTTTCAACTGCTTGCTAACACGTTCTGCGAAATCATTTTCGGTGATTTCAATCTTGATAAGGAGATTCAAATCATCCAAATTTTCTCTTGAAATGTTCATTTTATAAGATTAGTTTATTGATTTTTAATTAATTATTATCAAAATAACAATTTGCAAAGATACGAAGTTTTTGAATACCCACCAAATTTATTTTGTCCACTTCACTTTCCACAAGTAGACATACGACTCGTAGGTATAGTAACTGTTATATTTTGAGCCTCTACTCACTCTTGCTATTTTGCTGCTGGCGGCCAGATAACGCCCGTCGGGGCTCACAGCCACCACGCTCCACTTGTCGCCGCCGGGTTCAAAGTGTTTTTTCCTCTTGCCTGTGGCAGCATTCCACACAGCAACAGTGCCATCGTCGGAGGCCGACGCCAGCCAGCTGCCGTCGGGGGCCAACGCCACCGAACGCACAACACCTTTATGTTTGGCGATGCACAGGCGCTCTTTTCCAGTGGCAACATCCCAGAGACGTATGGTGCTGTCTGCCGAAGCGGTGACCAGAGTATTCCCGTCGCTACTGAACTCGGCATCGAACACTTCTCCACGGTGTCCCTGAAAATCCTGCACCAACGAGGCAGTGGCCACATCCCACAGACACACTTTGCCATCGGCAGCTGCGGTCAGAATGGCCTGGCCATCACGACTATAGACGATGTCATTCAGCACAGCGCCCCCCGTGTTGATGCTCTGCAGTGGCATCTCAGGCTGCTTGCCGGCCTCAATATGGGCCAGCAGCTCTTCATAGGAGAAGTTCTCTTTCAGCTGCGGCTTTTCGTCGGCGACGCTCTTCCAAATATCGACCCGGTTGCCTACAGCTGTTGCTATCTGTTCACCATCGGGACTGAATGAGGCCGAACGAAACTCCATCACCACCGAATCGGACGATGGTATGTCCCTGACAGGCCATCCGTTAGTGATATCAAAGACACTCAGCACACCTTTTTCCGGCGCCACGAGCAGCAGATTGCCGTCAGGGCTGAACATCATCGACCGGGTATGGATATTGGCGACGCTGCAATAGAATCCGCCCTCACGTTTGCCGTTTTCCACATCCCAGAACAGGAGTTCATTGTCGGGCGAAATGGTGGCCAAACGATGCCCTACGGGAGAGAATGCAATACAATCAATCTGCTGTGAGCTGGCTCTCATCCTTTTCGCGCCCTGACGCGGCAAAATGTAGGTCAACAGAAAGACCACCAGCAATAAGGCAAAAAAAGTAATGGCTATTTTCACCAGAGGCTTGGGCATGGTCTGATTGAGATTGGGGTTCACGCGCTCGTCCACATACGACTTCCAAAAACGGCTCCACGGGTTCTGTTTCATATCGAATAGTTATTCAAAAAAGCTAGCAAATCAGCACGGGGGGGGCCTCTGCAGTCCTAAAATCCCAGACCCAACGCCTTGATGCTCTTCACATAGTCGCTGTTCTGCGCGTTGGGAGTATTCACAGTGAAATAAATGTGCGTACGTCGCGAGGCAAAAACACCCAAGCCACCCTGAATATTGGTGTAGAGGAAACGGTCCTGATTGATGGAATTCGTAGGGCTGTTGGAATACATGAAAGCAGCCAGATCCTCAGTGCAGCAGTACATGTAGATGTCCACCGTGTCGACGATGTTCTTGTTCAAGGTGTCGGTGATATTGGAAGAGAGGGCCGACAGGAACGTGGACTGCGCAAGACGTGTGGTGAGAACCGTCGAAGCGCTGTTCATGCTGCTTTTCACTATATTGCAGGGTATGTCTATCGAGTGGTCGGTAATCGTGGTGTCGGGCATCGACTGGCTGTGGTCCACCACATAGTCGCGATAGTAGAAGCGCACCACTGGCTGATACTCACGGCCATTGTCGAGCGTCGACCAGGTGAAATCGCACCATTTGTTGCCGGAAGCACCAGTGAAATTGAACTTGGTCTGGTTGTTGGGTTTTATCAGCCTCATCCGTCCTGTGATGAGCTGCGTCTCGGCAAGCGCCAAAGTGTCGCCTGTCGCTGTCTTGGTGACGATGAGACGATAGAGGTAGCCCGAATCGAGCTGGCCGCCAGTATTGCATACAAATATGGGTTGCATGCCACCTGGGAATGTGCCACCGGCATGGTTCGTTTGGTCTGCGTCGAAATTGAAGACAGTCATTGGGGCATCACCAGTGGTGTGGAACTGGCCGGCATTGTCTTGCCAGAGACGCCACTTCTCCATTCTCACCGCTATGCTGCCTGCAGGATAATAGTTCGAGTCGGCGATGGAGGCAAACTGATACATGTTGCCCTCGCCAAGAAAACAGCGTTGCACACGCACATAAGTGGTGTCATCATCCTGATCCAGGACGCAATACACCACAGGAATATCCTGCCATTCGCCATTAGGCGAGAATTCGGTCTCGCACGAGGACAGTGCGGCCATCATCGTCGTGGCCAGTAACACACCCAGCAAATAGCGAACACCTTTTTGTCTTGTCTTCATCTCCTGTCAGTATATTGTCTGTTAATGGATTACCTCATTCAACTGTATCTCGTCGACCATAATCCACGGGCGCAGGCCTTTGGCTTTGTGCCACGAGGGAATACGGCCGAGGTTCTTGGCCACCACACGCACATACTGCACATCGGGTTGGTTCACCTCCACCACAACGGTCTGCATCTGAGGCGAATTCATCGATTCCTCGCCGGGAGCATACTTGATGCGGGCATTGATGGCTGGCAAAAAATTCTCGCCGTCGCTCGACACGTAGACCTGCACCGCAGTCGGTGCGAAGGCCCAAGCGTCGGGCACATGGGCGAAGTTGGCCACGACATTCTGCAGTTCGATGGCTTTGCTCAGCTCAAAGACCACATCGAGGTCGTTGCCCGAGAAGCCTAGCCAGCCATGCGACAGCTCGGCAATATCACCCGTCTCGCCGTCGAAGAGGATGGACTCCTGATTGTAATTGTAAGGTGTATTGGGCTTGTTGGCAAACTTGGCACCAACGATGTAGTCGAAATTGAAGCGGCTGATGGCCGTGAACGAGGGAGTGGCATTCTTCTGGAAAGCACGTGCTTTGACGTAAGTGGAGGCCTTGATGACGAAAGGCTTCTTGTAGAGCGGCGAAGTCTCGTCAGGCGTCGAGCCGTCCAGCGTATATCGGATGTCGGCCTTCGGAGTCGGCGATGTGATGGTGATTTCCATCGGCTGGTCGAAGCGGTCGCGGTTCTTTGCGATCTTAGGCATGGGCAGCACGCTGGAAGCCACCTGCGGATACTCCACACGACAGAAATCGTAGGGGTTGTATTCTGTCAAGTCGTAGGCCCGCATATGCATGCGGAACTTGTAGCTCCGTGCGTTGACCAGAGCGGCGTCGGCAATGTCGGTGCCGGCCAGCGACGAGCCCACGCCCGACTGGCGGTAGTCCACATTGAAGGTCCAGAAGTCCTGTTCACGCAGTTCCGACGCATGGGAGGCAGAGTAGAGCTGAACGTCGTTGTAGGGATAGATGCTGAAATTGAAGGTGGTGTCCAGCAGGTCCACGAAGAGACCTATCGTGCCGTCTTCCACCGACACCCAGCGCACGCCAGCCCTGTTGCCGCTCTCCTGCGGCTTCTCGTATTTGAAGAAGAGGTTGCTGATAGGCTCCTTGTAGGTGCCCGCCACGCCAGCCGAACGACGGTCGCTGTAGGTCTCTTTGTCAAGTCCGAACCAGCGCACCTGGCCGAAACGCTTGGGCAAACACATCTGGATGCCAACCTTGGGCAAGGTCTTGATTTGCTCCGAGGCAACTATTTCGTTGTCTATCAGCACATCTCCCGTGCACAGCACCGCTATCGACTGCTGCACGTCGAAGAGCACCGTGCCAGCACGGTCGGTGTAGCGCAGCATAGCGTCGATGCCCACAGTGTATTTGTCTATCTGTCTGTAATTGGTGGCGATAATGGTGCGCACCATGTTGTTGGGATCAATGTTGCGCCACATCTTCAAGGCATTCTTGTCCACGCGGTCATTGTCGGTGGCGGCACGCCAGAAGTTCACCAAAGGATTGGATACCAGCAAGTCACGGTCGTGGAACTTATAGGCTACAATGTCGGCCTTGTCGAGGTCGTACCACAACTCGATGTTGTCGTTGTACACCTGTATGACACCGTTCTCTCCCGAAGGGATGGCCTGTTCGGCATTGGCGACGAACAATTCCTCGCGGTCATACTCCGTAATCGACTCTTTCTGCACACCTTTCATCGGCAGCGGGAATTCCACGACACCCAGCTCAGTGCCTTTGGGCACCGCTTCGCTTTCCTTGCGCTGCTTGATGGTGAAACGGATAAAGAGTTCCTCGCCGGCATAAAGCGTCATATTGGGAACCTTGAGTTTGAAGTTCTTCGACTCGCCGGGTTTCAGCGCCACCGAGACCTCGCCCTCGATGATGCGGGTTTTCAGATTGGAGAATATATTGTATTCTAATATATAGTCATTCAGTGTCAGGAACGATACATGGCTGGTGATGTTGAACTCCACAGCATCCTGGCTGCGGTTCACCCATGCCACTTCGAAGGGGCGGTAGAGGTTGCGCAACTCGGCCAGATAGGGTGTCGGCTTGCGGTCAGGGGTCACCAGACCCGTCGCCGACGCGTCGCGCTGTTCCTTGGTATCGTAGTATTCAAATGGATTCCAATAGGTTGCGAAGCCTCCTTGCAGCGAGGGATACTTGCGCACCAGCTGCCACAAGGGGTCGAGGCTGCCGTACGAGTTGCCCACTGCCGAGCCGAAGCCGTACATCACCATGGGGCGCGGCTGCGCCTTGGCGGCGAAGAGCTTCAGGTCGTCGTAGTCGGGGTTCACAGGGGCTATGATATCCGTATTCTCCGAATAGTTGGCGCCCGAATAGAGCACGGGGCGCGTTTTGTCTTTCTGTTTCAATGTACGATAGGCATTTTCCATGCACACCCCGTTGTCCTGCCCGTTGGCCAGCGACCACACGATAACGCTGGGGTGATTCTTCAGCCTCTCATACATGTTCTGCACTCGGGCCACGAAGAGATTGATGTAGGCCTTGTCGGTGGCCACGGCCTTGCTCTGGGTAGAGAAGGGCTGCAGATTGGCGTCGCAGATGACATACAGTCCGTATTCGTCGCACAGCTCATAGAAATAGGGCGACGCAGGCGAATAGAGTGCCGTGCGTACCGCATTGATATTGTGCCGCTTCATCATCTGCAGATCCTTCTTCACACGCTCGCGGCTTGGAATGCCGCCGGTGGTTTTGTCGTAGTAGGTGTACACTGTGCCGCACAGCGTGACAGGAGCGCCGTTGACGCACAGCAGGCCGTCTTTCATCTCCACCTTACGGAAACCGAAGCGGGTGCCTACGGTCTCAACAAGTTCCATCTTCTCGTTGCGCAGACGCACCACGAGCGTGTAGAGGTTGGGGGTCTCGGCGCTCCACGGCTGGATGTTGCCGAATTCGCGCTCCATCTTCATTGTCACCTCGTTTTTCTTGTCGAACACCGTCCAACGGCCCATCTTGTCCAGCTGTTTGCCGTTGGGGTTCCATATCTCCAGTTCCACGTAGTACTGTCCTTTGCGGGCCACGTTGAAGACATTGAGGTCCACCGTCAGCGTGCCAAACTTGGTCTGCGCATTGTAGTCGGCCGTCAGCTTCATATCCTCAATGTTGGCCGAGGGTTTCAGCATCAGGAAGACATCGTCGGTGATGCCGTTCATGGTGCGGCAGTAGTCGGTCTCCAGCATCGACCCGTCGGTGGTGCTGTACACCTGCACCACGATGGTGTTGGTCTTGCCAGGCTTCAGGTGTTTCGAGATATTGAACTCGCTGCGGTCGCGCGAATCCTCGCTATAGCCCACATATTCCTGGTTCACCCAGACATAGTAGGCCGATTTGGCTTGCAGGTTCAGGAAGACCTGATAGTCTTTCCATTCCTTCGGAGCATTGAACTCCCTGTAGTAGGTAGCCACATAGTTGTGTGTGCCGGGTATCTCGCTGGCGCTTTTCGGCTGCAGCGACAGCACAGGCTTCGAGCCATCTTTCCACTGCCCGTCGGGTACCATCACCGTTGGCCAGTCTTTGCCGCTGAAACCCTTCATCTCGATGTCGTTGGGACGGTCCTTTACATCGCGTTGCAGGTTCATGTGCCACTCGCCGTTGAGGCTCACATAGTAGGGCGACGACATATATTTGTTGACCTCAATGTCGTTCTCGTCGGCATAGGGCACCACGTTGGCACGCGGGTAGAGCTTGTTCTGCTCGAAGATTTCCACATCGTTCCATTCGTCGCTCACGCTCAGCTCGGCGGCGTTCTTCTTGTTGCCCGTAGGCTGCGTGGGAAACTGGGCACTGGCCGCGCCGCCTATCAGCAGCGCCATACCTATCGTTAGGAGTTTCTTGCTTATTTTCATTGTCCTGTCTCTTTGGGTGCAGGAGGCTGTCAGGGCCTGAGGCACACCCGATTAGAAGTTAAATCCGATTCCGGCTTTCACATTGTGGTACAACTCGGGCAGGCGGGTAGCCACCTGGCTGTTGACGCCACGCTCCACATTCTTGTTCTGTATCATCTGGTAGCCGACAAAGAAGTTCATGCCCACTTTATGAGTGAAAGCCAGACGCATACCCAGATCCAGTCCCACCGTCAATCCGCCGTCGATAATCTTGGTGTAGTTCGGCACATCGTTCTGTGAGCCGAAGGGCACCGAGTAGCCCAGCTGTATCGCTGTGAAGGGCACGAAACGGTTGTGCGAGTAGTACGTCCTGAACTCCATGAACACCGGTATCTGTGTGAAAGAGCCCGTGCCGTCATACAGATATGAGAAACCCAGGCCCACTGCCGACTCCGTGCGCCACTGCCATCCTGCGACAGCCGTGATGCCGTTGAGGACATAAGAATCCGTGTACACATCGTGTTCCTTGTTCAGGTTCGTCATGAAGATGTAGTCCACCACGGCGTAGAATCCACGGCCTCTCATCTCCACATGCGGCGGCATCGCCAGCTGCGGCGACAGCAAGGTACATTCATTCAACGTCCCGCTCAGCTCTACCGTCGGCACAGGGTTATTGTCGCCTTCGGCACGTGCCAAGCCCATGAAGGCCAGGCTAACAAGTAGTAGCGCAATTTTTTTCATCTTGTTTCTTTGTTTTTTGGTCTGCGCCGCCAGGCGACGCGACCACGGTTATCCATTCCGTTCTCTTTTGTCATGTCGGTCAGCAAGGCGGCGCCACTGCGCCGCCTTGCAACCGACTGGAAAAAATACTTTTACTTTATCTCTTTCAGGTTCGGCGACACAATCAGCTTGGCCTCCGTAGCAGCCTGCACCTGCTCAACGGTGAACTCGGGGTTGATCTCTGTCAGCACGATACCCTCTTTGGTGATTTCCATCACGCCCATCTCGGTGATAATCATGTTGACCTGACCCTTGGCAGTCAACGGCAGAGTGCATTTTTTCAGAATCTTGGGGTTACCCTTGGCGGTGTGCTCCATAGCCAGGATGACCTTCTTGGCACCCACCAGCAAATCCATGGCGCCACCCATACCTGGGGTCTTCTTGCCAGGAATCATCCAGTTGGCCAGGTCGCCTTCCTCGTCAACCTGCATGGCGCCCAGCACCGACACGTCGACGTGGCCGCCACGGATGATGCCGAACGATGTGGCGCTGTCGAAAGTGGCAGCACCCGGCACAGCGGTGATGAATCCACCACCGGCGTTAATCATCCAAGGATCCTCCTTGCCCTCTTCAGGCGTAGGGCCCATACCAATCATACCATTCTCCGACTGCAGCGTGACATGCACACCTTCAGGCAGAAAGTCGGGTATCAAAGTCGGCAGGCCAATACCCAGGTTGACAACGTCGCCATCGTGAAGCTCCTGAGCTGCACGGCGAGCAATAAATGTTCTGATTTCGTTTTTGTCCATGATTAGTTATTTTTTATGTTATTTATTTCTGTTCTTGCCATATAGAGCGATAGTGCTACACGACTAGCGTTGCTGGCGTTTCACCATCTCCTGTGCCACGTACGAGGCCACGTCGTCAGCATAGGTGTTCATGCCGAAGCCAGCATCGTAGCCCAGCTCTTTGGCCAACTCGTGGCTGATGCGGGCACCGCCGCACACCAGTATCACCTTGTCGCGCAAGCCTTCGGCCTCGAGCATCTCCACCAGCTCCGTCATGTTCTTGATGTGCACATCCTTCTGCGTCACAGTCTGCGACACCAGCAGCGCGTCGGCATGCAGCTCCACAGCCTTGGCGATGAAGTCCTCATTGGGAACCTGGCTGCCCAAGTTATAGGCCTCGATCATGTCGTAGCGCTCCAGGCCGTAGTGACCGGCGTAGCCCTTCATGTTCATGATGGCGTCAATGCCCACGGTGTGCGCGTCGGTACCCGTCGATGCGCCGACCACAACGATCTTGCGGCCGATGTTTTCACGGATATATTCGTCGCACTCCTTCATCTCCATCGTGTTCGACTCCACCTTGGGCACATGGATGGCGGTGTAGTCCACCGTGTGCGTGCAGCTGCCGTAGCAGTTGAAGAAGGTGAAGCCTTCGGTCAGCTCCTTGGTGTACACCACCAGCGGGTTTTCCATACCCATTTTCTTCAGCAGCTGCTTGGCGGCCTCGATGGCTTCGTCGCCATCGGGCACTGGCAGGGTGAAGCTCAGCTGCACCTTGCCGTCGTTCATTGTATCGCCGTATGGTTTTATCTTTTTCAGGTCTAAGGTTTTGTCGTAATCCTTAGCCTCCATCGAATAAAGTCCTTCACTCATTGTATATACCTGTTTTTTTCGTTACTAAACTATTTCTTTCCTTTCATCAGTTCCACAAAGGGGTTGAAGTAGTGCTCCGCCTTCAGCGTCACGCCGTCCAGACCCTTGCCGCCGTTCTTCGGACGCTTGACGTTGGCGAAGATACCCTTCTCCAGCGCCGTGAAGAGGCCTTCGCTCTCCATCTGTTCTAGCAGCGTGGTGGCGTTGTCCAGCACCTCTTTGGCACGTGAGCGGATGATGCCGCCCTCCTTGAACTCCACCTCTTCGCCAATGTCTTTCATATTGTTGAAGATGTATTTGGCGTTCTCGATGCTGAGATAGCGGTCGCTCATGAAAGGTGTGTGGATAGCCTCGGTGGGCATTCCCAGCAGCTGCAAACCCTGGTGGGTCCACTGGCCGATGATGTTGAACAGCGCATCCTGGATGTGGCCACGGAAGATGTTGCCGGTCATAAATTTGGTCGGCGGCATGTATTTCAGCGGTGCGTTGGGGAATATCTCACGCAGCATCTGTGCCTGAGCCAGTTCATAGAGGAATCCGTTCTCGAGGGTGGGGTCCATCTCGAAGGCATGGCCGAGGCCTTGCTGCTCGCTGGGCAGGCCAGCCATGAAGGCCAGCTGCTCGTTGATGAAGTCCGACGCCAGCACGGTGTGCGCCTCTTCGTAAGCGTCGGCGGTGGTGAGGTAGTTGTCTTCACCCGTGTTGATGATGACGCCGGCGAAGCCGTTGATGATGCGGCTGAAGTATTGGTCTATCAGCGTGCGCTGCATATTGATGTCGCGGAAGAGAATGCCATAGAGTGCATCGTTGAGCATCACGTCGAGGCCTTCCAGGGCGCCCATGGCGGCGATTTCCGGCATGCAGAGTCCCGAGCAGTAGTTGCAGAGGCGTATGTAGCGGCCCACCTCCTCGCCCACCTCGTCGAGGGCTTTACGCATGATGCGGAAATTCTCCTGCGTGGCGAAGGTGCCGCCGAAGCCTTCCGTCGTAGCGCCGTAGGGCACGTAGTCCAGCAGGCTCTGGCCCGTGGTGCGTATCACGGCAATGATATCCGCTCCCTGGCGGGCGCCGGCCTGAGCCTGCACCACATCCTCGTAGATATTGCCCGTGGCAACGATGATGTAAAGGTAGGGCTTCGAGCCCTCGCCTATGGTTTTGATGTAGTTCTCGCGACGCAGACGGTTGCCACGCACCTTCTCCACAGTGGCATCGACGTAAGGTTGTATTGCCTTGGCGGCGTCGCTGTCGCTGTGCACAGGCAGCTGGGTGATGTCGAGCTTGCCTTGACTGATGGCTTCGGCTATCTCTTGCGGGCTCTTGCCCGTCTCTTTCACCGCGTTGCCGATCCAAAAGGCTACGCCTTGGCCCAGCAGGCCTTTCGACTTCAGTTCGTCGACCACCACATTGGGCAGCGGCACCTCGTTGGCGTCCACGCCATCAATACCCAGAAAACGGCAGATGGTGCGTTCCACGGCGACAGTCGTGTAGTCACCCACAAAATCCTGCACTTGGTTCGCGATCTTCTTGGCAATGGAGCGTGCATGCTCCACTTTTTCAAAATCCAGACCTATTTTACTCTCTTGCATAAGTGTTTACTATATTTATAATTTACTCATTATCAAATATCCGCACCCCTCAACGAGCCATTCTCGGTGGTCTCGGGGTACACAGAATCAACTTGCAAAGATAATCATTTTTCTTGATTCCAAGTGCTTTTTTAATAAGAAAAAATTATATAGAACAAATCATCGAATCACAACAACCTAACAAACAGCAAACTAGCCAACGCACATTCACACCGTCGGCACAAAAAAAAATACACAATCGACAAGGTGGAAAAGCCTAGCCGCTGGCGCGGCAGAGATCTAGTAGATCTTGTAGAATGCTAACGCAATCAAGTATATCCACCAGACCATCAAGCTCCCAGCCCAAAAAGCCCGCGCAGCCGCGCCAAAGGCGCAAAAAATCTACAAGATCAACAAGATCTCGCGAGGCCAGAGGCCGAGCAGGAGAACAAGCGGAAACCAAATCCCGCCGAAGGCGGAAATAATTTATAAGATTTACAGATCTCGCGAGGCCAAAGGCCGAACAGTAGAACAACGCCGCAGGCGCGCGAAGCAAAAATCCACAAGATCAACAAGATTTCGCGAGGCCATGGGCCGAGCAGAAGAACAAGCGAAGCCTATTTGCGGCCCGAGCCGCCACAGAACTGGCAGCGTCCAGTGCCATTGCATGTCGGACATTCGGAGATGCCGCTATTGCCATAGCCGCTGTACGAGTTCCACCCTTTTCCGCCGCACATCCAGCAGGTGCCGCGGCCGTAGCACGACACGCATTCGTTGTAGTCGCGTGTGTTTCCACCCGAATAACCTCCACCATTCGAATAGCCGCCGCCGTTCATCGACGAATATAGCTCCACGAAGCTCATGTAGCCAGAACTTGTCGTCATTCCCGAGCCGCCGCAACAGGAACACGGCAGTGTCTGGGCCATGATGTCCTCCGACAGCAGATTCTTGCCCGTCCCATTGCATACGGGACATGCAAACATCTCTTCTGTAGCACTGCTCTGCTGCGCACTGCTGCTCGCAGCAGGAGCCTCAACCGCTGGCTTTTCATACTGATAATCATCATAATCGTAACTACGGCTGTGCGAGCGGTGTCCTCTTCCGAAGCAGCTGCTCAGCATCGCCACCGACAGAACCCCGATCATTGCCACGCAGGTCACTTTTCTCAATGTGTACTTCGCTTGTATCATATCGTATTGTTTTAAAATGGTATACTCTTTTTTCCGTTGACAATATAGCAAGTTCGAAGCCCATTCGTACCATGAGCACAAGAAGTATTTGTCAGCAACGCGAATCAGTTCACCACGAGGCGTTTCGTGGTGGTGGCCTGGGGTATCACGAAGCTAACGGATACCGTCGTCGGCTCGTGTTGGCCAAGCATTATCGCCAGCTCCGCCTTCATTTGCTTACGGTGTCTTTTATTTCGGCTTTCTTTTTGTCGGGCATCGTGATGTTGGCCAGACCATACTTAGGGTTGAAACGCGAGAAATCGACACTTTCGCGCACACCCTTCAGCTGGCCGTCCTGCGTATACTGCCACAGCGTGTAGGCCATGTTGGGCTTGCGGTTGTAGTTGGCAATCCAGAAATGGTATTTCTGATATTTCTTGTTGTTGAAGTGTGTCATGTATAGCTTCTCGCTGGTATATATCATCGGCTTGCAGCCATACTCTTTCTCCATCAGTTCCAACAGCTTGTCGACACGCGTCATATACAGTTTGTGGCAATGGGTGGCTTCTATGTCGAGCACCGGCACAAGGTCCTGCTGATCTTTCTTCACCTGCGACTTGAAATTGTTGAACTGATCGTATGCCGTCGTCCTGCTACTGTACACATGATAACTGCCCACCTTCAGGCCATGTTCTCGCGCTTTCTTGACATTGTACTTATACATTTTGTCCTTGATTGAGGCACCTTCGGTGGCTTTTATATACACAAAATCAACCGTTTTTGTCTGCTGCACGCGTTTCCAGTTGATGGTGTCCTGGTAGCGCGACACGTCGATGCCTTTCTGCCCCACAGCCATTAGCGGCAGGCTCAGCATCAGGATTATATAGGGTACAAAAAATTTCATTTCTACCATCAATTACGTAGAAATGAAATTATTATTGCCCTTGCGTACACATTTTTTGCTCCTCGCGGCGCAAGACTACATCTCTATTTCGTCGCCACTGGCATTAAAAAACTTATAGTCCAACAGGTTATACTCGGTCTGCGACACTATTTTCAGCCGCACCTTATATTTCTTCTGCCACTGTTTGCGCATCGACTTCCAGCCTTGCGTAAGGTAGGCCTGCACGTAGGGATGCGTGTTGATGGTCAGCGACTTGGGATTGAGACTGGAGCACAGATAGCGCAGATTCGATTCGATGTCGTCGACCACTGTAAGGCTCGATTTGATGGTGCCGGTGCCGTCGCAGAAGGGGCATTTCTCCTGCACGTCGACCTCTATGGCGGGACGCACTCGCTGACGAGTGATCTGCATCAGACCGAACTTGCTGAGAGGCAAGATCGTATGACGGGCGCGGTCGCGCTTCATCTCTTCAGTCATCACGTCGTAGAGTTGCTTGCGGTGCTCCGACTTCACCATGTCGACAAAGTCGATGATGACGATACCGCCCATGTCTCGCAGTCGCAGCTGCCGCGCTATCTCCTTGGCCGACTCGATGTTCACCTGCAGTGCGGTGTCCTCCTGGCCGCTGCCGGCCTTGATGTGGTTACCGCTGTTCACGTCGATAACATGCATCGCCTCGGTGTGCTCTATGTAGAGATACACGCCCGAGCGGATAGTCACTATCTTGCCAAAGGCACGACGAATATCGCGTTGTATTCCAAACTGTTCGAAGATGGGTGTCTCCATCTTGTAATGTTTCACGATATCCACCTTGTCGGGGGCTATCTGCCCCAGATAGCTGCGCAGCTCGGCGCAGACGCCGTCGTTGTCGCAGTAGATGGTGTTGAAATCGTCGGTCAGCAGGTCGCGCAGCAACGCCGAGGTGGTGCCCAGTTCCGACTCTATCATCTGCGGACCGTTGACGCGCTTCAGCTTCTCGGTCATGGTGCGCCATTTGCCCATCAGGGTGCGCAGGTCGGCGTCGAGGTCGGCCACCGAACGGCCTTCCGCCACGGTGCGCACGATGAGGCCGAAATTGTTGGGGCGTATGCTCTGTATCAGCTTGCGCAGACGCGTGCGTTCCTCGGAGCTCTTGATTTTCTGCGAGATGGAGACTTTGTTGGAGAACGGCACCAGCACCAGATAACGTCCCGCGAACGACACGTCGCCCGACAGTTTGGGTCCCTTAGTGGAGATGGGCTCTTTGGCAATCTGGGTCAGAATGTACTGTCCCACGCTGAGCGAGTTGGAAAGGTTGCCGTTTTTCTCGAAGATGGGTTCTATCTTGAAGTTCGACAATGTCTGCATCGCCGCGTCGCCATTCATGGCTTGGCGCAGATATTTGTTGTATGAATTGAACGACGGACCGAAATCGAGATAGTGGATGAAGCCGTCTTTCTCATCGCCGATGTCGACAAAAGCAGCGTTGAGGCCGGGCATGATTTTCCTCACCTTGCCCAGCACCACGTCGCCCACAGCATAGTTGCTGTTCTTTTTCTCTTTATGGAGTTCCACCAACTGCTTGTCCTCCATCAGCGCAATATGCACCTCGGTAGGGTTGGCGGAAATCACAAGCTCTTTGTTCATCTGCTGTGTAGAATATTCCGTTAGGAATGCCTGCCCGATAATACAAAAAACAAACTACACAACAAAGCATGGCGCGTTGTGTAATTTGTTTTTGGTTTTGTTAGAAAATAAAAAGAAACGCTGTTAGGATTTATTTCTTTTTATGTCTATTCTTGCGCAAACGTTTTTTACGTTTGTGCGTCGACATTTTGTGTCTTTTGTGTTTCTTACCGTTTGGCATAATACTAGGTCAATTAATGTTTACAACGTGATACTTACTTGGTCTCGCTGTTTTTCACCTCGGCCATGAACGATTTGGCGGGCTTGAAAGCGGGGATATTGTGAGCGGGGATCACAACGGTCGTATTCTTCGAGATGTTACGGCCAGTCTTCTCTGCTCTTCTTCTCACAATGAAGCTACCGAAGCCACGGAGATACACATTCTCACCCTTGGTAAGGGACTCCTTGATGACAACCATCATTTCTTCAACAATTGCCAGGACAGCCACTTTCTCGATGCCCGTTCTCTGGGCAATGGCGTTTACTACTTCTGCTTTAGTCATAATGCTTTCTATTTATGTTATTTATATTTCAAATTAGAGTGCAAAAATACTATTTTTTTTTGATATGCAACTATTTTTTCATTTTTTTATTTTCCAGTCAGCAAAACAACGAATACAACAAACTATATATCAACTATTTATGAAAACTAAAAAATCTATCTCATCATGCTTCAGATGGCCATACTGAAGGATCTTTTTTTGTTATCTGTGCTTAAAAATCAGAATTTTGGCCCTCGGAAATGTCCTGATTGGATTTTTCTTGTCATTATTACTGCAACAAGCTGTCTTTCTTTTTATTACGCACAAATACAAGCCAAAACAACAGCCCCGACACGAGCAGTGTGGGAACGATGAGCCACCAGGGTGCTGAAATGTCATCGGCCCAGTTGTTGGCAAGCGTACCTTGGTTGTACAGATAGGTGAGCAGCACCACCATCAAGTTGTTCAGGAAATGCACAGCCACGTTGACCCAGATACTGCCGCTGTAGACATAGACATAGCCCAGCAGCAACCCCAGCAAGAAGCGCGGCAGGAAAGCGAAAACGTCGAAGTGCACCAGAGAGAAGAGGGCAGCGGTGCACACCACGGCCCAATGCACGTTGCCACGGAACCAGCGCTGACAGATGTTCTGTACGCCGCCACGGAAGAAAAACTCTTCGCACAGCGCAGGCACTAGAGCCAGCACCAACACGTTGAGCAGCAGATTGCCCACGCCCTCCAGCGCCAGAAATTGGCTGACCAGCGTTTCCGACATGGAGGCTACTACGCGCAGCGCATCCTCGACGGGCTGCAGGGCTCCCGACCAATGCCAGTTGTCGTTGACACGCGTCACCCAGTCGTTAAAAGGCATAATCAACAGCAACAAAGCCAACGCCGCCAGCAAGTGCAGCCAGTTGCTTCTCGCAAAGCGCAAGCGCAACCCCGACGATACCGTATCGCTGAACAACCAGGCACACAGGCATGCAGGCACGAAAAACATCAATAGCTGGGACAGCCCCTGCGTGAGCAACAGCACGTAAGTGCTCGTCACGTCAATGCCGACAGCAGCCAGTATCACCTCTATGCCCATGGAGACCATGAAAAGCATAAAAAAAACGACAGCCAGCGTCATCAGCTGACCGAAAGGCTTCATGTTACTAAAGAATTCCTTCATTTTTATCATTATTATATTAGCAAAAAAAGGGGCGCGTCTCGCGACACACCCCTCATGGTGACCCCGGCGGGATTCAAACCCACGACTTTCGGAACCGGAATCCGACGTTCTATTCAGCTGAACTACGGGGCCTTGTCATTAACATCAGCGCACCCTTAACGCCAAGCGTATTTTTTTAGTATGCGCCAGCGAAAAATTTTTGCATCTTTTCATCTCCCACACTCATTATGAGGCCGTTTGATTAGGATGCTTCAGCCCTCGTCAGTTCACCACGAGGCGTTTGGTGGTGGTGGCCTGGGGGGTCACGATGGTGGCGAGGTACACGCCTTTGGGCAGCGTGCTGATGTCCAGGGTCGTCTGCTCGGCGTTCACCTCGAGTCGCAGCACCTCGCGGCCGCTCATGTCTGTCAGCGTCACCGTGGCGATGCGCTCCGCCGAGGTCACCGTCACCTGCAAGGTGGCGGGGTTGGGCACCAAGGTTACGTCGCTGAGCTGCGGCACGCCACGGACGGACACCGTGTCGTCGGGCGGGTCGCCCACGCGGAACGCTATCGGCTCGCTCCAATCGCTATAGTAGGTGCTGTCGCGGTGGAAATAGCAGTCGTGGTAGCACACGCGGCGCACACATGCCTTGTACTCGCCGTCGGGCAAGTCGGTGTAGCGCAGGAAGTTCTGCCCGTCGGCAAATTCCACCAGCGCGTTGTCCTCCGGCTCGCTGTCGGCAGGTCCCAGGCTGCACTGGTAGCGGCCACTCAGCCCCTGGTTCCAATAGAATATCGCCACATCGTCCATCACCACGCCCAGCCGGAAACCATCAACGCCAGCGCACAAAGGCACACTGTCCGACTCCGTCGGCGGCAGGATGATGGGGAAAAAACCTTGGCTTAGTGATGTTCTGTATATTCCATTATAAAAATTAAATGAGCTATTAAGAGAAAAATAAATACTATCTTCATAGATATTAACAATGCCACCATTTACCAGACAAGGAATGACATCATGACCAATATTCACATCTCCATTCAACAATGTATCCGTCACTGGTTCTCCAAAGCCAAAAGATTTTGCGCCCAAATCGCCCATCGAAAATAGGTCTTGAATGCCTATCAGGAATAAGCCATTGGGATGATATGGCTTTGTAAAATAGAATTCTCTAAAATAGGAATACAGATTATTATTACCGAAGAGACTAGAATACTCGCATTGATTACTTCTAAAATCTACAAACGAGAAACACTTGTCATACAATCCTAACAGTCCTAACGAATCAACATAATCAGGAAAAACAAGAACTATACTATCCACCTTGATTACATGGTTAGCATCCTCAAATTCATATAAAAAAATCTTATACACAAATCGCTCGTAATCATAATCGTGCCAACCATCATTATATTTGAGATCTGGACAAAAAGCAACACCATAAACAGAATCCGCTTCTCCGTCACCAACATAAAAGATAGATGCCACTTGTTCACCTTGAAAGTCAATTACATCCGTATAATAATACACCTCACAATCACAATTGTCAGGAAAATCATAATAATAATACCTCGGGTCTGTGCCATAATAGACAGTGTCCTGGGCTTGGCAGGGGAAGTATTGCAAGATGATTGCCAGCAATAGGATGCCATGGATTACATATTTACTCTTCATAATAAGGCCATTTATTAATCAGTCAACCAATCTTAAACTATAAATTCTGGTTGCAAAGATAACAAGTTTTTCCCTTTTCTCCAAATTATTTTCGCAACATACTTATTATCAATAGCGTGCACCACGCCATTGCATTCCTTTCGGCAATACCCATGGCATGGCAGGGAATAGATTATTGTAGTTGTTCTGTTGCTGATGGGTGTCAGGCGTCGGCGAACACCTTGCCGTCGGCCAAGGTGACCTGCAGCTTGGTGTACTCGCAGTGGAAATCATTCTGAAGGCGAGACAGATAGCGGCGGCTCTCCCAATGGCACATAGGCAGGTCGTGCAGCAGGCAATTGCCACAGGTTTCAGGCGTGGTGGCGGGGACTTCTGTCTGGGTCAGTATCCATTGCAGACACTCGATGGTGAGATGGCGCATATCCTCGACGCTGTAATTGCCTGTCATGATGACATACATTCCCGTCAGGCAACCCATGGGGCCGACATAGACCACATCGTCTTTGGCTGTCGAGTTGCGGAACCAGGTGGCCATCAGGTGCTCAAGGCTGTGCATGGCCGACGGGGCCACGGCAGGCTCGCGGTTGGGCTCAGTGATGCGAAGGTCGAAGGTGGTGAAGCCTTTGTCGACGCGCGAGACATAGATGCCCGGCTTCAGGTGGGTATGGTCGATGGTGAAACTTTGTATTACTTCCATAACATGCAGGTTTTGAGGTTATAACTGTTCGAGAAGCCGTTTGACGAAGCTGAACGAGTGGCTTCCCATGTTGGCCAGGAAGGTGTCCCACTGGGCCTGGTGGTTGTCGGTGTTGCCAGGCGTGTCGCTGATGACGCGGAGGCTGAGGAAGGGGATGCCGAGCAGATGGCAAGTGTGAGCGATGGCGGCGCTCTCCATGTCGCAGGCCAAGCCGTCGGGAAAACGCCGTTTGATGGCATCGAGCGAGGGACGGTCAGTAATAAACTGGTCGCCAGTGCAGATCAGACCCGACTTCACACCTGCGCCGTCGCCAAGGACCACAGCCGCCGACAGCAGCCGCGGGTCGGCATCGAAACGTGCCGGCATGCCTTGCACCTGTCCTGCGGCGTTGCCCATGCCGCAGTCCACATCGTGGTAGACAGCCTGGCTGGCAGCCAGAATGTCCATCACCTGCAGCTGGGCATCGATGCCGCCAGCAAGACCCGTACTGACAATGGCTTCGGGGGCGTGAGCCTGACAGAGGTGCATGGTGCCCACAGCGGCATTGACCTTGCCTATACCGCACTGCCACAGAACGATATCGTTGTTTCCCAAGCGGCCATGGTTGCCGCCAAGCGCATCGAACATCTGACGATATTCGATATCCATTGCAATGATGACTCCTATTTTCATTGGGTGATTGGAATTAGTGGTTAGTAATCTGCGACACTTAATGTCTCGTCGTTCAAGGTCTATAGGTTAGCGCCGCGTTGACAAATGCCACGAAAAGTGGATGGGGATGCATGGCAGTGCTCTTGTATTCGGGATGGAACTGCACGCCTACGAAGAATGGGTGCTGCGGAATCTCGACAATCTCCACCAGTCCTGAGTCGGGATTGAAGCCTGCCGGCATCATACCATGGGCCTTGAAATCATCGAGATAGGCATTGTTGAACTCATAACGATGGCGGTGACGCTCGGAGATATGCTCGCTGCCGTAGATGTCGTAGGCCTTGGAGCCCTTGACCACCTGGCAGGGGTAGGCACCAAGACGCATGGTGCCGCCCATATTGGAGATATTCTTCTGCTCCTCCATCATGTCGATGACGGGATGCGTCGTGGCTGGGGCTATCTCCACCGAATGGGCGTCGGCATAGCCCAGCACGTTGCGGGCGAACTCCACGACGGCGCACTGCATACCCAGACAGATGCCCATAAAGGGTATGTTGTTCTCGCGAGCGTGACGCACAGCGAGAATTTTGCCCTCGATGCCACGGGTGCCGAAGCCCGGCGCCACCAATATTCCTGACTGGCCGCCCAACTCGCTGTCGACATTGTCGGCAGTGAGATTCTCGCTGTTCACATAGCGTACATTCACCTTGCAGCGAAGTTCGGCACCGGCATGGATAAAGGCCTCGGTGATAGACTTGTAGGCATCCTGCAGCTGCACATATTTGCCCACCAGCGCCACATTGACCTCACGTTCGGGGTTGTGCAGTTTGTAGAGGAACTTCTCCCAGTTGTCGAGGTCCAGATCTTTCTTGATAGGCACCTCCAGTTTCTTGAGCACCTGGAGGTCCAGCTTCTCGTCGCGCATTTTGAGGGGCACCTCATAGATACTTCTCACGTCGCCGTCCTCGATGACGCTGTCGCCGTCGATGTTGCAGAAGAGACCTATCTTGTCCTTCACACTGCGCGTCAGCGGTTTCTCGGTGCGGCACACGATGATGTCGGGCTGGACACCCTGTTGTTGCAAAGCCTTGACAGAGTGTTGCGTAGGTTTGGTCTTCAACTCGCCGGCAGCAGCCAGATAGGGGATATAGGTCAAATGGATGACAATACTGTTGCGGCCCAAGGTCCATTTCAACTGACGCACGGCCTCGATAAAGGGATACGACTCGATGTCGCCCACGGTACCGCCAATCTCGGTGATGACGAACTCATAGTTGCCTGTGTTGCCGAGGGCCGTGATGCGTTCCTTGATTTCGTTGGTGATATGCGGAACGACCTGCACCGTCTTGCCCAGAAAGTCTCCGCGGCGCTCTTTGTCGATGACATTCTGATAGATACGCCCCGTAGTCACATTGTTGGCATGCGAGGTAGGCACCCCCGTGAAACGCTCGTAGTGCCCCAAGTCGAGATCTGTCTCGGCGCCATCTTCCGTCACGAAGCACTCGCCATGCTCGTAGGGGTTCAGCGTTCCAGGGTCAATGTTGATGTAAGGGTCCAGTTTCTGGTTTGTCACAGTGTAGCCGCGAGCTTTCAGCAGGCGCGCCAGCGAAGCGGCGATGATGCCCTTCCCCAGAGAGGAAGCCACACCGCCCGTCACAAAAATGTACTTTGTTGCCATCGTTTTTTTCTATTGTACTATTCACATATATCAGTCTCAATCCACTCATACAGTGCCAGTTGCAAACACAACGGCACATGTCGGCAGCCCATCTGCATACTGCAAAGATACATCATATTTCTCCACAGCGCACCACTTTTTTATATCTTTTTTTCAACATCTTTCAACAGCACCGCCGTCAGCAGCCGGCAACCCCGAAAGAGGCGGCACACTGTTTTTTGAAACAAAACCAAACATTTCGCGTATTATAAATAGGTATAAGATTATTGACCACACACCGTCATCCCATGAAACGCAAACTATTCATCTGGCTCATAGGCATTTTCATTGCCGCAGCTTCGTGTCTCGTCGTTGTCGAGTTTATCCAGGCTACGCGCACTGTTCGCATGAGCAACCGTCTCTTCTCGATCAGCGTGAACAATGCCATGGACGACATGATAGACCAGCTGAACCGACTAAAGCTGGAGGACTACATCAGCCAGAACGACCGCTACCGCCTGTTGAAATTCAAACGCATCGACGAACTCAACAACCGCATGCAGACCCTCGTGCAGGAGAACTACAACCTCTTCTTCGACACCACCCTCGTCGCCGTGGGCGGCACCATGATCGACAGTGTGCATCTCCTCCCCCACGCTCGCGTCTCCTCGGCCGACAGCGCCACCATTGCGCAATACAACACGCTCCTCGCCACACGTGACCGGCTGGCCGGCAGCCCCGATTTCTACGACCGTTTCGTCAACGACATCTCCGACTACGTCGTCGACAACATCATGATGCCCAGCACCTTCAACTACAACCTTCTCGACTCGCTCATCATCCAGAACCTCATCGCCAACGGCATCGACCTACAGCCCATCATCGGCGTCTACGACAACGGCAACGCCCAGTTCCTCTACTGCAACCGCAGCGGCAAGGAGCTGTCCCTACTCGAATCGCCCTACAAATATCGTTTCCAGCTCGACGGCATGATGAACCCCACCGACTATTTCCTCGTGCTCTACTTTCCCCTTCCCGGCATGCTGCTGCACGAAGACTCCGCCTTCGCATTCCTCTTCCGCGCGCTCCTCATCGCCATTATCTTCACTCTCTTCCTGCTGCTCGTACGCATGATGTCGCGGCAGCATGAGCTGGACCAGATGAAGAACGATTTCATCAACAACATGACCCATGAAATCAAGACTCCCATCTCCACCATCGGACTGGCCTGCGAGATGCTGCAAGACAACACCATCGTCAACAACCCCGAGAACACCAAGACCTACATCGGCATCATCGACGACGCCAACCGCCGCATGCGTACCCTGACGGAGACCATCCTCGAGAGCGCCAAGATGACCGACCGCCACGCCACGGTGGACAAAAAGGAGGTGGATATCCACGCCATCATCCACACCGTAGTACGTGGCGCACAGCTGCGCGTCGACAGCCGCGGCGGACAGCTCTCCTGCCACCTCCACGCCGACCCCTCGACGATTCTGGCCAGCGAAGTGCACATCACAAACCTCTTATTCAACCTGGTAGACAACGCCATCAAATATTCGCCCAACGAGGTGCTCATCGACATCACCACGAGCACACAAGGCAACAACATTGTGCTCGAAGTCACCGACCACGGCATCGGCATCGACCCCAAGCAGCAGAAACATATCTTTGAGAAATTCTACCGCGTGCCTACCGGCGACGTCCACAACATCAAAGGCTTCGGCATAGGCCTCAACTACGTCAAGCAAGTGGTGGCCCTACACCACGGCACCATCACCGTGGAGAGTACACCAGGCCAAGGCAGCACCTTCCGCGTAAGTTTGCCAACCAATTGACTCAAAAAGAAATTGTAGTTTCCCAAACTCGGTTATACAGAATAATTTTTTCAAAAAAAAGGGACCCTCGTGGGTCCCTTTTTGGTGTATTGGGATTAGTTGATTACTTGAAGTAGGCCACACCACTTTCGAAGATGCGCTGGTCGTCGTTGCCGACAATGTTGGCGGCTGTGCCTTGGGTGCGGCGCTCGCTGTGGGCCATCTTGCCGAGGATGCGGCCGTCGGGGCTGGTGATGCCTTCGATGGCGAGGTGGCTGCCGTTCATGTTGTAGCGTTCATCCATCGTGGCGTTGCCGTCGAGGTCGACGTATTGCGTGGCCACCTGGCCGTTGGCAATCAGGCTGTCGAGCCACTGCTGTGTGGCGACGAAGCGTCCTTCACCGTGCGAGATGGGCACGCTGTGGATGTCGCCGACAGCTACGCCTTGCAGCCAAGGCGACAGGGTGCTGGCGATGCGGGTGTAGGCCATCTTGCTTTGGTGGCGGCCAATGGTGTTCATGGTCAGCGTGGGCGAGTCGGGGCTCTGCGGACGTATCTCGCCATAGGGCACGAGGCCAAGTTTGACCAGGGCCTGGAATCCGTTGCAGATACCCAGCATGAGGCCGTCACGCTGGCGGAGCAGCTGCATGACCGCATCGCTGATGGCCGGATTGCGGAAGACGCTGGTGATGAATTTGGCGCTGCCTTCGGGCTCGTCGCCTGCCGAGAAACCGCCAGGAATCATGATAATCTGACTATTGTTGATGGCCTTCACATAAGCGTCAACGCTTTCGCGGATCTGTGCGGCATTTTGGTTGCGGAAGACGATGGTCTGCACGTCGGCACCGGCACGCAGGAAGGCGCGGGCGGAGTCGTACTCGCAGTTGGTGCCCGGGAATGTGGGGATGAAGACATGAGGCCGTGCCACTTTGTGCTTGCAGATGTAGACCTCCGAAGCCTTGTGGCTGATGTTCTGCACCTTGGCATTGTCGCGATGGGCGGGGCTGACGGTGGGATATACACTCTCGAGCCGCGAAGTCCAGGCCTCCAAGGCTTCGTCCATACCGATACGCTGGTCGCCGACATAGAAGGCCTGCTCATCGATGACTTCGCCAATCTCCGTGCAACGGAATGGCAACGTGGCGCCCTGGGGCACCTCGACGACGATGTGGCCATAGTTCTTGGCGGTGAGCTCGTCGGCGTTCATGGTTTTCAGGCGCACGCCGAGGGCGTTGCCGAAAGCCATCTTGCTGACAGCCTCGATGATGCCGCCGAAGCCGACGACGTAGGTGGCGCTTACACTGCCCGCCTCGATGGCGGTGCGCAAAGCGGCATACTGGGCCAGCACGTCGGCATAGTCGGGCATGTGGTAGCTGTCCTGCTTGATGTCGAGCAGCACGAGGCGATGGCCCGCCTGCTTGAGCTCGGGGGTCACCACATGCTGCAAATCGCTGACACCCACGGCGAAGCTGCAGAGGGTGGGCGGCACATCGATATTGTTGAAGGTGCCACTCATGGAGTCCTTGCCACCGATGGCCGGCAGACGAAGTCCCATCTGAGCGTTGTAGGCACCCAGCAGGGCGCTGAAGGGCTCGCCCCAGCGTGCCGGGTCGTTGCCCAGCTTCTTGAAATATTCCTGGAATGTGAGGCGCACCTTGCTGGCATCGCCACCTGCGGCGGCGATCTTGGCCACGGAGTTGACGACAGCGTAGACGGCGCCATGGAAGGGGCTCCAGCTGGTCAGGTAAGGATCCATGCCATAGCTCATGATGGTGACGGTGTCGCACTGGCCGGTGAGCAGCGGCAGCTTGCCGACCATACTCTGTGTCGGCGTCAGCTGGCGACGGCCGCCGTAGGGCATAACCACACTGCCGGCACCGATGGAGCTGTCGAACATCTCCACCAGACCTTTCTGCGAACAGACATTGAGGTCGGCAAGGGTATCGAGCCAAAGCTCTTTGACGGATTTGGATGCGCTCTGTTCTTTCTTGCATTCCTGTGAGGGCATAGTCACATGGACTGTCGTCTCCTGGTGGGCGCCGTTGGTGTCGATGAAACGGCGGCTGAGGTCGACGATGGTCTTGCCACGCCAGTTGATGACCATGCGGGGGCTCTCGGTGACGGTGGCCACCACCGTTGCCTCGAGGTTCTCCTCGTCGGCATAGCGCATCATGGCATCGACATCCTTGGGGTCGACCACCACGGCCATACGCTCCTGGCTCTCGCTGATGGCCAGCTCGGTGCCGTCGAGGCCAGCATATTTCTTGGGTACTTTGTCGAGATTGATAAGCAGTCCGTCGGCCAGCTCACCGATGGCGACGCTGACGCCGCCAGCGCCGAAGTCGTTGCATTTCTTGATGAGTGACGACACCTCTTCGCGGCGGAAGAGACGCTGTATCTTGCGTTCGGTAGGCGCATTGCCTTTCTGCACCTCGGCGCCGCAGGTGGTGAGCGACGCGGTCGTATGCGACTTCGAAGCTCCCGTGGCACCGCCAATGCCGTCACGACCTGTACGGCCTCCCAGCAGGATAATGACATCGCCGGGGTCGCTGTTCAACCTTTTCACCTGACGACGCGGAGCCGCGGCAATCACGGCACCGATCTCCAGACGTTTGGCCACATAATTGGGATGGTAAATTTCATTGACGAGTCCCGTAGCCAGGCCTATCTGGTTGCCGTAGCTGCTATAGCCGTGTGCCGCTGTGGTCACCAGCTTGCGCTGTGGCAGTTTGCCCTCGATGGTCTCGCTGAGGGGACGCGTGGGGTCGGCAGCGCCGGTGACGCGCATGGCCTGGTACACATAGGTGCGGCCCGACAGCGGGTCGCGGATGCAGCCACCCAAGCAGGTGGCGGCACCGCCGAAAGGCTCGATCTCGGTGGGATGGTTGTGGGTCTCGTTCTTGAAGTTGATGAGCCACTCCTCCTCTACTCCATCGATGACTACGGGCACCACAATGCTGCAGGCGTTGATTTCGTCGCTGATTTCCTGGTCGTCGAGCAGACCCATCTTGCGGATGCGTTTGGCGGCCAGCGTTCCGATGTCCATCAGGCAGACAAACTTGTCGTTGCGTCCGGCATACTGCTCCTTATGGTCGTCGAGGTATTGCTTGAAAGCGCCCTCGATGAGCGGACGGTAGTAGCCTTCGTCGAAGGTGATGTCTTTCAGCTCGGTGGCGAAAGTGGTGTGGCGGCAGTGGTCGCTCCAGTAAGTGTCGAGCACACGGATTTCCGTCATGGTGGGGTCGCGATGCTCTTCGCCTTCGAAATAACGTTGTATATGTTTGAAATCGGCGAAAGTCATAGCCAGTCCCAGCCCGTCGTAGAGCGTCTTGAGATGCTGCTCGTCCATGGTGGCGAAACCGTCGAGCACCAGCACGTCGGCAGGCTCGTCGAAATGGTCCTCCAGAGTGGCGGGTTTCTGCTCGTCGGTGAGCCTTGAGTCGACAGGGTTCACACAATGCTTCACAAGGGCTTTGCGCTGCGCCTCGCTCAGCGGGCCGGCGACGACGTAGGTGGTAGCCGACTTGATAATGGGGTTCTCTTCGTCGTTGAGCAACTTGACGCACTGCTCAGCGCTGTCGGCACGCTGGTCGAATTGGCCGGGCAGATACTCCACCGAGAAGCAAAAATCGTCCTTCTGATGCGGGAAGGTCTCTTCGTAGACATCGTCCACCGGCGGCTCCGAGAAGACGGTGCCCAAGGCTTTGCGATAGGTCGCTTCGCTCAGGTTCTCAATGTCGTAGCGTATCAGCACACGGACACTATCGGCCTGAATGTCCAGATAATTCTGCATCTCGTCGAACAGCTCTTTGGCTTTGACCGCATAGTCGGTCTTCTTTTCGACATAAATTCGTCTTACATTACTCATGGTTATTATATGTGTTTTATTATTCATTATTATTGTCCACTTTGGCACGGTAGGTGGCTTTCAGCGCCTCGAGGTCCCAGCCCTTGGCGTTGCGGGGCTTCACCGTGTTGTACACCTCCAGAATTTTCAGCATATCGGCATCGAAATCACCAGTAGGCATCAGGGTGGGTCCCACACCCATGTGCTTGGTGCCATAGTTTATGTAGGTCACCAGGATGGGCACCTGCGCAGCCACGGCTATCTCATAGAAGCCACGTTTCCAGCGTTTCACAAGCTTGCGTGTACCTTCTGGAGTAATCACGACTGTATATCTGTCGTTCTGCTGCAACTGCCGCACGGCGGTTTCGACCATGTTGTTCTTGCGGTTGCCGCGGTCGATGGGCACGGCACCAAAATGCAGCAGAAAACGGCGTATGGGAAAAACGAAGAGCTCCTTCTTGATGAAGAAAATGCAGTTGACGTCCTTGTTCCACAGATACGCCGCACCGAGGAGAAAGTCGAGTGCGCTGGTGTGGGGAGCACATATCAGTACACTGTGGAACAGCTCCTTGCGTTCCTCCACGTCCAACTCGTCGAACTTCCAGCCGAACAGCTTTACTATGGCTATCCAAAGTTTCTTCATTGTTCCTCCTTATCTTCCGCCGTTCAACTGTTTACGTATCATCTCGGCGTTCTTTTTGTCGCCTTTCTTCTCCAGGCCGCGGGCATAGGCGGCATAGAAGTTGTACTGCGCATTCTGGGGGTTTATGCCATTCTGCTGGCTGAGGGCCACATAGAGGTTCAGGCTCTCGTTGTCCATCAGTCCTTTGCCCAGCATCTCGTTCAGGAAAGCCATCGCACTGTTGAAGTCGCCACGCTGTGCTGCCAGCTGGGCCGAGAGGCTATAGGCGAAGGGGTTATCACCAGCATTGCGCAGCTGCGCCAGAAGCTGGTCGGCCTCGAGATTGCGGCCCGTGTTCAGGTATCCGTAGCACAGCAGCTGCTTGGCCTGGCCGTTGTCGGGGTCAATCTCCAGCAACCGCTGGCTCAGCGTCACAACGCTGTCGACTTGTCCGGTCTGCAGACCTATCTCTGCCAGCTTGGCCAGCGCGGTGACATTATAGGGATTGGCCTCCAAGGCTTTGTTCATGAGCACCTTGGCGCTGTCAAGTTGCCCCTTTTTCATCAGCTGCACGCCTTGCAGGTCGTATTTGTTGTCACGTTTCAGCACCAGAGCGATGGGCACTCCGCTGACTTCCACCGTGTGCACACATTCCTGCGGCGGAAAATGGGGACCCAGCAACTCGGCACCCGAGATGCCGGTGATGGGAAACACCAGATAGTCCCAGTCGAACTCGCCACGCTGATTCCAACGGACAAAGCGGGTGGCGAAGTTTGTGGTGTCGTTGCGCAGGAAGTATTTGGTCGACTCGATGTGGAACGATCCCACCAGCGTCTTCTCGCCGTCGTTGCGGGGTTCGGCATTGGCCATCACCCATTCCGTGGCGGCACGCATCGAATGATAGTAGTAGTCCATCTCATAATGGCCATAGGCTTTCTTCACGCCGCCGGTGAGTTCGTTGAAGTAGACATACTCATGGGGATGGTTGCGCACAATGTGCACTGCCGGAGGCACCAGCAGCAGGAAGGGCACACATGCCACCACAGTCTCCACCAACCGTTTACGGCTCTTGCGGCCAGCCCACGCAGCCAGTGCGTCGTAGGCCAAGCCTGCCGCTACGGCCATGGTGGGATAGGTGAATATGGAGTGACGCCATCCGCCATAGACGTTGGCGCCGGTCACCACTATCCAGAACACCGGGAAGATGCAGGTGAAATAGATCATCGTGCTGTCCACCCAGCGCGCTTTCTTGAAGCCGCCGGCGACGGGATAGAGCACCCAGCCCAGCAACACTGCCACGGGTATGGTCATCAGCATAAACTTCGGCGTATAGTACCACGGCATCTGGTCGGACATGAGCATCTGACCCTCAAAGAGTTGTCGCAACGACACATCGAACTGCGACATCAGCTTGAAGCTCTCCAAGGTGTTGTGGATGGGATCCTGCATTGCGAAAGGCCACAGCAGCAATCCGGCGAAGAATCCTGTGACACACACCGGCACGGCAGTAATGACAACCTTGGCAATAACATTGAAGCTCAACGCTTTGATATTGGACACTATCCACAGCAGCGCCCACAGGCCCAGGTAGCACACCACAATGAGGCCACCGACACGGTTGCTGATGGCCAATGCCAACGACAATGACATCATCAGCAAAGTCAGCGGATTGAATTTCGGCGCTTTACGGAAAGCATAGAGTACCAGCACCTCGATGCCCACAACCAAGATGGCGATGAGGATGCCAGCCGTCAGGAACAGCACCAGCGCGCTAAGTATCACCAGAATGATGTCCATCACCAAGATGGTGCGTTTGCCGAAAGCAGGGGCAGGATACTGCACCTGACGCTGCGTCTTGCCCTTGCTGTTTTTGTTCTTGGCGTCGACAGCCGCAGTAACGGCAATAGGTGTCATCTGCCTGAGATACATCATGGAATAATAGATGAACATGATGACGCCGGCGGCGAAGGGGACATCCTTGGGATTGTTGAACGAATGCCCCAGCAGACGCGGTGACAGGAAAAGCAGCAGCATGGTGACTACAGCAGCGCGCCAGCCGCGACGCTCCTCATTACCGTTGCCACTCACCTTGCCGGCCTGGTAAGCGATGAGGCCGCCGAAAAGCACTATCAGCCAGCCCAGCAGGGCATTGCACTTGTGACGGGTGTGGGCGATATCCTCAAGACCCAGGGTCTCGTTAATCCATTCGGTCACCACATCGAACGAGCAGCCGTAGTATTTCAGGTTCCAGTTCTGCTCCTTGCCGTTGAGGGTCACAACATCCTGCATGCAGGTTTTGTCCTGACCGTCAGACTTGTAGTAATCCATCACGAACTTGCCTTGCGGTATCTGGAACTTGTCCTCGTCGCCGCTGTTGCCAGCCGTGTTGCTCATGAACAGCATAGCCACCAGCATCGACAGTGCCAGCGCCAGAAAGCCCCAAAACCAGGGCTCGCGTTTGTTGTCAGCGAATATGTTTCTCATTGGTATCGTCCTTTTCGTTTTAGGTTATCTATATCTGTTCCAAATCTTTAGCAGCTCCACAGGGGCTTTGATGAAGTCTTTTTTCTTGAGTCGTGAGCCGTCCACATCTTCCCACTTGAACAGCGGGTATTCGTAGATATTCTCGCGGGCTTTCAGGGGTCCGTAGCGTTTCTTGTAGCGGGCCAGCAACTCCACATCGAAGAGCCAGCGAGTGATGAAGCTCTCGGGGAATATGTCCAGCACCACCTGTTTGCTGAAGAGCTTGGCACCGCACTGGGTGTCGTACACCGGCAAATCAAGCATTATCGATGCCACGGTGGCGAAACAGCGTCCCAGATAGTGGCGCACAGTCTTGCGGCGCACTTTGGCACCCAGACGCATCAGGCGCAGACCCATCACCATGTTGTAGCCCTTGTCGGCCCAAGCAATCATCTGAGGTATCTCGTTGAGCGGGGTAGCCAGGTCGGCATCCCAGAAGGCGAGATACTGGCAGTCGTAGTGCTCTGCGGCATAGAGCATTCCCTTGCGCACCGCCTCGGCCTTGCCACCATTGGGCTGCAGGTCGAGCAACATGAGATGTTCGTGGCGCTCAGTCAGCGCCTGCAGCACGCTGAGGGTATTGTCTCTGCTGCCGTCGTTGACGAAAAGGAATGCCACCTCGTCGTTGCTCTCCACAAAGCGTACAAACTCATCCTGGGGCAGGCGATTCGACTCGTTGTAACAGGGAACTACTACTATGGTTTTCATAATATAAGCGATAATACTGGGTTCAAAAAGATGTTACAGGTTCATGTGGCGACGATAGGCCTTCATGGTGTTTTGCAGCAGCGATACGATGGTGAGGGGGCCGACACCGCCCGGCACGGGGGTCACCCAACTGCAGTGCTCGTCAACCTCGCTGTGTTTCACGTCACCGCACAGGTGGAAGCCGCTCTTCTTGCTCTCGTCGGGGATGCGATGAATGCCCACATCCACCAGCACGGCGCCCTCCTTGACCATGTCGGCAGTGACAAATTCCGGTTTGCCGATGGCCACCACCAGGATATCGGCCTGGCGGGTAATGGCCGGCAGGTTGGCCGTACGGCTGTGGCACAGCGTCACGGTGCAGTTGGCGCCTTTGCGGTTACGGCTCATCAGGTTGGCCATGGGCGTTCCCACAATGTTGCTGCGGCCGACAACGACGCAGTGTTTTCCTTCTGTCTCAATGTTATAGCGTTCCAGCAGGGTGCAGATACCCATCGGTGTGGCGGGCACAAAGCACTCCTCGCCGAGCACCATACGGCCCACATTGACAGGTGTGAAGCCGTCGACATCTTTATCGGGATTAATGGCCTGAATGATATGCTGTTCGTTGATATGTTTAGGCAGCGGCAGCTGCACAATGAATCCGTCCACCTCATCGTCGTCGTTGAGGAATTCGATGGCACGCAGCAGCTCCTCTTCGCTGGTGTTGGCCGAATAGCGGTACACCGACGAGGTGAACCCTACCTCGTGCGACGATTTCTCTTTGCTGGCCACATAGGTCTGGCTGGCGCCGTCGTCGCCTACCAGTATGGCAGCCAAATGGGGTCTGCGAAGTCCTTTGGCGGTCAGCGACCGCACCTCGTTGGCCAGCTCTTCTTTGATGGTGGCCGACATCGATTTTCCGTCTAGTAGTTGGTACATGATGTGTTGATATGTTGATTTGAAGGATATTATTGTATATGTCTTGTTAATGAGGGCGACTTTATTTCACCACTGTTATCTTCTCTTGCGGACGAAGGGGTTTTTGCCACCCTTGTTGTTGGTCACCGCCTTCATCATCTTGCGGGTGTCCTCGAACTGCTTCACCAGTCGGTTCACCTCCTGGATGCTGCGGCCGCTACCCGCGGCAATACGTTGTTTGCGGCTGCCGTTCAGGCAGTTGGGATTGCGGCGTTCGTAGGGGGTCATGGAGCCGATGATGGACTCGATGGGAACGAAAGCGTCGTCGCCGATCTCGACGTCTTGTGTCATCTTGCTCATACCGGGTATCATTCCCAGCAGGTCTTTCATGTTGCCCATCTTCTTGATTTGGGCTATCTGGGCCAGGAAGTCGTCGTAGTCGTATTCGTTCTTGACAATCTTCTTCTGGATCTTGCGGGCCTCGGCCTCATCATACTGTTCCTGGGCACGTTCCACCAGCGACACCACGTCGCCCATGCCAAGGATACGGCTGGCCATACGGTCGGGGTGGAACACATCGAGAGCATCCATCTTCTCGCCGATGCCGACGAATTTGATGGGCTTCTTCACGGAGTAGCGGATCGTCAACGCAGCACCGCCACGGGTGTCGCCGTCGAGCTTGGTGAGCACCACGCCGTCATAATCGATGCGGTCGTTGAAGGCCTTGGCGGTGTTCACGGCATCCTGACCTGTCATGGAGTCCACCACGAAGAGGGTCTCCTGGGGTTGCAGCGTGCGCTTCAAGGCAGAAATCTCGTCCATCATCTGTTCGTCGATGGCCAGACGGCCGGCAGTATCGACGATGACGACGTTGATGCCGCGAAGCTTGGCTTCGGCCACGGCATCCTGGGCAATCTTCACGGGATCGGCTTCGCCAAGGCGGGCGAAAACCTGGACACCGATCTGCTCACCCAACACCTGCAACTGGTTGATGGCGGCAGGACGATAGACGTCGCCGGCCACCAGCATCACGCTCTTGGCCTTCTTATTCTTCAGGTGGTAGGCCAGCTTTGCCGAAAAGGTGGTCTTACCCGAACCTTGCAAACCGGCGATGAGCACCACGGCGGGAGCTCCCTTGAGGTTGATGTCCACAGCTTCACCGCCCATGAGCTTGGTCAGCTCTTCGTGGACAATCTTCACCATCAACTGTCCGGGCTCGATACTCTCAATCACGTTGCGACCCATGGCTTCCTGCTTCACACGGTCGGTGAATTCCTTGGCGATGGGGTAGCTCACGTCGGCCTCCAGCAGCGCCTTGCGGACCTCCTTGACGGTCTCGGCGACGTTGATGTCGGTGATACGCCCTTTGCCTCGCAACGAGTGCAACGCCTTGTCTATTTTGCTCTGTAAATTTTCGAACATATTTTTTTTTATTTTATTATCTTTTTTAATATTTTTCCGCCACCCGATTAGGCCCATTACACCCAATATGCCACAATCGCCTATCCTGCACAATAAGCACCAATACCCTGATGGCAAATACTTTATGCCAGCAGTAGCCCTGTGTGGAGCCCACTGCATGACGACTGCAAAGATAACAAAAAAAAAAGCATTCCGATTTTTTTTTTGCATCGGGTGAAACATTTTTTATTTTTCTTCGTTAATGCAAATGTTGTAATAGAAGAATACACTAATCCATGCGACAGCTAAAGATTACCCATTCCATCACCAACCGCGACATCAAGTCGTTGGACAAATACTTGCAGGACATCTGCAGCGAAGAGTTGCTCACCCCCGAAGAGGAGGTGCAGCTGGCACAGCGCATCAAAGCCGGCGACCAGGAGGCTCTCGACCGCCTTACCAAAGCCAATCTGCGCTTTGTGGTCTCCGTCGCCAAGCAATATCAGAACCAGGGCCTCTCCTTGCCCGACCTTATCAACGAAGGCAACGTGGGCCTTATCAAAGCCGCCAAGCGTTTCGACGAGACTCGCGGCTTCAAGTTCATCTCCTATGCCGTGTGGTGGATTCGTCAGTCCATTCTTCAGGCCATCGCCGAGAACTCCCGCATCGTGCGTCTCCCCTCCAACCAGCTGGGCGCCCTCAACAAACTCAAGAAAGAGATGTCCAAGCTCGAGCAACAGCTTGAACGCCAGCCTTCTGAGGCGGAGCTCGCCGAGCATCTGGGCCTCCCCGAGGACAAGGTGAAGAACATCCTCGGCATCTCGGGTCGCCATGTCTCCATCGACGCGCCTCTCGTTGCCGACGAGGATGTCAACTATGTCGACGTTCTCCCCAACGAGGACACGCCCGACACCGACGACAACCTGATGCGCGAGTCGCTGAGCCTCGAAATCGAGCGTTCCCTGGCCACCCTGACAGAGTATGAGCGCGAAGTCATCAAGATGTACTACGGCATCGGCTATCCCCACGCCCTGTCGCTCGACGAGATCGCCCTGAAATTCAACCTCACCCGCGAGCGTGTACGCCAAATCAAAGAGAAGGGACTCAAACGCCTCCGCAACAGTTCGAAAAGCAAACACCTTATCGCCTACCTATAGGCTTATAGCTCCCTCAACAGGAGCCAAACATCCAATACATAATTGTAACAGACAGCGCCTCACCTCGAGGTGCTGTCTGTTATTATGTCTATAGCCGACTTATCCTAAAGATAGGCCGTCGGACCGAACAGTTTCTTGGCGTAGGGTGTCAGCTCGAGATGCTTGGAGAGCCAAAAGACAGGCAGGACAACAGCCTGGGAACCAGAGGCATAGCAAGCAATCTCGTACACCTGATAATACAGGACAATGGTGCTGCGTGTACTGTCGATGACAAACTCGTCGGGCACAGGCAGCGAAGTGACACTGGGGTATTCCCCATATTCTTCGTGAACGACTTCGCGCACGTCGGCATTGACTTCCAAGTCTTCGACGGCACGCATAATGACGGGGCCCAGCAGTGCGGTGTCGACCAAATCGGAAAGATGCACCACCTTGCGCTCGCGGGTGTCGTAGATAAACTCACGGCCATAGTATATGCCATGCGCCGCCTGGGCGCGATACATCTCACTATTGATGGTGACCGACAGCAATTCGCCGTCGGTTCTGGCAGTGCTCTCGACCGTCAGATAGCTATAGCTACTCCATTCGTCGCTCAACCCGTTCGACTGGCGTACCTCCTTTATCGCCATGTCCTCGTCCTCTTCAAACCAGTTTGTGGACAGCATGCGCTCACAGGCCTCTTCGAAGGTAGTGGAGGTCTCGTCGTCGAATAGTTTCTTCATCAGTTCGCGCTCTGCATCGGGGGTAAGGCCGTCAGGCCACTCGACATCAAGCTTATTGTCGATGCCAAACACAACCAGGGTGTTCTCCCATGAGGGCTGCATAGTCACCGAATAGAAGCGTTCATCCGCCACATGGCGCAACGTGATTTGCTCTTGCTCGACGGGTTCAGGCTTGTTGTCGGGAACGCGATGGCAGGCTGTGAATGCCAGTGTCGTCAGCACGACAAGGAACAAGGCTCGTTTCATTGGTTGTCGTATTGTTGTATCTCATCATGGAAAAACTCCAGCTGCACGCCCGCCTGACGGAACAGCTCTTCACTTTCGGCACCGGAATGGTATTTGCGCTCGCATACCACACGGCGTATGCCGCAATTGATGATGAGCATGGCGCAGGTGCGGCAAGGAGTCATGCGGCAATAGAGCGTGGCGCCGTCGAGGGCGATGCCGCGACGGGCAGCCTGACAGATGGCATTCTGCTCGGCATGGACGGTGCGCACACAATGAGTGCTGACATGGCCGTCGGCACCGATGCTCTGGCGGAACAGGTGCCCCACCTCGTCGCAGTGCGGCAGTCCGGCCGGCGAGCCCACATAGCCCGTCACCAGCAACTGCTTGTCTTTCACAATGACACAGCCGCTACGGCCACGGTCGCAAGTGGCGCGTTTCGAGGCCGTGTTGGCCAACTCCATAAAGTATTCATCCCACGAAGGGCGCCGATAGAGTATCTTTTGTAACACAGCCTCTACCTGGGCGTTGAGGTCGTCGATGGTGCCGCCATTGTCGAAACGATAGTCGGCCATCTCCATGCAACGTTTCAGGTTCTGCTTGTTGGGGTCGTCGTTGTCCATCTCGCGCAGCTCGTTGGCCACGAAGGTCTCGTAGTCGATGTGGTCAGTCTCCGAGCCACGCAATACGGCGCGCTCGTAGCGCACACGCGTATCGGCATCGACAGCGAAAAGATAGAAGTTGGGCTTGCCGCGCAACGCCGCCACCTCGCCGGGAGTGCGGACACTCTCGATGATGCAGTTGCACCCCGAGGCCTGTGCCTGCTGATAGAGCTGTTCGACAATATACGACGGGCTATGCTGGGCACGCAAATCATTGCCAACCAGCGTCATGCTGTCGCGATTGATGGGCAAACCACGCCGCTTGATTTCCTCTGTGATGAAGGCACGAACAGAGAAGTGCACGAAATCGCGCTGCTTCACGAGGTAGTCGACGATGGTGCCTTTGCCAGCACCCAAGGTGCCTGTAATGCCTATGGTGACCATGGTGTATTATGCTATGTTACTTGGTTGAAATGATGACAGGTTATCGTTTTTTCTACAATAATCCTATCAGCATTTGTATTTGTATTGCAGTTGGGCCAATTCGGCGTTGGCTTTCACAATCTTGTTCTTCAGACCCGCTTTGTAATCCCGCAGTTTCTGCATCAACGCTGCGTCGCTCTGGGCAAGAATCTGCATGGCCAGGATGGCGGCATTCTGAGCACCATTGATGGCCACTGTGGCTACGGGTATTCCCGGAGGCATCTGCATGATGGCGAAAGTGGCGTCGAGGCCTTCGAGCACACTGCCTTTGATAGGCACTCCGATGACGGGCACCACCGTCTCGGCGGCGATGACTCCCGGCAGCGCGGCAGCCATGCCGGCGCCGGCGATGATACATTTGATACCCCTACCCTGCGCGCCGCGGGCAAACTCCGACACCTCTGCGGGAGTGCGGTGGGCCAAGAGGGCGTTGACCTCAAAGGGTATCTCCATCTCTTCGAAGAACTGGCAGGCTTTCTCCATGACCGGCAGGTCGCTGGTGCTGCCCATGATGATACTGACGATAGGTTTCATATATTCGTTGTATTGCGTTTCTGATTACAGCAAAGAGAAAAGCACCCACAGCCAGTGGGCCGCCACACCGGCGCAGAGACCACCGATGGTGTGCGCCCCGATAGCCTTGCCAATGAGTTTGCGATAGCCGAGGGAGTCGAGCATGGCGGTATGCGTGCTCAAGTAGCCGCTCCAGCACATGCCCATGGCAGTGAAAACGGCGATGGAATCGTTGGTGAGGATAGAAAGGCCCGTTTGCGCATCGGTCATGCCAGCCAGCTGGGGCACCAAGCCGAGGGCAGCACCCACAGCACCAAGGGCCGTAATGGGGAACGCCACCAGACGGCCATCGTTAAAGCCGAAGAGCCAGGTAAAAACAAACGACACCTTGTCGGCCAGCAACGGGATGAGCGCCCAGCCTTCGTATGCGGAGCCGGTGTAGCCTCCCGTGGGTTCGCCGAAGGTAAGCATCATAACAAGCGTACTGATGCACAGCACGCCGGGGATGATAGCCAGACCTATCTCCACACCGCTCTTGCCACCGTCCAGCAGCGAGTTGAGAAAACGCTGGAAGACAGAGCCTTCGGTCTTGAATGTAATCTCCTGCTCGTTGCCCTTGCCTTCGTCGGCCACTGGGGTATTGAGTTCGGGGAAGCTCCTCAACGTTAAACGCTGCATGAGGCGTGTGCTGACAATACTACCGATGATAGCACCCAGCAGACCCACCAAGGCTCCATTGAGGTAACCCTTGCCTGCCATGAAGGCGATGACCACCAGGCCCATGCCGAAAGCGGTACCGAAGTTGGTCAAGCTAACAAGTTGATATTTTTTGAAATAGTGGGCAAAATTCTTGTCTTTGGCCAGCGAGATGATAGCGGGGTTGTCGCTCAAGAAGGTCATCAGTCCACCCAAAGCGGCCACACCGGGCAGATTATAGAGCGGCTTCATGAAGATTCGCAGCAAGAATTCCAGCAAGCGCACCACGCCAAACTCGGTGAGCAACTTGCTGATGGCACCCATCAGAACACAGATGGCCATGATGTAGAACACCGTGTTCATCAGCAGGTCATAGGCCGTCTGCATGAAGGTGTTGAGCATGTTAGGCAAAGACATCTTGTAGGCCAGGAGTGCGAAGAATGCCACAAAGAAAAAGAGGAACACCAGTGCCTCAATGATGCGCTTGGTGGTAAACTTCATGGGGCTATTGCCTTTGCTCATGAAGCCGAAAAGTTTCTCCACACTCTTGTGGTAGGTGGTGGTTAACGGTCTTTTGAATTCCATACCGACAATATTCTATCTATTAATAATCAACATATTAGAGATTCCGCTCCTGAAACATACGGTGGATGTTCATGTGCCAGGTGATGCCGACGTTGGCCGTCAGCGTGTTGCAGGTACCCAGCTCGGTACCGTTGGCAGCTTCCTGACGGTCGTTGCGGTTGGCCACAAAGCCGTGGATGCGCACATCCTTGCACTTGGCAGGATGATATTCGAAGCCCAGACCATAAGTCCAGTAGCTGTGGCCGCTCTCTACCAGGAAGTCGAGAGCCTGGAGGTTCTGGAAGTCTGCATCAGAAAAGTTCTGCTCGTAGGAGCATTTGGCGAAGAGGTTCAAGTCATCGGTAATCAGATAGTTGAAGCAGGTGGCGAAGCCCAGGTCCTTGCCCCAGTCGTCGTTGGCAAGGGCATGATGGAACAGGTCGAGATAGATATCCCAGCGGTCGTACACCAACTTGTGGCCCAAGGCAATATAGTTCATATAGTTTTCGTCGGGGCGCTCAAACATATTCACCGAGTAGAGTGTCTTAAAGTGGCCAAAGTTGCCCGCCCAATAGAGGCTGTAGGCCAGCAGGCCGCTGCGCCATTCCGTGCCCGTTGACAAGGGTCCGAAAGCGCCATAGTACACCGTCGGCGAATTGGCCACCTGCGCCATGATGGTGTTCTTGCCGCCCTTGGTGGTGTAGGCTGCCGAGCCGCCGAGCTGGAAGCAGTAGAAGTTGTTCCAATACACGGTGCTGAACAGCACATCGATGGGAGGCGCATCGTATTCGAAGCCGCCCACGGCCAGAGCGTCCTTGCCCAAACGGAAGAGCCAGTGCTCGTTGGGTCTATAGTTCAGGTAGAGAAAATCGGTGTTGTCGAACAGCGACGCGGTACCGTCGTTGGCGATGATGCGCTGACGGAAATAGTAGCTGAACTTGTCGTTCAGGTTGCCGCCCATGACGAAGTTGAAGTAGCGGCCATGGAAGCCATAGGGGTTGTCGGAAGGCTGGTCGCCATACAGGTGCTGGAAGTCAAAATCGGCACGCGCCTCGAGACGCAGCTGCGAAAAAATGGGCGACAATGCCACCTGGGCTGACACACGTCCGGCGGAAAATAGCAGCGCGACGAAAGCGGCTGCCAGTGCTAGTTGTTTTGTTTTCAATTTTTTATTATTTTATACATTATTACCAACAGACTGCAAAAATACACAACTTTATCCGATTGGCAAAAAAAATGTTCAAATTATTGCCATACATAAAAAAATATCCTATCTTTGTTTTCTCAAATAAAAATACAACACCATGAACAAAACCATCAAATTCAATGCATTAGCCATTTTTACTGCTTTCATTTTGGGCGGTTTTTGCGCCAAAGCACAGCTTGAGAACCTCGAACAGTCTTTGTTTTTGAACCTCAACTGCCCCACGGCACAATTCAACGATAAACTGATCGGCATTTATCCTCCCATGCTCAAAAACAGAGTAGGCTCCGGCGCCATGGTAGGCTTCGGTATGGGCTATCGTGCCAGCTATCATTTCGACATTGGCTACGGCGAGGTCTCCCCTTATATCAGTGCTGACTTCCAGTGGAATGCCCTGAAAGGCGAATATCGCGACGACTTCACCCAAGCCAAGTGCACCGCACCCAACTATTTCAATATTCCTGTCTATATGGGCGTCAACTATCGCTATCAGCTGACCGATATCTTCACTCCTTTCGTCGAATTCGGTCTCGGTGCCGACATGTTGCTGATCACCAAGGAGACTGCTGGCCCCACCTACAACGACTTGAAACTGAGATACAAACCGACCACCAACTTCGCATGGCAGGTGGGCGCCGGTTGCTACTTTGGCCCGCACGTCAGCGCCAGCCTCCACTATCAGGGTTATGGCAAGCACGTGATCGACTACTCCAGCAATACGGCCGACAACCTTTCTGACCCTGCCTATCTCGGCACTGTGACCACTACCACAGAGATAAACGACGTGGTGCAGCGCAACATCGGTATGCTCTCGCTTCGCATCGGTTTCCATTTCTAACCACATTGCATTTTACAATCTTTCATAGACGGCCGCTGGACATTCGTGTTCGGCGGCTTTTTCATCCCTACCGCACTGCAAGACAGCGCTCTTGGCGATATCGCCCGCGGCACCCGAAACAGGCGCCCTCAACACACAGACCGGAAAACAATCAACACCTTGTTGAAAAGTTTTTTCGCTGTGTCTGAAATATTTCTTATCTTTGTAGTTGTATGAGTTGGAGAACAAACGATAGTAACCATCTGAATGTCAGATTATCTGCACCCCAAACAGGTGCACGCGACATCGGTTTTTTTTCTCCCAGCGGCTTTGTAGTCGCTTTTTTTTTGTCGGCGGAATGCCTCTGCCCCACCCTGCAGTAAGGCACGAGACACCAGATAGTAATAACTAAAACAATATATATCATGGGTAATTTAAAAGGACGGAACTTGATTTCCATTACAGACTTCAGCAAAGAGGAATATATCCAAGTGCTGGATATCGCTGAAGAATTCGAAAAGAATCCCAAACAGCCTATCTTGAAAGACAAGGTGGTGGCCACACTCTTTTTCGAACCCTCGACACGTACGCGTCTGAGCTTCGAAAGCGCCGCCAACCAACTCGGTGCCCGCATCATCGGTTTCAGCGACCCGGGTGGCACCAGTGTGCAGAAAGGCGAGTCGTTACACGACACCATCGTCATGGTGGCCAGCTACGCCGACCTCATCGTCATGCGTAACCCCAAGGAGGGCAGCAGCCGCTACGCCAGCGAGGTGAGCGCCGTGCCCGTCATCAACGCCGGCGACGGTGCCAACCAGCACCCCACACAGTGCATGCTCGACCTCTACAGCATCCGCAAGACGCAAGGCACCTTGGAGAACCTGCAGATAGCCTGCGTCGGCGACCTGAAGTATGGCCGCACCGTCCACTCGCTGGTGCAAGCCATGTGCAACTTCAACGCCACGTTCCATCTTGTCTCGCCGCAGGAGCTGAAGCTCCCCTCGTCGGTGAAGGCTTCCATCAAGAACGCCGGACTGAAATATTACCAGTATACCGACCTTAACGACGTGATTGCCAACTCCGACATCATCTACATGACCCGTGTGCAGCGTGAGCGTTTCCCCGACCCGCTGGAGTACGAACGTGTGAAAGACAGCTGCATCCTCACAGCGTCGATGCTGAAAGGCTGCAAGCCCAACATGAAAGTGCTGCACCCGCTGCCGCGCGTCAACGAAATCACTGTGGATGTGGACCGTACACCCTATGCCTACTACTTCCGCCAGGCCCAGAACGGCGTCTATGTACGCCAGGCCCTGATGGCAGCCATCCTCGGCGTAAGATAACAAAAGGCAGGCGGGACAACCGGAGCATTCCGGCCATCCCGACAACGAACCACAAACACAAAACCATTCACACCCAAAAACAAAACAGCAATGGAACCGAAAAAAGAATTAATAGTCCCCGCCATTGAGAATGGCACCGTCATAGACCACATACCCACCGACGTGGTGTACCAGGTGATTCGCATCCTGGGCCTCGACAAATACAACGACGAGGTGCTGATAGGCAACTACCTGCACAGCCAGAAATACGGCCGCAAGGGCATCATCAAAATCAAGAACAAATATTTCGACCATGACGAAATCAACAAGATAGCCCTCGTGGCGCCGCTGGCCAGCATCATCAAAATCCGCAACTATCAGGTTGAGGAGAAGATCCATGCCGAGGTGCCCGACCATGTGAACAAAATCATCAAATGCATGAACCCCAAGTGCATCACCAACTTCGAGGCCATCGAGACAAAGTTCGATGTGGTGGACCGCGACCCGCTGAAACTGCGCTGCCACTACTGCGAGAAATTCACCACCAAGGAGACCATGAAGTTTCAAGACTAGCCCTATAAGCTAGTATTTCTGGAGACAAAACCGCTGAACGATGAAGAGATACACCGTACATCTGCTCATTCTCTCCCTGGTGGCCATGCTGGGTTATTTTGCCACGCTATGGTTTCACATGGAATTCTTTGCCATCCTGCCGGCGTTGGCGATGCCCCTGCTGGTGCTCTACTTCGCCGTGGTCGACGCGCTACAGTATTGGCTGACGATGCGTAGCGTGAACAAGTCGCCCAAGACCTTCGTGCAGTCCTTTCTGGCGCTGTCAGTTGGAGTGTTGTTCCTGCACATGGGGGTGCTCATTGTGGGGATGTTCGCCATTGGCCCACTCACCGAGGTGACACTACAGAAGCATTTCATCATCGGTTTTCTGATCTACTATGTGGTATTCACCACTTTCATCATCACCGAGTTGGTGCTGACAGTGAAGAAGTTTCAGAAAGTGGACAATTAGCCGTCAGGCCACGTCGACATTCTCGTTCTCTTCCTCGGTACGATTTTTAGAGCGTTTCTCTTTGAAGAGACGCTCTATTCCTTTTAGTACCCAGTTGATGAAAAGGATGAATCCCAGCGCGATGGCAGCCTCACGCCACATGCCATAGCCACAGAGGCAGCCCACTCCCGCCGAACACCAGATGGTGGCGGCGGAGCTGAGACCCTGGATGTTGACACCATTCTTGATGATGACGCCGGCACCGAGGAAGCCGATGCCTGTCACCACCTGCGAGAGGACACGCAAATTGTCATTGTTGACCATTCCGCCGTTGGCGACGGCAGTCATGATGATCGACTCGGAGATAAGGATATAGATACAGGCGCCTACTGCCACCAGCGAGTTGGTGGTGAGGCCGCCATGGCGGTGACGTATTTCACGCTCGGCGCCAATCAGCGCTCCTGCCAGCAGAGCGCAAGCCAGACGTAATACAAAAGTAATTAGCGGCATAATGAGTTGTTTTTATTCTATTGTATTTATCATCAATTAATTACTAGCGACACGCGTCGGCGAAGCTGCTGCCTACGTCCTGCAGCGTTGTAGGCGTCGACCACAATCATGTAGTTGCCACGTGCACAACGCGAGCCGGCATCGTCAGTGCCATCCCATGCCACCACCCCCTCACAGCCCAGAAGGGCAGCACGCGTCAAGTGGCGCACCAAGCGTCCATGGGCATCGAAGACAGTGATATCGCACGACAAATCGCAGTTGTTCAGCGAGTAAGCAATATTCGTCAAGTCGTTGTATCCGTCGCCGTCGGGCGAAAAAAGTGTAGGCTCGACGGTAAAATCGTTGTCCACGAAAAGGAACTCGTGCGACTGTGAGTTTTTGGCTGTCGGGGTGCCGAAACCCGAAAGCGAAGAAGCTGAATACCAGTTGTTCGCATCGTTGGTGGCAGCATCGGGCGATCGGCGCTCCAGCGCTACGCCCTCCACGTCGTTCAGCAGGTTGCTATGCATTGAGGCGGAATAGTCGAAGCGGTCGAGCACCGCGGTGTCGGGTTTCGTCAGCATGACGGTGCCTGCGGCATCGGGATAGGAAGGCATCGCACTGACTTCGAAGAGTTTGGAAGGCTGCTGCACGGTGTAGTTCGAAGCCACAAACTGCCTGTCGGTGGTCACCACGGCATAGTCGTGAGGCATCAGCACACCCTCGTTGGCGAAGGGATAGAGGCGTGAGACCGACTCGCCATCGAATCGTGCCAAACGCAAGTCATTCAGCGGAATAACACTGTCTGTGCGGTTATATATCTCCACATAATCCGCCCCGCCAGTCGTCGGATTGAACAGCACCTCGTTGACCACCACGTCGCCAGGGTGGAGACTATAAACAACAGGAAGAGGAGGCAATGTTCTATTGATGCCTATATCGTCAAGATAAAAACGATCCCCTCTGGAAGGTGTATACATACAGCACCATCCGAAAAAAGCACTGTCAGGTATACTAGTTCCTTCAATGAGTTGTCCACCTCCCAAAAATACATAATGGGGAACGATACCACTACATACCGTATCTCCCCAAACTTCAACAGTAGACTTATTAATCAGCAGCACCTTCATTCTTAACGACAGAGGTGTCCGTGTTAAAGAATTACCACAAAAGAACAAACGTTCTCTATCTTGGTACAATGCAATACGTTTATGGGAATCTGAATAACGGTCTAGAATTGCTAATGCCAGATATTGACTACTATAAAGCAAATCATCAATATTAGAATACAATGCCACCATGGCCATATTATTAACGGAGGGAGAATAGCCAAACTTAATCCAGAATTCCCAGCTAATAGTGTCCGTTCTAGGCATTGCGAAATGGAACAGGAGTTGTGATAACGAAACTTCAGACACCCCAGAAAACAATTGCAACTGATTGTTGCTGTTGACACGGAAGTCGGCGGTGTCGCCTGTCCAGGTGGGATTGTGGGTGAAATCGCCGTCGCTGAAATCTTCCCACACCTGCGCATGTGCCGTAAGCGACAACAGCACGAAAAAGAGAAGGGCTATATGGGCAGAACGCAGTGTCATGGCAACGTATTTCATTCAAACACAAGCACAACGGCATAGACAAAAAAATATTGTTACAGGATAAATATTTTTAGTACCTTTGCAAAAAACAAGTATTTGCTTAATATGAAGAAAATCGTTGTAACACTGATGTTTGCACTGGCTATGCCTTTGTGCATGCTGGCGCAGGAGCCGCTGAAAGTATCTACATTCTACTTGGACAACGGACTGAAAGTGATCATCGCCGAGGAGCACTCTGCCCCGAAAATCTTCGGTGCCGTCATCGTCCACGCCGGCAGCAAGAACGAAGACACTGCCGCCACAGGCGTGGCGCACTACTTTGAGCATATCATGTTCAAAGGCACCGACTTGATCGGCACCACCGACTGGGACAGCGAGAGAGTGTATCTGGACAGCATCAGCCTGATGTACGACAAGCTCCACGCCACACGAGACGAGAAGGAGCGCCATGATGTGCAACTTGAAATCAACCGATTGAACATTCTGGCATCGAAATACGCCATTGCCAACGAGACCGACGCCATCCTGCAGCAAATGGGCTGCACGGGGCTCAATGCGGGCACAAGCTACGACCAGACAGTGTATTACAACACGCTACCTTCCAACCAGCTGGAAAACTGGATGATGGTCTACGCCGAGCGTTTCCGAAACCCCGTATACCGACTGTTCCAGAGCGAGCTGGAAGCAGTGTATGAAGAGCGCAACATGTATGCCAACGAGATGCTATACACCTTCTCGCGCAACATCTTCACCGAGTCGTTTGGCGACCATCCATACAGCCGTGACATCATCGGCCTCGACGAACATCTGAAAAATCCGCAGCCGTCGCAGATGAAGGCCTTTTACGACAAATATTACGTAGCCCGCAACATGACCTTACTGCTGGTGGGAGACCTGTACACCTTCGATGCTTTGGAGATGGCCAAGCGCTATTTTAGCCAATGGAATAGCGGCGAGCAGATTGTGCAGCCGGAATACAATCTGCCGCGCTTCGAGAAACAGACCATCAAGGAGGTGAAGCAGACCCCTGTGAAGGCAGGTCTGATGATCTTCCCCGGCGTAAAAGCCAACGATCCCGACGAGCTGCCTCTTTCGGTGCTGAGCCAAATAGTGTCGGGCGGCAACGGAAGCCTCGACGAGCTTGCCTCGGAAGGCAAACTGATGGCGGCACAGCTGATGAGTCTCTCGCTGCAGGACGCCGGCTCCAACGTCATTCTCTATGTCCCCAAAATCGTAGGACAGAAGCACGCCGCTGCCGAAGAGCTGATATGGAATTGTCTGGACTCGGTGAAGGCAGGCCATTTCAGCGACAAATTGCTGGAGAGCATCAAGATGAAGTACCTGCTCGATCGCACCGCCAGCATGGAGAGTCTCGAAGGTATTGCCATGCTGCTGGAATCGCTGGAAATGAGCGGGATGACATACTCCGAATGGGAGAAAGACAACGAGCGGCTGCAGCTGATGACCCGCGAAGACATCATGCGCGTGGCACAAAAATACTTCGACCGCAACCACTGCACCATTGTGCGCTCGTCAATGGGTCTCCCCAAGAAAAGCGCTGCCGTGAAACCCGACTGGGACCACCTCGACGTGCAGAACCAAGGCCAGAAATCGCCTTTTGCACAGATGATAGCGGAACGCCAAGTAGCGCCCATCGAGCCTCAGGTCATCGACTTCAAAAAAGACTTAGCCATCACAACTGCCGCCAAGGGTTACACCATGTATACCACCGAGAACAAGAAAAACGACCTCTTCACCCTCAACATCAATTACCATTACGGCACACTGGACAACAAAGACTTGGAGTATGCCTTGACCTATTTCAACATGCTTGGCGCCAACGACATGACGCTTCACGAATTCGAGATAGAGCTGGAACGTCTTGGCGGCATCATGCAGCTGAGCTGCCAGGAAGATTACACCTGCCTGAAAATCATCGGCTTCGAGCGCAATATGGAAGCCATCATGGCGCTGGTGGCACAAAAGCTAAAGAACCCGCGCCACGACGAGCAGCAGCTGAAGAACCTCATCCAGGAAGCACAAGCTTCGGCCAAAGCAGCTAAAAAAGACGCCTCGACATGGAGCAGCGCCCTGGCGGAATATGTGGAGTATGGCGAAATGTCGTCGTTCCTGAACCACAGCACCATCAAAGAGATGAAGAAAGTCACGGGCGAAGAGCTGACGGGCTACATGGCTCCGATGTTTGAGCGCGACGGATACATCACTTTTGTGGGTCGCCGCAGTCCCGAGAGTGTAGCGAAGATACTGATAGACAACGGGCTGGTGCGCGATGCAAAGACGACCATGCCGCAACGTCGCCGCACACCCGTCGAGCAGAAAGAGAACAAGGTGCTCTACGCCAGCGACAAATCGTTCATGAAAAGCGACATCAGTTTCCAGGCCGAAAGCGACAAATTCGACCTTCGCGACCGCGCCACATGTCTGATGTTCAACGAATACTTCGGCGGCGGCATGAACTCGGTGGTCTTCCAAGAGATTCGTGAGTTCCGCTCGCTGGGCTACCACACCTATGGCCTCTTCAAATACGACGTGCTGCAGCGCAGAAAGCCGTACCTATACTGCTACCTGGGCACGCAGTGCGACAAGACCAACGACGGCATCGAGGCCATGCTGGAACTGATGACGAAATTCCCCGACAGGCCAGAGAAATTCGAGACCTCGCGCGACTACCTCATTGCCACACGCAACAGCCAGTATGTCAGCTTCCGCCAAATTCCCGAGCAGGTACGTTACTGGATGGAGGTGGAGCGCGTGCAGAGAGACCCACGCAGCGAAATGACGCGACAAATAGAGACGCTGCAATACAGCGACCTGCAAAAGTTCCACGACAAATACATCAAGGATCGCCCCATTGTCATCACCATCAGCGGCAACGCCAAGAAATACGACCTCAAAGCCCTGAAGCAATACGGCGAAGTGAAAGAGGTGAAATACAAAGAAATGATTAAATGGTAAAGATATGAAACAGAGCTGTCCCAAATGCAAGACGTTGATAGAGATCAACGAGAAGGAATATCAACCCGGTAGTGTCGTAGAAAAGCAATGCCCTTTGTGCGACGAAAAAGTTAAATATGCCATTCCTCTATATGAGACTGAAAACAAAGAGCCCTTCGACAAGCTATACGAGGAAATGACAATA
>JAILAT010000063.1 GCA_024681475.1 Bacteroidales bacterium | reverse complement strand
GTCTGGGTGTAGGTTACGCCGTCCACGGTGTACTGCACCACATACAGGGCATTTTGTTGTTCCTTGGAGATTTGCATCTCGTCGAAGTTCTCTTTCTGGCAGCTGGAGGCCAGGCTTCCCAGCACTGTGAAAAGTGCCAATGCAATTACTGTTTTTTTCATGGTTTATCTGTTGTTTTACCGATCTTAAAAATATAATCAAATATTGCGTAGTATTGTTTTTCTGATTCGAGATTGAATACCATTACTGTATGCCAATTTAATGACATGACGATGAAGTCGTTGTTGAGCAGGTTTGAGGTATCCATTTTGGCCCGGTAGTTGCCCTTGGGAACGCCCTTGAAGCCAAGATGATGTGCATCTTCGAATATGAAATTATCCTCATTTATGAGTTTCTCCAGTCTGAAATCGTATACCAGGGTATCCCAGCCGGCGGAGTCCAGTGCTTCCAATATGGTGACATCGCTGGTGACGCTGTCGTTGAGTTGTTTGTTCTTGATAAAAGTAGCCTTGACACCCTCGACGTCGGCATAATGCCGATAGGCATCGCTGCACTGCTCGGGGGAGAGCGTGCGAGGCCAGAGGCGAAGAGCAAGAGCTATGCACACAACGGCGACAACGAACACCAGAGAGGTCAAGTGTTTTTTCTTCATAGGGCTGTATTGCTAAGGTTTTCCAACATCTGGTTTACTGTGTTGATGGCCATGGCACGCTGATGCATCCCGCAGGCCGACATGGTGCGACCTTCGTAGGCCGGTATGACAACGACAATAAAGACCGCCATAATGGCCACAGCGGCTGTGAGGCAAGAGATGTGGCGGCTCGCGGCTCCGATGGGCCTTTTAGGGATGCGGAGCCGAAAGAGTGATGCAGCTGCCAGCTGGCTGTCGACGAGAACAAAGAGCAGCGGGATGGCAACAACAATGTGCGCAACAAGATCCAGCTCATCGACCACATATTTATCATAAATGGCTATCAGCCAAACAAGTGCAGCAGCACCTAGGAGTGCATAGCCTTGGGTAATCATCAACTGCCGTCGGTGCGGCGAGAGCCGGCGGGCATGACGGTTGAGCTGAGCATGGGTCACAGTGTGCTCTGTGACAATCTCTTCGACACGGGCACTCTCCTGCTGCCAGACAGCAGACAAGGCTTCGAGGTTTAATTCTTCTTTACTGTTCTTCTTCATTTTCGTTCATTTTTTTTAGTTTCTGTTTCAAACGTTTAATACGATGGTTGATAGCGGATTCGGTGGTATCCAAAATCTCGGCTATCCGTACCTGGGACACATTGTCGATATAGAGGAAAAGCAGGGTGCGGTCCTCGGGTTCGAGCCTGTCGATGAGACTGTAGAGCCTTTCCACCATCTCGTTGCCGCTGTCGCTGGCAACGGTCTCAAAGAATCCATCGTCGAGGTCGATAAAAGGCACGGAGCGTTTTCTTGAGCGTTGGTGCGTATAGGCGGTGTAGAGGGCGACACGGTAGACCCAGGTCGGGATATTGTTCTTGCGGCGAATTCTGGGATAACTCTCCCAGAGGTTGCAGACGATTTCCTGATAGAGATCCTTGACATTCTCGGGATGGCGATCGGTGTAGACAAGACACAATTTCATGATGGTGCCCTGATATTTGTCGAGCATCAGCAGGAATTCGGTCTGTCGTTTTTTGTTCGCCATATTATTTGTATCGCAGTATTGAAACTGTCTTTATATAATAGTGTCAAAAAGGGGTCAAAACTGCCACATGATAACGAAAAAATTTTAAAAATATTTTTTATCGATTGATTTTCAATGGTTTTTTAAGAGATTTTTTTTCGTCAAAAATCCCATTTCTCATTTTTTTAACATTTTTTTTCGCAAAAATAGGCGGGATGATATCGTGAAAAAAATGCGAAAAGGACAAAAAAAGGCGAAAACAATTTTTCGCGCAGCGGGCAGGAGATTTTCAACGAGATGCTTCACCGACGGCCATGCGGGTGAGCTTGCGGGTAATCCAGATGGCGAAGGGCAGAGAGAGCAGGAAGGTGAAGACATCGGCGACAGCCTGCGAGGCCTCGACACCATGCAGCCCCCAGAGCTGCGGCATGACGAGCAGCGCCGGGATGAAGAAAAGGCCCTGACGGCCAATGGACAGCAGCGTGGAACGGAAGGTCATACGGATGTTCTGGAACAGCATATTGGTGGCGCTGCACATCGGCACCAAGGGGAAGACGACACACTGCCAGCGCAAGGCACGGGCACCGATGGCGATAAGCGCCGGGTCTTCGGCACGGAAGAATGCAATAATCTGTGGCGCAAAGATATAGCCTCCCAAAGAGAAGAGCGTGAGCATGGCAGTGGCTACAGCAGCGGCATAGAGGTAGGCGTTGCGCACGCGCAGATAGTTGTGGGCACCATAATTGTAGCCCGCAACAGGCTGGAAACCTTGCAGATAGCCCAGCACAAGGGAGTAGGCAAACATGGTGGTGCGCGACACATCGGTGAAGGCGGCCACAGAGGAGGCCTCCTGCCCCAAGGGAGCCCACGAGGCGGCGGCATAGTTAAGACAAATGGCTGAACAACAGTTGAAAAGCTGACGGAAGAGCGACGGCAGGCCGCCAGCCAATATCTCGCCATACCAATGCCACGAGGGGCGGAACTTGGAGAGATGGATGTGCACCGACTGCGAGCGGAAGGTGCCCGACAGCAGGAGGCCGAAGGCCACAAACTGGCTGATGGCGGTGGCCAGCGAGGCTCCTTCCACACCCATGCCGAGCCCAATGATGAGCAACGGGTCGAGCGCAATGTTGAGCAGTGCGCCGCTGACGATGCCTATCATGCCGAAACGGGCGTTGCCTTGCAGGCGCAGCTGGTTGTTGAGCGTCAGCGCCGACATCATGAAGGGCGAGGCGAGAAGTATCCAGCGCAGATAGTCGCAAGCGTGCGGCGCCACGTCGGGGCGCGCGCCAAGCAGCACGACGAGACGCGAGAGAAAGAGCGACCCCGTCACTGCCGACAAGAGTCCAATAAGGAAGGATGTCCCCACGCCGATGACGGCCATGGTCTCGGCATTCTCCTTGTGGCGGGCTCCCAGGGCACGGGAAATATAGTTGCCCGAGCCATGGCCAAAGAAGAAGCCAACAGCCTGAATGAAAGTCATGTAGGCGAAGGAGATGCCCACGCCGGCATTGGCCTCGGTGGAGATGTGAGCTACGAAAGCGGCATCGACGACATTGTAGAGGGCCGTGACAATCATGCTGATCATCGAGGGGATGGCCAGCCGCCACACGAGACGTGAGACGGGTGTCTGGGTCATTTCGCGGTATTTGTCGTCCAGTGTCTGCACTTGATCTTGGTCTTGTCTGTTGTTTTCTCCTGCTCGGCTTGCGCCTCGCGAGATCTTGTTGATCTTGTTGATTTTTTGGCTTCGCGCACCTTCGGCGTAGATCTCCTAGCCGCTGCGCGGCTGAAATCTATAAATCTTGACTTCGTCAACGTTCCTTCATTTCGGCAAAGCAAGCTTGCTTGCTCTGCTCTCAACTTTCGGAACTCCTTAAATTATTCGCGCTTCGCGCGGCTTCGCTTTCATTCTCTTGCTTGTTATTTATCTTCTGTTCTTTTTTCTGTTCGCTGCCTATGAATTCTCCTGCTCGCTTCGCTCGCGAAATCTATAAATCTAGGAAATTATTCGCGCTTCGCGCGGATTATTTTTCTCTTCTTTTTTCTCTTCTTTTTTTCCTCTGCTTTGTTTTTTCTTTTTTTCTCTTCTTTTCTTCTTACTGTTCTCGGGTGAAGCCGGGGAGTACTATGCGCTCGGTGGAGCCTTTGGAGTTGAGGAGTGTGAGGAGGACGGTGTGGGTCTTGCCGTCACGCTGGTAGACTACGGGCACGGTGTCGCCCGGATAGAACAAAGCCACCTCTTCCATCATCGAGGCATAGCTGTTGACAGCCACTCCGTTGACCGAGAGCAGCACGTCGCCATCCATGAGCCCGGCCTTGGCGGCGGCACAATTGGGGATGACACGGACGATATAGAGTCCGTCGAGCGATCCCAGCGCCTTCTTGTCAGCCATCTGGCTCGTAATCTCGGTGACGTTGACACCCAGGTAGCCTCGCTGCACGACACCATAGGTGCGCAGGTCGGTGGTGACCTTGCGGGCGATGTTGGAGGGTATGGCGAAGGAATAGCCTGTGTAGTAGCCGTCGCCCGATGCAATGGCCGTGTTGATGCCGATAAGTTGCGCACGCTTGTTCACCAGTGCGCCGCCCGAGTTGCCGCTGTTGACGGCGGCGTCGGTCTGGATGAACGACTCGATGGTGCTCTCCACGCTAGGGTTCTGTATGATGTTCATATTGCGCGCCTTGGCGGATATGATGCCCGCCGTCACCGTGGAGGTGAGGTTGAACGGGTTGCCGATGGCCAGCACCGGCTCGCCGATGCGCGCCTCGTCGCTGTTGCCGAAAGGAATGCTCTGGAGGCCTGTGGCTTCCACCTTGATGACTGCCAGGTCGGTGGCCGGGTCGGTGCCCACCAGCTTGGCGGAAAGCTCCTTCTTGTTGTTGAGAGTCACGGTGATACGCTCGGCATCCTGCACCACATGGTTATTGGTGACGATGTAGCCGTCGGAGCTGATGATGACACCGGAGCCAAAGGCATTGTAGACCTTGCGCTGCACGCCACGGTCGATAATCATGCCGAAAAAGGACTGATAGAGAGGTGTGATCTTGGTCATTTCAGTCTTGATGTGCACCACGGCATCGATGGTCTGCGCCGCCACGTCGGTGAAGTCGACGACAGTCTGGGCGCGCAGCGGCGATGCCACGAAGAGACTGACAATGAATGTGATGACAACAAAAAAACGTTTCATGATAGCTTTCAGTATTACGTTGTTCTTGGGGGATAACAACAAAAAAACATTTTTATTATAATGGTATCATCTTTTTTTTGTATTTTTGCAACGTCATTGTCGACACAACAAAAGATATTAGAACATGAAAATCACCATATTAGGCCCTTCGTGGCCCTATCGCGGCGGAATAGCCGATTTCAGCGACCGGCTGGCAAAGGAATACAAAAGCCAGGGGTGCGAAGTCGAGATGGTGACCTTCACGCTGCAATACCCCAAATTCCTTTTCCCAGGCAAGACGCAGTACAACGACAAGCCGGCACCTGCGGGATGGCCCACGCGAAGGATGATGAACTCCATCAATCCGCTGAGCTGGCTGCGCACGGGCCTCTATCTGCGTCGCCGCAAGGCCGACATCATCATCAGCGCCTTCTGGCTTCCCTTCATGGCTCCCTGCATGGGCACCATACTGCGATTGGCCAAACGCAATGGCACACGACGCATAGCGCTGCTGCACAACCTGATACCCCACGAGCACCGCATCGGCGACAAGATGTTTGCACGCTACTATATCAAATCGAACGACGCCTTTGTCACCCTTTCCAAGTCGGTGCTGGAAGACATCAACAGTTTCGACACCAAGAAACCGCGCGGATTCTGTCCGCATCCCCTCTATGACCACTACGGCGCCCTCACCACAAAGGAGGAGGCCCGCCAGCTGCTGGGCCTCGACGCCGACGGCCGCTACGCGCTCTTCTTCGGCTTCATACGCGGCTACAAGGGGCTGGACCTCCTGCTCGACGCCATGGCCGACGAGAGGCTGCGCGAGATGGACGTCAAGCTGCTGGTGGCCGGCGAATTCTACGACGACCCGAAGCCCTACATGGAACAGATTGCACGGCTGGGCATCGGCGACCGCGTGACGCTGCGCTCCGACTTCATCGCCGACGACGAGGTGGGACGCTATTTCTGCGCCTGCGACATCGTCACCCAGCCCTACAAGAGCGCCACGCAGAGCGGCGTGACACAGATAGCCTTCCACTTCGAGAAGCCCATGCTGGTGACCGATGTCGGCGGCCTGGCCGAGATAGTCCACCACGGCGAGATGGGCTATGTGGTCAAGCCTGCCGCCAAGGAGATTGCCGACGCGCTGGTCGACTACTACGCCAACCGGCATGAGACAGCCTTCGCCGACGCGGTGCGCGAAGAGAAGAAGCGATACGGCTGGGACAAACTCGTTGAAACAATCGATAAACTGAGGAAAGTATGACAATCAGAAGCAAAGCACCCCTACGACTCGGCCTGGCCGGCGGCGGCACCGACGTGTCGCCCTACTCGGACATCTACGGCGGCGCCATCCTCAACGCCACCGTCGACATGTTCGCCTACACCACCATCGAGCCCACCGACGACGGCAAGGTAGTGTTCTACTCGCCCGAGAAGCATCTGCGCGAGGAATACAGCAACGCCATGGAAGTGGACACCGACGGATACTTCATCCTGTACAAAGGCGTATACAACCGCATCGTCAAAGACTTCACCCACAGGCCTTTGTCGTTGCGTATCTCCTCGTTTGTCGACGTGCCTGCCGGCAGCGGCATGGGCACCTCGTCGACACTTGTGGTAAGCCTTCTGGGCGCCTTCGTGGAATGGCTCAAGCTGCCTCTGGGCGAATATGACATAGCGCGCATGGCCTACGACATCGAGCGCATCGACCTCGGCCTGGCCGGCGGCAAACAGGACCAGTATGCCGCCACCTTCGGCGGATTCAACTACATGCAGTTTGAAGGCGACAACGTGATAGTCAACCCCTTACGCATCCGCGAGCGTTACCAGGACGAGCTGTGCCACAACCTGCTGCTATACTACACCGACACAAGCCACGTCAGCGCCGACATCATCAAAGAGCAGCAGAACAACGTGCGCAACAGGGTGGGCAGCAGCATCGAATCGATGCACAAGATGAAAGAGCAGGCAGCCCAGATGAAGGAAGCCCTGCTGAAAGGCGAGATAGACCGCATTGGCGACATCCTCGATTTCGGCTGGACAAACAAGAAACAGATGGCCAAAAACGTCAGCAATCCCCATATCGACAACATCTACAATGTCGCCAAGGCGGCAGGTGCCAGTGGCGGCAAAATCAGCGGCGCCGGCGGCGGCGGATTCATGTTCTTCTATTGCCCCGGGCTGACACGCCACAACGTGGCCGACGCGCTGACCAGCCAATTCGGCGGCGATGTGCGCCGCTACGAATTCACCACCGAAGGCCTCAAGACCTGGACCATGGGAAGCTAGAAAAGCCAGATAAACTAGAAAAACTAGTTGAACTAGTTAACTAGTTGAACTAGATGAACTAGAAAAACTAGAAAAAAATAAAAAAAATATGAACCGAATAGAACAAAGCATAGCGCAAAGCATCGAGATAAAGCAACAGCTGCTGGCCGACACGGCGTTGCTGGAGCGTGTGCAGCAGGCTGCCGACGTCATGGTGGGCGCGCTGCGCGGTGGCGGACAGGTGCTGTTCTGCGGCAACGGCGGCAGCGCCGCCGACGCACAGCATCTGGCGGCCGAACTGTCGGGACGCTTCTACTACGACAGGCCTCCGCTGAACTCCGATGCGCTGCACTGCAACACGTCGTACCTCACCGCCGTGGGCAACGACTATGGCTATGAACACGTCTTCTCGCGGCTGCTGCGCGGCCGCGGCAAGGCTGGCGACGTGCTGGTGGGCATCAGCACCTCCGGCAACTCGACGAACATCGTCAACGCCTACGCTGCCGCCAAGGAGCTGGGCATCAGCACCATATCGATGACCGGCAGTACTGGCGGCGCCATGAAGGAGCTGAGCGACATTCTGCTCAATGTGCCTTCGACCGACACACCGCGCATACAGGAATCCCACATCATGCTGGGCCACATCATCTGCGAACTTGTGGAGTCGGCTCTATTTCCCAAGCAATAAACCTCGGAGACAATGGAAGCTATCATCTTGGCCGGAGGACTGGGGACACGCCTACGCAGCGTGGTGAGCGACGTGCCCAAACCCTTGGCGCCCGTCGCAGGTCGCCCCTTCCTGCAGTGGCTGCTCGACTATATGCAGCCATACGGCTTCGGGCACATCGTCCTCTCAACCGGCTATATGCACGAAAAAATAGCAGACCATTTCGGCGACAACTATCGTGGCATGCGCCTCTCATACGCCGTTGAAGACAAGCCTCTCGGCACAGGTGGCGGCATACGCAACGCGCTGAACCACTGTGAAGGCGACGAGGTGGTAGTGGTGAACGGCGACACCTTTTTCGCCATCGACTACAGCCTGCTCGAAGCGTTTTTCCATCGGCAGCCCACACGGCTGGCTGTGGTGCTGCGACAAGTGGCCGACACCGGACGCTATGGCCGCGTAACGCTGGACTGCTGCGACCGCATCAGCGCCTTTGCCGAGAAAGATGGCAGCCACGGCCCCGGCAACATCAACGGCGGCATCTACATGCTGCACCGCTCGCTGCTGGAGGAGTACTCCGGCAATGGGGCATTCTCGTTCGAGCACGACATCATCGCGCCGCGCGTGGCACAGGAGCCCGTCTATGCCTATGTGGCCACGGACTTCTTCATCGACATCGGCATACCCGAAGACTACCAACGGCTGGACAGGCTTTGGAGCGAGAAATGACAGGACAAGGGTTATTAATACACAACAGATAACATGAACAGATTGAGACCTACTATTACGATGACCTTGCTGGCTTTGGCCTGCTGTCTGACGACTAGCTGCCACAGACACACACAGAACAGCTATCTGGATACAACAATACTGAAGGACAACGACATAGCCCTTCAGCTCCACATGCCCGACACCTCCATTGATGCGTATGGCATGTGGACCATAACAGGGCCCTACGTGGAGGACGGACTGATTTATCTGTCGAGACATGGTGTCGTGGATGACGGCGACACCTGCCGGGAAGAGAACTACATACTGCCGCACAAAGACCCCCGGCACGACACGACGGTGGAGTCGTGGTTCAGCCACATCAGCATGCCACCCCGCGATTTCGACGAGCTGAAAGAAGAGATGAGAGAAAACGGCGGCTACCGCGATGCCGACATCAAACATCTGGACATCAGCGGAATGCCACAAGACCTCTATGTGGTGATGACATACCATGGCCAACCCTACCTCAGCACGGAATACTGCTATGGTATAAGACTGACAGACAGCATCATAATATACCACTACATGGAGGAGACCATCGCCATGCTGAGCGAGGTGAGGAGGCTGGACAAGGATGCCTTCGAGTTGACTTCTCTAGACTGGAACTACGACAGCAGATGCTTTGAAAACAAGACCGACACACTGCGCCTGATAGACCCCCAGCGGGGACTCTACAAACTGGGCCGCTGGCACTACACCACCCGCAACTACCTGAAAGAGTACAACCTGATAGTATCCCAAAGCGACTGCTGGGAACCCGGAGGGGTGGAATATGACTGGTAGGTTCTGTTCGGCAACAATAAAACAACGAGTAACTTTGCACCAAAAATTAAAGTATCAACAATAAAAAAAACGAAGCAATGAAGAAACTGTTTATCAGCATTCTGGCAGCCGCCGCCCTACTGACGGCAAGCTGCAAAAACAACAACGAACCCGTAGAGAGCCAGCCCACCGACGAGGGTGCAGCAGTCTACCTGACCACCGACATCAGTCCCGAAGGGCTGGTGAAAATCTACGAAGCCCTGGGTGTGCCGGCCGAAGGCAAAGTGGCAGTGAAAATCAGCACCGGCGAAGGCAGCAATCCCAATTATCTGAAGCCCGAGCTCATCAAGCTGCTGGTGGACAAGGTGAACGGCACCATCGTGGAATGCAACACGGCCTATAGCAGCGGCCCCGGCAACGAGCAGGACGAGCGCACCACCTCGGCCAACCACTGGAAAGTGATTGAGCGCCACGGATTCCTGCCCACCTTCAAGGTGGACATCATGGACGAAGAGGGCGAAATGCGCATCCCCGTGCGCGACACCACGCACCTCAAGTACGACATCGTGGGCTCCCACATGGCCAACTACGACTTTATGATTGCCCTGAACCACTTCAAAGGACACCCCATGGGGGGCTACGGCGGAGCGTTGAAGAACCTCAGCATCGGCTGTGCCAGCGCCAACGGCAAGGCCTACATCCACTCCTCCGGCAAGATGGAGGTGCTCGACATCGCCAAGCTGTGGACGGCCGAATACATCGGCGACCAGGACGGATTTCTCGAGAGCATGGCCGCCGCGGCGCAGGCTGTGACCGACTATTTCCGCGCCAAGAAAGGCATCGTCTACATCAGCGTGATGAACAACATGAGCATCGACTGCGACTGTGTGGACCACCCCGAGCCCGTAAAGCTTGAAGACTACGGCATTCTGGCCTCCACGGACCCCGTGGCACTGGACCAGGCCTGCGTCGACATCATCAACCAGCAGAAAGTCACGGTCACCAACGACCCCACCGACCTCATCAACCGCATTGACAAACAGCACGGTATCCACACCATAGAGCACGCCGAAGCCATCGGCCTCGGCAGCCGCAAATACCACATTGTCAACATCGACTAGGTGCCGGCATGCCTGAACAGTATCAGCAATGACCACACACACAGACTTTTTCAAAGCCATACATAGCGGCAAGGGAGTTCACAGCATCCACTCGTGCCAAGAGCTGATAGAGTGCATAGAAGCTGTTGGCTTCCTGCCATTGTTGGAGAGCGGCATCGCGGGTTTTGCCGCCGAGAGCATGATGGCCGAAGAGTGCCGCTACAGGCTGTACGACGACGGCTCGTGGGAATGGCCCCTGTGGCAATGGAAAGGCTCGGTGATAAAAGAGACGGGATGCGCCTACGGCAAGTTTTTCGCCGGCAAGGCCGGATTCATCAGCCGCAGCTGGTGGCCCGACTTCTGCAACTACCGGCGCAGCGTGCATCCCGCTCCCGACGGCGACAGCATTGAGGGCATGATACTGGCCATCCTGCGCGAAGAGGGCAGCATGGTGACGCGCGATCTGCGTGCGGCTTGCGACTTCAGGGGCAAGAATATGCGTTCGAAATTCGACGCCTACGTGGGAAGGCTTCAGATGGGATGCCACATCGTGACCGAAGACTTCGTCTACCCCACCGACAAGAAGGGGCGACAATATGGCTTCGGCTGGTCGCTGCTCACCACCCCCGAACAGCTGATGGGCAGAGAGACCTGCCACTGCAAACGGTCGCCGAAGGCATCATTTGAGCTCATTTTCAACCATTTGCATAGCATCCTGTCCACTGCCAGCGAGCAACAGCTCATGAAGATGCTGAGATAGCGGCAGTGCAGAAGAGAAAAAAAAGATCAATAGCGTGGTATAAAAGAAACGGAACAACTATAGTAAACTATTTAATAATCATTGTGAAACGAAGGACTTATGGCAAAAACAGGATTTAACAGACACGATCTGGCACGCGACACGTGCCAACTTTTTGGCCTTCAGGCAAAACAGGGCTACGACTGGTGGTGGCACTCATTCACCGGCCACGATGCCGAAAGCGGAGAGCCACGGCCCTTTTTCATTGAGTTTTTCCTCTGCAACCCCTCGATAGGTGGCGAGGAACCCATTTTCGGACAAATTCCCGGCAAGTTCGCCAAGCCGTCCTACCTGATGGTGAAGGCCGGTGCCTGGTGCCAAGGTGCCGCACAGCTGCACCGCTTCTGGGGCTGGAAGAAAATAAAGGTGGACTGGGGCACCCCCTTCAGCATCGAAGCCGACGACTGCTTTGTCAACGAGACCCGCTGCCGCGGACACATCAAAGTGGAAAACGCCGCCCAGCATCCCGAATGGATGTGCGACGACGGAGAAATGTCGTGGGACCTCAACATCCGCAAAATCACCACCTACAACGTAGGTTTCGGAGCCAACAGCCTCTTCCGCCACGCCGAGGCTTTCGAGATGTTCTGGCACGCCGAAGGCATGAAGACGGAATACCAGGGCGAAGTCATCTGGAACGGGCGGCGATATATCATACGCCCCGAAGACTGCTACGGCTACGCCGACAAGAACTGGGGACGCAACTTCACCTCCCCCTGGGTGTGGCTGTCGTCGAACAACCTCACCAGCGAAATCACAGGCAAGAAACTGACCAACAGCGTTTTCGACATCGGCGGCGGCAGACCCAAAATAGGACCTCTGGCATTGCCGAGAAAACTACTTTCGGCCTTCTGGTATGAAGGAACACCCTACGAATTCAATTTCTCGAAAGTATGGACCTGCGTGCACACACAATTCGACTGCAAAGAGACCGACACCCAGATCGTATGGCATGTGGAGCAAAGCAGCACCTCAGGCAAGATGATTACCGACATCACCTGCGAGAAAAAAGACATGATACTTGTCAACTACGAATCGCCCGACGGCACCAAACGCCACAACCGCCTTTGGAACGGAGGCAACGGTGTGGGCACCATCCAACTGTTTGACCGCCACGGCAAACTCGTCGACCGCGTTCATGCCGAGAACATCGGCTGCGAATACGGCGAATACGACAAGTAGAAGCTCTCCGCAGAGCACCAGCACTATCAGGCTCTCCGAGCCCGACACACACAGGCCCCTAGGGCCTGTGTGTTTTTTTTTCATCAGTGGCACAATAAAACAGAACCGATGTCGTTATGTTATTTTTAATGTCAGAAAACAAGCAGAAGATGAAAAAAGGTTTCGACAACGAGAAGTATCTACGGATACAGTCTGAGCACATCAAAGAGAGAATCAGCAAATTCGGCAACAAGCTCTATCTTGAGTTTGGAGGCAAACTGTTCGACGACTTCCACGCCAGCCGCGTGCTGCCCGGCTTTGAGCCCGACAGCAAATTGAGAATGCTGACCCAGCTGAAGGACGACGCCGAGATAGTCATCGTCATCAGCGCAGTGGACATCGAGAAAAACAAGGTGCGCGGCGACCTGGGCATCACCTACGATGTCGACGTGCTGCGACTGCGCGACGAATTCATCCAGCGTGGCTTTCTGGCACGTTCGGTAGTCATCACACACTACAACGGCCAGGCCAGCGCCATGGCCTACCGCGAGCGCCTCGAGCGTCTGGGTATCAACGTTTACTACCACTACATCATCGAAGGCTACCCCACCAATGTGGAGCTCATCGACTCCGACAAAGGCTTCGGCAAAAACGACTACGTGGAGACCACGCGTCCCCTGGTGGTCATCACGGCCCCCGGTCCCGGCAGCGGCAAGATGGCCGTATGCCTGAGCCAGCTCTATCAGGAAAACCGCCGCGGCATCAAGGCAGGCTACGCCAAATTCGAGACCTTCCCCATCTGGAGCATCCCGCTGAAACACCCCGTCAACATCGCCTACGAGGCCGCCACCGCCGACCTCAACGACGTGAACATGATCGACCCCTTCCACCTGGAAGCCTACGGCCAGACGGCGGTGAACTACAACCGCGACATCGAGATATTCCCCGTGCTGAATGCCCTGTTCGAAGGCATCTACGGCGAGAACCCCTACAAGTCGCCCACCGACATGGGTGTCAACATGGCCGGCTTCTGCATCTCCGACGACGAAGAATGCTGCCGCGCCTCAAAAGACGAAATCATAAGACGCTACTACACAGCGCTCTGCGCCTACGCCGAAGGCAAATCGAGCGAGGCCGAAATCAACAAGATAGCGCTGCTCATGAAGCAGGCTAAGATCTCCACCGACGACCGCCGCACCACCGTCGCCGCCAAAGAACGCAGAGACCAGGAAGGCGTGCCCGCAGCAGCCATCGAGCTGCCCGACGGCACCATCATCACCGGCAAGACCAGCGACTTGCTGGGCGCCTGTGCCGCACTGCTGCTCAACGCGTTGAAACATCTGGCCGGCATCGACCACAGCGTCAAGCTCATCTCGCAGAAGATGATAGAGCCCATACAGCACACCAAATCGTCGCTGCTCCACGGCAACAATCCGCGCCTCCACACCGACGAGGTGCTGGTGACGCTCTCCATCCTGAGCCTCCTCGACGACAACTGCCGCCGCGCGCTCGACTGCATGCCGATGCTCGACGGCTGCCAGGCCCACACCACCGTGATGGTCAGCGAGGTAGACCGCAAGATATTCAAGAAACTCGGCGTCGGACTCACCAGCGAGCCGATACGCAAGAACGCTTAAGCACCTCAATAAAAAATAAAACAATCGGCATGATTGCTTGAGAGCATATCATGCCGATTTTTTATGGTCAAACCGTCTTGGAATAAACGGGCTCATCTGTGGCCTAGCACATTGACCCTCAATACGAACCGTTGCGCATCCAAGCTCGTCGCGAGCAGGGTTTCCCTGGCCAAGAGGAATAGCGTCATTCCATTGTTATGCTGTATTAAGGCTTGGGGGCTATAACTTTGTCATGCTGATCACCATGCTAAGTGTGTAGTAGCCGTCTTCGTCCTCGCCTTCTTCATTGTAGCTGATGTTAAAGACTGAGGCATCCAACTGGTGGATAGTGTAAGCGACAGGGCCCATCATGGTCGAGAAAGTCAGTTTGTCGCCGCTGGCCGACCAATTGCCACTGTCCGTGTCATCACCGTCAAGGGAATGATAGACAGAGGTATAGGTCTTGTCGGAATTGAATGTCATTACGACCGATTCGCCTTCTTCGAGCATCGAGGTGGTGTCGCTTATGCCGCCTTGGGTAAAGATGTAAAGGGATTCCGTCTCATTCCAGCTGCCGACAATCATTTTTTCGGTCTCGTTAAGGTTGTCGGAGGGTGTTTCGTCTTCTTTGTCGCACGAGACGAAAATGGACATGGCAGCAGCCATAAGCATCACGATAAACCTTGTTGTTTTCATATTGTTTTTTTTGTTTGTTGTGTGTGATATATTCTGTTTGTTCATCGTTTGCGTCGCTCTGCATGGCGCATATTATTACTTCTGCTGCACCGGGAAGGTGAAGTAGGTGTCGGGGTAGGGTTCGTTGGCCAAAGTGAAGTGCCACCACTCGCTGTCGAGGGGCTTGAAGCCGTGGCGCAGCATGGCGTCGCGCAATATCATGCGGTTGTGGAACTGTTCGGCGGTGATGCTGCGGCCGGCAGGGCTGGCGCTGTTGTCGCCGTTATACTCGCCCGTCTCGGGGTTGCCGCAAAAGTCGGGGTGGCTTTCGGGACCGAACCAGTCAAACGTGCCGCCCATGTCAACCTCCTTCTCGGTGGCCATGTCGAAGAGCGTGAGGTCGACGGTCGAGCCGCGAGTGTGGCCGCTCTTGGCCATGATATACTCCTGGTCGAAGAGCACACTCTTGTCCAGGTCGGGGTAGAAATAGGGTTTCATCATCGTGTCGGCAATGTCGGCAGCCCATCGCACAAAGTGATCCACCCCCATCTGAGGCCGGTAGGCATCGTATATTTTCAGACGATAGCCCATAGCCTTCACGTCATCGCTGACCGCGCGGAGGCTGTCGGCCGCCTCGCTGGTGAGCAGCGCCACGGGTTGCAGATAGCCGTCAATGCGCGCGCCGACGAAATTGTAGGTTCCGTAGTATCGGATTTCCAAAATCACATCGGGCACCGCGTCGGTGATGTTCACAAACGACGCATCGACTCCCGCCACCGGCGTTTCGCCGTTATCGGCCCCCTGGTTTCGGTCCTTTTTGCATCCCGTGGCCAAGACGGCCAGGAAAAATACTGAAAAGATTAGTTTATAACGCATAATTAGAAATATTTGATTGTTTCTCTTGTTATAGATGATACTAATGATAAACTGTCAACCATTAACCTTGATGACTTTTGCGGGATTTCCGGCGACAACCACATCGTCGGGAATATCGTGTGTCACCACGCTGCCGGCACCGACAATCACACGGTTGCCTATTGTCACTCCCGGACATACTGTCACTCCGCCGCCCAGCCAACAATCGTCCCCGATGCGTATTGGCAAGCCCGTCTCGATGGTCTTGCGGCGCTCCCTATAGTCGTGCGGATGGTCGGGGGTGAGCAGCTGACAGTTCGGGCCTATCAGTGTGTGGTTGCCTATAGTGATGCCGCCCCCATCCAGGAAGACACCGTTGAAGTTCACCACCACCCCCTCGCCCATGGTGATCCTTTCGCCGTGGTCGCAGTGGAACGGAGGGATGACAAGCGCCGTCGGATGGGCGTTGGGCAGCAGTGCCAGCATACAGCGCTTGGCCTCGTCAAGGTCCCAAGCGCCACACTGGTTAAAGGCACGCATAGCCTCATAAGTGTGCCTGATGCGCCGTTGTATCTCCTCGTCCGTATAGTCGTAGGGCTGGTTGTTGAGCATTTTTTCGTATTCGGTCATAACATGCCAGATGAATGAAGATAGCCACTATCGTTCAAAAAAATCGTGTTATTTCAATTTGCAAAGATACATACTTTTTTCGGATCGGCAAAAAAGAATTGCACAAGCCGACGCAAAACAGCAACGGTCCTGTCTCCCCAGGTCCACGCCCGAAGACGCGTGGATAGACATCCTTCACGTCGGTCTCGCACCAAGAACCCCGATTGGGCTCCCTTAAATTCCAGTTACAAGTGCAACACTAAGTAGAAAAAAGAGCACCAAAAATTTGGTACTCTCAGGCAAAGTGACTACTTTTGTGTTGTCTATGAAAAAATATAAACACCTTACCAAAGAGCAAAGATACACAATTTCTG
>JAILAT010000013.1 GCA_024681475.1 Bacteroidales bacterium | reverse complement strand
CTTTTAATGTCGCAAGAATAACACTAAGTGTTTTACCTTTATCATGGGTCTTGAGACCTCTGACGTTTTCTAGAAACAATACTCTTGGTGGATGCCCTGCCTCAATTTTCTCTTTTACAATATTTGCAATGTTAAAGAATAAGGTTCCACGGGTGTCTTCAAAACCACGTTTTAGACCCGCCACAGAGAAAGGTTGACAAGGAAAACCTCCACAGCATATGTCGAAGTTCGGTATCTTGCTTGGAATGGCATCGTTAACGTCTTCGTTAAAATACATATACTCCCCCTTTCTATTCTTCTTGAATAGATTTGGCTCTATGTCTTTATAGTTCGCTTCATATGATATTCTGGCATTCTTATCCCACTCACTCGCAAAAACACACCTCGCACCCACAGAGTGCATGGCTTGATGAAAACCGCCAATACCTGCAAACAAATCAATGAATGTGTATTTTTTCTTTGAGGACATGGCTTTTATAAATTATCATAAAAAACAAGATTTCCTTTTTGGCATAATGTATTCATGTCTATTTCCGTACACGATATCTCCAAGTTGTATTCTAAATCATTATTGTTAATATATGGCAATTTCTTTATTTCATTGTTGTTGTTCCAATAGTTTTTGTTTTTTTCAACACTAATAGTTCGGGATAAATCGTCGGGAATAAATATTAAGCCAATAGAATCATAAATTGTTGAATCAACATTTTTATTATATATTGCGATACAGTTTTTCAGTTTCTTCATTGGAATGATGGTCTCTCCTAAGTAGTTGTCGTAATTCTTTTGTATTATTAATTGTTTTATTATGAAATTCCACAGGCAGTTAATATCAATACTTGTGTTCGCATTAAGATTAATCGTTTTACCACTCTCACTTTGTAGCTGTTTTATATTTAAAAAAGAAGGTATTGACATACCGCTGCTTTTTAATATTTCTTCAATGGTATCTTTTGAATTTTCAAAAGCTTCTTTGTATTGTTTATCATTCGATAGAATAACACCAAAATCTAGTTTATTTAATGGAGCCGGGAACACACATGAAACCATGACCAGAGTGTCTTCTCTGGAAATACTGGTGGACAAACAAACATCTTTTGTTGGTTCAATCAATTTTTCGTGTAAGACATGGTCGTCAAAATCAATAGTTAGCTGATTTTTTATTTTTTTTAAATCACCTTCAACTGCATTTGTAACTTTGTCTTTATAATCAACATATGATTTACCATCTAATATCCATTCTTTTGCGAAGGACATGTCAGTCCGCGCACAGGGGAGATTCCCCTTAACACATTTATAAAATTCGTTTCTTTTCCTCACCTCAACAAACTCAAATTCCACATAATGGGAAGATCTCAAAATGACAAATGGACAATTCGAAAGATACTCTAAACTGTCATTTAACAGTCTGTTGTTTTGCTCGACATAATCCACCAATATATTTGTGTCTAAATAGACATGCACTTTGTATCTATCATCAACAAATGCCGACATGGATTTACTATTTTAATTTATCTGAAAGGTATTTGACAACAAAGGCTTGATCGATGATTTGACCTTTCTCCAATTCTTCTGCAGCTCTTTGTAATAACAGGTAGCAACTTTGAATTATAAATCTAGGTGACCCTTGTAATTTTTGCTCTTTTGTATTTAATAATGCTTGCACAGCTGATTCGTCAAATGGTGATAACGATATTTCTTCACCATTGTCAACTCTTGCTGTAGAAAGATAGTTTTTAATCATTCGAATGCAAGATACTTTGTCCAATGGTTTTAAGTCGATAACTCTGTCTCCAATACGGCTGGCAAGAGGTGGCGACATTTTTTCGATTTTTCTATAAGCATCTCCGTTCATTGCAAAAACAGAACACCAATTCTTCTCTTTGTCAATTAAAGAACGTAGGTTACGTAAATAGTTGTCCAAATCTGCATCTTTTAATCGACCAATGGCAATCTCTTCAAATTCATCAGCTAAAATAACAAAGTCTGTAGCATTCAAATATTGTTTTGTTATTTCAACAATGGCTTTTAACAAATGAACTTCCCTTTTTTCAATGTATTTTACATCTCCTGTTATTAATTTGTCCCATGATTTTGTTACACTTGTGTTGTCGGTTACTATATCATAGAAATATTCTGCAATAGATGAGATTTCATATTTTTCAGCAAAACACTTAACCAAATAATCTTTAAAAACTTGGACGGCAGCTTTCTGTTCATTGGTTTTGAGGCCGTTTAATAACTTATCAAGAAGGTACTTGTAACTAATACTAACTTGATCCCAAGATAAAGATTCATTCTGTGATTCGACAGAAATACCAAGAGATGTGAATAAATTAGGATCATTTGTGGTTTTTAATTGATTAACCTTATCAAGTAGAATGTCCTTCCTGGGGCGACCATTATCTGTGTCTTCTTTTTCCAGATACTTACAAAAGATATCCCATAGGTAACGGCGAAAATTTTCTATCCCAATTTGAGAAACAATATTACCAATCAGTTCCGACAGTTTTACTCCAGGATTGTCAATATAAACCACATAAGGATTGAATCTCTCATTGCTTAATTGGCCAAACAAATATTTGATATACATTAGGGTTTGCGTTTTCCCCATGCCGTAATCACCCCTAATTATTAGGCTTAAGTATTTGTTGTCGACACCCTGTCCGCTGTTCGATAAAGCATCTTGCATGTATCGAACAATCTCATTTGTTATTTCCTCGGATGTCGGAACAAGTTCTCCAACGATATTGTCAGCATCTGATATATTTGCTATGCCAGATTTGGGGAATGGATTTATTTTTAACGAGAATTTCTCTATTAAATTGCCCTCAAGACTATCAACCGTTTTGATTTTATCTAATATGTTTTCCATCTTTTATAGTTTAATTATATGAGACATATAGGTGTTTTCGACAAGAGGGAGTAGAGGTTTGGTTCTACTGTCAACAAATATCTCAGAAGTTCTTTGCAGCCTGAATTCATTACTTCGTAATGAAATCTCTTCTATTATTTTGTTTTTTATATTTGGTATTGAAAATTTGTGCTTATACAATAGTTCTCTCTCCAATTCCGGAATATAGACATAGTTAGAGACTAATTCCCTACTAATAAAATCTAACACAGAAAAGTCAGGAGGGATGGGAAATGAATAGTTCAATAAATACGCATTTTTTAATTCTTCGTTATTAGTGGCTATATCTAATGCAGATAAAGAACATTTATTTAAGACATTTAATGTTGTACCCCATTTTGTATAGACGTCCCAAAATCGCATCATGTCTTGATGCTTGTTTTCGATGAAGAATATAGTATTTATATCAGCACATACAAAACAATTGAAGAAACGACTTTTTTCCATATATGCGTAAACAACTCGGCTGCGCAATGAGTTTTTAATATCGCCAAACAAGCTGTGGAATTCCTGAAATCTGAAATATGAAAAGAAAATATCTTTAAAAACAGTCTTATCCTGTCGGGATAATGGCTCATTTATTTCGGATTCAAACAATTGTCCATGTAATGGGTTGTTGTTCGAATCAAGTAATCCAAAGTTTTTCAGAGCATTTATTATTTCTAAAATGTAACGGTTGTTCCATTTCTTTCCATTTTCAGACACAATATTATTTACCAAGCAATATTCAGTAACAATAGGAATACTTCTAAAATCGTTTTTGTATAGTAATAAATAGATGTCCTTAATGTTTCTCAGATAGTATACATTTGAGTAGCTCCACCCCTTTTCGTCACTTTCTTTTTGGGGAACGAGAGGAACTCTATCCATGGTATCTATGTCAAAAGGGAGCCTCATTATCAAGATAGTTCTAAAATATTTTCGGATAACTCAATATTATGTCTATTGGATAAAGATCTCCATTTCGTCCCACGAGTACGAATTTTATAGATGGAATAATTCTGAAACCCCGTGGATGTTGCTATTTCGCCAAGAATCTGCGTTGTAGGTATATACACACCATACGGGGCTGAATCTCCTAATATTAGATATGCTTTTGAATTCGGAGAAAGGACTCGCCTTATTTCATGAAATACATTATACATATCGTCAAAATAATGCATCATCAAAATATGGAAACTTTTTTTCCCTGATCTACCATGTGCATTCTCCTTTATTCTATGGTATAACGCCAACAAGTCAGACATTACTTCTTTATTGTTTTTTGCAAACTCACTATTTGTGAATCTTTCGATATCAAAATCCGTTTCTTTATAGTGGGTTGTTGCACCGGTAACCAAGTTTGATCGTACTTTTGTTGTAATGTCATTCCATGATTGTGTAATTCCCCAGAAGTGGGAATGAACTTTTGATACCTCACCATAGTCTAAATTGTTTAAGTATGGTGGAGAAGTGATACAAATAGAGCACGAATTTGTTTCTATTAAACTATTCTGTTTTCTCGAATCATGTAAAAAAACATGTGCTTGATGGTATTGCGCGGGTTGCGTCACAATATCATTGGTCATTTTATCACAAACAGAAACGAATTTTTCTAAAGGTTGACCGTTGTTGATAATTCTTTTTGATCTCGAAATATAGGGTACGGCTATAGGATATATTGCAGTTTTATGCAATACATTGCTTAACGCAAGTTTAAAAAACAGCTTATATGACTCATCTGCAATTGAGTTTATATAGTTGCGAATAATACAAAGTACTTTAAGATTATAGTCATCATATAGTTCAATTAACAAGGGATTTTCTCTCGATATGTCATATGACTCAAAATCAGAAAATACACGGTTTTTTATTTGGGATATATACTGGTCTACAACCTCCTTGTGTATTGTCCAATTCAATTTAGCACGACAAATGTCATACATAAATTCCTGCCCTTCATTACCAACAGAATAATACCCATTTTTTTGTGCAGAGACAAGGGTTGTTCCACAACCGGCGAAGGGCTCAAAAACCACACTGTCTTGCGAAAGATCAGACAGAAGGTAATCAACAAATTTATATGAAAAACCGGCCGTAAACTTATACCAATTATGAATAGGACTATTCATATTGTCTTTTGAGCATCCAATATTTTCAAGTTGCAGTTCCATTTTATTCAGGCAGCTTTATGTTGTTCTCAAGGAACGCCTTCAACGGCTCCAGATATTCTGCATCAAGATTCCAGTGCTGGGTATCCTCGTAGTTGCGGTTTGCTTCTTTTATTAACTCTTTTTGACTCTTCGTTTCTCCCAACAAGGCTTCGAGGTAACCATATATCTTGGTTTTCTTGGCTGGTGTGGTAAGGGGTGGCGGTGTGCGGCCGGGGATATCTATCTGCACCAACTCTTGCTCATAATGCTCCCAGCAGTCGAAGATGGGGCGGTTGTTCGGATTGATAATGTTTTCCAATAGGTCTTCCAACGTGCCGGCATCGTGATTGTTTGGTAATGTATCCAGAACCGTGCTTTTGCCGCAGTTGTTCTGTCCTACAAGGACGTTGACGCGGGCAAAATCCTCCATATCCAGATGCTCTATACCTCTGAAATTATTAATACTTGTGTTCTTAATGCCGTCCATTGTTGGGCTGTATTTATATTATATGCAAATGCAAAAATACGAAAATATTTTATATCTATAAAATATTTTTGCGTATTTCCATGTAACTAGTTGTGCGATAGTACTCTGTAAGGCGTTTTGGCGATAGGGTATCGTTACATTGACATTGAATACCTGTTGAATGTATGTAAAAAAAGTGGCGGCCATCCGGCCGCCACTTTGTACCCCCTGGGGGAATCGAACCCTCATTTAAAGTTTAGGAAACTTCCGTTCTATCCGTTGAACTAAGGGGGCATTTTAATTGCGTTATTGTGTTAATGCGTTATTGCGTAAGTGTCTTTTAATTGCGTTATTGTATTAATGCGTTATTGCGTAAGTGTCTTTTAATTGCGTTATTGTGTTAATGCGTTATTGCGTAAGTGTCTTTAATTGCGTTATCGTGTTAGTGTGTTATTGTGTAAGTGTTATTATGATAGGTTGTTTCTTTTTTTGACAGTGATTGAGGCGGAGTTCATCATTTTGTATATCTCCTCAAGCTGGGCTGCTCTCAGAGTGTCGAACCTATCGGTGTCAACATACCCACTTGTGTGGAGTATATCAAGCCAGAAGTAGGTTTCATTAGCCTCTTTGAGTGAAATGGACAGCTTGTGAACGAAATCCTGTGGACTTTCGGAGCCCAATGCCTCACAGTAGTTGGCACCGATACTCGTTCCTGCTTTCAGGATTTGTTTCGACATGACATACTCGCCCTTGTCTCGGAGTTCATTGCATAACGCATTCACTTCGATGGCAAATGCTTTGGCCTTTTCGTATGTCACACCTTGTGTTCTCACTATCTTATTGTGTTATCGTGTTAGTGCGTTATCGCGTTAGTAAATGCGTTATCGTGGGATTGCGCTAGTGATTTGTTATAGAATTTGGTTGCGTAGCCACTAACGCATTAACACATTAACGCACTAACGCATTATAATTTGCGCTTCACTTCGATGACCTCGTAGGCTTCCACAATGTCGCCCACCTTGATGTCGTTGAAGCCTTCTATGTTCAGACCGCAGTCCTGACCGCTGACCACCTCTTTGACGTCGTCTTTGAAGCGTTTCAACGATGCCAGTTTGCCGGTGTAGACCACGATACCGTCGCGGATGATGCGCACGTTGCTGTTGCGGTTGATTTTGCCGTCGAGGCACATACAGCCTGCAATGGTGCCCACCTTGGAAATCTTGAAGGTCTCGCGAATCTCGAGGTTGGCGGTGATCTTCTCTTGATGCTCGGGCGAAAGCATACCCTCGATGGCGTCTTTCAGCTCGTTGATGGCATCGTAGATGATGGAATAGAGACGGATGTCGATCTGGTTGGTTTCGGCCATCTTGCGGGCACCCACGGAGGGGCGCACCTGGAAACCGACGATGATGGCGTCGGACGACATGGCCAGCATGACGTCGTTCTCGGTGATCTGGCCCACGGCCTTGTGGATCACGTTGACCTGCACCTCGTCGGTGGAGAGCTTCAACAGCGAGTCGGACAGAGCCTCGATCGAGCCGTCGACATCGCCTTTGACGATGACATTCAGCTCCTTGAAGTTGCCCAATGCTATGCGGCGGCCAATCTCGTCGAGGGTGATATGGCTCTGCGTGCGCAGACCCATCTCGCGCTGCAGCTGTGTGCGGCGGCTGGCGATATCCTTGGCCTCTTTTTCGTTCTCGGTGACGTTGAAGGTGTCGCCGGCCTGGCAAGCACCTGTCAGACCCAGCAACAGCACAGGCTGCGAGGGACCGGCTTTCATCACCTCCTGGTTACGCTCGTTGTACATGGCACGCACACGGCCGCTGATGGAGCCAGCCACGATGGGGTCGCCCTTGCGGATGGTTCCGTCTTCCACCAAAATCTTGGCGATATAGCCACGGCCTTTGTCGAGCGAGCTCTCCAGCACCGTACCTTTGGCGCGCTTGTTGGGGTTGCCCTTCAGCTCCATGATGTCGGCCTGCAGCAGCACTTTCTCCAGCAGCTCGTCCACGCCGATGCCTTTCTTGGCGGAGATGTCCTGGCTCTGGTATTTTCCGCCCCACTCCTCGACCAGCAGGTTCATCTTGGCCAGCTCGGTCTTGATGCGGTCGGGATCGGCGCCAGGCTTATCGATCTTGTTGATAGCGAACACGATAGGCACGCCGGCAGCCTGGGCGTGGTTGATGGCCTCAACGGTCTGCGGCATAATCTTGTCGTCGGCGGCGATGACGATGATGGCGATGTCGGTCACCTTGGCACCGCGGGCACGCATGGCGGTAAAGGCCTCGTGGCCAGGGGTGTCGAGGAAGGTGATTTTGCGGCCGTCGGCGGTGGTCACCTCGTAGGCACCGATGTGCTGGGTGATGCCGCCAGCCTCGCCGGCGATGACGTTGGTCTTGCGGATATAGTCGAGCAACGATGTTTTACCGTGGTCCACATGGCCCATGACAGTGACAATGGGGTTGCGCAGTATCAGGTCTTCGGGACGGTCTTCCTCCTCAATCTTCTGCAGCGTGTCGACCACGTCGGCGCTGGCGAAGTTGATTTCGAAGCCGAACTCGTCGGCGATGAGGCGGATGGTCTCGGCGTCGAGACGCTGGTTGATGGAGACAAAGATGCCCACCGACATGCAGGTGGCGATAATCTTCGTCACAGGGATGTTCATCATGGTGGCCAACTCGTTGGCGGTGACAAACTCTGTGACTTGCAGCGTGTTCATGCTCTCCATGGCCTGCTGCTGCTCCTCAATCGAGTGCTGGTGCACTTTCTGGCGTTTTTCGCGGTTGTGCTTCGAGGTCTTCGACTTGCCCATGGGGCTCAGGCGCGCCAATGTCTCTTTGATTTGCTTCTCAATCTCATTGTCGTCAAGCTCCACCTTCTTCTGGGCTGCGGCTTTGCTCTTCTTCTCTTTCTTCTCGGTTTTCTTGTCCTTCTTGGCAGCGTTGGCATTGGCGTTCTTGTCGCCGCCCTTGTTGCCGCCCTTGGCGTCGTTCTTTGTGCTGTTGGCGATGGCCTTCTCGTCCACCTTCACGCCCTCTTTCTTGATGCGTTTGCGTTTCTTCTTGTGGTCTTCGTCCTTCGACTTGGGACGGTCGAATTGCGTCATGTCGATCTTGCCGGTCACCTTGGGACCTTCCAGCTTGACATATTGGGTCTCAATGAATTCCACTTCACGCTCGGGCGCTTTCTCTTCCACTGCGGGCTCCACAGGTTCGGGCTCGACGGGAAGGGGCTGCTCTGTCTTGGCAGGAGTGGGCTTTGGCGCTTCGGCAGCTTTCTTGGCCTCGGCGTTTTTCTTGGCTTCGGCTTTTTTGCGGGCAGCCTTCTCTTCCTTGGTCTGTTTGGCGGGGCGCACGCGGGTGTTGATGGAGTTGAGGTCAATCTTGTCTACGATGTGCACCTCGGCGTCGAAGGCGTTCTTGCCGGCCTTCACGCCAGCCACAGAAGAGCGGATTACCTGCTCTTCGAATTTTTCCTGTTCGGCTTCGGGTTGCGGCTCGGGCTCGGCGACGGGCTCGGGGGCCACGGCGGGCTGCTGAGGCTCCTCGTCGGTCTTGGCATCCTTGGCGCTGGACGTATTCTTGGCTTTGGGAGTGTTGTTGAAGTTCTTGATGATGATCTCCTCCGAGGACTCGTTCTCCTCCTCGTTGGGGTTGGTGGCTTCAATCACGATGCTGTTGTTGGTGGTGATGTCGATGCGGTCGGCATTCTCTTTCACCTCGCGTTCCGACTGGAATGCGGCAGCCAGCATGGCATACTGCTCCGGCGTCAGTTTCGTGGTCGGTTTCTCTTCCACCTTGTGTCCTTTCTTGGCCAGAAATTCCACAATGGTATGCATGCCGACGTTGAATTCCGTCACAGCTTTGTTCAGTCTAATGCTTTTGGGTTCTTCGGACATTTTCTACACTCCTCCTTTTTTTGTTTCTTCTGTTGGGTTTGCTTGCGTTTGCCCTTTTTGTGGCAGGGCAGGCCGCTGTGGCCCTCTGGCGGCTCCTCGCGGGGCGGCCTTATGCCGGTGTGCTATGGCTTAGTTCTCTTCGTCGAACTCGGCGTTGAGCACTCGCAGCACCTCGTCGATGGTCTCCTCCTCCAGGTCGGTGCGGTTCACCAGCTCGTCCTTGGGCAGCGCCAGCACGCTCTTGGCGGTGTCGCAGCCAATCTTGATGAGTTCCTCGATGATCCAAGGCTCGATTTCGTCCTCGAATTCCTTCAGGTCCACATCTTCGTAGTCCTCGTCGGTGTCGCGATACACCTCGATGTCGTAGCCGCACAGCTTGCTGGCCAGCTTGATGTTGTGGCCGCCTTTGCCGATGGCCAACGAGACCTGGTCGGGCTCCATATACACCTGCGCTTTCTTCTCTGCTTCGTCAATCTTGATGCTGGTGATGACGGCGGGGCTCAGCGCACGGCGAATCATCAGCTCGGGACGCGGCGAGTAGTTGATGACGTCGATGTTCTCGTTGCGCAGCTCGCGGACGATGCCGTGGATGCGGTTACCCTTCATACCCACGCAGGAACCCACAGGGTCGATGCGGTCGTCGTAGGACTCCACAGCCACCTTGGCGCGCTCGCCAGGCACACGCACCACGTTCTTGATGCTGATAAGGCCGTCGTAAATCTCCGGCACCTCGGCCTCCAGCAGGCGCTCCAGGAAGATGGGCGACACACGCGAGAGGATGATGACGGGGTTGTTGTTCTTGAATTCCACTTTCAGCACCACGGCGCGCACCGTGTCGCCTTTGCGGAAGTGGTCGGCGGGAATCTGCTCGGCTTTGGGCAGAATAAGCTCGATTTTCTCTTCGTCGAGCACCAGCACCTCCTTGTTCCACGGCTGGTAGACTTCACCCACCACTATGTCACCGACTTTTTCCTTATATTTGTTGAATATCAGCGATTTCTCGTAGTCCTGGATCTTGCTCACCAGATTCTGGTGGATGGCCAAAATCTCGCGGCGGCCGAACTCCGTCAGGGGGATAGGCTCCGGCAGCTCCTCGCCGACCTCGAAGTCGGCCTCAATCTTGATGGCGTCGGAATATTCTATCTCGTGCTTGTCGTCGGTCAACGCACCGTCCTCAACGATGACGCGATTGCGATAAATCTCCAAATCGCCTCGGTCGATGTTGACGATGATGTCGAAGTTGTCGTCCGAGCCATAGCGTTTGGCCAAGGCATTGCGGAACACCTCCTCCAGGATGTGCATCAGCGTCTCGCGGTCAATGTTCTTGAAATCTTTAAATTCCGAAAAGGAATCAGTCAGTTCTTGCGTTTTCATTATTAATAAATATTTAATTCATTCGTTAGTTTGGGTAGGCCTGCCGTTGTGGCCAGGTCTAGTTGAAGCGTATGGCCACCTTGGCGGTCCTTATGTCGGCATAGGCTATCGTACGGGGCTCCGCTGTGGCGTTCTTCTTTCCGGGCAGGCGCAGCGTTATGTGCTGGTCGTCAGCCTCTTCGAGGCGACCCTCAATCACCTCGCCGTCCTGCGTGGTGACCACGACGTCGCGTCCCACGTTCTTGCGGTATTGCCGTTGCAGCTTCAGCGGCGTATCGAGTCCCGCCGAGGCCACGTTCAGCTCGAAATCCTCCTCGTCACGGTTCAGGCTGTTCTCGATGGCGCGGCTCAGCGCGATGCAGTCGTCGATAACCACCCCGTTGTCGCCGTCGATGGACACAAAGATGCGGTTGTCTGTGGTGATACGGAAATCCACCAAGAACTTGTCGCTGCCCTCCAGCGCCGTGTTTATCACATTCAGTACGTGCAGTTTGTCAATCATGGTCTTCGTTTTTTCAATAAAAGAGGGGACTGACGTCCCCTTTTCACTTCACGCTGCAAAAATACAAACTTTTTTTCGATTTCGTGCAGTTTTCTTGAAATATCTTTTTTAGGTATGATGTAAAAGACTTATAATCAACGAAATGTAAAATAACTTTTTTTTGCAAAAGTGTCTCCGACAATGCGTATTTTGCTCTTTTCAAAAAGATAAGATTGAGCTTTTTGCTACCGGTTCGTGCACATGACGGCACATTTTTATTGCGTCCGTTCTAATTTATTGAACATAAGGAGATTATGCGATTGTTGAAGGAAATTTTCATCATGGCACAATTATTTTGTATTTCGCGCGTTAGAAATAAATCATGCAGGCGTATTATGCCCTTTTGCCAGGGGCCTGTGTGCTGACAATTAACGAAAAAGACGAAAATGAAACAATATTTGGACCTCCTTCAGCACGTGCTCGACAATGGTGTCGACAAGAGTGACCGCACAGGGACGGGGACGCGCAGCGTCTTTGGCTACCAGATGCGTTTCCACCTCGACGACGGATTCCCGCTGCTGACCACCAAGAAACTGCATCTCCGTTCCATCATCTACGAGTTGCTATGGTTCCTGCGTGGCGACACCAATGTGCAGTACCTGCACGACCACAAGGTCTCCATCTGGGACGAGTGGGCCGACGCCAACGGCGACCTGGGCCCCATCTACGGGCACCAGTGGCGCTCGTGGGGGTGCGCCGACGGCACCACCATTGACCAGATCTCCACACTGATTGAGCAAATCAAGACCAACCCCGACAGTCGCCGCCTGCTGGTGTCGGCGTGGAATGTGGGCGAAATCGACAAGATGGCGCTGCCACCGTGCCACATACTCTTCCAGTTCTATGTGGCCAACGGCCGTCTCTCCTGTCAGCTCTACCAGCGCTCCGCCGACATCTTCCTTGGCGTGCCTTTCAACATAGCCAGCTATGCCCTCTTCACCATGATGGTGGCGCAGGCCACGGGGCTGCAGCCGGGCGACTTTGTACATACCTTCGGCGATGCGCATATCTACAACAACCACTTGGAGCAGTGCCGTTTGCAGCTTACCCGCGAGCCACGGCCCTTGCCCGTCATGCGCCTCAACCCCGACAAGCATGACATCTTTGCTTTCGACTACGACGACTTCGAGCTCTCGGGCTACGACCCGCACCCCCACATCAAAGGCGAGGTGTCGGTGTGATTTGTTCAACGCATAATAACCACATGATTCGCGAATGAAACTGAACCCCAATAACTTCTGCATCATAATGGCCGGCGGCTTCGGCAGCCGTTTCTGGCCCATCTGCTCATTCTCGCAGCCCAAACAGTTTATCGACCTCATGGGCACAGGCGTGTCGATGATACAAGAGACATTCCACCGTTTCGAGGCCATCTGCCCCCGCGAGAACATCATCATCGTCACCCTCGCCGACCACGAGGATATGGTGCGCGAGCAGATTCCAGACCTGCTGGACTACCAGGTGCTCTGCGAGCCTTTCCGCCGCAACACGGCACCTTGTGTGGCTTACGCCGCCGCCATCATCAACAGCATCAACCCCAATGCCAATATCGTGGTGACGCCTTCAGACCATGCCATCTTCGGCGAGGAGGCTTTCGCCAACAACATACTTGACGCCATCCGCATGGCCGACCGCTACGACCGCATCGTGACCATCGGCGTGTCACCCACGACACCCGATGTGAAATACGGATACATACAGTTCCGCCAGACCAACGAGAGCCTCGAGGGTGCCTGCTCGGGCGTCAAAATCCATAAGGTCATCACCTTCATGGAGAAGCCGCCGCTCGAGATGGCCGTCCAGTTCATCCGTTCGGGTGAGTTTCTGTGGAATGCCGGTATCTTTGTCTGGCGTCTGCCAGTGCTGATGGAGGCTTTCCACCACTACCTGCCTTCGATTGCCGACAGTTTCTTCAACCTCTCCATCGACACCGACTCCGAGCGCCTGAAGAAGGTCTACGAGTTGGCCGACACCATCTCGGTCGACAATGGTATCATCGAGAAGGCTGAGAACGTGTATGTCATGGAGGCGCAGTTTGGATGGTCCGATGTCGAGACATGGAACTCGCTGCACTTGGCCACCGAGAAGGACTCCGCCGGCAACGCGGTAACCTCGGGCCATGTGGTGACCTATGAGTCGCACAACTGTGTGGTGCACCTGCCTGCCGACAAGTATGCCATCATCCACGGCCTCGACGACTACATCGTGGCCCAGGGTCCCGATGTGCTGCTCATCTGTCCGCGCGACCAGGAGGAGCAGCTCATCAAGTACGGCTCCGACATCGAGCTGGCACGCAGGCTGCAGCGCGAAAGCGAAGGCTTTGAAGAGGAAAACGAACAGAAACAATGATTCATTAACTTGTAAATCAAATTATTCTATCATGGATAAACGCATAATAATTGACCAACTGCTGAAAGCCCCTGAGGCTTTGATTGACACCACCGTGAACGTGAAAGGGTGGGTCCGTACCAAACGTGGCAACAAGAACGTCGCCTTTATTGCCCTCAATGATGGCTCTACTATCAATAATATCCAGATTGTCGTCGACATCGCCAATTTCGAAGAGGATCAGCTGCGCCGCATCACCACGGGTGCCTGCATCAGTGTCGACGGTCTGCTGGTGCGCTCGCAGGGCGCCGGCCAGTCAGTGGAGATCCAGGCTTCCAAGATACTGATCTATGGCGAGGCCGACCCCGAGACATATCCCTTGCAGAAGAAGGGCCACTCCATGGAGTTCCTCCGCGAGATAGGCCATCTGCGTATCCGCACCAACACGTTCGGCGCCGTATGCCGCATACGTCACCAGATGTCCTATGCCATTCACACCTTTTTCCACCAGAAGGGCTTCTTCTATTTCCACACGCCGCTCATCACTGCCTCAGACTGTGAGGGCGCCGGCGATATGTTCCAGGTCACTACGTTGAACCTCAACGACCTGCCCCGCAAGGAGGATGGCAGCATCGACTACGACCAGGATTTCTTCGGCAAGCCTACGTCGCTCACCGTCAGCGGCCAGCTGGAAGGCGAGCTGGGCGCCACGGCGCTGGGTGGCATCTACACCTTCGGACCTACGTTCCGCGCCGAGAACAGCAACACGCCACGCCACTTGGCAGAGTTCTGGATGATAGAGCCCGAGATGGCTTTCTACGACCTCGACGACCTCACCGCCATCGAGGAAGAGTTTATCAAATTCTGCGTCAAGTGGGCCCTCGACAACTGCAAGGACGACCTCGAGTTCCTCAACAAGATGATTGACAAGGGCCTCATCGAGCGTCTGCAGAGCGTCATCGCCACCGACTTTGTCCGTCTGCCTTACACCGAGGGTATCCGCATCCTCGAAGAGGCTGTGGCCAAGGGGCACAAGTTCGAGTTCCCCGTTTCGTGGGGCATCGATCTGGCCAGCGAACACGAGCGCTACCTCGTGGAGCAGCACTTCAAACGTCCGGTCATCATGATTGACTACCCCAAGGAGATCAAGGCTTTCTACATGAAGCAGAACGACGATGGCCGCACGGTGCAGGGCACCGACGTGCTTTTCCCGCAGATTGGCGAGATTATCGGAGGCTCGGTGCGCGAGGAGAACTACGACAAGCTGATGACCCGCATCAACGAGCTCAACATACCGATGAAGGATATGTGGTGGTATCTCGACACGCGCCGCTATGGCAGCTGCCCCCACGCAGGCTTTGGCCTCGGCTTCGAACGCCTCATGCTTTTCGTCACCGGCATGGCCAACATCCGCGACGTCATCCCGTTCCCCAGAACGCCGAAGACAGCAGAGTTTTAATGGCATGACTCGGGATGGCAACCCGGGCGAGGCGGTGTTGTGATGCTTCGGCAAGTCTGCCCCGAAAATACAGGGCGGCATGAGGGGTTGTCTATGCCTGATGGGCAAATCTGAATGACACGATAGTTTGTTATGACGACACAAGAGATTGACGAGATGTATATGCGTCGCTGCTTTCAGTTGGCGGCCAATGGGTTGGGTTTCACTGCACCCAATCCGCTGGTGGGCTGTGTGGTGGTGCGCGACGGGCGTGTGGTTGCCGAGGGCTTCCATGCTGCCCATGGCCGCAACCACGCCGAACGCGACGCCATTACACGCTGTTGTCGGCCTGAACTGTTGCGGGGCGCGACATTGTACGTCAATCTGGAGCCCTGCTCGCATCAGGGATTGACGCCACCGTGTGCCACTCTGGTTGTGGAGAGCGGCATAGGCCACGTGGTGGTGTGCAACGACGACCCCAACCCATTGGTTTCGGGTCGTGGCTATGCGCTGCTGCGCGAGGCGGGTATCCCGGTGACAACGCATGTCCTGGAGGACGAGGGCCGTAAGCTCAATCGTCGTTTTTTCACCTTCATGGAGAAACAGCGGCCATACGTGATACTCAAGTGGGCGCAATCGTCCGACGGGTTCATGGCGCCGGCGCAGATGCCCTGCACGGGTACGGATGGCCACGGCTATTGGATATCGAATTCTTATCAGACCCTTTTGTCGCACCGTCTTCGTACTACTGAGGCGGCTATCCTGGTGGGCTCGCAGACTTTCCTCGACGACCGTCCCCAACTGACGGCACGTCTGCTGCATGGCCGCCAGCCGCAGCGCATGGTGTGGGATCGGCGCCACCGGTGCCAGAACATGGTGGACGACACCTGGTGGCTGATGGACCAGCCTGATGTGCCTTCGCTTCTCGAGGAGCTCTACCGACGTAAGATGCAGTCGCTGATTGTCGAGGGCGGCGCAAAAGTGCTGGATGCTTTCCTCTCGTCAGGACTCTACGACGAGGTGGTGGTATTCCAAGGGTCTAATGCCTTTGGACAAGGATTGCCGGCACCCGTGGTACCGCAACGCGAGGGACTGACCTATACCATCGTGGCAGAGAACAACTAGATAAAAGACACTGCGCTATGTTCGACGATACCTATTACACCATCCAGTCGCCCACCGAGGGGCTCTACAAGGAGAAAGGCAGCAAATTTCTGGCTTTCGCCTACCCCGTGCGCACCGAGCAGGAGGTGAAGGAACTGCTGGAGGCCAAATGTAAGGAGTTCTTCGACGCCCGTCACCACTGCTATGCCTACATCCTCGGTGCCGACAAGGCGGCGTGGCGCGCCAACGACGACGGCGAACCCTCGGGTACGGCCGGCAAGCCTATCCACGGCCAGCTGATGTCGAAGGATTTGACTGACACGTTGGTCATAGTGGTGCGCTACTTCGGCGGCATTAAGCTGGGTGTCAGTGGATTGATAAACGCCTACCGCACTGCGGCCCGCGACGCACTGGACAAGGCGACCATACTTGAGAAGACGGTGAATCTGCGTTATCGGCTAATGTTCGAATATCCGCTGATGAACGATGTGATGCGCCTGCTCAAACAATATGACCTGCAGCCTTTGGAGCAGCGCTTTGAGATGGATTGCGAACTCTCCTTCGAGGTGCGCCGTTCTCTGGCAGTGCAAGTCTACGATGCCTTCGCAAAGCTGCAAGGTGTCCGAATAACCGATTGAATAACAATTAGAAAGATACTCGATACGACTAGACAATGAACTATACGCCATTGTTAATGCAACTGAATGACGCCCAGCGCGATGCGGCGGCCTGCACCGAAGGCCCTGTCATGATTATCGCTGGCGCTGGCAGCGGCAAGACACGTACGCTGACCTATCGTGTTGCCCATCTGTTGGAGAAGGGCGTCGACCCGTTCAACATCCTCTCGCTCACCTTCACTAACAAGGCGGCTGCAGAGATGAAGGAGCGTATCATGCAACTCGTCGGCCCCGAGGCCCGCAATCTCTGGATGGGCACATTTCACTCCGTCTTCGCCAAGATTCTCCGTGCTGAAGCTACCAAAATAGGCTATATCAGCAATTTCACCATATACGACAATGACGACAGCAAAAAGCTGATTCGCGACATTGTGAAGAGCCAGAACCTCGACCCTAAGGTCTACAATGCCGGCTATGTGCTCAGCCGCATCTCGATGGCGAAGAGCAGCCTCATTTCACCTGTCGACTATGCCAACAATCCTGAGATCCAGGAGTCTGACGTGGCGGCCCACAAGCCCATGATAGGCCAGATATACCACATCTACAACACCCGCCTGCGTGTGGCCATGGCCATGGATTTCGACGATTTGCTGTTCAACACCAACGTCCTGCTGCGCGACTTCCCCGAGGTGCTGCTGAAATACCAGAACCGTTTCCGTTACATCCTCGTCGACGAGTATCAGGACACCAACTTCGCTCAGTATCTGATTGTCAAGAAACTGGCAGCACGTCACCAGAACATCTGTGTTGTGGGCGACGATGCGCAGAGCATCTACGCATTCCGTGGCGCCAACATTCAGAATATCTTTAACTTCAAGCGCGACTACCCCAATGTGCAGCTCTTCAAATTGGAGCAGAACTATCGTAGCACGAAGACCATAGTCAATGCCGCCAATGCGGTCATTTCCAACAACAAGGAGCAGATCTTTAAGGAGATATGGACCGATAACGCCCAAGGCAACCTCATCAATGTCCTGCAGTGCAGCGACGAGAACGACGAGGGCAAGCAGGTGGTCGATGCCATCCTGCAGAGCCATCTGGGCGAGAACCGCGACTATCGCGATTTCGCCATACTCTACCGCACCAACCGTCAGAGCCGTGCCCTCGAGGAGGCGCTGCGGCGCGAGAACGTCCCCTATCGCATCTACGCTGGCATCTCGTTCTATGGCCGCAAGGAAATCAAGGATGTGCTGGCCTATATGCGTCTGGCTATCAACAATCACGACGACGAGTCGTTGGAGCGCATCATCAACTATCCGGCACGTGGCATCGGACAGACCACCTTCGAGAAACTCAAACTCGCCGCCTCCGACAACGGCATCAGCATCTGGACGGTGATGGAGCACCTGGCCGATTTCGGTCTCGACATCAACCGTGGTGTGGCCAACCGCATCAACGATTTCATGCTGATGATCAAGCTCTTCACGGCCAAGCTTTATGAGGTCGACGCTTTCGAGTTGGGAGAACAGATTGTGCGTGCCTCGGGACTCATCAATGCCTATCGCGAAGACGACGACCCTGAACATCAGGACCGTATCGACAATGTCGAGGAGTTGTTGAGCGGTATCAAGGACTTTGTGGAGTCTGAGGACACGGTGACACCCGAAGGTTATGAGGAGGGTAATGAGGAGCCTCAGAGCGACAACAAGTTGCGGACGCTCGACATGTTCCTCCAACAGGTGCTGCTGTTCACTTCCGAGGACAAGGAGAAGGACAAGGATGCCGACAAGGTGTCGCTGATGACTATCCATGCTGCGAAGGGTCTCGAATTCCCTTATGTTTTCGTCGTCGGCATGGAGGAAAACCTGTTTCCCTCTATGCTTTCCATCTCTTCGCGTGCAGAGTTGGAGGAAGAACGCCGCCTCTTCTATGTGGCGGTGACGCGTGCCGAGATACAGCTGACACTGTCCTATGCCATCATGCGCAATCAGTACGGCAACACCTCGTTCCAAGAGGTGAGCCGTTTCCTTGAGGAGATAGACCCCATCTATCTTCATCAGAAGCGCGCCCCCAAGAAGTCGTCGTTCCCCAAGGCGGGCTCCTTCCCGTCGGCATTTGGCCGCAAGGCAGCCTCTTTCGATGACGACCGCCCGACGTACAAGAAGAAGGAGTCGACCACTCCGGCACAGTCTCCGTCACCGTCGGCTCCGCAGCACCGTAACCTCAAGCCCGTCAGCAAGGTGAGTGGCCCTACCATGGCCAATAGCATGGAGCAAATCAACGCCATTCAGGTGGGCCAGCGCGTCAGCCATGCCAAGTTCGGACTCGGCAAGGTGCTCAGCATCGAAGGCTCGGCCGACAGCCGCAAGGCGCTCATCTTCTTCGATACGGTAGGCGAGAAACAGCTGCTTCTCAAATTTGCCAAGTTGACTATTGTTGAATAAGTACTGATATTATGCGAGTTGTAGTTCAACGTGTTACATCGGCCTCCGTGACCATCTGCGGCACTGTCCATTCCCAAATAGGGATGGGCCTTCTCATTCTGGTGGGCATCGAGGATCGCGACGGCGCCGAGGATGTGGAATACCTCTGCAACAAGATTTCCAATCTGCGTGTTTTCGACGACGAGAATGGAGTGATGAATAATCCCATTACGGCTGTACCAGGAGCGCAGCTGCTGGTTGTCAGCCAGTTTACCTTGATGGCCTCTACCAAGAAGGGCAATCGTCCCAGCTATATCAGGGCTTCGCGCCCCGAGGTGGCGGTGCCGCTATATAATTCTTTTGTAGATACTTTGGAGAAAACAGCGTGCCTGCCAGTTGCGACAGGTGTGTTCGGTGCCGATATGAAGGTGGCGTTGGTCAACGATGGCCCTGTGACCATCATCGTGGATTCGCACGAGCGTGACTTCTGATTTAACTCTTCTCTGCCTCCAGCATCCGCGGATTGCCTCGGAAATCTTCGTGAATGGTTGTCGCAAAGCCGTATTTTTCAAATAATTGAATTGTCTCACTGCCGAGGGCTTCGTTGATTTCGGCAACGATGGTACCTTCATCGCTGAGGTGCTGCTGGGCGAATTCGGCAATGGCTCTGTAAAAACGCAGGGGGTCGCTGTCGGGGACGAAGAGCGCAAGCGCAGGTTCATAGTCTTTGACATTGGCGTCCATGGCAGCACGCTCAGCCTCACGGATGTATGGCGGGTTGCTGACAATCAGGTCGAAAGTGCAGGGCGTTTGCTGACTCTCGTGCAATGGGCGCCACGTGCCAGGCTTCAGCAAGTCGCCTTGCAGGAAGTGGATGCCGGTGTTATGGGTTTGTGCATTCTCTTGCGCCACGCGCAACGCTTTTTCGGAGATGTCCATGGCCCAGATGTCGGCTTCGCGTATTCTCTGTTTCAGCGCGATGGCTATACATCCACTGCCGGTACACAAATCGATGATGTGCTGTCTGTTTGTTTTGTTTTTGATGATCCACTCGACGATTTCTTCTGTCTCGGGACGGGGAATCAGCGTGTCGGGTGTCACCTTTATCCGTAGCCCACAGAAATCGGCCCAGCCCACGATGTGCTGTATGGGGCGACGCTGTTTTAGCGCCTCGGTGGCCCAGTGGAACTTCAGCAGGTCCGACTGGTTGATACTTTCTTCGCGGTGCATCAGCAGCTGTGTGGTGTCCCAGCCCAGATAAGCGTCGAACAATATTCTGATGAAGGTGCGGATTTCGCCCTCGGGATACTGTGCAGCCAGTTCGTAGAGCATGTAGCGCTCGATGTCGCGCACTTTGTTCGATGGGATATGCATCTCTCGGGTATTCATACTGCTGTGGGGTAGGGGTGCACTATTTGCGGTTGAAGTCGGCGGGAATCTCGCCCCATTTTTCAGTGTCCCACTTGCGTATCTCGGTGGTATAGGTGTTGTTGTGCAGCCAGGCTTCGGCGCGGCGGATGACGTCGTAGAGTTGCTCCGTCTCGGGAGTAAGCGGCAGTTTGGTGCGGCAACATTTCTCGGCAACCCACTTCATGGCGTTGACCGAATCGGAGTAGAGAATCATCTGTTCCAGATGATGCTTCTTTATGTAGGCGAGACCATGTACGATGGCCAGAAATTCGCCGATATTGTTGGTGCCCAGAGGTGCTTTGAAATGAAACAGACGTGTCCGTGTGGCGATGAATACACCTTGATATTCCATGACGCCCGGATTGCCGCTGCAGGCAGCGTCGACGGCAATGGCGTTGAGAACAGGCGGTTCGACACCTGCCTGGGGACGTACCACCGTCATGCCTTCGTCGTTGACAGTCAGGATGCTCGACGGGCTTTCCGATGGCGCGGCCATGCTGGCTGCCATCTGCCAGCCCAGCTTGTAGGCCTCCTCGGCACTCTCAAGGGTGTCGTAGGATTTGTACTTGGCGCCGTTTACACCTTGTGTCTGCGCCTTGCATTCTTCCCATGTCTCATAGATGCCCGGCTTTTGGCCTTGCCACACTACGTAATATTTCTTCTTGCTCTTCTTCGACATCGGTCCTTCTTTCAAAAAAAGCGGTTGCGCTTCAGCACAACCGCTTTCATTTCAAATAGCGATTCGTTCAATGGTTTGAGGGTTTAGGCACCCAGCTCAAGACGCTTGAAACCAGTGCACTTCAGCTCTTTGTCCGTGCGGGCGATGAAATCCTTCACGCTCACCTTGCTCTCCATGATGTACTCCTGATTCATCAGGGTGTTCTCCTGGAAGAATTTGTTCAGACGGCCCTTGGCAATGTTCTCAATCTTTGCCTCGGGCAGCGAAGCTAAGGTCTCGGCGCCAACGTTAGCCTTGATTTCGCGGGCGGTCTTGCCCTGTTCCTCGGTGATCCAACCCTTGGCCATGTTCGAGTTGATGTGGTCCTCGCTGTCGACGTGTGCGGGGTTGATGCCGGTTTTCTTCAAAGCAGCATCGACGGCTTTCTGCACCAGTTCCTCTTTCGTCTTCTCGCGGTACACATTCAATTCGCTGTCTATCACGCTCTGCGGCACGCTGTTCTCGTCGAGAGCCACGGGACGCATAGCAACAATCTGCATAGCTACGTTGTGGCCAACCTCGTCAAATCCAGCCTTGTTCATGCCGGCGATGGAAGCCATACGGTTGCCCGGGTGGATGTAAGCGTACACAGCCTCGGCCTCGATAGCCTCGAAGTGTGCCAGCTCGATCTTCTCACCAATCTTGGCAATCTGGTCGGTGATGCAGTCGCTCACCTTGCGGCCGTTGAGGTCCATGTCGAGCACCTGCTCCTTGGTGGTGAGGCGCTTGGCCATAGCACTATCCAGAATGCTGGTGGTGAAAGCGATGAAATCGGCGTTGGTGGCCACGAAGTCGGTCTCGCAGCTCAGCATCACGATGGCGCCGTAGTTGCCTGCGCTCTTGGCCAGCACGCAACCTTCATTGGCGTCGCGGTCAGCACGTTTGGCGGCCATCTTCTGGCCTTTCTGACGCAGCAGCTCAATGGCTTTCTCCACGTCGCCGTCGCATTCCACGAGGGCTTTCTTGCAGTCCATCATTCCGACACCTGTAAGTTGGCGCAGTTGGTTAACCTGTTGTGCAGTGATATTTGCCATAGTATTATTCTCCTTATTCTTTTATTATGGGGACTCTGTGTCGTTGACGGAGTCCCCTTTGATTATTTACTCTTCGCTTTTCTTGGGCGCTGCGTTGCGACGCGGACGGCGCGGACGGCCATCCTCGCGGGTCTCAGCCTTAGGCTCGTTGTCGTTCTCGGTAACTTCTACCTCGTCAACAACCTCTTCTTCAGCGTGGTTCTCTTTGTCCAGCATACGCTCGTTCAGACCTTCCTGAATGGCTTCCACCATGTATTTCACGATGGCGGCGATTGATTTCGATGCATCATCGTTAGCAGGAATCGGGAAATCAATCAGATCAGGGTTCGTATTGGTATCAACGATAGCGAAAGTGGGGATGTTCAGACGGCGAGCCTCAGCAACGGCAATGTGCTCCTTGTTGATGTCCACCACGAACAGAGCGCTCGGCAGACGGGTCAGGTCGGCGATGCTGCCCAGGTTCTTGTCCAGCTTGGCACGCTCACGCTGCACCTGCAGACGCTCGCGCTTCGACAGATTGTTGAAATCTTTGTCGTGCATCAGTGCATCCAAGTTGTTCATCTTCTTGACGGCTTTGCGGATGGTGCTGAAGTTGGTCAGCATACCACCAGGCCAACGCTCGGTGACGAAAGGCATGTCAACGGGCTTCACCAGCTCGGAGACGACGTCTTTGGCCTGCTTCTTGGTGGCCACGAAAAGCACCTTCTTGCCCGACTTGGCGATCTGCTTGATGGCAGCGGCAGCCTCGTCAGCCTTGACGATGGTTTTCTGCAAATCAATCACATGAATACCGTTGTGCTCCTTGAAGATGTAGGGAGCCATCTTGGGATTCCATTTTCTTTTCAGGTGACCAAAGTGGCAACCTGCGTCCAGTAATTCTTCGAATTTTAATTCTGTCATTGTTTTTATTTTTGTTTACTTTCCTTGTTACCAATTGCAGGGTAGTCCTTCGGGTCTGGTTTTTCGCCGCTATTATGCGGCCGAACTGGCAACCAGACAGAGTCTCTGCAATTTGGATACTAAACTGTCTTTCTTTTGCTCCGCCTTGCGGTGCCCCTGTAGTGCACCAAGGGTGCTCAGGTCGTCCCGCATGGCGTCCAGCAGGCGCCGACTGTTAACGTTTGCTGAACTGGAAGCGTTTACGGGCCTTGGGCTGGCCAGCTTTCTTACGCTCAACCATACGCGGGTCACGCATCAGCAAGCTCTTGGCTTTCAGTGCAGGACGATCCTCCTGGTTGTTCTCGCACAGTGCGCGGGCGATGGCCATACGCAGTGCCTCGGCCTGGCCGGTGATTCCGCCACCGTCGAGGTTGGCTTTCACATCCCATTTGCCCTCTTGGTCAACAATCTGGAAGGCCTGGTTGACGATGAACTGCAGCGGACCAGTGGGGAAATATTCTTTATAATCGCGTTTGTTGACGATGATTTTACCGGTACCCGGGGTCATATACACGCGGGCAACAGCGGTTTTTCTTCTACCTATGGTGTTGATTACTTCCATTGCTATTATCTTATGTCGTTAATATTGATAAGTTTGGGGTTCTGTCCTTGGTGCGGATGCTCGGGGCCGGCATAGACGTGCAGGTTACGATACATCTGTGCGCCTAAGCGGTTCTTGGGCAGCATACCTTTGATGGCGTGCTCCAGCACGCGCTCAGGATGCGATGCCAACACCTTCTCGGGTGTCGTCTCACGCTGTCCGCCAGGATAGCCCGTGTAGCGCTGGTAAATCTTGTCCGTCATTTTCTTGCCAGTGAAAACAACCTTCTCAGCATTGATAATGATAACATTGTCACCGCAGTCAACGTGCGGGGTGTAGCAAGGTTTCGTCTTGCCTCTGAGGATGTTGGCAACGCGGGTGGCCAAGCGTCCTACAGTCTGATTCTCTGCATCAATCAAGACCCATTCTTTCTGAACAGTGTTCTTGTTGGCCGATACTGTTTTGTAGCTTAATGTGTTCATTTTTTCTTTTTACGATGATGTTCATTTTTTCGACACTTCACAGTGTCCGATTCCTTTTTTCTCTAGACTTCCGACCCATTGCGCAACTTGACGGACTAGTTATGCAATAAGCTATCTGTCTGGTAGCGAAGATATTGAACGGGTAAATCATCTCTTCGCACACCACTTTTAGAGGTTGCAAAATTACAAACAATTTTTATTCTGGCCAAATTTTTTTGTTGATTTCTTTTTAAAAAGTTTTTTGAGCGATGCTTTTCTGTGGCATCGGCCGACATTTTTCGGGACGCTTTAAGGCTTTTTTTTCTATGCTTTCTCGCACAGCCATCCGCCACGGATGCTGCCGACGGTGGCAGCGATGACGAAGAGGTCGCCGCCCTCGCTGAGACCCAGCTGCTTCTGCAAGGCGGCGGCATCAACAGGGTAGTTGGCAGTGACGACATGGGCTTTCTTTTCGGGGAGGGCTGCCGCTGCGGCTTTCTTGTTGAGCTTCAGCGGTTGCAGCACGCGGAATCGGCGTCCGGGGAAATCTTCCACGGCGCTGTCGCTGGTATAGAGGTGTGTGTTGCGTCCCAGCATGGCTACGCCATAACGCTGAGACAGAAGTTTGTAGGGCGCTCCTTTCATCAGTGCCGCATGGGGCTTGTAGAGCCACCTGCCCACGTGGTCGCTGTAGAGCCCTTCGGCGACAGTCTCTTCGCTGCGCAGGAAGCTAAATGTTTTTGTGTCAGGCAAATCGACGCAGTGTATGGTGGGCTCTCCGGTGGCATCGGCCTGGCAGATGAAAAGCACCTCCTTGCACTCGCCTTCCACGGCGACGATGTGTACCGCCGCCACGTGCTCCAGTTGGGCGCATCCTAGCTGTAGGTCTATCATGGGCGATGCCTTGACAATCAGCATGCTGCCTCGCTCCATAAGCATCTTTTTGTGCTCCAGGATGTTGGGTGTGCACTCTTCGAAGGCACACACCTTGGCGCCATGGACGCCACGCCGCGCCGGGTCGATGTAGAGCACGTCGAAGTGCTCTTGCCAGTTGGCCAGCCAGGTCATGCTGTCACCTTGATTGATTGTGATGTTGCTAATTCCTAGAGCTTTGCTGTTGTGCTCCATCAGCGCGCAGAGCGACTCGTCCTGTTCGCAGTAGTCCACATGGCTCCCAGCCTGTTGTGCCAGTATGAGACTGTCCACGCCCATGCCGCCCGTCAGGTCGGCGATGCGCAGCCGGCCTGCAGGCAGCAGCGTCGTTTTGTGGCGTGCTGTTGTCTCCGACGAGCTCTGCTCGCGATTCAGCTTCGGGGGATACATGATGCTTTCGCAGGCAGCCAGGAAGGGCCACTTGCGGGCGCTTTGTTGCAGACCCTCAATCTGTTGCGCGACAAGACGCATATCCACGTCGGGGTATGCGTCTTGTCTCAGCAGCAGTCGCAACGGGTCTTCCTTCGCGTGTGTGCGCGCAAACAATATTATATTGTCATATCGATCCATTGTCTCCACGCGGGTGTGGGGCTAGTATTCGCCTTGCTCGTGCAGCTTGCGCAGCTGCTCCACCACCATCGGACGGTCTTCCTTGTAGGTCACGCCAAACCATTTGGCGCTGGTTTGCAGCACTTTCATCGTGGCGCGGCCGTCGCCCAAGAAGGTGTTGACGGCGTAGGGGATGTAGTATTCCGACTTCAGCTCGCCGCCACGGGCACGCAGGAAATCGACAAAAAGCGCCTCGCTGTATTCGAAATAGTCGGGCGTGAAGCCAAAAAGGTTCATCGACACGATGCTGTCGCCAGCCAGTGGGTGCATCGAGCCGTCGTCGTCCTTGTATTCAATGCCGTTGGCGGTGCGGCCGATGCTGGTGCGCTCGGTCATGCCTATCAGCTTGCCGTCGGCGGTGGTGTTGCATACGCCACGCGACACGGTGCCGTTCTCCGAGAGGGTGTTCTCCAAGCGGTAGCCCACCATACAGTATTCGCCACGTTTGCCTTCCACGCTGCGCAAGAAGTCGGCGCAAACCTGGAATGCGTCGCGGCCGTAGAAGTCGTCGGCGTTGATGGCGGCAAAGGGTTCATGGATAGCGTCTTTGGCCATCAGGATGGCGTGGTTTGTACCCCAGGGTTTCTCGCGACCTTCGGGAACGCTGAAGCCGGCGGGGAGATTGTCAAGCTCCTGATACACAAATTCCACAGCGATGCGGTTGCCGAAATGCTCGGCGTTGATTTTGGCTTTGAACTCGTCGGCGAAGCTGTGGCGGATGACGAAGACCACCTTGCCGAAGCCGGCACGGATGGCATCGGTGATGGAATAGTCCATGATGATTTCACCGTTCGGGCCCACGCCGTCCATCTGTTTCAGTCCACCGTAGCGGCTGCCCATGCCAGCGGCCAATACTAATAATGTAGGTTTCATACTTTTGATATTTAATTGTTTGTGTCGTTGTTGATTGTCGTTTTCATATTCTGGATTGCGTGCCGGGGGTTGCGGTCTCCTTGTTTTGGCTGTATGTGGGTTGTCAAATTATCGTTTGGCTTGAAAGAACTGTTTCATCAGCGCCTCGCATTCGTCGGCCAGCACGCCAGAGGTGACTTGTGTCTTGGGGTGCAGCATGGCGTGCCCCAGCTTTTCAAATCCCCGTTTGGCATCGGGGGCGCCATAGACGATGCGCCCAATCTGTGTCCATCCTGCTGCGCCTGCACACATGGCGCAAGGCTCGACGGTGACGTATAACGTGCAGTTGGTGAGGTATTTGGCACCCAGGGCATTGGCGGCTGCGGTGTAGGCAATCATCTCGGCGTGGGCTGTGACGTCGGCGAGACGCTCCGTGTTGTTATGCGCGCGGGCGATGATGCGTCCGTTGCTCACCACCACGGCGCCTATCGGTATCTCATCCTCCTCCAAGGCGGTGCGGGCCTCCTGCAGGGCCTGCTGCATGTAGTATTCGTCTTCGTTGTCGAAAATGCTCATCGTTTGTCGTTTATGAAGAGGCTCATGTCAATGGGTATGTACTTCATCTTGTGGAAGATGAGCGTGATCTCGTTGTCCTTCTGGTAGCTCTCGATGGTGGGGAACACCACGAGGTCCAGCGGCGTGTATTCGTGTATGGCGCGCCAGTCCACACGCGTGTCGTTGTGGGTGTCCATGTCGGGGTTGTGCCCCTCCTGCTCGTCGATAAGGAAAAGCAGACCTGTCTCTTTTTCAAACAAATAGTAGCGGTCGTAGCGGCTGGGCGACTTCACGAAGATGCGATAGGCTTCATGGTGGTTGTAGTTCCACACGCCTTGGTAGAACAGCTCGCTGCCGTCGGTGCGCCATTCGTTGAGTGGCCCGCGGTAATCGTAGGCGTAGAGGTGATCATAATAGCCTGCCAATGAGAGGTCTTGCCATGCTTTCTTTTCCTGGTTGTACCAGCGGAACACATCCTTGGCGTTGCCGTGCAGGGCATCCTGCAGCGTGTCTTTGTGCCACACTTCCACACGGTTGTAGTAGGGCTCCACGTGCCAGCGTTTCATGACGATGGTGTCCTCGGGGTATGATCGGTTGTAGATATAGCTCTCGATGTAGAGCATACTGTCGGGTTTTACAGCCTTGAAATTGAGGAGTTTCAAATAGCCGTCGACCACCAGCGCCGCCGAGTCGGGCACATACTGATGGTTCTGGCTCCAGGCACTGCCGCCGAGCAGCAGCACGATGAGGGTTAGAAGAATCTTTTTCATCATATTAATGGTTTGGAGTTGTTCTACAAGGGTTTGGCCCGCGAGGGGATTTTGAACGGGTAGCTTTGGCTGACGTTCAGTTTGGGCTTGCTGATGGTGATGCCCGTGATGATGGTGCCGCGGCGGCATTTCAGATTGACATCTATGTAGCCGGGAAGGGCCTGTTCGTCGGCTATCAGCATCTTGCTGTATTGGCATGCCAAGTGCTGTCCCACCGAGGGCGATTTCAGCTCCAGACGGTTTATCTTCATTGTGTTGCGTGGCACGCGGAGGGCTATCTGGCGCTGGCTGGCGCCACGCTGGTTGACGTTGAAAAGTATGCTGTCGTTCTTCACGTCGGCGTTCTTGGCCAGCGTGCAGTTAGGAGGCATGTTGCCTGTCAGCACGGCTTCGCAGGTTGCGTAGTCGATGTCGATGCCCCAACGTTTGCTCAGCGATGCGTAGTCGCCACTGTAGTATTTGTTCAGAATGCTGATGTAGCCTTCCACCTTGGTGGGTGTCAGCTTGATGCGGCCTACCTCCAGTATCTTGTTGATGCTCAGCCAGATGATGCTGTCGTGCATGATGCGCATCTGTCCACTGACGTTGAATCCCTCCACAGTGCAACTGTAGTTGCAGCTGAGTGTCTGGTATTCAATGTTTTTGATATCTTTCAGCTGGTATTTTGTTGCTGGAGGTGTTGGCGTCACGGTGCCCGCTCCAGGCTTGTCGGTATGCACAGTCTTCTTGTGGACGTGGCAGCCTGTAAGCAGCAGTGCGCCGAAGATGAGGAGTAGGGGTATGTATCTGTTTTTCATGATGCTCGCTTTTTCGGGTGTTTGGGTGCTTAGTGGCTCCACTCTTTGCCGGTGATGACGCGGTAGTGTTCGCGCTCGTCGTCGCTGATTTCTTTGCTGTTTTTCAGGGCTTTCTCTATCTGTATTGTGGCTTCACGGTCGTTGCCCTGCAGGTGCAGTATCCATGCGTAGGTGTCCAGGCAATAGGGGTTGTCTGGCAGGTGCTCCACAGCTGTTTTGGCCAGCGACAGTGCTTTGTCGAGGTCTGTATTCTCCAGTGCCAGATAGTAGGCGTAGTTGTTCATCTCCATGTAGTCGGTCGGCACCCGCTCCAGATATTTTTCGTAGTAGGGGAAAGCCTTGACGTTCTGGCCTGTGGCGTGGAGGCTTTCGGCCATCAGCAGATAGGTCTCGCTCTCCAGATAACCGTTGGTGAACCCTAGGCCCTCGCATTGGCTCAGCATGTCGATGGCTGTGCTGTAGTCTTCGTGTATAAAGGCCTGGTAGCCTTGCAGATAGTAGGGGAGGGGATGGACGGGGAAGAGATGCTGGGCGCGCTTGGCGTAATCTACCAGGCGGGTGGCGTGGAGGTTGCGGTTGGTGGTGTCGCCTAGCATGGCGTAGTAGTCGGCTGTGGCGCTCTCGCAGATGAGCATCGACTCCCACACGCCATACTGGCTGCTGTCGACACTGAGCGCCAGCGCATATTGGCGCGCCGCTTCGGGATAGCGTTTCTGTTGCATCAGCACGTCGCCGTAGACATTGGCGTAGGCCACACTGTCGTCGTTGTTGCGCAAGGCGCTCTCCATCAGTTCGATGAGCTTGCTGTCGGGGGTGGCGAACTCCTGTTGCGTGTAGAAGGTGCCTAGAATGCGCAGTTTGTTTGAGGTGCTGAGACTGCTGGGCTGTTCGAAGCCTTTCTTAAGTGCCTCGTAGGCCTTGTTGGGCTGGCGTGTCTCTTTGTAGTATTGTGCCAGCGAGAAGTAGATGTATTCGTCGTTGGGGTCGGAGGCAAGGATGCGGTCGTAGTATTTCTTCGCTTTGTCGTATTGCTTTGATTTCATGGCGTTTTCGGCCAGCATGGCGTTGTACTTGGTCTCGCCGGGCAGTGCTTCGGCCAGTGCCTCGATTTCCTGATCGGCGCGGTCGTTCTTGCCGGCGGCTTTCCACAGTTTGGATTTCTGCAGTGACACCTCTTCGGTGACTCCCACACGTTTCTCCACGCGGTTGAGGGCACCTACGGCTTTCTCCAGCTCATTGTTCAACAGGTAGGCATTCGAAAGTTCGTAGTAGTATTCCAGCACATCGGGGTTCTCCTTGACGATGCTTTCCCATACCTTTACATTCTTGGGGTAATCGCCCATGTGCTTGTGTATCAGGGCTAGTTGCAACTTGTACCACACATTTTTCCCTCCTTCGTCCACCGCCTTGCGGGCGTGTACCAAGGCACTGTCCAGCTGGCCGTCTTTGGCCATCAGCTGGCTCATTTCGTAGTGCGCAGCGCTGTAGTGGGGGTCGTGTGCCAGCACCTGGCGGTATTTGGCAATGGCGGCTTTGCTGTCGCCCAGCTCGCCGGCCATCTTGGCGGCAATCATCAGGGCGTCGTTCTTCACCGCCTCGTCGGTGGTCTCCACTATGGGTGCCCGCCGGTAGGCTTTGTCGCCTTGTGCCACCTCTTTCTTGCTGCCGCAGCCGGTGGTCAACGTCAGCATCATCACGGTGGCCAATAGGACTGTTGTGCTTTTTATTTGTCTCATTGTTCGTTCGTTACCATCGCCGTGCGAGGACGGCTCTTGCATAAAAACTAAAATTGTTCGCGCGCGTACATAGTATTAATTGCCTCTCCACTGCGCTTTATTGACGTAACTCGCCAGCGGCAACTTTATTATGTGGCAAATCAAAAAAAATCAAAAAAAATCAAAAATTGTCAAAAAAAATTTGCCGTACCAAATAAATGTAGTATATTTGCAAATTGAAAACAATGTGCAATGCTCCGTCAAAGGCGTATTCATTTCGCTGTATGATAGGGTTTTGTGCAAAACATGGAAATAATTTTTTATTAATAACCAAAATTCAATTACGATGAAAAAAACAATTATGGTTCTTGGTTTCGCGCTGTTTGCCACCTTGGCATTCGCACAGACCAGCATGACGGCTAAGAAAGCTCAGCACGTCGATGTCCAGCGCACGAATGACATCGCAGTATCCGACGCTGGATACAAAGGATCTATCTTCACCAAAGATGGTGAGCTCTACACTTGCACCTTCAGTGCAGCCGAGGAAGCCAGCCAGGCTTTCACCACAGGTTCCATTGGCGCTGGCGTGACTATCGCCGGTACCAACCGTCAGACCTATCCCGCTGCTGAAATTGAATCCCCCGAGCACACCATTTCGGGCTATCCTTTCACCTGGCATCGTATCGCCGATACCACGATGACTACTTTCAGCGCTCTCTTCCAGGCAGGCAACTACCCTGCTTTGGTGAACTACCAGTGGAACACTTGGGGTAACGCTCAGACAACTTACATGAACTCTGCTACGCCAATGGACGGTTTCATGCTGATGTCCCTGATCGACCAGTACGCTGGTTGGGGTGGCACCGGTGCTACCGGCAACTGGGATGCTTATGTGGCTTTCCCCCCTGTCAGCACTGCCAGCGCTCCCCTCGTTCGCGTGGAGTTCTATCAGTACTATCGTTGCTTCAACTACGACCGTTGCTATATCGACTATAGCACCGACGGCACCAACTGGAGCGCTCTTGAAATCAACGCCCGTAACATCGATATGTCCGGCAACACCAACAGCCGCGCTTGGGTCCGCACCACACTGCCCGCTTCCTGCGCCGGTGTCAGCAGCCTTTATGTCCGTATCCGTTGGACTGAGAGCCATAATGACGGCGGCTACTGGTGGATGATCGACGACTACGCTCTGACTGTTCCTCCCCAGAACCACCTCAACATTGTCGAGGCTTCCTACTTCGAGGGTTTCTATGGCCTGATGCCTCAGGGTCTCCAGGTTCCCGTTGTTTGGGCTCTTGAACTGACTAACGATGGTGTCAATTCCCAGACCAATGTGACTGCTACCGTTGAGACTCGTCTCCCCGAAGCTACCGACTTCACCGCTCTGACCAACTACAACATCGGCACGATGGTTCCCGATGCTCAGACGGTTGTGACTCTGGCTATCGACCCCCTCAACTGGTATGGCAACAATGGTTTCGGCCAGAACCCCTCGCTGCCCACTCCTTACGCTGGTACCGGCAGCTACGCTTGCCTGCCCACCGAGAACACGGGTCTTGCCTTCTATCGCGGCATCCTCACCAGCGATGCTCTCGCTGACACGTTCCGCACCATTCCTTACGAGGTGAACCACACCGCTCAGGATGCCCGTCTCGGCAATCACCCCAGCGCTACCTGGGCTCGCGACAATGGTATTGTCCGCAAGTTCTCCTACTATACCGTTGGTATGGTTGGTGAGAGTGTATTTTCCACCGAGCCCGATGATGTCCAGTGGAACCAGGCTGGCTACGGCTCGAGCGTTTCCTATGTGACTGGCAACAATATCCCCGCTGGTTGGAGAATCCTCGGTATGGAAATGGTTGTCGCTACACGCAACGGTATGAACGCTGCCGGTACCCAGATTGAGGCTGTGCTGAGAAGAGATACCGTTTTCATCGATCCTGATGACAACGAGACCTATCTGTCGCAGATCACGGTGCCTACCGGCGCTTCCACCTACACGGTGACCAACAACGACGTGATAACTGGCAACGACTTCACCAACCTGACCTACTCCACTTTCGGCAACTACAACACCGTTTTCATCCCCTTCCCCGAGCACCCCGTTCTGGAGCCGAGAAAGAGCTACCGTGTTGGTTATCAGCTGGTTGAAGAGGCTCAGTTCTGCGCCGCTCGCTGGACCCAGGGCTTCTACTACAGCCTTGAGGACTCCACCGCTGTCTACTTCAGCGACGAGCCCGGCATGGAGGCCTATACCTACACCAACGGTCCCGACAACTACTACTCCACCTACATTGTTTACGATCCTTATCTGGGCCGTGGCCGCTTCCTGAACGACGGCAACGCTCCTATGATTCGTCTGATTGTTGGTCCTGACTTCTTCGTCGAGAAACGCGCCATCAACTTCGAGTGCGGTGAGAACGGCGAGTTCGAGGATGCCGTTACCTACGCTAGCCTCTGCGGCGAGGTCGACAGCTGCGCTCTCGGTTCGACTCACTCCTACTATGCAGTTGGTGAAGAGGGCTATGAGGTCGACAGAATCTATCTGGATGGTACTGATGTGACCGAGAACGAGGACTACGTTACCATCAACATCGGTAGCGACGGTGCTGCTTATGCTCTCGTGACGGTTGCTAACGTCCAGGCAAATCATACCCTCCGTTGCACCTTCAAGCCTTTCGTCGGCATCGACAAGGTGACGGGTATCTCCCTGAATCTGCAGCCCAACCCCGCTACCTCTAACGTCCACATCGCCGTTAAGGGTGCTACGGGCATGGCTACCTATGCTATCATCGACATGAGCGGCCGTACGGTTCTCTCCAACTCGTTCAACGCCGAGATGGGTGCCAACGTCAACGTCTCTGGTCTTGCCAAGGGTGCTTACTTCGTTCGCATCTCCAACGACAAGTTCAGCAAAGTTGAGAAACTGATCGTTCGCTAATCGATAGATTAGGAATCATACAAAAAAAGAAGGTGCATCCGCACCTTCTTTTTTTTGCCTTCAACCAAGAGAACCTATAAGACTTTATAGGACCTATAAGCCCAAGCGGCACTCTCAGAGAATGTTCCCCAGCTGTTCCTTGATTTTCTCCAGCTCGTCTTTCATCTCCACCACCAGACGTTGTATCTCCACATGGTTGGCTTTGGAACCGGTGGTGTTGATTTCGCGGCCCATCTCTTGGGCAATGAACGTCAACTTCTTGCCGCAGCTGGGCTCATGGTCCATCACCTCGCGGAAGTAGTCGATATGTTTGGCCAGGCGCACCTTCTCCTCGGTGATGTCCAACTTCTCGAGGTAATAGATGAGCTCCTGTTCGAAACGGTTCTCGTCGGCATCCTTGATGCCACTGTCGCGCAGCCACTGGCGGATGCGCTCCTTGGCGATCTCCACTCGCTCAGGTTCATAGTTCGGCAGCTGTAGCATCTTGGACTCTATCAGGTCGATGTGCTTCACAAAATCGTTGCGAAGCACGGCACCTTCGTGGCTACGCGTGTTGTCCACCTCGTCGATGGCTTCGTCGATGGCTTTGGCCAGGGTGTTCCATTCCTCGTCGGTGAGACTTTCCTCGGTAGTGCTTTGCCACACTTCGGGCTGCGACAGGATGCCCTGCATCAGCGCGTTGGGCGATATCTCGTTGCCGCGGTCCAGGCCGTGGCAGCATTCCATCAGCGCTGCGTAGCGCGCCGACAGCAGGGCGCTGTTCAGCTGGCCGCCGGTCTCCTCGCTCACCTCTTCGGTGATGTAGCAGTCTATCTTGCCGCGTTCCAGTCGGTTGAGCAATGTGCGGATGGGCAACTCTTTGTCGCGCAAGGTCGCTGTCACCTTGACATTGAGGTCCAGCTGCTTGCTGTTGAGGGTCTTGATTTCTATGATGTGCCGCTTGTTGCGGAGTGTGCATTGCTTCTTGGCGAAGCCTGTCATGGATTTCATATCTGTATTATTATATTATTACCTTTTTTTATTGTTTCTCGTCCTGTAGTATCAGCTTCTCGAAGGCTGGCGTGGCGTATGTGGCATAGCCGTCGGGGGTGCTGTAGATGAAGAATACCGCTTGTGTGCCGCTATCGTAGGGATGCGCGGCGATGAAAGTCTGGGCGCGTTCCAACCCCATCACCATGAATGCCGTGGCCAGCGCGTCGGCGCGCCACGCGGCGGTGTCGACAACCGATACGCTGAGCAGCGTATGCTGCACGGGTCGTCCGGTGGAAGGGTCAATGGTGTGGGAATAGCGCAGGCCGTCTTTTTGGTAGTATTTGCGGTAGCTGCCCGAGGTTACCACAGAGCAGTCCTTCAGGGTGATGGCCTTTTCAATCTCCGGTGCGCTGTAGCGATTGTCGGCAGGCCGCTCGATGCCCACCAGCCAGAGGCTGCTGTCGGCTTTGCATCCGTGGGCCACCACTTCGCCGCCGATATCCACCAGGTAGTTGCTGATGCCTCGCTGCTCCAAAAATCTGCAGACCATATCCACCGCATAGCCTTGTGCTATGGCATTGAAGTCCAAGGCGGTGGCGGGGTTGGCTTTGCGTAGCACAATGCCCTCTTGGGTCTCCACCATGGCCACGGGCTGTTGGCAGATGGCTAGCAGACTATCTATCTGATTGTCGCTGAGTGCGGTACGGGGGCCGTTGCCGAAGCCGTAGCTTCGCACCAGCTGTCCTACGCGGCAGTCGAAGCAGCCCTCGGTGAATTGGTTCATCATGATGGATTTCTCCAGCAGGTCGCTGAAAAGGGCGTTGAGTACGCTGTCTTCGTTGCGGTTCACACGGCACAGCAACGAGCTGTCGACCCACAGCGATGCCGTCAGGTCGAAGTCGGCGAGCAGTGAATCGATGGCACCCTGCAGGTCGCGCTGTTCACTGTCGTAATAGGTGATGTTATAGAAAGTGCCTTGTGCTTCGCCAACGAGTTTGATGGGTGTGTCGCCAGCCGTGCGGCATCCGGCGAACAGCAGTGTGCCGAGCGCAAGGGAGAGCGCAGCGTAGAGGTGTCGTGCCTGATGTGTCATTGTCGATGATGAGTTTGTCTATAAAAAAAGCGCTCGGAGACCGAACGCTTTAGTTTTTATTCTGAGGATGAATTATCTTGACACAACCACTCTGCGGGTGGCAGTGGCGCCGCTCTGCAGGGTCACGCGCACCACATAGGTGCCATTGGCCAAGCTCTGCAGGTTGATGTTGTTAACATTGCCGGCTTGCATCACTTGCTGACCGTTGAGGTTGAAGATGCTCACGCTCTGCACGGCCTCCTCGCTGGCGATGTTCACCATGGCCGAGGTGGGGTTCGGGTAGAGCTGGATGAGGTTGGCGTCAGCCTCGTTGATGCCGACGTTGGCCATCACAGTGACGTGGGCGGTGTTGGAGCAACCCGTAGTGGTGTTGGTGCCGGTGACGCTCACATCGGTGTTGCTGGTCACGTTGTTCAGCGTGATGCTCGACGATGTGGAGTTGTTCATCCATACGAAGCTGGTGTTGCTCTGGTCGGACTTGGCGGTCAGCGTGGCACTCGAGCCTGGCGTGACGCGCAGATCACCGTCGATGGTGATGACGGGCGATTTGCGGATGGTGAGGTTGACAATGACGTTGGAGTCGCAGCCATTGGCAGCGCGGCCAATCTTGATGGTGTCGATTGTCGAGTAGTTGTAAGTGCGAAGCTCGCCGCCGATGGTGTCAGAATAGATGTCGCAGGCCATGGCCTGGATCTGTGTGTTCTTGATGTCGTTGATGATAAAGTGAACGCGGATCACACTGTCGAAGCAGCGCTCCATGGTGCGCGGGTGGAAGGTGTTGCGCAGCGCGGCTGTGGAGTGGAAATAGGTCCACGAGGTGGTGTCGAAACCATTCTCATAGATATAGAAGTTCGGGGAGGTGTTGAGGAAACGGAATACGCCGTATTCGCAACCCGTCACAGTGGTGTCTCTGTATTTCTGCTCGGGCTGGCGGATGGTGAGATTCAGCGTCAGCAGCGAGTCGCAACCCGAGTGGGTGGTGTCGGTGATGTTGATGGTGCCCGACGCGGTGTAGGTCTGGCCTTTCCACACATACTGCTCGCAAGCGTTGGCGGTGTAGACTGCCGAAACGCTGGGCAGGATGGTGAGGTTCAACGTAAGACTGGAGTCGCAGGCCTGCGAATCGTCGGTGACGTTGTAGGTGCCCGACTCGGTATAGGTGGTACCCTTCCACGTATAGTCGTGGCATGCCGTCACAGTGTATGTGGCGTAGTTGGCCGGCGCAATGGTCAGCGTCAGCGTAACGTTGCTGTCGCAGCCATAAATGCTGGAAAACTGGTGTGTGTAGACACCCGACTGGGTATAGGTGGTGCCGCCCCATGTGTAGCTGCAGCCTGCCGTCACGTTGTCGTTCGTGTTATACGAAGGACGGATGGTCAGGTCAAGGATAAAGAGCGAGTCGCCAATCACCTGAGTGTAGACACCCGAGTTGGCGTAGGTCGTTCCATTTACATTCCAAGTGTAGGTGCCGCAAGCATCGACGGTGGTGTCAATGTGAGTGCCGGCATTGCTCTGTGCGTTCACTGCAAAAGGCATCACCATTGCAGCTAATAACATCCAGAATACTCTTTTTTTCATCTCTCGATAGAATTAGTTAATGTTATTATTTTTATTATTTCTTTATTATCTCATTGTTTATCAGCAAGCTAATGCCAATACGGGCATTCTTGCCTGCCTTTGTTACAATATGCAAAAGTAGCAATTTTTTTTTAATTGTATCTATTTTTAATAAAAAATATGATTTTTTTGCTTTGCAGCGATGTCGTCCACAGCGTCAGGCAGGAGGCTAAGTGTCTGTGGTGCTGACTTATGGCAGCAGTTCCAGCGCCACGACATTTTCCACGTGCTGTGTGTGTGGAAACATGTCGACAGGCTGAATCTGCGTCACACGGTAGCGACTGCAGAGCATCGCCAGGTCGCGCGCCTGCGTGGCCGGGTTGCAGCTGACGTATACTATGCGGCGCGGCGCGGCGGCAAGCAGCTGCTGCACAACACTTTCGTGCATTCCGGCACGCGGCGGGTCGGTGATGACCACGTCGGGACGTCCATGCTCGGCGATGAAGTCGGCGGTGAGCACTTTGGCCATGTCGCCGGCGAAGAACTCGCAGTTGTCGAAACCGTTGATTTTTGCGTTCTTACGTGCGTCTTCTATGGCGTCTTCCACATATTCTATGCCCACCACCTTGTGGCAACGCGCCGCAACAAACTGGGCGATGGTGCCTGTGCCGGTATAGAGGTCGTAGAGAGTTTCTTCGCCAGTAAGCTTCGCAAAATCAGCGGCATAGCTATATAGTTTATAGGCCTGTTCCGAGTTTGTCTGGTAGAACGACTTGGGGCCGATGCGGAATTGTAGCGGTGTGCCGCCGCCGTAGCGTGGCATGGTCTCGGTGATGAAGGCGCTGCCGCTGTAGGTCACCACCTCGAGGTCGGTGTACGAGTCGTTCATCTTGCTGTTGACGATGTATTGCAACGAGCTGATTTCTGGGAATGTAGCCTTCAGGTAGTCCAGCAGTGGCATGAGCCATTCGGGCCTTTCCTCGGCCACCACGACGATCACCATCCATTCGCCCGCTGCCGTGTTGCGCAGCACCAGGTTGCGCAGAAAGCCGGTGTGGTTGCGGATGTCGTAGAAAGGCAGCTGGTGTTGCAGGGCATAGTCGCGCACAGCCAGGCGGATACGGTTCGACGGGTCGCGTTGCAGCGCGCAGTGCTCAATGGGCAGCACCTTGTCGAACACCGTAGGGATGTGGAATCCCAGCGCACCGGGGTCGTCGTCGGAGCGTGTCTCGCCATCGTTCAGCCATCGTTTCGTGGAGAAGGTGAATTCCAGCTTGTTGCGATAGTAGAAGAGGTTGTCGCTGCCACAGATGTCGTGCATCGTCGAGGTGTCGATGTGCCCCAGACGCTCCAGGTTGTCTTTCACCTGTTGTTGCTTGAAGCGCAGCTGTGCGGCATAGTCGGTGGTTTGCCATTTGCATCCGCCGCAGAGGCCGAAGTGAGGACATTGCGCTTCGCGGCGCAGCGGCGACGGCTGTTTCAGCGCCACGGCTTTGCCTTCGGCGTAGTTCTTCTTCTTTTTGAACACTTTGATGTCCACCACGTCGCCCGGAACGACGAAGGGAACGAACACCACCATGCCGTCGACGCGTGCCACGGCTTTGCCCTCGGCACCGGCGTCGGCGATGGTCACATCCTCGAGGATGATTTCTTGACGTGTCTTTCTCATTTTCATGTTTTTACGATAGGGTGGGCGGCGTCACTCTTCTTCCCACAACAAACACAAAAAAGAAGTATTGTCCGCAATACTTCTTTCTCCTTTGCAAAAGGTATTTCTCATTCAAGAAATCCAAACACTTATCTCTCGTCCGATACGGTCAGTTTCTTTCTGCCTTTTCTGCGACGTGCGGCCAAAACTTTACGGCCATTTGCTGTCGACATTCTCTGACGGAAACCGTGCTTATTTGCTCTTTTTCTGCGTGATGGTTGGAATGTTCTCTTCATTTTTCTCTCGATTTTGAAAGTGCAAAAGTACACATATTTTTTGAAACGCAAATACAAAAAAGTTTTAAAACTTTCCGGCTGAGAATTATTGCGCTGTAAACCAGTGTGATATTGAGCGAAAATAAAATAAAATTTTTCCATTCGAAAAAACTTTTGTACATTTGCATTTTCAAATTTTGGAGCCAAAATTACAAAAATATGGATAAATCAGCGTTTAATCTCAAGCTGTCGCATTTCAACCAATACACATTGGCTGAAAAAACCGACATACAGATGGAGCGGAACCATTTTCCCTACTGTTCGCTTCTGCAGGCCATGGACTTGCTGAGCGACAAGGCTGTCGACGCGCCCCACTGGGAGTCGCGCCTTCTGCCGGCCATGGCGTTGTATCTCCATGGCGACATGGACAAGCTCAACCGCGCGCTCTCCTCTGTTGAGCTCGTGGCCGCCATCGTTCAGCCTGATCCTCAGCCCGAAACGAAACCCGCCAAGCCTGCCAAACAGCCCGCCGACAACGATTCTGAGTTCGACATCATGAAGGAGATTAACGCCTATCAGGAGGTCTCTTTCAAGACCGCTCCCAAGAGCGTGATTCTGTCCAATTTTCTGGAAACTGGCAACTACAACGAGCAAGATTTGGGCCATGCGAGCACCACTCCCATCGAAGTGTTGGGCAAAAATAGTATCCGCAAAGACGAATCGTTAGAGACTGAAACTCTGGCAGTTGTGTTTGAACGACAGGGTAAATTCGACAAGGCGATAGCTATCTATGAAAAATTAATTGCGCGTAATCCAGAAAAAAGTAGTACTTTTGCAGCCCGAATTGAGGAGCTGAAAAACAAAATTGATAATAAATAAAATAGTAGAAATAAAATGAATGTATTTTTCTTAGTTTTGGTGATTTTGATTCTTATCATCGCCGTCTTGTTGGCCGGCATCGTATTGGTACAGAATTCCAAAGGTGGCGGATTGGCCGCCAACTTCTCCGCCCCCAACCAGATTATGGGTGTGCGCAAAACTACCGATTTCCTTGAGAAAGCTACGTGGACTTTGGCCGCTTCGCTGCTCGTGCTTTGCCTGGTTTCGACCTTCGCGATGCACTCGGGTCGGGCTGCTGACAACCAGAAGAGCACCCTCAACGCCGACGTGATTGAGACTCCGGCTCCCACCGCCGCCAACGCGATGAACGCCACCACCGTCCCCGTCGAAGAATAACAACCATTAAGGTAAAACAAGTTTAGAGACCTGTCCCCTTGGGTGGCAAGTCTCTATTTTTATTGTCACAAGAACGTCACCACCATGCCGCGTGTCCAGGATTTCATCTTCTCTTTCTTCCCCCATCGGCCCACCAATGGACAGCGCGAGGCGTGCGACCAGCTGGTGCGTTTCCTCTTCGACGACGACCCCACCTCCACATTCCTGCTGCGCGGCTACGCCGGCACGGGCAAGACGTCGCTCATGGCGGCACTCATCCAGGCAGCTCCGCATCTGAAAATCAAGACGGTGCTGCTGGCACCCACCGGACGCGCCGCCAAGGTACTTTCGGGCTACGCGCACCGCAAGGCTTACACCATACATAAAAAGATATATACCACCGTGGCCGACGGCGTCGGCAACATACGCTGCGTGCGCGCACAGAACAAGCACAGCTACACGCTGTTCATCGTCGACGAGGCTTCGATGATCGGCATCAACCAGCCCGACACTTCGTTTGTGTCGCAACGCTCTCTGTTGGAGGATCTTATTGATTACGTCAAGGAGGGGTCCCATTGCCGCCTGCTGCTCATTGGCGATGGCGCGCAGCTGCCACCGGTGGGCTCCGTCGACAGCCCCGCGCTGTCGGCAAATTACCTCAACAGTATTGCCGACCTGAAGATTTTCCAGGCAGAGCTGACCGAGGTGGTTCGCCAGGACAGCCTCTCGGGCATCCTCGCCACCGCCACAGCTATCCGTCAGCAAATCACCACGATGGAGGACTACGACGAACCCCAGTTGCCGCTCTTCGAGGTGGATAATTTGCCCGACGTGGTGCGTCTGGATGGCGCCGACCTCGAGGAGACGCTCAACCGCGAGTACGGGTCGGGCATCCTCGACGAGGTAGTCTTCGTCACTCGCTCCAACAAGCGCGCCAACCTTTTCAACCAGTCCATCCGCAACCGTGTGCTGTTCCGCGAGGATGAAATCAACACCGGCGACTACCTCATGGTGGTGAAAAACAACTATTTCTGGCTCGACAACGACTCCGACATGGGCTTCATTGCCAACGGCGACATCGTGGAGGTGCTGGCAGCACGTCACTTTCAGGAGCTTTACGGATTTCATTTCGTGGATGTTACTTTGCGCTTCGTCGACTACCCCGACATGGAACCGCTGGAGAGCAAAATCATGCTCGAAACGCTGCATTCTGAGTCGCCGGCTTTGACGCGCGAGGAGTCGCAACGCCTTTTCGAGGCCGTCATGGAGGATTACGCCGACCTGCCCACCAAGGCGCAGCGCCTCAACGAGGTGCGCAACAATCCATATTACAATGCGTTGCAGGTGAAGTTCGCCTACGCCCTCACCTGCCATAAGACGCAGGGCGGCCAGTGGCCCACGGTCTTCATCGACCAGGGCTACCTCACCGACGACATGATCAACAAGGAGTTCCTACGCTGGCTCTATACCGCCATCACGCGCGCCACCAGCAAAGTCTACCTGCTCAATTTCGACAACAAGTTCTTCGCCTGAGTGCTGACAGCCCTGGCTTTTAAAAACAAAATGTAGGAATAATAACACAAAAAAAGCACTGAAAATCAGTGCTTCTTTGTTGTCCTACCTGGATTCGAACCAAGACAAGCTGATCCAGAGTCAGATGTGCTACCATTACACCATAGGACAATGGGATTTCCTGTGAAACGCATCGGGGTAGTCGGGTCGCGTAAGGGACTCTTAATAACCCTTTATTTTGCGCTTTCGGCCTCTCGAAATCGGGTGCAAAAGTACATACTTTTTTAATACTGACCAAACTTTTTTTGAAAAAAGTTTGGTCAGTATTGATATTCATTGCGTTATGTTACTCTGTTGTCTCCAGAGTCTCGTCGGAAATGGTCTGCGCTTTGCGCTCAAGTTCCATTTTTCCGAAGCGGAATGTGACGCCTGCAGAGATGTATCGGCTGTTGAGCACCTTGTTGGTGGAATTGGTCAGATAGTAGGGGTTTGTGTTGGCCGAACCGGTACCGATGCGCTTGCCCCAGTTGAAGAGGTCCTGTATGTTGACGTATACGGTCATCTTGCGCTTGAAGAAGTCGCTGCGCACACCCATATTGAGCGAATAGCGCTCTTTCTGCGAGGAGAGCAGACCGATGGTCTTGGAGTTGTAGTTGAAAGAGAGGTGCACCTGATACTGGTTCCACAGTTTGGCCCAGGCGTTGACGCGCATGCTCCATGAGAGTTTGCTGGTGTCGACAACCTGATGCACGGCATTGCCCATCATATCGTATCGGTCGTATTCCATGTGGTAGCCGTAGTCGTAGAGGTTGGCGTATAGGCGTACATTGAAAAAGCCCGTGGGACGATAGGTCATGTTGAGCGAGGTGCCGTAGCGCCACGACGACCCCATGTTGTAGGGGGTGGAGTAGTTGACGATGCGACCCAGGTAGTCGTCTTCCTCGGCATCGACCAAGTTGCTGATTTCGTTGGTGGAAAGACGTGCATAGGCTTCGAGGCCCACGTTGCCAAAGTTGGTGAAATACTTGGTCCATCCGGCCTCGGCATTGTGAGTGTAGGAAGGCTTCAGCGCGCTGTTGCCAGTGCTGTAGCTGTCCTCGTTGTAGATGCGGAACGAGGTGAGCTGCGACTCTCTAGGGTGGTTCATGCGCATGCTGTAGTTGAGCTTGAAGTTGTGCATGTTCTCAGTGCGGTAGGAGAGATGTATCGAGGGACGGTATGTCACCACGTTGACGGTGCTGTCGTCGGCCAGAGCAGCGATGTCGGTCACGTAATACCAGTCGAAATTCTTGAAGCCGATGCCCAAGCCCGAGCTGAGGGTGAAGCCTCCCCAACGGTGTGTCCAGTTGACATCGGCGCTGACGTTGTTCTCGTGGCCGCTGAAGTGGTAGGACCGCAGCGAGTCGCGAGTCTCTTCCACATTGTCCTCGCTGGTGAAATAGAATCGTCTATAGTCGTTGTCGTTATAGGAGTGGTCCACATTGAGGCCGTAGCTCAGCTCGCCCTGCTTGCTGTAGGGACGGTTGTAGCGGGCAAAGAAACTGCCACCTCTACTATGCTGATCGGAAAGCAGATAGCGGTTTTCGTTGAGGTCGGTGTAGGTGGTGTATTCGCGCTCGTACCACTCTTTGGAATTGTTGCGCGAGATGCGTCCGTTGATACCGAGGCGCAGGTTGTGGCCCTCGTTGTCGAACTTCTTGGTGTAGTCCACGCCGCCCATTCCGAAGTAGTTGCTGCGGCGTGTGCTGTCGCCAGTGATGTAGTGCCAGCTGCTGTCGATGCCGGGGAAGAAGTAATCGCGGTCGAGCGTGTCGTGCGAGATGTTGCGGGACCACGAGCCGTTGACGCTTCCATGGAAGGATATTTCGCTCGACGAGTCAATCTCGTAGTTGACGAAAGTGAAGATGTTCGAACCGAAGGCGCGGCTGCTGCTCGTGGCGGTGTCAGTCTGGCTCATGATGGTGTCGAAGGTGCCGTCCACCGTGCCATCCTGGCGGCGCACCGCCCAGCTCTGGGCACTGCGGTCGGTGAAGGAATAGCGGCCGCTGGCGAAGATGTTGAAGCTCCATTTCTCTTTGGTCCACATGTATGACAACCAGGGACTTAGGTTGGGCTGCGTGCTGCCGTTGAGGCCGAAGCTGATGAACTTGTTGCTCTTCACGTGAGCCGAAGTGATGATGTTGATGACCGCCTCTGCGTCAGTGGCGTATTTTGCCGACGGATTGGTGATGGTCTCGATGCGGTCCAACGCGTTGGCAGGCAGGTTCTCCAGATAGGTCTTGAGGTTCTCTTCGGTGAGTTTCGAGGGCTTGTCGTTAACCCATATCTCCACGCTCGACACGCCGCGCAGGGTGATGTTGCCCTCCACGTCAACTTCCACTCCTGGAGCGTTTTGCAATGCGTCGTTGGTCGTGCCGGTCTGGATGGAGGGGTCGTCGGCCACGTTGTAGATGACCTTCTCGCCGTCCTGTGCGTAGAGCGGCCGCGAGGCTTTCACCTGCACAGCCTTCATGGCCTGCGCCCCCTGGCGCATATTGATGTTGCCCATCGCAGTATTGTTCTCCACGGTGAGGGGAATGTAGCGAGTGGTGTAGTTGATATACGAAACGCGTAGCAGATATTCGCCTGCGGGCACGTCGTTGATTTCAAAATAACCATAGAGGTTCGTGCTGGAACCCTTCACGAAAGAGCTGTCGCTTTTGTCGAGCACCACCACGTTGCAGTAGGCCAGCGGCTCGTTTTTCGTGCTGTCAATCAGCGTGCCCACCACCTTGAAGGTGGAACCCGAACGAACCTTTTTTTGCTTCACCTGCTGCGAACGCTGCTGAGCGTCCCGCATGTTGCGGTCCCATCCGCCAGGGCGTCCGTCAGGACGTTCGCCACGGGGCTGCACTCCTGGAGGCGGGCCGCCAGGACCGCCCGGCTGCGCGCTAAGCGTAGTGACCGCCAGAGAAAACAGAAGTAATAAAAGACAGAATTTGAATGTTTTTCTATGCATACAAGTGCGGTTTGAAAAATTATAATTATATAACTGTATAAAAATGAAATCAATAATAAAACGCCTCAAATCCCCAGATCAACAATAAATAACTCCAATCCCCAAAGATTATTGTGCCACTAAAAAAATATTTTCTCCTTGTAGATTCATCCTCAAATTGCAAGTCATACAACCCCAAGGTATTCCCATATCTGACTGAGGATGAGGAGTATTGCAGTAATAAGAAGACGAAGAAAGACCGCCCTCGAGTGATTCATGAGAACTTCTATTAATAGCCTCGGAGAGGCTTACTCTCTATAACCCCAGACAAGAAAAACGTCGATTTTTGCAGTCTGGGGTCCTTTGCATCGACTAGACAGCGTGCCGGAGGTACGCGCTCTCAATGATTAAAAAATCCTCCATCATATATAATTTGACAAGCAAATTGACGTCAAAAAATTGGTTTGCAAAGTGAGATACCAAGAAAAAATGCTCACAATAAGAGCGTTGAAGAGGAAAAAAACAAGCGAATCTCTGGTGCCGTAAATCCCTTTATTTCGGCTATTTATATATTATTGAATTATTGTTATATTAAATTATCATAAAAAAATTTGGTCGTAAATAAAAAAAAACGTAATTTTGCAATCGAATTGCAAAGTGACCCCAAACAACTTGTAAAGCAGCATTCTGCATTGAGAATTGGCGAGAATGGAGGCTTAACAAGAATACGCCTGGGGAGGCTTTCGCCGTGGATGAATACCATCTTTTACAATTCGCAACCCTTTGTAGGTTAAAGAAATACGTAATCATTATTCCACATTTTTATGAAAATATCCGTTGCAGGAACAGGCTATGTAGGCTTGAGTATCGCCACACTGCTGGCACAGCACAACGATGTGACCGCTGTGGATGTGGTCCCCGAACGTGTTGACTTGGTGAATAACAAGAAGTCGCCTATTCAAGACGACTATATAGAGGATTATTTGGCCAACAAACCCCTCAGTATCCGAGCTACCCTTGATCAAGAATCCGGATATCGCGATGCAGAGTTTGTGGTAATAGCGGCCCCCACTAACTACGACAGTCAGAAGAACTTCTTCGACACCAGCGCCGTGGAGGCAGTCATCGATGCAGTCCTCAAGGTCAACCCCAATGCTGTGATGGTCATCAAGAGCACCATCCCCGTGGGCTATACCCGCTCACTGTACGTCAAATACCAGAAGCAAGGGGTCAAGAAGTTTAATTTGCTCTTCAGTCCCGAGTTCCTGCGCGAGAGCAAAGCCCTCTACGACAACCTCTATCCCAGCCGCATCATTGTCGGCATACCTAAAATGATGCCAGGTCCCGAGTACAAGGAAGAGAACGAAGCCATCAAAGCCCTGACTGATATCGACTGGCTCACCGAACGTGCCCACGTCTTCGCTAAACTCCTGCAAGAGGCCGCCATCAAGACTGATGTCCCCACGCTCTTCGTAGGTATGAAAGAAGCCGAGGCTGTCAAGCTCTTTGCCAACACATACCTCGCCCTGCGCGTTAGCTATTTCAACGAACTCGACACCTACGCCGAGATGAAGGGCTTGGACACCCAATCCATCATCGACGGCATCGGTCTCGACCCCCGCATCGGCACCCACTACAACAACCCAAGCTTTGGTTACGGTGGCTACTGCCTGCCCAAGGACACCAAGCAGTTGCTTGCCAACTACGAGGATGTCCCGCAGAACATGATGAGTGCTATCGTCGAGAGCAATCGCACCAGAAAGGACTATATTGCTGATGCTGTGTTAAGAAAAGCCGGATACTATGAGGCAAGCAGCGCTTACGATGCAGGTAAAGAACATCATTGCATTGTTGGAGTGTATCGTCTGACAATGAAATCCAATAGTGATAACTTCCGCCAAAGTGCAATACAAGGTATTATGAAACGAATCAAGGCCAAAGGAGCAGAAGTTATTATCTATGAACCGACGTTGGAGGACGGAAGCACATTCTTTGGCAGTTTAGTGGTGAACGATTTGAAAAAGTTTAAGGAGCAAAGCCAAGCCATAGTAGCTAATCGTTACGACACCAGCCTTGATGATGTGCAGGATAAAGTCTATACAAGAGATATTTTCCGTCGCGACTGATATGAAAAGCATTCTTGTTACAGGATCCGCTGGATTCATTGGTGCCAATCTTGTTCTCCGTCTTCTCGAAAGTCAGGAGCCGACCAAGATTGTTGGTCTTGACAACCTCAGCAATTACTATGATCCGTCTCTAAAAGAATATCGTCTAAAGGTAATTGATGAGAAAGTTGCTGCCAATCCCAAGCATAGATACAGTTTCATTAAAGGTTCTATAGCCAATAAAGCACTTGTTGAAAGCCTTTTCACCGAGCATAAATTTGACATTGTTGTCAATCTGGCCGCCCAGGCAGGCGTACGCTATAGTATTGACAATCCGGATGTCTACATCGAAAGCAACATAATTGGTTTTTACAATATCCTTGAAGCCTGTCGTCACAATCCAGTAGAGCATTTGGTTTATGCTAGTAGTTCCAGCGTGTATGGCGGCAACAAGAAGGTTCCGTTCAGCACCGACGACAGAGTAGACAATCCCGTGAGCCTCTATGCAGCAACAAAGAAGAGCAACGAACTGATGGCCCACTGCTACAGCAAGCTATATAACATCCCTAGTACTGGACTCAGATTCTTCACCGTCTATGGCCCTGCTGGACGTCCCGACATGGCCTACTTTGGCTTCACCAACAAGTTGCTCCGTGGTGAAACCATCCAGATATATAACTATGGCAACTGCAAAAGAGACTTCACCTATGTAGACGACATAATAGAAGGTATAGTAAGAGTAATGGGTAAGGCTCCAGCCAAACGCGCAGGCGAGGATGGCCTACCCATTCCTCCTTATACTGTATATAACATCGGCGGAGGCCAACCCGAAAACCTCCTTGACTTTGTGCAGACCTTGCAAGAGGAACTTTTACGTGCTGATGTGCTGCCGCAGGACTACGACTTTGAGGCCCACAAGCAGCTAGTTCCCATGCAACCTGGCGATGTCCCAATCACCTACGCCGATAGTACGGCACTAGAAAGAGATTTTGGATTTACACCCAAGATTACCCTGTGCGAAGGACTTAGACGCTTTGCAGAGTGGTATAAAGAATACTACGGATAAGCAAAACATAATATGGCAAAGTTTAAAGATAATGGAAAACTGAAGCTTCTTATCATAGTGGGTACTCGACCTGAGATTATCCGCTTGGCGGCGGTAATAAACGAGTGCCGCAGATATTTCGACTGTCTGCTGGCACACACTGGTCAGAACTATGACTACAACCTGAACGGAGTGTTTTTCAAGGACCTGAAGTTGGCAGATCCAGACGTGTATATGGAGGCCGTGGGCAATGACCTGGGCGAGACCATGGGCAACATCATTGCCAAAAGCTATCAGCTGATGGTAGAGGTGAAGCCCGATGCCGTGCTGGTGCTGGGCGATACCAACAGCTGCCTCAGCGTCATTGGTGCCAAGCGCCTGCACATCCCCATCTTCCACATGGAGGCGGGTAACCGCTGCAAAGACGAGTGTCTGCCAGAGGAGACCAACCGCCGTATTGTGGACATCATAAGCGATGTGAATATGGCTTACAGTGAGCACGCACGTCGCTACCTGGCTGATACAGGTCTGCCTAAGGAACGCACTTATGTCACAGGCTCTCCTATGGCCGAGGTGCTCCACAACAATCTCAAAGAGATTGAGGCAAGCGATATTCACGAGCGTCTGGGGCTAGAGAAAGGCAAGTACATTCTGCTTTCTGCCCACCGTGAGGAGAATATCGACACGGAGAAGAACTTTCTCAGTCTATTCAATGCCGTTAACAAGATGGCTGAGAAATACGATATGCCCATACTCTACTCCTGTCATCCGCGCTCAAAGAAACGCCTCGAGACCAGTGGATTTATTCTTGACAAGCGCGTGATTCAGCACGAGCCACTTGGATTCCATGATTATAACTGCCTCCAGATGAACGCCTTCTGTGTAGTGTCCGACAGCGGCACCCTGCCCGAGGAGAGCAGTTTTTTCACCTCCGTTGGTAATCCTTTCCCTGCTGTGTGCATCCGCACCAGCACCGAGCGACCCGAAGCCCTCGACAAAGGCTGCTTTGTGCTCAGTGGCATTGACACCAAGGGCCTCCTGCAGAGTGTCGATGTGGCGGTGGAGTTGATCAAGGATGCCAAGCCAGGCATTCCCGTGCCAGACTATGTGGATGAGAATGTAAGCACCAAGGTGGTGAGGATAATCCAGAGTTATGTGGGGGTGGTGAACAAGATGGTTTGGAGGAAGTTTTAACGAACACGAATCTAACGGATAACACGGATTTTTATGAAATTATTAGTAACAGGTGCCAAGGGATTTGTGGGTAAGAACCTGTGCTGGATATTAAGGAATATAAAGGATGGTAAGGACAGGAGGTTCCCCGAACTGACCATAGAAGAGATTTTTGAGTATGATTTGAGGAATACTCCCGAGGAGCTGGATAGATGGTGCGCTGAGGCGGACTTCGTGTTCAATTTGGCGGGTGTTAACCGTCCGCAGAACCAGGAGGAGTTTTTGCAGGGCAACTTTGGCTTTGCGAGTACGCTTTTGGATACACTGAAGAAGCACCATAATTCATGCCCAGTGATGCTCTCCAGCAGTCAGCAGGCATCGTTGACTGGCCGCTTTGGCAACAGCGAGTATGGTCGCAGCAAGAAAGCCGGTGAAGACCTGTTTTTGGATTATGGTAAAGAGACGGGTGCCGAGGTGCACGTTTACCGCTTCCCGAACCTCTTTGGCAAATGGTGCCGCCCCAACTACAACAGTGTAGTTGCCACATTCTGCAACGCCTTTGCCAACGACCTGCCTTATACAGTGAACGACCCTAGCGTTGAATTGGAACTGCTGTATATTGATGACTTGGTGGATGAAATGATAGCTACACTGGAAGGTAAGGTTCATAAGTGTGAGTTTGAGGGATTAGAGGTGCTCCCAAAAGAGGATGGGCGATATCGCTATTGTCCTGTAACTCACAAAGTTACTTTAGGTGAGATAGTGGAGCACCTCAAGAGCTTTGCCGAGCAACCAAAGACGTTGATGATACCGGAGATACCTGCTGGTAGTTTTGCCAAGAAACTGTACAGCACCTATCTGAGTTATCTGCCGTATGAGAAGACGGCCTTCCCACTGAAGATGAACGTGGATGATCGTGGCTCCTTCACAGAGCTTGTGCATACGCTGAATGCAGGGCAGGTGAGTATTAACATCTCCAAGCCGGGCATCACCAAGGGTCAGCACTGGCACAACACTAAGTTCGAGCAGTTCATCGTAGTGAAAGGTCACGGACTCATTCAACAACGCAACCTCAACGACCCAGAGGACAAAGTACTAGAGTGGGAGGTCGATGGTGACCACATACAAGCTATTCATATGCTCCCTGGCTATACACATAACATCATTAACCTCTCTGAAATCGAAGACTTAGTGACGGTAATGTATTGTAACGAGGTTTTTAATCCGGAAAGACCAGATACATTCTTTGAAAAAGTATAATTAAAATCCTCTTAGAGTAAATGAGAGTTCTGCTCATCACTCTCTTCAGCCTCGCTGTCGAAATGGCCACAGGACATTTCTTCATGTATTACAACGAAGTGTTTGATACTTCGTATCCAGATACTTTCTTTGAGCAAGTTTAAAACGTGAGATAGGTGTTCAATTAATGAATAATTATAGTTATGAGTGTTTTTGAGAATAAAGTACTCCTTATCACCGGTGGTACAGGTAGTTTTGGTAATGCAGTGTTAAACAGGTTCCTCCGTACTGACATTGGAGAGATCCGCATCTTCTCGCGTGACGAGAAGAAGCAAGACGATATGCGTCACGATTTCCAAGCCCGTATGCCCGAGGTGTCTAACAAGATTAAGTTCTACATAGGTGACGTGCGTAACAAGAGCACGCTGCGCTACGCTATGCAAGGCGTTGATTATGTGTTTCATGCCGCCGCCCTGAAGCAGGTACCCAGCTGCGAGTTCTTCCCGATGGAAGCAGTGAAAACTAACGTGATTGGTACGGACAATGTATTGGATGCTGCCATCGCTGCTGGAGTGAAGTGTGTCATCTGCCTCAGTACTGACAAGGCCGCCTACCCCATCAACGCTATGGGTATCACCAAAGCCATTGAGGAGAAGATTGCCGTAGCCAAGAGTCGCCTGAGTGGCGACACCAAGATTTGCTGCACCCGTTATGGCAACGTGATGTGCAGTCGCGGTTCGGTAATTCCGCTCTGGATTGACCAGATCCGTAAGGGTAATCCCATTACGTTGACTGAGCCTAAGATGACTCGTTTCATTATGTCTCTCGAAGAGGCTGTTGATTTGGTATTGTTTGCTTTTGAAAATGGTAAAAATGGTGATATTCTCGTTCAGAAGGCACCTGCTTGTACCATCCAAACACAAGCGGAAGCAGTTTGTGAGTTGTTCGGTGGCAAGAAAGAAGAAATTAAAGTAATAGGAATTAGGCACGGAGAGAAAATGTACGAAACTCTCCTCACCAAGGAAGAAGCTGCTAAAGCAATTGATATGGGTAACTTCTACGCTGTACCTGCTGACAACCGCGACTTGAATTATGACAAGTTTTTCAAGGAAGGAGATATCAAACGTGCTACAATCGAGGAGTTTAACAGTGATAATACGAAACGCTTGAACCTCGAAGAGACTAAAGTGAAGATAGCTAGCCTAGAGTATATCCAGAACGAGCTGAATGGTATCCCCAATTTAGTATAAAATGACCAAGAAAATCGGTTGTGCTGTAACACAACCGATTAATTAGGTAGAGTAAACTTACTTTTTCTTGTATGGATAAGTTGCACCTTTTCTAGAATTCTCACTACTTTGCAGAGGTTTCATGTTCCTACAACAGTTAGTGCTACCATACTCTTTAGAATTTAAGTGGTCAACTTCCCAACCTATTGGAGTTTCTTTACCATAGCTGTGACGATAAATCCCATTACCGCAAGCATCTTTGCGATTAAATCGGGGTCTTTACCGCGTACCTTATCACCTTTAGCAAGAATTCGATTAAGTTCTTCTTCCGTATAAGGCATTCATTTACATTGCCTTTCTGAGCCAAGATTTGATCCGAAGCGACCATGCACATCATGATAATTGCAATTTTGTTGCAAAAGGCAGCTTGACTGGCATATTGACATATAAAACATCAGTTATCAAAACTTGAAATGATGAACGAATGAATTGCAGCATGAGCCCGAACAGGCGAAAAAAAATAACATAATAAAAATAATCACAATGATTAACGTTGGAATAATTGGTTGTGGCTTTGTCGGTGGAGCCCTCAAAGATTGGTTGGAACATAACAACCCGGAATGTAAACTTTTTATCAGTGACCCTCCTAAGGGATATAATGATGATTTAAGCAACATCGATATTGCTTTCTTGCAGATTCATGTGCCCACCGAAGACGATGGCACACAGGATTTGCGTCTTATGATGGAGCTGATTAAGAAGCTCCCCGATGTCCCCGTGTTCGTGCGTACTACCATCCTTCCGGGTACCAGCGACCGCCTTTCAAAGGAGACCGGCCATCAGGTGTGCTATATGCCTGAGTTTCTAACCGAGCGCACCCACATCGAGGATTTCAAGAAGCAGACTATGGTGTTCACGGGAGCACATGAGCTGCTTACCAAGATTTTTGTGGGCAAGAAGTTTACCGTGATGACTCCTCTTGAGGCTGAGTTGACAAAATATATGCACAACGTGTTTGGTGCATACAAGGTAACTTATTTCAATGCCTGCCGTGAGTATTGTGAAAAGATGGGCGCAGACTGGCGCAAAGTCCATACTGGCATTCTTCTCTCTGGTTATATCAACGATACTCACACTTATGTTCCTGGTCCTGATGGTAAGTTTGGTTATGGTGGAAAATGCTTCCCAAAGGATGTCAATGCCTTTGCAAAGATGACAGAAGGTACACCCTTGGGAACGCTTCTGGAGCATCTACACGAATTGAATGTTCATTTTCGTGGTGTGGAGGAACACATCTAATTTATTTATTAACGTAAGGTGAAATACTTAAGAAAGGAGTTCTAATGAAAGGTATTGTTTTAGCTGGAGGCTCCGGCACTAGGTTGTACCCAATTACAAAAGGAGTTAGCAAACAATTATTACCCATTTATGATAAACCGATGGTTTATTATCCCATTTCTGTTTTAATGTTGGCGGGTATAAGGGATATTTTGATTATTTCTACTCCACATGATTTGCCGGGATTCAAGCGTTTATTAGGAGATGGCTCTGACTACGGTGTACATTTTGAGTATGCAGAACAACCTAGTCCAGACGGGTTAGCACAAGCTTTTATTATCGGAGAGAAGTTCATTGGAAATGATTCTGCTTGTTTGGTGTTGGGCGACAACATCTTCTATGGAAGTGGCTTTACCGGACTATTGAAAAGGGCTGTAAAAGATGCTGAAGAAAACAAGAAAGCAACTGTTTTTGGATACTGGGTTTCCGATCCTGAACGTTATGGTGTTGCTGAGTTTGACAAACAAGGCAACTGTCTTTCCATAGAGGAGAAGCCAAAGGAACCAAAGAGCAACTATGCTGTCGTTGGCCTCTACTTTTATCCAAATAAGGTAGTGGATGTGGCAAAACACATCAAACCTTCTGCACGAGGTGAGTTGGAGATCACGACCGTTAACCAAGAGTTCCTTAAAGACGGCGAGCTTAAAATACAACTGTTAGGACGTGGATTTGCTTGGCTTGATACTGGAACCCACGACAGCCTAGCTGAAGCATCAACATTCGTTGAGACCATTGAGAAGAGACAGGGTCTCAAAATAGCTTGTCTGGAAGGTATTGCTTACAGAAAGGGGTGGATAAACGAGGAACAGATGCGTGAGTTGGCCAAACCGATGATTAAGAATCAGTACGGTCAGTATCTACTGAAAGTGATCGATGAAATGAAGGAAGAAGTCAACTCTATAAACATTCTCGGTAAGACAGAATAATGTCAGAATCATTACGTAGTCAAACCACCAAGGGCGTCTGGTGGAGTTTCGGAGGCTCAATAGCTAGTTATGGTATCACTTTTGTGGTAGGTATCGTATTAGCTCGCTTATTGTCTCCTGCCGAATATGGTTTGATAGGCATCATAATGGCACTCATAGCCGTATTTGATGGTATTATTGACAGCGGTTTTTCAAATGCATTGATACGAAAGAAGGATGCTACGGAATCTGACAATAACACGATGTTTATCACTAATCTTGTGGTTTCTGTATTTTTGTTCTTTGTTATGTATTTAGGAGCCCCCCTTATTGCTCATTTCTTTAAGGATGAACAATTGATACCACTCACAAAGGTGATGTCCTTCTACTTGATCTTTAATGCATTCTGCTTAATACAGCGAACACTCCTAACAAAAGAGATTGATTTCAAGACCCAAACAAAATGTAATGTTATATCATCTGTTATTAGTGGTGTGATTGGTATTGCGATGGCATTGATGGGATATGGAGTTTGGGCTTTAGTCGGACAGCAACTTTCAAAGATATTATTCAATACTATATGTTTATGGTTTTATAGGCGATGGATGCCTTCCTTTTGCTTCTCATGGAATAGTTTCCGTGAGCTATTTGGTTTTGGATGGAAATTGATGATATCAGGTATTATAAATTCTATATGGGGGCAAGTTAATCAGATTGTAATAGGAAAGTGTTATAGTGCAGAGACTCTAGGACAATATACTAAGGGAAGGGAATATGTGGATCTTGTTTCTAAAAACCTAACATCTGTGGTTCAAAAAGTGAGTTATCCAACCCTGAGTAAAATACAGGATGAAAAAGATCGTCTAAAAAATGGTTATCGTATTGTTATCAAGGTAACTGTTTTGGTGGTTTTTGTTCTCGTTTTTTTTATGGCTGGTTGTGCTAAACAGCTCATTCTTGTGTTAATAGGCGAACAGTGGTTACCTAGTGTTCCAATGATGCAACTAGTATGTTTCAGTATGGCTCTATACCCTCTGCATTCTATTAATTTAAATATGTTACAAGTTCAAGGAAGGAGTGACTTATTTCTTAAATTAGAAATACTTAAGATAATAATTGGAGTTTTTCCAATATTGGCAGGTATTTTTTTTAATATTTACTGGATGTTAGTACTCGGTTTTATTACAGGAGGATGCATTGGATTTTGGTTGAATTCCTATTATTCTGGGAAATATATCGGATATAGCACAAAAGACCAAATAAAAGATATTCTTCCTTCATTAGGAGTGGCATTTGCGGTTGCTCTGCCTGTATTTGGCATTTCGTTCATGCCTCTTAATCCTTTTATCCTACTACCTATCCAAATTGTTGTAGGAGTCGTAATAGCATTTGGACTATTGGAATGGACCAAATTGGAGGAGTATAAAGAACTTAAACAGATAGCATTACCGATTGTAAATAAGTTTTTTAAACGAAATGGATAAAATAACTGTCACCTCACCGTTGCTGCCCAACCTCGATGAGTTTAATGAGATGCTCAAGGATGTTTGGGCTAGTAAATGGATTACGAATGGCGGACAATTCCATCAACGATTGGAATCTGCTCTAGCTGAGTATCTGAAAGTTCCGTATATTTGCTTGTTTACCAACGGAACATTGCCATTGCTTACCGCATTACAAGCTTTACGTATCTCTGGCGAGGTCATCACAACGCCTTATAGTTTTGTGGCCACCACACATAGTATTTGGTGGAATGGTTGTCGCCCAGTTTTTGTTGATATAGAGGAGAGCACCTGTGGCATTGACCCTAATAAGATTGAGGCTGCCATAACTCCCAAAACCACAGCCATAATGCCTGTGCATTGTTATGGAAAGCCTGTGAATATGGAGGCGATTCAGGCTATCGCAGACAAGTATGGTTTGAGAGTGATCTATGATGCAGCTCATGCTTTCGGTGTGGCGATAAATGGTAAAAGTGTTTTGAATGCAGGCGATATGGCAACGCTGAGTTTTCATGCCACTAAAGTTTATAATACTCTTGAGGGAGGCGCGCTTGTTGTGCATGATGAAGCAACAAAGAATAGGATTGATTATCTAAAAAACTTTGGCTTTGCAAATGAAACAGATGTTGTCGCTCCGGGTATCAACAGCAAGATGGACGAAGTGCGGGCGGCTTATGGACTGTTGAATTTAAAGCAGGTGGATGAGGCTATAGAGAAACGCCATCAAGTGGCTATCAAATATCGCGCGGCTTTGCGAAATGTTCCGGGTGTCCGTTTCTTTGATGATATGCCTGGTGTGCGCCACAACTATAGTTACTTCCCTATCTTTATCAATGCTGAAGTTTATGGAATGACGCGTGATGAGCTGTATTTCAAGATGAAAGCTAATGGCGTACTCGGTCGCCGATATTTCTTCCCATTGATAAGCACATTCAGCACTTATCGTGGTTTGCCAAGTGCGGCACCTTCGAATTTACCAGTGGCAACCAGAATTGCTAATGAAGTTATTTGTTTACCTATGCACCACGAGTTATGTGAAAGGGATGTTGAAAGAATACTTGAGTTAATCGTAAATTAGAAAAACACATAATATGAGCAAGAATGTATTAGTGCTCCCTGGAACCCAATGGCAGGTTCCGCTAATTGAAAAGATTCAGGAAATGGGTCATAAAGCCATGGTGGTTAATCCTGACCCTGAGGCTCCTGGTATGAAGAAGGCGGATTTATGTCTGGTTTCAAACATCTTTGATAAGGATCGTGTGATTGAGTTCGGACGCGACCAGAAGATTAGTGCAGTTATGTCCGATGAGTGCGATATAGCTATGAACCTTGTTGCTGAATTGGGCAAGACCTTTAATGTCCCTACACTGGATGAAGATACTGCTGCGTTGTTCACGGATAAGTTCCTGATGCGTGAGTTCAGCAAGAAGCATGGATTACGCTATCCGGAATATAAGTTCTGTAAGGCGGTTGACGATGCGGTTGCGTTGTTGAATGAAATCAAACGCCCTATCATCATCAAGCCTCTTGATAGCAATGCCAGTCACGGTGTGTTCCGTTGTGATACCGAAGAGGATATTCGCAAACACTTTGATGAGTCAATGTCATTCTCCCGTGTTGATAAATCAGTCTTGGCAGAGCGTTTTATCGTTGGAACAGAGTTCACCATTGATGGTGTAAAGACCCCACACGGCCATTATACGATGGCGATTAGCGAAAAGAAGCACTTTGCCCATAATAAGAGTATTGCTAATGAATTGTTATTCTCGCACTACAACCCCAATTTCGATTATGATAAACTGAGAGCTACCAATGATGCCTTTGTAATGAAGAGTAACCTTCAGTTTGGGTTTACTCATGCTGAATACAAATATGAGGACGGCGAGTTCTATCTGATTGAAATCGCAGCTCGTGGTGGTGGTAATATGATTTCCTCCTGCATCACACAATTTATGACCGGTTATGACACATATCGCTATCTTGTAGAGTGTGCAACAGGAAATGTTCATGATGAGGATTTCTCGCTCCGTCCTGAATATAAAGACCGTACTGCGGTATTGAAATTCTTTGAGACCCCTGGTGGTGGTGGAAAGGTGAGAGAAATAAAAGGCCTGGATTACATCGAAAACGAACCAGACATCAAACACTATCGCCTGAATTTCAAAATAGGTGATACTATTGAAAATGCCTTGAATGACTCGGTGCGTATTGGTTTCTATATTGTTTGTTCTGAAAACATGCAGAAACTTCGTGAGGTGATTAACAGTGTTGAAAGGAATTTCCGGATTATTTACTAACTATTATGGATACAGAAACTATTAAACAACAAGCCCTTGAACTGATAGAGGCCAACAAAATATCGACCACGGAGATTGCCGATGTGTTGGGCAAAACTGGTCAGATTGAAGGAGTCCATGCTTTGAACGCACAGATGTTCAAGGCTGGAGAAGTGAAGGTTATCTATGCTATAAACAATAGCAACTATGAGGTTCACAAGCAGTTGGCAGAGTGCGATGACATTAAGGACAAGATTCTATTCGTCTATAATGTTAATTGTGATCGTGCTGTTTTTGGTGACTTGGTGTCTAAGTATATAATGCTTTATAAACGAGCCAAGGCTATAGTTATTAATGGCAAGTTGCGTGATGCGCATACTCTTATTAAGGAAAAATACCCTATTTGGTTGGAAGGAGTAAGCCCAATTGGTTGTGTTAATCGTCCGAACGGTCCAGAAATTGATTCTGAATTGTTGCTAGAATTAAAGGATAAGTATGATGGAAGTATTATGGTATGTGATGATAGTGGTGTTGTTGTGATACCAAAGGACAAAATAGATGAAAAACTTCTTACCAAGCTCGAGTTCATTGAATTCCAAGAGGATATCTGGTTCTATTGTGTGGATACTCTAAAAATGAGCACTTTTGATACCGTTTGCAAGAAAAAGTATCTAGAAGGCGGGCTTATTGACGACAAGATGTTGAGAAAATTAAATGAAATTCAGAAAAATATGTAACAATTAAATATTTATCAACATGGAAGATAATAATTTAAGGCTTGAAGGTCTCCAATTTATGGGAGAAAACATTCGTAAAGATTTAAAGTTTTGTGGTGAGGGGGTAAGACTATATCCTTTATGCAAGATGATTCGTGCAAACCGTGCAGAACTTGACAATCATTGTCAGATAATGGATTTTGTTTTTATTGATGCAGGTGCGGGACTTAAGATAGGTAAATATTCAACAATAACTTGGAATGTAGTTATTGAAGGTGGCGCTAGTGCAATTATTGGCGATAGGGTTTTTGTTGGTCCTGGCTCAAAAATTCTTACATCTTCTTACAAATTAAATGGATATTATGCTATTGAACATGTGCCTGAAGGCTGCCATGAATCATTTTATGGTGATATCATTTTGAAAGATGACGCATATATTGGGGCTGGATGCACATTGTTACCTGGTGTTACAGTTGGAGAAGGGGCTGTCGTTGGAGCAAATAGCCTGGTGAATAAAGACTTAGAGCCTTGGGGAATATATGTGGGTTCTCCATGTAAAAAAGTCGGAGAGCGCGAAAGACCAACGCCTGAACGTCAAGAGAAGATAAAAGAAGTTGATTGGAGTAACCACCTTTAATATATATAGGTTATGAAGAAAATATTGATTTTAGGAGCTAACGGGGGAATAGGACGTAATATAGTGGACTATTTTTTCGAGCGTAGAACAGAATATGATATTGAACTCTTGACTGCTGATCTTGAATCGTGTAGGTTTATAGAGAAACGTTCTACATTTTATCAAATTGACATCAGAAATAAAGAGAAATTTGAGATTCTTCCCAAAGACATATATTGTGTCATTGATTTGGCTACAACTATGCCTGCAAGAATGGTGGGATTTGACCCTCAGAAATACATTGATACAAATATTTCAGGTACATGTAATGTATTGGAGTTCTGCCGCGCCAATAATGTGAACCGTATACTGTTTGCTCAGACATTTGGTGATCTTTTGAAAAAAGCGGAAGTGGATCCTGTCCTCTTTCCAGACATGACACCAGAATTGGATTATTCTGACACGAAATCTTTCTATATTGCGACAATGTGCACCGCTGTGGATTGTGTGAAATATTATCATTCAATATACAATTTGAGGACGTTTATCTTTAGACTTCCCACAATTTATTCTTGGCACAATAAAGTTTATTGCGAAAACGGAGTAATAACAAAGCAAGCGTGGAAGATCCTGATTGACCAAGCAGAAAAAGGTGAAGATATACATGTATGGGGAGACCCGAATCGTGCGAAGGATATGGTTTATGTGAAAGACTTATGTCAAGAGTTTTTTAAAGCATGTTTTGTTGATAGGGATTATGGTTTTTATAATATCGGGACTGGAGTAGGAATCACATTGCTTGATCAAATCAAAGGAATGATCGAGGTTTTTGGTGGAGAAAAGAAATCCAAGATATTGTTTTCTCCAGAGATGCCAAATGCTCCGCAATATATCATGAACATAGATAATGCTCGTAGTGAACTTGGCTATGAACCGAAGTATGATTACATCAGTATGCTTCGCGATATGAAAAAAGAGCGTGAAATAAACAAATTTGAAGAATAATATGTTTGTCTCCATTGTTTTTAACACAGAATATAACCATATTTCATATCGGATAAGGTGGTATCTAAAAAATTTGCTTCATTGTAAGGAAAATGGTTGGGCACTCATCAGTCATGAATATATCAAAAATAACTTTAAACTTCTCCAAGATGCTGTTGATGAGCGCTTCTTTAGTGATTTCGAGATGAGAAGGTTCTCATTGGATGAAGTTAAAGACGTTGAACAGTATTTTGTACCCGATAAAATTTTCGAAGACAAGGAGAAAGCGTGTGGTTCGAGAACGGAAATGCTGATGACCACAGCAGAAGGAGAGTTCAAGGAATTGGAGTCCTTCTTTAGAACGACACTGAGTATAATACGAGATAATCACAAAGGCGAAAAGATTGAAGGCGTATTATGTAGTCTTGAATGTTTTGGATGTATTCGCAAAGTGTGTAAAGAAGAAAACATACCATTATTTTCATATTCTTTTTCAGCTATAAGAAAACCTCATGGTTATAGACAAACTCTTTATTTTGTTCATCCCGATGGTGTCTTTTGGGAGTCACATGATGCTGAAGACAAGTATGGAAAATTCTTAAGTGATCATGCTGATTTCCCTATTTTTAGTAATGAAGAGATACTTGCGATAATTGGAAAGGACAGAAACTTACCTTTATTGCAATTAATTAATCATCAACCCGATTGTGAGATAGCTCGATGCAACGAGTTGCATGCAATTATGCCCCATAATTTTGAGAGTACAAAATATGTTGATGATGATTTGATGTATGAGGGAGATAAACTGTTTGGGAGGGATAATGCCAGAGTTAGGACACACGCCATGCAACTTGTGTATAAGCACTTGGATAATAATGAAATACATAATGATCCAGCGTCATTTATATTGGGGTGCAAACGGCTTGTGGCAATTCAGTCTCAAATTATGCTGAAAGCTTTACTATGGAAACGTCCAGTTATTTCGCCAAAGTATACAATGGACTTTTCGTTCATGTGTAATACTGATTATATGTCACTTGATATTGCTGATATTAAGGCTCTTAATTATTATATCTTCTGTTATCTTATCCCAGGCGATTTGATGTTCTCAGATTCGTACTGGAAATGGCGCATGACTAATCCGACAGAAACAGAGATATACAAAAAACATCTTGTCTTTTATATTGAAAAGCTTAACCTTCCTAAATCAATTTTGACAGAGATTGAAGAAGCGGATCGTTTGAGGCAAATTCTCGAAAGCCGTAACTGTGATGACGAGGTGATTAATGACGTTATTGAGGACAATCAAGACTTTGATGTTGATTATTTTGCCGCCAGTTCAAAATTTATGCTTGGCGGCAAACCGCATTGGCGCCTCAACAAAAAAACAGAGGCAGGCAGTCTGAAGTGTACCATGCGTTTGTCTGGAACCGAAGCTGATAGTTTTGAATTCTACCCATTGGATGATGTCGCAGGTTTCGCAAAGCTGGAGATTGTAAAAGTCAACGGTAAGGTATTCCCCTTAACATGGGAACAGAGAGGCTACAAATTCATGAAGAAAGTCACCGGGCATTATACATTCCCGATAGAAAAAAACAATTGCTTGAACATTGAGATTGTTTGGAAATATCAGAAAGTATTTGACTACCTGAATGCACTTTAATATGATCATTCCAACGACACCTAATTTCGGTGGTCCTTCGATAATCATTCGACGATGTTCCCATATTCTTCCTTTCTACAATTCTTCTACATGTCTCCTGTGATCTGACCTACAATAAAAGGAAATGTGTAGTTAATGAAAAAGATAAAACGGCTTGGAATACACTTTGACTCTGCCATGGGCGCACTTTCTAACTTGCTCACAATAGTAGTCGTCATCTTTCCATAGATTAACTGTCCGCTACTATGGATTGGTGGAGTAACCATTTCAGTGATTTATGCGGTAATTAAAAGCATAAGAAAGAAGGTTGACTCTATACGGCTTAACAAAACAAGACAATAATCATCAAACTGGGTGATCTGTTTGACCAAGATTGTATTATCGTAATTCCGGTGAACGATTATCTCGACACACCGAATAATAATGTTATCATTTCCAAGAGGTATGTTCACGGTAAGTTCATTGACTATTACAAAGACCATTACCCACAAAAGAATCTTGAAGTGTTACGAAATGTCGAAATACATGTTCCTATGAAGAAAATAGACTTTGATATCACTCGTGGTATTCAATTCTAATGGGATTACGTGTCGGTAAAAAAAGCTTTAGATAATAACTAAATAATAATATATCAATTTATGAAAATCACAGCAGTTATACCAGTTCGTAAGGGTTCACAAAGAGTAAAGGACAAGAACCTTCGTCCTTTTGCAGGGACCACCCTTCTTGAAGTGAAAATTAAATCGTTGCTTCAGGTGCCAGAAATAGATGAGATTATAGTTAATACAAATTCAGAAGCGGCGATAGAATTCGTTGAGGAAGAATATGCAGGAACCAAGGTAAATTATCATCGTCGTGATGAATACTATGCCTCATCACAGTGTTCTGGAAGTGATTTTTTTAAACACTTGGGCGAAGTAACAGATACAGATGTTTTTATATATACCCCATGTACATCTCCATTCGTGAAGCCAGAAACAGTTTCTGCATGTATCAAAAAGTTCTTAGAAGATAAAGGTGAACACGATTGCGTTTCAACAGTTTCTTCCATCAAGGAGTTTTTATGGTTGGATGGTAAGGCAATGAATTACGATCCACTTAATGCCCCCAATTCACAAAATCTACCTGATGTTGTTGCATTGAATTTTGGCACAACCGTTGTGAAGAGAGAAGATTTGATTAAGAATCACAACATTATTGGGAAGAAGCCGGATTTTGTTATCACAAGTGATATTGAGGCAGTGGACATTGATACTCCACTTGACTTTTATATTGCCGAACAATTGTATATAAAAACTCAAATTGAAAAAAAAGATTTGCTAGATTAAAGCAATATTGTTTTTGAATTAATATCAAGTAATCAAAACATAATAATCAATAAGAATATTATGAACAGGGAAGAAAAACAAATGTTAAACGCTCTTCTGGAATTAAAGGAGGTTTATGGAGTATATGGCATCAAAGCTGAATTTGAGGCGGAAGGTGCAAGAATGGACGAATTAATCAGTCTTAGAGAATTAGTCATACGAGCTGATTTGGCTTTCATTACGAAAATAGGTGGTTGCGAGGCCGTTCATGATATGCAGCAATGCAAATTGCTGGGTGCTACAGGTATTATGGCTCCCATGATTGAAACTCCATTTGCGATGAGAAAGTTTGCATCCGCCGCGAAGCGTGTTTATGGCAATGAAATTGACTCCGTAGAATGGATTATCAATGCCGAAACCAAAACTTGCCACGCTAACTACAAGGAGATTCTCGAGGCTGGAAACGGTTTCTTGAATGCAGTAACAGTAGGTCGCAGTGACCTTTCAGCATCGATGGGTATCGACCGAAAAGATATTGAAAGCAAACCGGTGTTTGATGCTACTAGAGACCTTTTACAGATGTCGAAAGCGGAAGGCCATACAACCAACTTTGGTGGTAATATCGGCATTGAGAGCATACCATTTGTGATAGGCATGAGCGATGTGGCTGAGCGATTTGAGACTCGTAAAGTGATTATTACAATGGATAACAACGGGGAGCATTTGAAAAAAGCCATTCACAAAGCTTTGAATTTTGAGTTGCTTTGGCTATTGAATAAGAAGAACTACTATACTCGTTTATCCAATGAGGACGAGGCTCGTATTGAGCGTATGCGTTTCCAGCTTAACAAGTAAACATGAAGAAAATAGTGACTTTTGGAGAGATTATGATGAAGTTCTCTCCTCTGTTTTATAAACGTTTTTTGCAGGCAGATGCAATGAACGTCGAATATGCTGGAGCCGAAGCAAATGTGGCGGTTTCTTTAGCAAATTATGGATTGAATTCAATCTTTGTAAGTAAATTGCCTGACAATGACTTCGGCGATGCGGCCATCAATACTCTACGCCACTATGGCGTCGACACCAGTAAAGTGGCTCGTGGAGGTGACCGAATAGGCATTTACTTTGCGGAGAAAGGAGCTAGCCAGAGACCTTCAAAAGTTATCTACGATAGAAAAGGTTCAGCAATTGCATGTGCCACTCAGATAGATTTTGATTGGGATGCTATTTTTGAGGGGGTTGAATGGTTCCATTGGACGGGCATAACTCCGGCTTTATGTGACTCTTTAGCCACAATATGTCTTGATGCATGTAAAGTGGCCAAGGCAAAGGGTATCACCATCAGTTGCGACCTTAACTATCGCAAGAAACTTTGGAGCCGAGAACGTGCCAAGGAAGTGATGACGAAACTTTGCCACTATGTGGATGTCTGCATCGCTAACGAAGAAGATTCTGCTGATGTCTTTGGCATCAAAGCGGATAATGGTGACGTGAATAGTGGTGTACTAGATGAGCAGTCTTATGCATCAGTGGCTCGACAGTTGAATGAGAAATTTGATTTTAAGAAAGTGGCCATTACTTTACGCGAATCTATTTCTGCCAGTGACAACAATTGGTCGGCTATTCTTTTTGATGGTCAACGGGTCTATACAAGCCGCAAATATACCATCCATATTGTTGACCGCATTGGCGGGGGTGATTCGTTTGGCGCAGGATTGATATATGGACTGACCAAATATGATGAACCACAGAAGGCTCTCGAGTTTGCAGTCGCAGCTAGTTGCCTAAAGCAGACAATTGAAGGTGATTTCAATATGGTGTCAGTGGCAGAAGTCGAGAGCTTGATGAATTCAACTGGTTCTGGGAGAATAATAAGATAATAAGAAACATTTATTAAAATGCAAAGTATAAAAGTAGGCTCATATGAGATTCTTGAGTCGGGATGTGTGACAAGTTTCAACAACGGCGATACCGTCTTTACACTGACCGAAGGTATGGTTGTCCGTTTGTGTTTTGTTACCACTGAGGATGGAAAACAAGATATGTCTGCAGATATGAATGAAAAGAAAGAGTTGCAGATTAATATTCAAAACTTTAATAATCCTTTAGGAACGGAGTTTATTGAGCCCATAGAGATTGGTAATTATAATGGCCGTAAGTTGTTTCTACATATCAAAATAATTGGTATGCAGAACAATAACAATAAGACCATCATCCATACATGGTATTTAGGAGATAACATTAGCAATGGAGAACCAAATTCGGCAACCGAAAATAAATGAAGGTACTACCCAGTTGAATCCTAATCTTCCCACATCTGTTAATAAGAAGATAATAGATTCAAACTTGGAGTCACAAAAAATATCCAAGGAAGAGAAGAAAGAATCTCGGGGATTATTGGGACGTGTTTGGGGCGCACGGGAACATTCTTCCAATAATATCGCTGGTTTGCTGATATTTTTGCTTGTTTTTATTGCGACAGGATATACTGTCTTTATGTTATTTCACGAGCCGGTTTCAACGCATGGTCAGGTGATAGACTTTTGGGGTATCATCACACCGTTAATAACATTAGCTTTAGGATACATTTTTGGCAAGAACAATAAGGATTAGTTTTTCTTGGAGTCAAGGATAGAATAATGAAAATTATTGGGCGTATAAAACATAAAATAAAATGGCAACCATGGCTGAGAATAAAACAATAACTATTTTTCATGTTTTTCCTGATGAAAAGTTCTTCGATAGTACAGCAGACTTCTATGATAGTCTATCTAATGTAGAAAATCGTTATTTTTTTTATACAAAGAATAAGAACTATAAATTTAAATATATCAAGAAAAGTGATAAAATTAATATAGTCAATGGTATATTCAACTATATTAAAGAACTGAGGAAAAAAGATATAGATATTGTTTTTTTTCACACTCTATTGGGCCGTAATTATTTTTTTTCTAGATTAGTAAGGCACAAAGCAAAAGTTATTTGGTGGTCTTGGGGGTATGATATTTATTTGGGTCGATACCATTCTACCCCTTTGCTTAATATTCCATTGTATAAGAAACTAACTTTGGATTACATAAAACAACATGAAAGCTTTCATATATCATTGTATCAAAAAATAATTAAAAATAATTATGAGTGGATAAGGAGAAAAGCCGTAAAAAGAGTAGATTATTTTATACCAAGTATTCCGATTGATTATGATTTAATGATAGAACAATGCCCTTTTTTCCATGCTAAACCATTTCCTTATGGTTTGATTCGACAAGATATTCCTTTCCATTACAGGAAACAATGTGGGAATATCTTAGTTGGGAATTCGCTCACTTATACAAATAATCACCTAGACATATTCGAAACACTATACTCAATAGATTTTGATGCTAATAGAAAAATTGTCGTTCCGATAAGTTATGGAGATGCGTTTTCTGGTGCAGATAAGTTTATTGCATTAACTCATTTTTCTGATGACAGAGTGATTTGGCTTAAGGATTTTCTTTCTCGCGAGAAGTATTTTGAGTTATTTGACAATATCTCACATGCTGTATTTGGTATGATGAGACAGCAAGGAATGGGCAATGTGATGTACTGCCTAAGAACTGGCAAAAAAGTATTTCTTTATAAAGATAGTGTCATATCACGTCAACTGAATGATTTAGGATATATTTTTTATACTATTGAAGATGATTTAGATTCTTCGTCTTTATCGTCCTGCCTTTCTCAAGATGAAGCCAAACATAATTATCAAATTTATATGTCGAGATATAATCATAGAAGTTTGGAAGACGTACAGAATAAATTATATGAAGTAATGAATATACAATAGTTTTAAGATTAATCGATGAAAAGAATACTAATTATTATTCCGTCGTTTGATATCGGAGGTACTAATACCTCGTTAATTAATATGATATCAAATTTCGATTTTTCGAGATTTGAATTGAGTATTTATGCGATTAATAATCAAGGGGCTCTTCGACCCGCAATGGAGCCATATGCCAAAGTGTTGAATCCATTGATAGATAAGGATGGTCTCGAAAGAAAAAAACATGGCTGTTTCACATTTTTAAAGAAGCTGTTTCGAGTTTTTAGGAAGTTGGGGATGGATTTTTCTTCTTTGTATTATAGAAGAATTGCAAAAAGCCTGTCTAAAAACAAATATGATTGTATTATAGCCTTCCAAGAAGGAAATGCCACAAAACTTGTATCTTATTTCAAAAATAATAGAAAGATTGCATGGGTGAGATCAGAATACAGTCGCTATATTAGTGCGAATAAGATTAAACCAGAAGTAGAAATCTATAATCGCTTTGATTTTATTATCAATGTCTCTAAAACGGCGAAGAACAACTTTCTTTCTGTGATGCCAAAACTCAAAGATAAAACATTGGCTATTTATAATCTATTGAATAAAGATAGAGTTTATAGACTCGCAGAGGAGGAGTGTTCTATACCAGGAGAAAACACGTTTACCCTTATTTCTATTGGTAGAGTAGATCCAGTAAAACATTTTTCTGAGATTCCGGACATGGCACATTCAATAAAAGAAATTGGTTGTTTCTTTAAATGGTTAATAATAGGTGGAAAAACGGAGAATACTCCAGAAGAATATGACTTGATTCAGAAAAAAATAAGGGAATACGGGTTGGGCAATACGGTCTTTTTAATGGGTTACCAATCTAATCCGTATTCATTTCTTAAGAATAGCCAACTGTTGGTTTGCCTCTCAGAGTCCGAGACATTTAACCATACGTTTGCCGAGGCAAGACTACTTGGTGTTCCTGTGCTGACTGTAAATTATGAGAGTGCACCAGAATTTATAAATAAAGGAGAAGGGGGAATTATTGTTGAAAGATCAATGATAGCCTCGACAATTCGTGAGATTATTTCTGATAAAAAGCTTTATTACAACCTTCGTATTGAGACCCAGCAATTTGATTATGACAATGAATCAATATTGAACTCGATATATACAGTTGTTTCTTAAGCCACATGCTGCATCATTGAATTAGAGAGCAATTATTAATGCATAATTGAGTAAATGTGGAGTTTTTTTAGAAGTTTTAAGATTGTTGATTATGTCTTACTGTTGTGGATAATCCTTTGGGTTGCACCACAGTCTGCGTTATTGCCTTTTTATAACTTAACATGGTTAACATGCTATGCGTTCTGGTTTGTTGTCGTCATTAAAAACCTGAAGTTTTTTAGCTCCAAAGAGCAAAATGCATTTGTATTGTATGTGATTTGCTTTTCAATTATTATTCTTGAATCATTGCTTGTTGGAAAAACTGATTTGATGCATAATATGGTGGAGCATTCTCAAATGCCATTCATTTTTTTCTTGTTCTGTTACTATCGGAGGTGTAGGGACTGGACTACTCTTAAAAATATGGTTATCGTTTCGATACCTATCTTTTTTGTCTTTTCAATAACCACAATAACGACACTTCTTGTCAATCCATATGCGGCTAGAATAGTGTATGTTTCCGGAGATAAGATGGCGGATTCACAGCAATATTTAATGGCCGGTGTTGGAGGCTATAATTTTATCTATGCAACCCTTTTGCTGGCTATTGTATTATTTTATGTTTTCTTTAGTGTAAAGTTGAGTAGGGCCGTACGCGTGTTGTGTGTTTCTCTGTTCTGTGTTTTCTCTGTTTTAATTATTCTTTCCAATTTTTTCACAGCATTTGTTCTTTTACTTGTTTCGCCAGCTCTTTTATTATTATCTAGAAAAAGGAAACTAATTGCTCCTTTTGTAATTGTCGCGTTAATGATTGCGCCAATTTATAAAGTTGTTGGCATTGCGGCAATAGATGGTATATCATACTTCCTATCGGAAGAAGGAAGAACATATGAGCGATTACAAGGCATTAGGTATAGTTTTGAGACTGGAACAAAAGTAGATGAAGACGTCGACACACGCAGCGGTGTAAAAAAAATGTCTAAGGAAACTTTTTTTGAGCACCCGATACTAGGAGCAGTCGTAGGAACGGATTTAACAGAGAATGCCATCGGTAATCACTCAACTTTTTGGGATGCACTTGCACGATTTGGTATCGTAGTTGGCGGCTTACTTATTAGTCTCTTTTTACTTCCATTTATCAGGTTGTTTTCAGAATCCCATACTTACCGTAATAAAGATTATGTTTTCTGTTATGGTGCAACCGTTTTCTTTCTTATGATTAATAATAATTTCCCTATAGCAGGTGCGTTTGTCTCTTATTTTGTATTCCCTTGTTCATTTCTTTTACTAAAAGAAAAAGTCATAAAAAACACATAGTTTCTTTTATTAGTCATTGCTCTATGAGAAGCTAATAAATACATATAGTTATATATAAATGTGCTCCTTATCGGTTTAGAAGAAGGTGCATCTTATGGTGTAATAATAATTCAAAGTTTAAAGATATGATGAATAATATTTTAATTATTGGTGCTCATTTTGATGATGCCGAACTTGGTGCAGGAGGTACAGCTGCAAAATTAGTGAAAATGGGCAAGAAAGTTTATAAGCTCACTTTGACAGATAATGTGACTGATTTCAAGAACATGAAGATAACGGTGGCTTACGAACCCAGTTTGCGCCAAAGTGCAAATGCTTGTAAAGTTCTCGGGATTGAAGAAATAACAGATTTCCAGCCGGAAAGGTGTTGTCAACTGTTTTATTCTACTCCAGTGATGCAAAAGGTTGAGGATATTATTTTCAAATTAAATATTGATACTGTATTCATGCATTATTATGATGATATGAATCAGGATCATGTAGAGGCTTCACGTATCTGTAAAACAGCTTCACGTCATTGTAAGAATGTACTGATGTACCAGTCTAATGGGTACATACTCGAACATAGTTTTACGCCTACTGTATTTTTTGATATTTCAGAAGAATTGGATCAAAAAGTTGCTTCACTGAATTGTTACGAAGGTGACCATAATCGTTTTAATCGTTTGTTCGATACTGTGATTCAGAGAAATAATATGTGGGGGTATGCTAACAAGGTTAGGTATGCCGAGGGTTTTGTTCCCCTTAGAATGATTATAGAATAATTAAAAACAGAAAACAATGATAAATAAGACTGCCATAATTGAAACTTCTCATATCGGAAAAGAAGTAACTATTGAGGAGTACGTGATTATTAGAAAAGATGCCGTTATAGGCGATAATGTGGTGATTCACCCTTTTGCTGTAATTAATGAAGGAGTGGTAATTGGTAATAATGTTGAGGTTTTTCCTCATGCATTTTTAGGAAAAGAACCCAAGGGACCGGGTTTGGCAAGAAAACCTGTTTTTGAAAAGAAATGTTCTATTGGAGACCATAGTGTTATTGGTCCTAATGCAATTGTCTATTATGGTACTTCTGTTGGAATGAATGCTCTAATAAGTGAAGGTGTGTCAATAAGAGAAAATTGCCAATTGGGCGATAATGTTATTCTTGGCCGTAACATGACGGTGAACTTTGGCACAAAGATTGGTAATAATACCAAGGTGATGGATCTTACACATATCACAGGTAATGCAGTATTAGAAGATGATGTTTTTGTTGGTCCAGGTGTGTCGAGTGCAGACGACAACTCTATGGGAAGAGCGGCTGATTATGATGGAATGCATGATAAGGGAGCAACAATCAAACGTGGTGCTTCAATAGGAGAAGGTGCGGTGTTGTTACCAGGTGTGATTATTGGCGAGAAAACCGTGATAGCAGCCGGTGCAGTGGTTACTAAAGACATTCCTGCAGGTGTTGTTGCCATGGGATGTCCCGCCAAGGTAAAAACTAATCAATAAAAATGTGATTCATGAAATTAAGTGAATTATTTGTTGGACAATCGGCATCGCTAAAGAAAAGATTTACTTCTGAAGAATTGGTCCAATTTTCAGAGATAAGTCTAGATAAGAACCCTATTCATTTGGATGAAGAATATGCTAGTAAAAGCCCTTTTGGCAAAAGAATAGTATATGGTTATCTAACAGCCTCTCTGTTTTCAGGACTAATTGGTTCAAAATTGCCTGGTAATGGCTCTATCTATTTAGGTCAATCATTGAATTTTAAAAAACCTGTTTATCTTGGAGAAGAGGTTACAGCAACAGTAACTATAACTAAAATTCGAGACGATAAACCCATTATTACACTGGAGACAATTTGTGTAAATAACAAGGGAGAAGTTTTAATAGACGGAAATGCAGTTGTAAAATTGATAGAATAAGAGGTGTGCCTATGTAATAATAAATAAGATATTGCATCTGCGTCAGTAATATCACAAAGAAAACCAGTTCGAGATGAAAGAGTTGTTTGTTGTTGAAAGTAGTTTTAATCCCATAGCAGCTTCTACAAATAGATTGTTTGCATTTGGACAGGAGCTTGTTAAAAGGGGTGTTAAAGTCCATTTTTTTTATTTGATTCCAAATAAAAACAAAGAGAAATCTGAGAAGTATACTGAGATTTTTTCTTTTCATTATTTATGGGAGGATTCTATTTTTAAAAACAAGTATATTTGTACCATAATTTCATTGATTAAGTTACGTCGCAAAATGCGACCAGATATTCCAGTGTATGTTTATGCATTATTAAATTGTTTATTTTTTCTTGTTGGGAAAAATGGAGTAAGGGTATTTCACGAATATACAGAACATCCAAATGCTGTCGGAAAAATCCATGGTTTAGTGGGAAATGTTTTGTTTATTTTTTATGGTAAAGCAATACGCCAAATAAGTGGTTTGTTTGTAATTACACCATCTTTAAAAAAATATTATATAAATGAATTTGGCATTGATGAACAAAAGGTTGAAACGCTAAATATGGTTGTAGACCCTCATCGCTTTGATAATTTAGATGGTGTGTTAATTCAAAATTGGATTACATATTGTGGTATTATCTCTGAGGCAAAAGATGGTATTTCATATCTTCTGAAAGCGTATTCAATAGTAAGAAAAGAATATCCTCAATTCAAGTTGGTTATTATTGGGCCTTTTGAAAATGAGAAAACAGAAGACGATGTTAAATGTTTAATAAATGAAAATGCCCTGTCGGAAGATGTTGTTCTAATGGGAAGGGTTCCTTCTTCAAGAATGCCAGAATTGCTTTCACAATCCAAAATTCTTGCACTTGCAAGACCAAAACAAAAACAAGAAGCATTCGGATTCGCAACAAAAATAGGAGAGTATCTAATGACAAATAGACCCGTGGTTATGACAGATGTTGGTAATGTGAGTGATTACCTTGTTGATAAAGAGGATGTTATTTTAGCTCGACCGAATGACGAATGTGACTTGGCAGAAAAGCTTATGTGGGTTATTGAGCACTATGATGAAGCTACTATTATAGGAAACAAAGGTAAGCAGACGGCATTACGTTTCTTCAATTCGGAAATTGAAGTAGATAAAATATATAAACGCATTTTCTCTCAAAACTATGAAAGATAATACAAAAAGAAAGATTCGAAACTATGCCAGGTTGGTTTTCTCGGTTCTTTTTTTCTGGCTATACATCCCACACATCTTTGTTTATTTACTGTGCTCACGTGGTAAAAGAAAAGAAATTAATGAGGATGTTATTGTTGAAATAGAATCTGAGAACCTTAAAATTGGATATTTAGTGGGACTTCTCTTCGCATTACATAATAATCGTTATTTTAGAGTGTTGTTCTACCACAGAATAGGAGCAATTCTATCCTATTGCATTGGGTGGTATCGTCCTGGGGATCGATATTTTGTTATTTCAAAATCAACAATTATTGGAGGTGGAGCCTACTTCGCACACCCATTTTCAACAGAGATAAACGCTAAGAGCATAGGCCGCAATTTTAGATGTCGCCATCTCACAACAATTGGTAACAAAAAAGATGGTGATAATGATAATAGACCAACTATTGGAGACAACGTAACACTTGGGGTAAATGTTACTATAATTGGAGGCGTGAGAATTGGAAATAATGTGACAATAGGGGCAGGAACTGTAGTTGTAAAGGATATTCCCGACAATGCAGTAGCTGTTGGAAACCCGGCAAGAGTCATTCGATATAAAGAAGATATTTACAATTGATTATGAAATACCTTTTAGTAGTTGCCCATCCTGACGATGAGGCATTAGGCGCAGGCGCATCCATGCGCAAGTGGTCAAACAATGGGGATACTGTAGATGTCTGTATTATGTGTACAGGAGCCAAAGCACGTGCTTTCCGCCCTGCGGATGAGGAGTTGAACGATGACATGGACGCTAGTACCAGATTCCTTGGTGTTAGTAAGAAATATGAGGGTACATTCCCGAATATTGAGATGAATACAGTTCCTCATCTTAAACTGGTACAGTTTATTGAGAAGGCTATTGTTGAATCTCAACCGGATATTATAATTACGCACCATCCGGCTGACACCAATGATGATCATCACCAGACTTCCATTGCCTGTCAGGCTGCTATCCGTCTGTTCCAGCGCAGACCTGAGGTGAAGGCCATCAAAGAGTTTTGGTATATGGAAGTGATTTCTTCAACTGAATGGTCTGTAAGTGGAGAAAATAAATTTGAACCCAATACCTTTATTGAAGTAGGCAAGGATGGTGTGGACGCTAAGATAAAGGCCATGCATATGTATCGTGGGGTCATGCGTCCTTATCCGCATCCTCGTAGTGACGAAGGCATTCTTGGCATTGCTATCTATCGTGGTGGTCAGGCTGGTGTAAACTATGCGGAGGCTTTCCAGTGCGTTTTAAGAAGAATTACTGATTAACTATGGGAAAGTTTATCAAGCGACTTTTTGACCTGCTTCTGGCTCTTGTTCTGATTATGCCAGGATTCTTGGTGTTATTTTGCGGTATGATCATCGTGAAGATTGTTTCGCCCGAGTCTTCACCTATATTCAAACAAACTCGTGTTGGTTATAAGAACAAGCTCTTCACGATGTATAAACTGCGTTCTATGACCAACGAACGGGACGCTGAAGGTAATCTCTTGCCGGATGAGGTGCGTCTTAAGAAGTGGGGAAAGATTGTACGTAAAACCAATATGGATGAGTTGTTTCAGATATGGAACATTCTGAAGGGTCAGATGTCCTTCATTGGTCCCAGACCTATCCTCCCCGAAGAAATGAAGGTGATGACCGAGGCTGAACAAATAGAGCGTCAATCCATGCGCCCTGGCATAACAGGCTGGGAAGCAGTTCATGAAGGAGAGTCGAGCAACCGTCGCGAAATGGCCATGTTTGACTTGTACTATGTGCGTAACTGGTCATTGAAACTGGATTGGTTGGTATTCTATAAGACTTTTGCCATTGTCCTTGGATTCCAAAGACCAGACGATTCTGTTCGTGCGCCCAAGATGACAGATGACCAGATTGTTGACGGAAGTGAAAACAATACCCAAGCTTAGAAAAAGTATGGAGATAGGAAGCTTTTTAGAACTGCAACTGCCTATGGGTAGGGAATGGTATAAGGGAGATACAGATATTGCCCGCCTGAATACCGGCCGTATGGGTATTTGGCATGCATTCTGCGTGACAGGATGTAGGCGCATATGGATACCCATATATCAGTGTGATTCCATTCGTGAAACCTTTGAAAAGAAGGGTGTTGAGTTGTGCTTCTATCATCAGGATAAGAACTTTAATCCCATTGATCTCAAGGCAAAGGATGATGATGCCGTACTGGTAGTTAATTACTATGGCATTATGTCAAGTGAGCGAATGGCGGAACTGACAAAACCCTACAGACATGCTATTGTGGATTGTGCTCAGGCTTTTTTCTGTAAACCCGTAGAGGGTGCCTTGACTGTATATAGCTGCCGTAAGTTTGTAGGGGCTCCAGATGGATGTTATGTTGTAGGTAAAGATGCGCACAAGTTTGTTGATGACTATCCTCAATGCTATTCCTCTGATACAGCTGCATTCCTGTTGATGCGCATTGAGTACGGTTGCGAGGGAAAGGGCTATGAGGCTCGTGGACTGAATGAACATCGCATTGATGCAGAGGATTGCATGAAGATGTCAAAGCTGACCAGAACATTGATGGATGCAGAAGACTATGCGCACAACCAGCAGAAACGAAAAGAAAACTTTGCATACGCCCATCAACTGTTAGGTGACATCAATAAGATAGATCCTACCAGATATATGGATGATGAAACCATTCCAATGGTTTACCCTTTGGTTGTGGAAGATGATGCCTTGATAAAACGTCTGTTTGAGGCAAAACATTTCCAAGGTCATTGGTGGAGTTATATCTGCGATGAGCAACCTAAAGACAGCTTTGAGCATTGGATTTCACGATATGTGATTCCCATTACTATTGACCAGCGATACGGAAAAGAAGAGTTAGATTACTTAGCAAATATAATCAAGCAATAATACATGAACAATAGTTATAACGGACATCTGTGTATAGTGTTCGCTTTGGAGCACTATAACCCTTTGAATATGATTCGCGCCTTTGGCGAGAATGGTATTAATCCTGTGTATATCTCTGTGAAGCGCCGGTATGAGGTGGCTACACGTAGTAAGTATATCTCTAAACTCCATCGTGTGGACTCTGTAGAGGAGGGTTTCGAGCTGCTGATGAAAGAGTACGGTAATTTGGCCGCAGAGACTGGTAAGAAGCCTTACATCGTGTTCTCTGATGACAAGTCAGTGGGCTACTTTGATCTGCACTATGAAGAGTGGAAGGACAAGTTCATTACCTACAATGCTGGTCGCAATGGACGAATCAATGAGTTCATGGATAAGTACCAGATTCAGCAACTGGCCAAGAAGCATGGATTTAATGTGCTTGACAGTTATGTGATTGGTAAGAACGATCCTCTGCCTGAGAACCTGTGGTATCCCATCATTACCAAGGACATTTCTCCCAACTCCGGTAGCTGGAAGTTTGATGTATATATCTGCCAAAACGAGCAGGAACTGAAAGAAGCCATCCAGAAGATTGAGAGCCCGCTGATTATGATTCAGCACTTTGTGGATAAGCAGAATGAGATGGCTCTGGAAGGTTATACTATCAATCACGGCAAGGAGATGCAGATTATTACCCAGATGAAGTGGAAATACCTTATTCAAGGTTACTATAGCCCTTACCACGATGTCTGCATGTTCACCGACAAGGAGATGGAGAAGAAACTCCAGGCTATGTTTGAGGAGATAGGCTTTGAGGGTGTGTTTGAAGTGGAGTTCTTGATAGACAAGGATGGAACCTACTACTTTATGGAAACCAACTTCAGAGCTTCTGCCTGGAACCCCACCTGTAAGTTTGCCGGTATGCCGTTGGATTACCTCTGGGTAAAGGGTATGGAGCACGGTTATATAGATCCTGCAGACCGCAAAGTGTTTGAACCATTTACCAGTATGAGTGAGGTTATTGACTACGGTAAGCGTGTGGAAGGTGGTATGGTGAGCCTTGCTGAATGGCTGAGAGATTTCAAAGATGCTAAGTGCGTCTATATCTATGATAAAGAAGACCGTGGCCCTTGGGATGCTGTGATTGAGAATTGGAATAGCTTTAAATAAAGTATTATGGCTAGAATTGCCCTTATATCTAATAGAGACAATAACTTCTACAATTTCAGAAGTGAATTGATTCTGAAACTAGTCGAGTTAGGACATGATGTTAATCTTGTATGCCCTTATGGCAAAAAGATTGATTATTTTACACAGAGGGGCTGTAAATTCTGGGATATAGATTTGGACAGGAGGGGTAAGAATGCATTCAAAGATGCGAAACTTATTCTTGCTTACCGCAAATTGCTAAAAGAGCTAAAGCCGAATGTGGTACTTACCTATACAACCAAGAGCTCAGTATATGGAGGTATGGTATGTAGATGGTTGAAGATCCCTTATATAGTAAATAATGCAGGTCTTGTAGAGAATAATAACAAATTGTTAGAATTCATACTAAGGATTCTGTATCGCACAGGATTTAAGGGCGCTTCTTGTATGATGTATCAAAATGGGCGAGAAAGGGATTATGTCAATGAATTACTAAAGAACAAAGTTCATTATCGTGACATTCCGGGATCTGGTGTTAATTTGGATACATTTGCTTACCAGCCTTATCCTGTTGATGATAATCCTATTCGTTTCAATTTTGTTGGACGTATAGTAGGATTCAAAGGTATTGGTGAGTTCCTTGAATGTGCTAAACGAATAAAAGCGAAGTATCCTAATACCGAGTTTGTGATTTACGGTAGTTTCGTAGATGATGATGGTGGGTATAAGGATCAAATAGTGAAACTAGAAAAGAATGGCATTGTAAAATATGGTGGTGTTCAACTGGACATGAAACCATACATAGCCAAGGCCCATGCTGTAATTCATTCAAGTTACTATGAAGGTATGACGAATGTAATACTGGAGCATGCTGCCATGGGTAGGCCTGCTATTGCATCAGACATACCTGGTTGCCGCGAAGGAATAGATGAGGGTGTCTCAGGATATACTTTTGAACTTAAGAATGTGGACTCACTAGTTGAAAAGATAGAAAAGTTCATTTCTCTCTCTCTCGAAGAAAAGGTTGAGATGGGGCAGGCTGCCCGAGCTAAGATGGAAAGAGAGTTTGACAGGGATATTGTGACCAATGTTTATGTCGAGGAAATAAGAAGATTATTAGGATAGATCTATGAGGCCTCATTACTATACCATTGTTGCCGTTTGTTTTTCTCTTCTTGGTTTGTTATGCAGCCCAAGTTTATCTGCGTGCTCCAGTCAAAAGTATTGTGTTAAAGGACTCATAGATTTACACGGTGAGATTTTGAAACTACCAGAAAATACAACTATTGTATTCAAGAAAGGTGGTAAAATTGTCAATGGATCAATATTCGGAAATAATACAAAGATTAAGGGAGCCTTTGATGATTGCTTGGGCGTTACTCTTACTGGTACTTGGTATGTAAAGGTTATTTCAGATACATGGTTTGATCAAGCATGCCTTTCTGACAATGAAATTATTAAAAACTTAAACATTCTACAATCAGATAAGATGAGGCAGACGCTGTATATTGATAGAGATCATTGTTTGGAGTTATCATCAAAGTTTAATACTGGTCTTTCTGTTGCCAGCAATACAAAAGTTTTCTTGAACGCAGTCCTTAGCATAGAAGGTAATAACCTAGAAAGGTATAATATAGTTAGTATTGCGGGAAAAGAAAATGTTATTTGGGAAGGTGGTGAAGTCAGAGGTGACGTAGGAAAGCATAATTATATAGCCGGGAGTACGAGTGAATGGGGATTTGGTGTTTATATTTATGGAGCACGTAATATTTCGATTACAGGCTTGCAAGCATCGTTATGTACTGGAGATGGGTTTTACATTTCCGGTGATAGTGGGACTTCGTTAGATGATTACTCTAATGCAAGTAAGAATATCGTATTAAGATACTGCGTAGTTCATGATGATAGAAGAGATGGATTTAGTCTTGTTCACGCTATCGATGTTCTTATAGAAGACTGTAAAGCGATTAATATGGGATTAACAGAATACACTCCACCTTGCTTCGGAATAAATATTGAGCCCAATAAAAACAAGGCAGTGAAAAATGTACAGATTGTAAGATTCAAGACGTCAAATTCTTATCCAGACTATTGTTTCTCTTCAGGTGGCTATCAATTACAAGACAATATATCAAATAGGGAGAATATCGCGTTAGAGGATTGTATTTTTGATAAGGGTGTAGGAATAGCATCGGGAGGAATAACTATCAATAGGTCAACAATGAAACAGTTGGTCTTATACACTTCAAACGTTCCTACAGGCGAACCTGGTAATATTATCTTCAATCAATGCACTATTTCAGGAGGAAATGGAATACAATTTGATGGCCGTAAGCGTATTGACATTAATGCACATACTCCTTATTATTTATTTACTAATTGCGATATTTCAACAACTACAATTAATAAATCAATACCTGGTTTTATTTGGGGGACAGATTTGGATAATGTATACGCCAAATTAGTCTTCGATAATTGTCAGATAAGGATACAACCTGAATTACCCAACAACAATATTATTGCGGCAGGATTTATTCATTTGGACTGCTCTTTTAAATGCTGTGAAATAGATTCAAGAAGCTATGTTTTAAAACCAAGGGGTATTAGGTTTGTGGGCTGTGATATCAATTGCAAGTCAACTGATAATAAGGGTTCTAATAGTTTGATAAACTGTAGAGTTAAAACGTCTCAATAACGTAAATGTATAAACAATGTAATCTTATTGATTTATGGCATTGCTTTTATTTATTGGAAGAGTAGGTAAGAAGATGAAATCTTTGTCCGAGTATTTAATTAGAAAATATGAAGTTACGCTATTTAAATCTTATGGCAATAATTCATATATCGGACATGACTGTATATTTTCTTACTCAAATATCTCCATAGGTTATCATACCTATATAGGTTCTAAGTGTGTCCTACAGAGTGCTCACGGAGAGATTATCATAGGCAATCATGTTATGTTTGGGGCGGGTGTTCACATTCATGGAGGTAATCATATCTATAACCAAGTAGGAGTGTATATGGATGAAGTCCATAAAGAAGAAGGACAAGATGGGGTAGTATTGATAGAAGATGATGTCTGGGTTGGCTCTAACGCAATTATCTTGGGAGGTTCCCATGGTATTAAATTAGGGGAAGGATGTGTCGTGGGTGCAGGTTCTGTTGTGACCAAAGATGTCCCAGCTTATTCAGTTGTTGTAGGATCTCCAGCAAAAGTCATAAAGATGCGTTTTACAGATGAACAAATCCTTGAACATAAAACATTATTAAATAAGAAAGGGATTAGCAAATGACTTTTAATTCCTTTATTTTTTGGCTCGTTTTCCCTTTCATATTTGGGTTTTACTGGTTGATTCCCACTAAATACAACCTGTGGCGCAAGGTTTTCCTTATACTGACGAGCTATTTGCTCTATTTGAACTGGAAACCTGCTTTTGCGCTTGTGCTTCTTGGTATTACCATGGTGACATTCTTTGGGGGGCAAGTTTTACGAGTTGATGGCGAAGCGGCAACAGTGAATGAAAAAAAAAGAAAAGGGTATATTTGGTTTTTTGCTTTGATGTCATTATTGCCGCTATTGGTGTTCAAGTATTTTAATTTTGTAAATGAGAGTATATGGCGGTTGTTAACTATTGTTGGATTACGGTATGAGCTACATGGGTTGAATTGGGCAATACCCGTTGGTATTTCATTCTTTACATTCCAAGCTGTAGGATATTTGTTTGATGTTTACTTTCAGCGAACAAAAGCGGAAAAATCAATTGTTGACTATACACTATTTGTTTGTTTCTTCCCACAGATTTTCTCCGGTCCCATTAGTAAAGCAGACGAATTGCTTCCTCAAATAAAGAAAGGGCACAGGTTTGACTATCAGCAGGGGGTACAAGGCCTCAAGTACCTACTATGGGGTATGTTCCTGAAATTAGTGCTGGCAGATCGCCTGGGACTCTATGTGGATAAGGTCGTTGCGGATTATGGGATGTACAATGGCGGAACGTGTATGCTATCAGCTGTGTTCTACTCCTTACAGATATATGGCGATTTTGCAGGTTATTCACTGATGGCTGTTGGTGTTGCGAAGACTCTGGGTTTTGATTTAATCAACAACTTCAACCGTCCGTATTTCTCAGTAAGTATTACAGACTTCTGGAGGAGATGGCATATTTCACTGTCAAGATGGTTGAAAGATTATGTGTATATTCCATTAGGTGGTAGCCGCTGCTCGAAACGGAGAAACTACTGGAATATTTTTGTGACTTTCCTTGTAAGCGGCATCTGGCATGGCGCAAATTGGACGTTCATAGTTTGGGGGCTGATTCACGGTTTCGCCCAGATAATTGAAAAAGCATTAGGCTTGAATAATAAGAAGTCCACGGGATTTGTTAGACTACTTAGAATTGTGACCACATTTGTGCTAGTTACGCTTGCATGGGTGTTCTTCCGGATGCCGACATTGGACGATGCTATTCAGTTAATAGGCCATGGGATTAAAGATATTAGTGTTCCAGAGGTCCTATCTGTGACCAATTTTGCTATATATTTAGTGGCCATAGCTTTGGTGGCATTTAAAGAAACAAGGGAGGAATTCTTTCCAAACGGATTGCGTTTCTTGGATCAACAGTATGTTCGTTGGATTGAATATGTGGTGATCTTCTGCTTGATATTGCTATGTGGTGCCTTGGATAGTGGATCATTTATTTATGGAAGCTTCTGATATGAAAAAGTTTATACTGCATATTTTGACATTCTTTGCTATTGTGGCAGTTGTGGATTTCGCGGCTGGTTATATGTTCCATTATCTGCAGGCAAACAAAGCTAAAGGAGGAACTGGATCCGAGTACTATATCTGTAATGAACTGCAAGAGGATGTCTTGATAATGGGTTCGTCGCGTGCCGCTCATCATTATGTTACTCAGTTATTTGAAGATAGTATAGGATTAAGTTGCTATAATGGTGGTCAAGATGGCAACGGTATTGTGATGCAATATGGTAGATGGAAGATGATTTCAAAACATCATCTGCCTAAAATGATTATTTATGATATTGAGCCATCGTTTGACCTGTCTGGGGATGATAATACACGATATATTGACCGTCTGAAACCTTTTGCAGATGATAAGGATGTAATAGGGTATATTGCCGATTTGTTTCCGATGGAGAGGCTGAAACTACAGTCAAAGATGTATAGGTACAACTATAAGTTCTTTGAAATTATGTCGGATTGTGTACGTCCTAGTGATGTAAATAAAGGTTATAAAGCTAATTATGGACACATTCGAGAGGAAATGATTAATGAAGTTTCAGACGAAGAACCGATTAAGATGTCTCAGATTGATCCGGTAAAATTGAATTGCCTTATTAAGTTGATAACAGAAGCAAAAGGAAAGGGTATCAATGTAGTATTGGTTTCGTCTCCTTACTGGAAAGGTTATAGAAAGGTTGATATGAGTCCCATTGTAAAGTTGGCAAAGGATCACGATGTTTTGTTTGTAGACTACTCTGATTCTGAGATTCAAAACAATCCAGATTGGTTTGCAGACAGAATGCACTTGAATGACGAAGGAGCAAAGGTTTTCACAAAGGATTTAATTCAACGCATCCGAACATGTTTATGAATAAGCATATGGTGGCGTATGCTTGAATTAATCCGTTTAGGTATAGGTCATAATACCAGTTATGGTTTGCCTAAAGAAGTAAAACTGGAATGCAATAGGGGCCCTTGCCGCTCGGCAAGGGCTTTTTGCGATTTTGAACCGTCTGCAGAAATCTTTTGGAGAATAATTACAAAAGCTGCACATATATATGATTATTGATAATAAGATATTAGATAACCTCACGGCTCAAGCTAAAGCCTCTCCCCGCTTACGCATGAATATGGATCTTCGCAACTCAGCAGAAGACCAATCCCAGCGTATGCTCAACGCCATAGAACCAGGCAGCCCATTGCCTATACATCGTCATCAGAAGACCTCAGAAACGGTAGTGTGTCTGCGAGGTAGATTGGTTTGGGAGTTCTATGATGAGCTGGAGAGAATCTGTACTGAGAGGATAGAACTGTCACCGAATGGCCCCATTGTGGCATTGAACGTCCCCCAAGGCCAGTGGCATACTGTGAAAGCCTTGGAATCAGGCTCGGTGATTATTGAGTGCAAGGACGGCCCGTATGAGCCGCAGAGCCCAGTGGATGTTCTGACTTTGTAAAGGTTAATGTTTATTGTTTAAAGGTTAAAGAAATGGAAAAAGATATAGTAACCCGCTTGCGGGAATTTATGGACAACGAAGCCAAGTCTTGTTCAATGGATTTTGGGTGTATCACGCCTGAGTATGTGTATAGGATGTGGGGAGGAAGTGTAAGGTTGGAGGAGATTGAGGAGGCGATGAAGGAGGTGAAGGCTTGATTTAGCTTAGGTGCTTAGATGCTTACGGCTTACCATAAGTCGTATTGCAGTTTTGCAGGTATTTGTTTCGGCCGAGGTGGTGATAACCGTATGGCTTGTGATTAAAATGTAAATATGAAAGAGTTTTCAGCATACATAAATTACTGTGAACAACAATTCAAAAATACAGTTGTATGCCAGAATTGTCCTTATGGACAATGTATTCATCCCTGTCCAAGCATGGATGGTCAAAATTGTTATGCGTGTTTGAACAAAATACATTATTATCGCAATGAGGATTTGAAATATCAATGTGATCGAATTACTTATAACTATGTATTGAAACATGGCCATCGTTATGCTTCTGAGATGGATCAAGTTCTAGGTTTATTAAAACATAGTGTTCAATTCCCCAATGAAATAAACATATACTCTGTGGGTTGTGGACCTTGTACGGAGTTATTTGGGGTCGTTAATCAGTTTGGTAGCCAGTTAATCCATTTCAAGGGATTCGATCTTAATCCTTTATGGAAGCAAATAAATGACTTTGAGAAAGGTTTGTTTCCTAATAGGGATATTCAATTCTATTTGGAAGATTTTTTTAAATACATGGCAAATTGCGACGATCATGCGGATATTCTGATTTTAAATTATATGTTATCGGATTTGGCTAGATATAAATCTCCTGATATTTGTTCCACTTTCATTGATAATGTGGTAGCATTATGCGAGCAGAAAAGAATATCATCAATTGCTATCAATGACGTGTATCTATGCTATGCTGAAAAAACAGGATATGTACTTATGGAAGAATTGGCAAGGAAACTCCAACTCAATAAAAACATAAATGAAAAGATAGGCCGTGGACATTTTGCCACGCCCAAGCCAGGGCAGCCTATATATGGCAAATATAAAGGTTCGGAAGATTTGACTTTTCCTATAGTCGAAAAATCTGTGCAAACTTTTAGTCCTTTCCCCACATGTGGTAGCATCCTTATGCTTGCTTTGTTTCAATAACCTTTGTATTATTTATGATTCTCAGTGTTAGCCGTCGAACTGATATACCAGCTTTTTACTCAGAGTGGTTTTTCAACCGTCTGAGGGAAGGGTTTGTGTATGTGCGTAACCCGCTGAATATTCATCAGGTGAGCAAGATTGTGCTTTCGCCTGAGGTAATAGATTGTATGGTGTTTTGGAGTAAGAATCCTCAACCGATGCTGTCGCGACTCGATGAGTTGAAAGGTTATATGTATTACTTCCAATACACAATAAACGCATACGACAAAGGATTGGAAGTAGATGTGCCTAAGAAAGATGGTGTAATAAATACGTTCAGACAACTATCAGAAATCATAGGGCCGAAAAGAGTTATATGGCGGTATGACCCTATTTTGCTTACCGAACAGATGGGCATTGATTATCATCTACGTTATTTTGAGGAAATAGCGAAACGGCTTGAGGGTTATACCAATACTTGTGTCATTAGCTTTGTTGACCTTTATAAAAAGACTCAAAATAATCTTAAAGACACTGATGCTCGTGAGCCATCACTCAAAGAAATGTTAGAACTGGCCGCCAAGATGTGCGTTATTGCAATGAAGCATGGGATGAAGATACAAACCTGTGCCGAGGAAATTGCATTGGAGTCGGTTGGTGTGAAACACGGTAAGTGTATTGACAATGCCTTGATAGAGGATTTACTTAACGTAAAGTTGGTGGTGAGCAAAGATCCAAATCAGCGCAAGGAATGTGGATGTGTACAGAGTATAGACATTGGTGAATACAATACTTGTGCCCATGGCTGTAAGTATTGTTACGCCAATTTTAGGGAGGGAGTTGTGGCGCGCAATCGTTCCATACACAATCCAAATTCACCATTGCTAATAGGCGAGATTGGCGAGAAGGATGTGGTTAAGGAAAGAAAACTATTCACATTTATCAAAATACCAGAGCCATTTACAAAAGGTGATATTGTGCAATTAAAACATCCTGAAAATTATAAGAAAAGTTGTGATGTTTTAGGACATGGTATTAACCTATATAGAATCGCGTCTATTAATGGTGATAAGATAGTGCTAGAGGATGTGGAACAAGTGTTGACATTGAATGAATTAATACCAGTGGTGATGGATGGTGTTGAAGACCGCTGGATTTATTATGACCCTATAGTTGTGGCTTCCATTGTGTTCCCTGGTGAACCAACACCTGTTCATCGCACTGATTATTCATATTATATGGAGTCTTTTGAGCGGAACTATGAAGGGAAAAAGACGTTCAAAGAGTTGGTTAAGAAAGAACATTTGGTATATGTACACGAGATACAGCACTATCTCCGCAAAAAGTTCCATAATGATTGGTTGAAGATAAACGAGTTTATGATTTAAAACGGGAAAGGTTTATGGCTGACAATAATGCAATAGGAGACCGTGGTGAAAGCATTTTCCATTCAAGGATAACAGAACATTATCTATTCAATGTGTATTTTCTTGGTGAAAAGGCTCCTATAGTGGACTTTCTTTTGGAGATTATAGATTCGAAAAAGTCTTATTTCTTCATGGTACAAGTGAAAAGTACAGAAAAAGGCTATGACAGCAGTGGGAATTTGAAGGTTAAAGTATCTAAAAGAAAATATGGCGAATTGCTAAAACGACCGATGCCAACATATGTTGCAGGGGTTGATAACAATAGCGAGACGGTTTATCTATGTTCTGCGTTTGGCGATAAGAAATCTTTGAACAGTATGCCAATCAAACATGTCCTAAAACAAAGTAAGAAAGCAACTTCGAAGAAAACTTTGGAACTATTAAAACAGGATGTGATTACATATTGGGAAAACTCTAAAACAAAATCGTACAAGAAAAAGTTCAAGAGCAGTTTATGAATAATGATGTTAGTAGAGACCTGCGTGCTGAACAGATAGCCGCGACTATCTTATACAGGTATTTTGGCAATATTTCAATATCAGGTTCAACAAATCAGCTTTATGATTTGTTGGTTTCTTATAATGATGGCACGGAATTAAAATTCGGAGTGGAGGTAAAAAGGCAAAAGGATGTGCCTTTGAACATGGGTTCTCTAATTGCCAAAATAAATGGGCTGGATCTTTCTGAAAGAAGCAACAGAATACCCATTATTTTATTGTATGTTAACGAAGAAACCGAAGTTGCAAAAGTAGGTTTTCTCGTGGGCTGGCGTTATGGGAAACCACAGATATATAGGGATTTTGAATTGAGGATATTGAATGAAAAAACATCTGGATTATGCTTGCAGTTAATTAAATCAATGGATGAGGTTATAAGAGTACTTTCTTTGGATGATTTACATGTGATGAAGAGGATAGTATTCAGCAGGTCTATTGAAAAGGGTCGTAGGCAACAAGCAGAAGTTCTTTACTTGCGCAAAATGTCGTCTGAATATAGGATGAAGCAGAAAGAGGTGGTTGATGAAAGAGAACGCTTGGAAAGGCTCATTAAGGGAACACCACAAGAAGAATATCCTGATGATGAATTAGACCGTATTATTTATGATGCGATTACCGAAAAGTTTAGTAATGCCAAAAAGAAAAACAGTTTGCTGATTCTGTCAACAGAACTTGCCGAATTGCAATCGTATAAGCAGTGGCATTGTCATAAAACAAAACTTTTGGTTACGCCCAACTTAACCAATGTTCCTCAATCATTATTGTGCATGTTAAATGGATTAGAGCTGTTTGGTGTAGATGTTGAAATATATGTAGAGAATGTCTTTTACCAAGATGCTTTTGACTATGTTTCATTTGAGAAGGTAGAGCCAATAGATGGTTGGTTGAAAAAAGTTACGGAATGGAATATGCTGAAGGAAACATTTTCGCCTATTTCAATGTATTTCAGATAATTAAATTGGTGTTAAAAATTGATTTATTAATTTCATATATAATGAAGAACATTCTTGTGACAGGTGGTGCCGGTTTCATCGGCTCGAACCTGATAAAGCGCTTGTTTGCGGATGTGAAAGGCGCAACTATTGTGAACATCGACAATATGAATGCCTATTACGATGTTTCCTTAAAGGAATATCGCCTGAAGGAACTTGAAACGATGGTTCCCAAAGGGATAAACTATAAGTTTGTGAAAGGCGACATTGCCGACAAGGAACTTGTTGACAGCCTCTTTGCTGAATATAAGTTCAACATCGTAGTGAACTTAGCAGCCCAGGCTGGCGTTCGCTACTCAATTGAAAACCCCGATGCGTACATCCTGAGCAACGTGATAGGGTTCTATAACATCCTCGAAGCCTGCCGCCACAACCCCGTGGAACATCTTGTGTATGCATCGTCATCGAGCGTGTATGGTGGCAACAAGAAGGTGCCGTTTGCAGTGGAGGATAGGGTAGATAACCCTGTGTCACTGTATGCCGCCACCAAGAAGAGCAACGAGCTGTTTGCACATTGCTACTCGAAGTTGTATAATATTCCATCTACTGGATTACGCTTTTTTACCGTATATGGCCCTGCCGGAAGGCCCGATATGGCCTACTTCGGCTTCACCAACAAGTTGCTGAAAGGCCAGACCATCCAGATCTACAATTACGGCAACTGCCGCCGCGACTTCACCTACGTGGACGACATTGTGGAAGGCATTGTTCGCGTGATGGCCAAAGCTCCCGAAAAGCGCAACGGTGAGGATGGCCTACCTCTGGCACCCTACGCCGTCTATAATATCGGTGGTGGACAGCCTGAGAACCTGTTGGATTTCATCAACATCCTGCAAGAAGAATTGCTCCGTGCTGGTGTGCTGCCACAGGATTACGACTTCGAAGCACACAAAGAGTTAGTGCCTATGCAAGCAGGAGATGTACCCGTAACCTACGCTGATTCTTCTGCCCTTGAGAAGGACTTCGGTTTTACACCCAGAATACCGCTTCGTGAGGGTCTCCGCAGATTCGCAGAATGGTACAAACAATACTACAGGTAAATCTACTGTATACCTGGCGATGTGAAGAAAGTCCAGTGACTTTTGATAGTGGTTTCTCAAAGAGAAAATTTGGTAGTAGAACGGACAAATATCGGAGAATAAAAGACCACCTACGCAGACAGTACCGCTCTCGAAAGAGATTTCGGCTTTACGCCTAAAATCACTTTACTGGAAGGGCTGAGGAAGTTTGCGGAATGGTATAAGGAGTATTATGGTTAGCTTACGGTTTAGGTGCTAACTGTTTACCGCTAACAGTTTAAGGTCGGATGCCTTCGGGCATTCGGCCTTTTTTTGAAAAATATCAGAATGTTAAGTTGATTGAGTAATCTTGCAGTGTGATATGAATAAAATTACAAACGGAATTGAGTAAGTAATTGATTCAAAATGGGTGTGTATGGAATACATCCGTAAGCAGTTCGGTACTGGCGGTGTGAGTCTTGAAGATTTTCTTGGGTGCGATGTGGAAGAGATAATTGCTTGAGTTCGACATTCAGGCCAACGCACTAGTAGTGGCAGCCATCAAGGAGTTCATCCCGAATTTTTAACACGAGGAGAAGGGGAAGAATTTGGATTGGAAGATGTTTTTTTTAACCCTAAAGAACTTTAGCGAACAATAAGGCCAGCGTGAGCTGGCCTTATTTTGTTTTACAGATTTCAAGGATTTTTGTGCTGGCGCAAGAAGAAATGCACAACAGAGATGGAAAATGTGTGTCTTTGCATCTCGATGTTTTTCTTCGTGGCTGAATCTATGGCTCGGGATTTTTTCTGGGGGATATAATAAAATGTGTTTGGTTGCGTTACTTTATTGTTTACGGTGTTGGTGTGTTTGGGTGTGGCGGGGGGATGCCGTGGACTTTGATTTTTGAAGGATGATTGAATATACGCAGCATAGATTGGATAATGGGCTGATGCTCATGGTGGTGGAGGATGCTAGTACGCCGCTGGTGTCGGTGAATACTTTGTACTGTGTGGGGTCGCGAGATGAACGCGAGGACCGCACGGGCTTTGCGCATCTGTTTGAACATCTGATGTTTGGCGGTACGCCGCGGGTGCCTGACTATGATGCGGTGGCTTCGCAGGTGGGCGCTGAGAACAATGCTTTCACTAATGAGGATGTTACTGATTATCATATCACTGTGCCTAAGCAGTTTCTGGAGACGGCGTTGTGGCTGGAGTCGGACCGTATGCATGGCTTGACGTTCTCGCCGCAGAGTCTGGCAGTGCAGCAGAAGGTTGTGACCGAGGAGTATCACTATCGCTATCTGAATCAGCCTTATGGCGATGCTTGGCTGCAGCTGCGGCCTTTGGCATACACGCGACATCCTTATCGCTGGAGCACTATCGGTGCCGACATACGTCATGTGCAGGAGGCTACGTTGGATGACGTAAAGGCTTTCTTTGCAGATTATTATACGCCTGATAATGCCATCATTGCTGTGGCTGGCGATGTGCATGCCGACGAGGTGGTCGCTTTGGTGGAGAAGTGGTATGGCGACATTGAGGGCCGGCAACGTCCTTCGGCTTGCTATCCGGAAGAGCCTGAGCAGCAGGAGAGACGGCAGCTGACGCTACGACGCGATGTGCCCGCGGCGGCGATGTATTTGGCCTATCCTATGTGTGGGCGCACTTCGGCAGACTTCCCTGCCACAGACCTTATCAGTGACATACTGAGCAATGGGCGTTCGTCGCGACTGTACAACAGACTTGTGAAAGAAAAACAGCTCTTTGTGGAGATTGATGCCTGTGTGACGGGCAGTGCCGATCCCGGTCTTTTCGTGGTGACCGGCAAACTGCAGCGTGGCGTGGAGATGGCCAGGGCGCAGGCTGCGGTGGAGGCGGAGCTGCTGCGTTTGGCCGAGGAGGCGGTGCCTGACATGGAGCTGGAAAAGGTGAAGAACAAGTTTGAGAACACCTTTGTTTTTTCACAGTATAAGGGCCTAGACTGCGCAATGTCGCTTTGTTACTACCATTCGCTGGGGCATACCGACTGGGCCAACAGCGAACCCCAAAACTATCGCCGTGTGACGGCCGACGATGTGCGGCACGTGGCTGCGCAACTCTTCGCACCCCAGCGGCAGAATGCACTATACTATGAACCAAACAACTGACAATGAAACAGAAAGAACCCAATACCTTCGTGAAGTTGCTCATCGTGATAGGCCGCTTCATCGCCAAGCCGTTCCGGTGGATTGACAAAAAGTTGCACCATCCTTTCAAGTGGCTGTGGAAGAAGGTGTATACTTTTTTCCGCGATTTGGACTATAAGGGAATAGCCTGGCGTGTCATCAAGATACTGAACAAGTTTTTCCACTGGCTGATATTCAAAGTGATACTGCCCAAGAAATACCGCCATGCCACGAAGCGGGAAATCTACAGTGTCATTTTCAACTCCGATACGCCGGCAGGCCGACGTTTCGACATCTGGCTGCTGATATTGATTGGCGTCAACCTGTTGATCATCATGCTCGACAGTTTTGCCATGATACACAACAATCTGCGCGTGGTGCTGGTCATACTGGAGTGGCTGCTGACGTTCATCTTCACTTTGGAATACTATCTGCGCATCTACTGTTCGCCGAACAAGCGGCAATACATCTTCTCGTTCTACGGCATCATCGATTTTCTCTCCATATTCCCGGCCTACCTGAGCATTCTGGTCCCGGCAACGCATACGCTATCGGTGTTGCGTGTGTTGCGAACACTGCGTATCTTCCGCATTTTCAATATGCAGAAGTTCATGCAGGAGAGTTTCCATCTGCTCAACGCCTTGCGGCGCAGCGCCAAGAAGATTGTCATATTCATGCTCTTCATGCTGGTGGCAGCCATCATCATCGGTGCCATGCTCTATATGCTGGAGGGCGATGTGAACCCTGCGCTGACGAGCATTCCCAGGGCTATCTACTGGGCGGTAATGACCATCAGCACAGTTGGTTATGGTGATATTACACCAGTCACGACGCTGGGCCAGATACTGAGCAGCTGCGTGATGTTGCTGGGTTATTCCATCATTGCTGTGCCCACGGGTATCATCACGGGAGAGACCATCCGCGAATACCGAGGTGAAGCGCATCACGAGGAGGATGACGATGACGACGACAGCAACGAGGCCCGCTACTGTCCGCACTGTGGCCACAACGAGGAGAATCCCAAAGCACGCTACTGCTGCTACTGTGGGGCGCGTCTGGCAAAAAACAGCGAGCGCAACTGGATAACAAACTTTTTCTCAGGCCCTGACGGACATTTTGAAGAGGAAGAAGATGATGATGAATAAGAATTGATGTGTGACGTATACAAAACGAAATAACAAACATAATAAAGAAATACAATGACTCGACAAACCTACAAAACACTGCAACGCTGGGGCTTTTTGCTGGTGTGTCTGATGGCCACGCTAGGTGCTGTGGCACAGAGCTATACCCTCAGCGGAACGGTGCGCGACGGGCATAGCGGCGAGACGCTCATAGGTGCCACCATCTACGACATGGCCTCCGGCAAAGGTGCGAGGACCAATAACTACGGGCGTTTCTCGTTGACGTTGCCCCGAGGCGAGGTGCGGCTGCGCGTCTCCTATGTGGGTTTCGCGCTGCACTTGGACACCTTTCTGCTGGTGGAGAACCGCGAATACAACGTCACGATGCAGCGCAGTACCACGCTGCAGGCAGTGCAGGTGAGAGCCGAGAAGACACCCTCGTACATGTCGTCGCAAATCAGTGCGATAGAGATGCCCGTGGAGCAGATCAAAGCGGTGCCGGTGCTCTTTGGCGAGACCGACGTGCTGAAAGCCTTGCAGTTGCTGCCAGGAGTGCAGTCGGGCACCGAAGGAATGGCGGGCATGTATGTGCGTGGCGGCGGACCCGACCAGAACCTCTTTCTGCTCGACGGTGTGCCGCTCTACAATGTGAACCACTTGGGAGGTTTTTTCTCGGCCTTCAATGCCGACGCCGTGAAGAGCATCACGCTCTACAAAGGCAGTTTCCCCGCCCACTTTGGCGGCCGCCTATCGTCGGTGCTTGATTTGACCACCAACGACGGTAATTTCAATGAGATACATGGAAGCGCCAGCGTTGGCATCATCGCTGCCAAGTTCAACCTTGAGGGCCCCATTGTGAAGAACAAGACCACCTTCAATGTCAGTGGCCGCCGCACCTATGGCGACATACTGATCCAGCCCCTGGTGATGTCGCTGGGCGCCAGCGAAGGTATGGTGACCAATCTGGGCTACTACTTCTACGACCTCAATGGCAAGGTGACACATAAGTTCAACGAAGACAGCCGTTTGATAGGCAGTTTCTACATGGGCGACGATGTCATATATGCCCGTTTCAAATCTTCGTTGGGGTTCTTCGACACGGATGGCGACGACAAGGAATACATGAAGCTGGGCTACAACTGGGGCAATATCGTCACCTCGTTGCGGTGGAACTACGTCATCAACCCCAAGCTCTTCATGGACATCACGGGAGCCTACACGCGCTATCGCAACGACATTGACTTGGGTGTCGAAGAGATGATGTCTGACTCGAGGAGCAACTACTCGTACCAGTATGATATGTCGTATAACTCTGGCATACAGGATATCCAGGTCATGGCCGACTTTGCCTACCATCCCAACCCCGACCACACGGTGAAGTTCGGAGGCACAGCGGTGCACCACATCTTCACGCCCCACACTGCAGGAATGCGCATGGAGGAATCCGAAGAGGAATATGGCGAGACGCCGTATCATGTCATTTATGACACCATCATCGGTGACTCCCGCGTTCACGCCAATGAGCTGACAGCCTATGTGGAAGACGACTGGACCATCAACGATGTCTTCAAAATCAACGCGGGTGTCAACCTGGCAGGCTTTGCCGTGCAGGGAGCGTTCTACCCGTCGTTGCAGCCGCGAGTGAGTGGCCGTGTGTTGCTGAGCGACGACCTGTCGCTGAAGGTCGGCTATTCGAAGATGACGCAATATATGCACCTGCTGTCCAACTCGTCGCTGAGCTTGCCCAGCGACCTGTGGGTTCCCGTGACGGCACAGATCGAGCCCATGAAGGCCCATCAGGTGGCCGCAGGCCTGTTCTACAATTTCCGCGGCCTCTTCGACGCCTCGGTGGAAGGCTACTACAAATCTATGCACAATATGCTGGAATACAAGGATGGCTCCACCTTTTTCTCCACCACCGACTGGCAGCAGAAGGTGGCTATCGGCGACGGCTGGTCGTACGGCGTGGAGTTCCTTCTGCAGCGCACCATCGGGGAGGTGACGGGTTGGCTGGGCTACACGTGGAGCCACACCATGCGTCAGTTCGACCGCGAAGGCATGGAGCTGAACAACGGCGAGCCGTTCCCGGCCAAATACGACCGGCGTCACGACTTGTCGCTGGTTATCAGCTATAAGCCCAACAAACGTTTCGACTGCAGCGCCACGTGGGTGTTCAGCTCAGGCAATGTGGCTACGGTGGCCATGCAGCAGTTTGAAGATCCCTGGCGTGGCGACAGCTATTACTACGAAGAAAAGAGCAAAGGCGAGGCGATTGACTATGTGGAGAGCCGCAACAACTTCCGTCTGCCGGCCTATCACCGTCTGGATGTGGGTGTCAACTTCCACAAGGAGCGTCGCCACGGGCTCCAGACCATCAGCCTCAGCGTCTACAACCTATACAACCGGAAGAACCCCTTCATCGCCTATCGCAGCGGCAAGCCCTATATTGCCGACGACGGCACCCACTACGGGGCCTCGTTTGTGCAGCTTGCGCTGTTCCCCATCATGCCTTCCATTTCATACAGCTTCAAATTCTAGGCCTGAAGGGAACCATTGTTGAACGAATAATAATATAAATAATATGAAACATATAATAAAATATAGTCTGCTGCTTCCGCTGGTCGTCGTGCTCACGGCTTGCGAGACCATCATTGATGTGGACACCGAAGATATCGACCCCTATGCCGTGCTGATGTCGCGTGCCGAGCCCGACTCGCTGCTGACGGTGCGGATGACCTGGAGCCGCTACACGCTGGACAACCACCCGTTCCGCCCCATCACCGATGCCACGGTGAGCCTGGAGCTGAACGGTACCGCGGTGTCGTCCAGTAATTTGAGTGATGGCAACTATCGTTTTGCCGTTTTGCCGCAGCCTGGCGACACCATGACGCTGACAGCCTACGTGCCTGACGGCGACCGCACGCTGACGGCGGGTGCCCGTGTGCCGCTGAAGCCCGATTTCGACATCGTGGAGTTGGTGGCCGACACCACCAGCCCTTATGGCGACGTCTACTATCGCATGAGAATCAAGGTCACCGACCCCAGCCACCACGGCTTCTACAAGTTGATGGTGTTCCCATCCGACTGGACTTTCCCGTGGGTTGACAGCCTGGGCAGTTACGACTGGAGCCAGCCGACCATAGACTCGAGCTACTCGTACTCTACCTATATCAGGGTGAAAGACCCCGTGCTGACCGATGCTTCGGCCATCGAAGCGTTGTCGGACGACGATGGCTTCAATGGTCGGGAATTTATGTTCACCAGCGAACATTTTGTGGGCGACTCCTACGAGTTCAATGTGGAGTTCACGCAATATTCTACCGGCCTGGGGTATTACGTAGAAGATGTCATGATGGTGGCGCCTTTCAAGGTCAAGATGACCGCCATGAGCTACGACTACTACCGCTACGAGGTGACCCGCGACGGGCAGTCGACGGTGCAGACCATCTTCATGGAGCCCGTGCAGGTCTACTGCAATGTCGATGGCGGCCTGGGCATCTTTGGAGCCTTGAGCAAGGCAGAGCGAAGAATCTCGACGGTGCGCTACGAGCATTTCCACTTCGACAACGGCGGCACCATTTTCAAGCAGCAACCCAAGAAGAGATAGACCATGCGAAGAGTGTTGATTACCGACAACGCCCATCCCGTGCTGAGTGAGCGTATCGAGGCGGCCGGCTACGGCTGCCATGTGATGGAGCCGTGCGACTACGACAGCGTGCTGGCCGCTGTGCAGGACTACGACGCGCTGGTGGTGCGCAGCAAGATAGTGATAGACAGGAACTTCATCGACCATGCCAGCCATCTGTGCTGCATAGGGCGCGTGGGTGCCGGCATGGAGACCATCGATGTCGACTATGCCGAGCGGCGCGGCATACGCTGCCTCAACTCACCCGAAGGCAACCGCGACGCCGTCGGCGAGCATGCCGTAGGGCTGCTGTTGGCGCTGTTCGACAACATAGCCCGAGCCGACAGCGAGGTGCGTCAAGGCTTGTGGCAGCGTGAGGCCAACCGAGGCCTTGAGGTCCAGGGACATACGATAGGTATCATCGGATTCGGCAACATGGGAGGCGCCTTTGCCATGCGGCTGCAAGGCTTTGGCTGCGAGATTGTTGCCTACGACAAATACAAGCCTTCCGGCTATGCGCCGCGGTATGTCCGCGAAGTGACGCTGGCTGAGTTGCAGTCGTGCGCTGACGTGGTCAGCCTGCACGTGCCGCTCACCGACGAGACCCATTACCTCTTTGGCGACGACTTCGTGGCCGGCATGGGCAAGCCATTCTATCTTATCAACACCTCGCGTGGTGCCGTGGTCGACACGGCGGCCCTGGTGCGTGCCATGCAAGGCGGGAGCGTGCTGGGTGCTGCGCTGGATGTGATTGAATATGAGGATATGACGAAAGACGGCATGGGCGGCGCTGCAGTCCCCGAGCCGCTGCGCTGGCTCCGCGCGTCGAAGCATACGGTGCTGACGCCGCATGTGGCGGGGTGGACCGTAGAGTCGAAATACAAGCTGGCCGCCGTGCTGGCCGACAAGATTGTGGCCTGCCTGCAGGATCATGACGGAGAAGGGAGTGCATGCCATAATAATACAACAGTGTGAAAATAAACAGAATATGCTGCGGTTGTCGCTGTTGCTTGAGTCCGCTGACACTGATTGCCTTACCCCTGTACCGGAGCACTGACTGATAAAAAAAAGAGATATGTTGATAGTAGAAGATAGTATCGTTTCCGACGATTTGGCAATGGCCTGTTTCTGTTGCGACCTGCAACAGTGTCAGGGAGCCTGCTGTGTGGAAGGCGACTCTGGCGCGCCGCTCGATGAGGAAGAGCTAGCCACACTCGAGAGCATTCTCCCGAAGGTGAGGCCCTATATGGCCGAGGCCGGCATCGCCGTAGTGGAGCAGCAAGGTGTCGCGGTTCGCGACGAAGAGGGCAGTCTCTGCACACCGCTGGTAGAGAGCCGTGAATGCGCCTACGCCATCCAGGAGAACGGACTGACCCTCTGTGCCATCGAGAAGGCATTCCGCGACGGAGTGATTGATTATCAGAAGCCTGTGTCGTGCCATCTCTATCCCGTCAGGGTCGAAGATTTTGGCGAGTTCCGAGCTGTGAACTATCACCGGTGGGACATCTGTCGCTGTGCCGTGCAGAAAGGCCGCGAGACAGGTGTGCCTCTCTATCAATACCTGAAAGAGCCGCTGATACGACGATTCGGAGAAGCGTGGTACGAAGAGCTGTGCGAAGAGATTGCCGCGCGTCGGGATCGATGAAAAAAGAAATACCATAATAAAGGCAGGCTTTTTTCGAAGGCCGCGGGGCGTATTTCAAAAAAATGTGTAACTTTGCAGATGCAAACCGGAAGGGAAGACCCTTCTATTGCATTGTTTATTATGCCATTATATGAATAGACGGAAAAAACAATATTGGTTATTTTGCTGCATCGTGGCGCTGGTTCTGGTGATGGACCAGTGTCTGAAGATATGGGTCAAGACGCACATGGCGCTAGGCGATGACATTGCGGTGTTAGGCGATTGGCTTTCATTGCATTTCGTAGAGAATATCGGCATTGCCTTCGGCATGTCGTTCGGTGGCTCGTGGGGCAAATATCTGCTGACAGTCTTCCGGCTGCTGGCCGTGGGGGCCTTCGGCTTCCTGCTGGTGAAACGCATCAACAAAGGTGCCTCGTGGGTTTTTGTGGTGAGCATGGCCCTCATCATCGTCGGTGCGCTCGGCAACCTGGTTGACAGCTTTTTCTATGGCATGTTTTTTTCGGCGAGCACGCCCGAGGCGGCGGCAGTGATGTTCCCCGACGGCGGCGGATATTCCCGCTTCATGCTGGGCAAGGTGGTGGACATGTTCAGCGTGCACCTGTTCGACATCCATTGGCCGCAGTGGGTACCCATTGTGGGCGGCACCACCTACCAGTTCTTCGATGCCATCTTCAACATTGCCGACTCGGCGGTCACAGTGGGCGTCACGATCCTCATTATCCACGAATTTTTTGCCAAAAAGCCTGATATTAACACCAATACAAAGAATGTGGGCGAAACTGCGCCGGAAGAGGAGCAAAAAGAGCAGAACGAGGCCGCTGGTGGGGTGGCAGAAGCTGCTGCCAAGCAGGGATGACGGAAAAATATTTCCTCATCCAATAGACTGACAATGATTGTGTTGCAGTATATTTGGGGAGGAAAATGAAAAAATATTTTGCCGATTGGGGGAAATGTTGTAATTTTGCAGCCGATTTCCAAGCGAAAACATCGGTTGAACGATACAGTTCGCTCCAAGAAGTCAAGAGTTGGCGTCGTAGCTCAGTTGGTAGAGCAGAGGACTGAAAATCCTTGTGTCACTGGTTCAATTCCAGTCGATGCCACAAAGGGGAAGACAAATGCGCTTCCCTTTTTTGTTGTCGCAAACAAACACCAAGAGAGATGCACATATTGCCATTGCAGATACGCTTCAACGATATTGACATGATGGGACACGTCAACAACGCGGTCATCATGGAGTTTTTCGACCTGGGCAAGTCCTACTATTTCAAAGCCGCAGGGCTTCCTGTCACTCCCGATGAGGGCGACTTTGCCGTCATGGTGGTGCACGTGGAGGTCAACTTCCTGGCGCAGATACAGTACCACGACAGCATAGAGGTGCAGACGCAGGTGTCGCGCTTTGGCACCAAGAGTGTGGAGGTGGAGCAGCGAGTGGTGAACAGCAACACAGGGCAGGTTGCAGCAGAGTGCAAAACGATTCTATCTGGCTATAGCCGTGCCACGCGCAGCAGTGCCGTGATACCCGAAGAGGTGAAAGAACGCGTGCTGAGCTATTCCGCTTCCTGATAGCCGCCGATCTACCATCATCTACTTCGCTATGGGCAATGTGGAGGCTGGTATCGTAGAAGGCAGCAACTGTGACGGCACCGCCGACCTCGTATCAGGCGCCTGCTTCCTCCGCATCATCAGCAACGGCATCAGCCAGGTCAGGAAACTGGTGGTGAAATAATAACGCCTATTCTGTTCGGGCTCAGAATGCGCCGGGACTACTCTATGAGCACAGGAGGGGCATCCTTGGATGCCCCTCCTGCTTTTTATTGCTGATTATCGATTATTAATAGTCGGTATATGTCTTTTTTTTGTATCTTTGCAATATGATTTGATTGCGGATATGATATGAAACGAATTCTTTTTCTGTTTATTATGCTGTTTGGCTTCGCGCTGGTGTCTATGGCGCAGAATGTGCTGAACAATAGCGCTGATAATATTGTGGGCACCTATCTCAGTGTCTACCAGGGTGAATCATACAAGGTGCAGATTGTTCGTCTGGACGACGGCACGTATCGTGGCCAGGTGATTTGGGTCGAACACGACCGCGACGCTCATGGCAACAAGTTGCTGGATACCAAGAATCCTGACAAAAAGCTCCGCAACACTCCCGTCGATCGCATCGTCCTCTTTTCGGGTTTGCGCTACGACAGCCAGAAGCATCGTTGGGGCAACACCAAGATGTATGACTCACGGCATGGTTTGCGTGTCAATATGACTGCCGAGTTTACCAAAGACGGGAGTTTGCGCATCAAAGGCACCCTGTTTGGTGTCGGCGAGAGCATCTATTGGGATAAAATCGATTAGGAGTCAATGGTTTGTGACCGCCTGGCTTACAACGGGGAATAGTATCTCTACGATTTGTTTCTCTTTTCAGCCCCTTTGCGGGTGGTTTCCAGCTCCGCTTTCAGGTATTGGCCTGTAAGGTTGTCTTTCTCGGCTGCCAGCGCTTCTGGTGTGCCGGCAAAGGTGATAAGGCCGCCGCTCACGCCTCCCTCGGGTCCTACGTCAACAATCCAGTCGGCCACTTTGATGACATCCATGTTGTGCTCTATCACCAGCACCGTGTTGCCTTTGTCCACCAGCTGCTGCAGCACCTCGAGCAGTACTCGCACATCTTCGAAATGCAGACCTGTCGTCGGCTCGTCGAGAATATACAGTGTCTTGCCTGTGTCGCTCTTGCTGAGTTCTGTGGCCAGCTTGATACGTTGTGCCTCGCCGCCGCTGAGCGTGGTGGAGGGCTGGCCCAAGGTGATGTATCCCAGTCCCACGTTGCGCAGGGTCTCCAGTTTGCGTTTCAGTTTGGGGTATGCATCGAAGAATTCCACCGCTTCGCTGATGGGCATATTCAGCACATCGGCGATGGTCTTGCCTTTGTAGCGGATCTCCAGCGTCTCACGGTTGTATCGTTTGCCGTTGCACACTTCGCAGTTGATGTACACGTCGGGCAGGAAGTTCATCTCTATGGTTCTCACGCCGGCACCCTTGCAGGTCTCGCAACGGCCTCCGCTGACGTTGAAGCTGAAACGTCCAGGCTTGTAGCCGCGTATGCGGGCGCTGGGCAGCTGTGCGTAGAGTTGGCGTATCTCGTCGAAGATGCCCACATAGGTAGCTGGATTGGAACGCGGTGTGCGTCCGATAGGGCTCTGGTCTATCTCTATCACTTTGTCGATATGCTCTATGCCTTCGATACTGTCATAGGGTAGGGGACGTTTCTGCGAGTGATAGAAATATTGGTTCAGAATGGGGTGCAAGGTTTCGTTGACCAGCGACGATTTGCCGCTGCCACTGACACCTGTCACACAGACAAACAGTCCGAGAGGAATGTCGAAAGTGATGCTTTTCAGGTTGTTGCCGCGAGCACCTTTCAATACCAGATGTTCGCGCCCCTCGACACTACGCCGTGCGGGCAGCTCGATGTCTTTCACCCGGTTCAGGTAGTCGCATGTGAGGGTCTTGTTCTTCAGGAATGTGCTTTTTGGGCCTGCGGCCACTATCTTGCCTCCTCGCACTCCTGCGCCAGGGCCGATGTCCACCACGTAGTCGGCGCTCATTATCATGTCGCGGTCATGCTCCACCACGATGACGGAGTTGCCCAGGTCGCGCAGTTCCTTCAAGGCGTTGATGAGTCTGTCGTTGTCGCGCTGGTGTAACCCTATCGAGGGTTCGTCGAGGATGTAGAGCACGTTGACCAGCTTGGCGCCAATCTGGGTGGCCAGGCGGATGCGTTGCGACTCGCCGCCGCTGAGTGTCTTGGTGGCGCGATTCAGCGACAGGTAGCCCACGCCGACGTTCAGCATGAACTGTGTCCGTGTCAATATTTCACGTATAATCTCATGGGCCACAGTCTTTTTCTGCGGTTCCAGCTGTTCTTCCACTCCGCTCACCCATGTGTAGAACTCCGTGAGGTCCATGGAGGCTACCTCGCCGATGTCCTTGCCGGCGATACGGAAACACAGCGACTCTTTTTTCAGTCTTTTGCCGTGGCATTCGGGGCATGCGATGGTGTTCATGAAGCTGGCGGCCCATTTCTGCAGGCTTGCGGGACTCTCTTCCGAGGCCATCTCGCGGATATAGTTGATGATGCCTCCAAAGCCGCTGCGGTATCCTCCCTCTTCGCTGTGCATGTCAATGCCCATGTAGTCGCTTGTGCCGTAGAGTATTATGTTCAGCAACTCTTCCGACAGGTTCTCCAGCGGCTCGTCGAGGGTGAATCCCATGCGCTGCCCCAGCATCTCCAGCTGGCGGTAGATGTAGTTTGTGGCGCTATATTTTCCCAGCACCTCCAGGCCTCCTTCGCGGATGCTCTTTTTGGGGTCTGGTATTATCTTCTTGATATCCACTTCGGTAATCTCGCCAAGGCCGTTGCACTTCGGGCAGGCGCCATAGGGCGAGTTGAACGAGAATGTGTTGGGCTCGGGTTCGGGGTAGGAGACGTTGGTGTCGGGGTCCATCAGCATGCGGCTGAAGTAGCGTACCTTGCCCTCGAAGGTGCTGTTGTCCAGTATCATCAACATCCCTTTACCTTGTCGGAATGCTGTCTTGGCGGCTTCTTCCAGGCGGTGACGGTTCTTGTCGTTCACCCGGACTCGGTCTACCACCAGCTCGATGTCGTGCGTTTTGTAGCGGTCGACCTGCATATTGTAGGTCAGCTCTTTGATTTCGCCATCGACGCGCACGCGCAGGTATCCTTTTTTTGCCACCTGCAGGAACAGTTCGCGGTAGTGACCTTTGCGGCTGCGCACCAGGGGGGCCAGTATCAGGATGTCCTTGCCGTCATAGTCTTCGCTGATGATGTTGAAGATCTGTGCGTCGGAGTATTTCACCATCTTCTTGCCGCTGGTCATCGAAAAGGCGTCGGCCACGCGGGCGTAGAGCAAACGGACAAAGTCGTAGATTTCTGTCACCGTGCCCACCGTAGAGCGTGGGTTCTTGTTTGTCGTCTTTTGTTCGATGGAGATGACAGGGCTCAAGCCGTTGATACTGTCCACGTCGGGACGCTCGATGTTGCCGATGAAATGGCGGGCGTAGGCCGAGAAAGTCTCCATGTAGCGGCGTTGCCCTTCGGAGTAGATGGTGTCGAAAGCCAGCGACGATTTGCCGCTGCCGCTCAGTCCGGTGAATACCACCAGCTCGTTGCGCGGAATGTCCAGGTCCACATTCTGCAGGTTGTGTTCCCGTGCTCCGAGTATCTCTATCTGAGGCACTGCCTCAGCGATATTTTCTCTTTGTTTCTTCGAGTCCTTCATGAGTCAAAAGTTAGTCTGTTTTTGGAGCCTCTTTTATAATCAGTTCCCCGAGCCCTTACATGCTTTTCACAAATTCCTTCGATTTGTCTTTGTCCTTGAGGATGTCTCTCAGTTTCAGTCCTTTCTCCGCGGGGAGTTTCACGGTGTATTTTTTGTTGGCCCGGTTGGTCAGTTTGTCCGTAATTAGCCAGGGATTCATCTCGCGCAGCATCTTGTATGAGGTGTTGTTGGCCTTAGCGAAGGCGTAGAGGTCCACGTTTTGACCTTCCAGAGTCGCGGTGCGGTAAGGTATTTCGGGGTAAAGGTCGCACTGGCGGATGTAGAAGCCATACTCCTGGGGATGTTGCATGATTTGCTTCACAGCCAGGATGCGGTATATGTAGCGCGTCGTCTCGGCGTTAAGACGGGTGTTGTAGTAGCTTTTCACACCCTGCTTGGTCATGTTCGAGCTCATGCCGCCACCGCCGCAGTTGTAGGCCGCCGCCGCTGCTGTCCAGCTGCCCAGGTCGTTGTGCAGTTTCTTCAGGAATTTGCAGGCTGCCTCGGTCGAAGCCTCCAGATCGTTGCGCATATCGATCTCCGTCGTCACCTCCAATCCGTAGGATTCGCCTGTCGTCTTCATGAACTGCCAGAAGCCTTGCGCTTTGGCGGGCGAAGTGGCGTTGGTCAGACTGCTCTCGATGACACACAGGTATTTGAAATCCTCGGGCACTCCGTTGCGTTTCAGAATGGGCTCTATGATAGGGAAGTAGCGGTTGGCGCGTTTGAAATAGAGTAGGGTGGAGGAGTGTCCGTAGGTGTTGACTATCAGCTCTCTGTCCAGCGACTCACGCACGTAGTACAGCTCCAAGGGCACTCGCTCGCCGCAGAAATCCATCGAGTCGGGGATGGTGGGCGCCATCACCGTGGCCATCATGCGTGGCAGCTCTTTCGTCTCGTTGCTGTTCCCTTTGTTTTTCAGGCTTTGTACCATCTGCTTGGATGCCACCTCGTTGGTGAGACAGGAGGCAGGGCTCTTGGAGTTGGAATTGACCATTAGGATTATCTCTCCAAGGATGGCTATGGAAGAAAGGATGATGGCTATTATGCTTAGCTTTTTCATTATAAGATGCTTTTGATTAAGGTTGTCAAATAATCGTCTTTCGCCATGTGCTGCAACTTGTTGGCGGCATGATGGCTCTGCTTGTCAGCAATCAGTCGAGCAGGCTGCGCAAGTGGTCGGCAATGTCTTTGGCTACGGCGGCTTTGCTCTTCAGTGTGCCTACGGTCTTGCCGCCGTCGCGGTCCAGGATGGTCACCTTGTTGGTGTTGTGGCCGAATCCTGCGCCTGCGTCTTGCAGCGAGTTCAGCACGATGAAGTCCAAATTCTTCTTTTCCAGTTTTTTTAGTGCATTTTGCTCCTCGTCGTTGGTTTCCAAGGCGAAGCCCACCAGACGTTGCCCCTGTTGTTTTTGTTGCCCCAGGGTGGCCAGGATGTCGGGGTTTTGCACAAGACGCAGGGTCATGTCGCTGTCGCCCTGTTTCTTCAGTTTGTAGTCGGCGCGTTCGGCAGGGCGATAGTCGGCCACTGCTGCCGAAAGGATGGCGGCATCGCACTGCGCAAAGTGCCCTGTGGCGGCACGATACATCTCTTCGGCCGACTCAATGTCGATGCGCTCAATGTTGGTGTGGTGTGTCGTCAGATGCGTAGGTCCTGTCACCAGCACCACCTTGGCTCCACGTCCAGCCAGCTCTTCGGCCAGGGCAAAGCCCATCTTGCCCGACGAGTAGTTGCCGATGAAACGGACAGCGTCAATGCGCTCGTAGGTGGGTCCTGCGGTTATCAGTACCCGCTTGCCGTCGTAGTCCTGTTGTCCATCGTCGTGATTGAGCTGGTCGACCATCTGTGCCACGATGTTCTCGGGCTCTTCCATGCGCCCTTTGCCCTCGGTGCCGCAAGCCAGCGCTCCGGAGGTACTCTCCACGAAGTGGACACCCTGTGAGCGCAAGTAGTCGATATTGCGTTGGACGGAATGGCATTCCAGCATCTGCGTGTTCATGGCGGGGCAGAGGAACAGGGGCTTGCGGAACGATACCAGCAGCGTGCTCAGCGCGTCGTCGGCGATGCCATTTGCCAACTTGCCGATAATGTTGGCTGTGGCGGGTGCCACCACCATCATATCGCCCCAGTCTTTCAGCGAGATGTGCTCAGTGCTGTGCTCGTTGTGAGGTGCAAACAAATCGCTGTAGACGGCGTTGTTCGATACCGTCTCGAGTGTCAACGTCGTCACAAACTGCAGGGCATGTTCCGTGGTGGCGCAGCGCACCTCGGCGCCGGCTTTCACCAGCAGCCGCACCAGCAGGGGCGCTTTGTAGGCAGCGATGCCGCCGCTGATACCCACGATGATATGTTTGCCCTTCAGGGCGTCGACGGAATAGTTCATTGTTCTTGGGCCTCCTGTTCAAGTTTCTGGATGACAGCTTTTAGGGAACTGTCTTTCTCATGCTGTGCAGTGTAGGCAGAGTCTGTCTCCTCCCAAATAGGGCATCCATACTCGGCACAATATAAATCCTCATCAGGGTCTTGGAGTTGACAGGCTGCCAACCCCAGAATGTTCATGGCCGAGATGATTACCCATGTTTGGAACTTGATATACTTGGTTTTCATAAACTTGTTTGTTACGATTCCAATTCCTGACTTTCGAGCTGTCCTTTTTCACTTACAACGCTGTCCCCCTGAGCCTTTTCTTGAATGACATTGCGGAGGGAGTCCAGCGCTTGATACTCCTTTGGTCTTATGGGGCATCCATACTCGGGTACCATCATTCCATCAATGTCTTCGGAATCCCAGGGAAGACTTGTCTTGTCGTTCTTGCAGGCCGACAGGCCGCAGACTCCCATCAGTGTGACAAGAACGGCAGTGCTGAGTTTCAGGTATCTGGTTTTCATATTGGTTGAGGTTGTGCGCTGACACTATTTTTCTTCAGCGGCGTTTTGTGCTATGGTCTCGTTCTCCATGGCTTCGAGGCGTCTCATGTTGGGATCCTCTTTGGCGGGATTGCGATAGTAGATGTCGTCGTCGAGGTATTCCTGTATGGCCTGCAGTGTGGGCTTGGGCATCTGCTCGTAGTGCTTCACGATTTCAATCTGTTCGCGGTTCTCGTAGATTTCCTCCATAGTGTCGATGTTGGTGGCGAACTCCTCGATTTTCTTATGCAGTTCGCGTTTCATGTCCGACGAAATCTGGTTGGAACGTTTCGAGAGCATGGCGACGGTCTCATAGATGTTGCCGGTGGTTTTGCTGAATTCAGCGGTGTTGCGTGTAATGGTGGTGTTTGCTGCGCGGTTTTTCTTTGCGTCCATATTATTGTTTTTTTTATTTGTTCGGATTGTGAATTATTGTTTTGCTGCCTCGTCGGTTTTGGCTATCTGGGCCTTGCATTTGTCGTATATATTCTGGCATTCCGCCAAATATTTCGAGTTGGAGAACAGCGTGGCGAATTTGTCGAAGTTGTTGATTACCTGCTGCAGGCGCTCCTTGACTTTGTCTTCCCGGCTGTTGATGGCGTATTCGTAGCCTGCCTTGATGATGTAGTACATGGCATCTTCGCGGCGGGGCGACTCGGGATAGTCGTTTAGGAAGTTGCCCAACGCAACGACGGCGGCGTTGTACGACTCGGTTTTGTAGTAGAGAACGGCATTCTCGTAGTCTTTCATCATCAGCTTGTTGTGCATCTCATCGAGATACTGGTGCACCTCGGGCATGTGCACGCTTTGGGGGTAGCGCTCGGCGAATTGTTCGAATTCGGCGATGGCTTCTTTCGTAATGCGCTGATCCAGCGTATGGACAGGCGAGTCAAGGTATTTGCAGTAGGCCGACATGAATGCAGCCTCTTCGGCATGGGGGCTGTAGGGAAAGCGGCGTGTGAAAGTCTTCATCTGGTAGGCACCAGTATAGTAATCGCCTGTATGATAGAGCGTCTGGCCGTAGTACCAGGCAATGTCCTCATCGTGCTCCTTGTTGTGGTAGTTCAGCAATAAATTTTCAAACAAATCTTTAGCGCGATGGTAGCTACCATTGTTGTAAGCATCGATAGCGGCCTGGAATTTGGCCTCGTTATCGGTGCTTTTCAACAATTTGTTATACCCTCCGCAACTGCATAAAATGCTGACAGTCAGGAGGGTTATCGCTAGTCTTATCGTTCTTTTCATGGTGTGCAAAAGTATATATATTTTTGCAATGGTGCAAATATTTTTTATATAATTAATTCTTGATAACGCTTTTCGAAGCTTTTTTAGTATGTGATTGGCATCTTTTTTTTCGGGGTTGTCAGGGTTCAGCGATGCCCTGTTGTGGGCCTTTGTTTGCTCTTTTTATATATTTTCAAAGATAAAATTGGTGGTTACAATATTTTTTATTATTTTTGCATTTTAAAACACTGCTCATTTATGGATACCATTATTGTCTTAGACTTTGGTTCTCAATATACTCAGCTCATAGCGCGTAAGATTCGCGAGCTGAATATTTATTGTGAAATTCATCCTTTCAACAAGATTCCCGAGCTGAATAAGGACGTTAAGGGCGTCGTTTTCTCGGGTTCTCCGTTCTCGTGCAACGCCCCCGATGCTCCTGTCCCCGACATGAGCAACATCAAGGGCAAATTGCCGTTGCTGGCCGTGTGCTATGGCGCCCAGTATCTGGCCAAGTGGGGCGGCGGCTCGGTGCAGCAGTCCAAAATCCGCGAGTATGGCCGTGCCAACCTGCAATACATTGATACCCAGTCGCCCCTGATGAAAGGGATGACGCTGGGCTCGCAGGTGTGGATGAGCCACGGCGACACCATCGAGTCGGTGCCCGCCAACTATCGTTGCATCTGCTCCACAGATAATGTGAAGTATGCCGGCTATCAGATTGAAGGCGAGGAGACTTACGCCATCCAGTTCCACCCCGAGGTACATCATTCCTCCGAAGGTTTGACGCTGCTCAAGAACTTTGCCGTCGGCATTTGTCATTGCCAGCAGAGCTGGACTCCCGAGTCGTTCATCGATATGACCGTCAGACAGATACGTGAACAGGTGGGCGACGACAAAGTGATTTTGGGCCTCTCCGGCGGCGTTGATTCCAGCGTGGCGGCAGTGCTGCTCAACAAGGCTATCGGCCATAATCTGCACTGCATTTTCGTCGACAACGGTCTGCTCCGCAAAAACGAGTTCGAGAGTGTGCTGGAGTCGTATAAAGACATGGGCCTCAATGTGAAAGGTGTTGACGCCAAGGAGCGCTTCTACAGTGTGCTGGCTGGCGTCACCGACCCCGAAAAGAAACGCAAGGCCATAGGCAAGACCTTCATCGACGTCTTCGACGATGCCTCCAAGGAGGTGACCGACGCCAAATGGCTGGCACAAGGCACCATCTATCCCGATGTCATCGAGAGCAGCTCGGTGAAGGGACCATCGCAGACCATCAAGAGTCACCACAATGTAGGTGGCCTGCCCGACTATATGAAGCTGAAGCTTGTGGAACCCATGCGCAGCCTCTTCAAGGACGAGGTGCGTCGTGTGGGTCGCCAACTGGGTATCAAACAGGAGCTTATAGGCCGTCATCCTTTCCCAGGTCCTGGCCTGGCCATCCGTATCCTCAGCGATGTGACCCCCGAGAAGGTTCGTATCCTGCAAGAGGTGGACGACATCTTCATCCGTGGCCTGCGCGACAATGACCTCTACGACAAGGTCTGGCAGGCTGGAGCCATGCTGCTGCCCGTGCAGTCGGTGGGCGTGATGGGCGATGAGCGCACCTACGAGAGCGTTGTGGCGCTACGCGCTGTGGAGTCGGTGGACGGCATGACGGCCGACTGGTCGCATCTGCCCTACGATTTTATGGCTCGCGTCTCCAACGATATCATCAACCGGGTGAAGGGTGTGAACCGTGTGGTCTACGACATCAGTTCCAAACCGCCAGCAACCATCGAGTGGGAATGATGCCTATCGTTTTGTAATCATAACCTTGCAATGAACGTCAGAAGATGAAAAAGCTGCTATTCATAATGCTCATGTGTTTCGTTCAGGTGCTCTATGCCCAGGGCACTCAAACCTCGGCAGTACGTATCTCGGACAAAACACAAGTGATGAACAACAAGAAATATTACATCCATATCGTGGAGCAGGGACAGACGGTCTTTTCCATCGCCCGTGCCTATGGACTGAAATATTACGATGCTGTCATCAAGTCGGATATCCACCAGCTGAAGGTGGGTGACACCGTGTGGCTGCCCTTCAACGAGTATAGTGTGGCTGCCGTGTCGGCCGCCGCTGAAGCCCAGATGTCGACATCCACCGTGCATTATATCAAAGTCAATGCAGGTCAGACCCTTTACGGGCTGGCACGCGAATACGGCACCACTGTGGAGGCCATCGTGGAGGCCAATCCTGAGCTTCGCCATGAACAGCTTAAGGCTGGTCAGATGCTGCGAATCCCTCCTCGCCAGACATCCTACAAAAACGTTGAAAAACAGGAAGAGAAGGCAGAACCTGCCAAACCGATAGAGCCTGCGAAACCCGTGGCAGAGCCCAAGAAATCAGAGCCCGCCAAGACTATAGCAGCACCTGCCAAGCCTGCAGAAACAGCAAAACCGGCAGCCGAGCCTGCCAAACCTGTGACGGAACCTAAGAAACCAGAGCCCGCCAAGCCCGCTGCAGAGCCCAGCAAGCCTGCGGAAACAGCAAAACCGGCAGCCGAGCCTGCCAAACTTGTGACGGAACCTAAGAAACCAGAGCCCGCCAAGGCTGTAGCAGCACCTGCCAAGCCTGCAGAAACAGCAAAACCGGCAGCCGAGCCAGCGAAACCCGTGGCAGAACCCAAGAAACCGGAAACCGCCAAGCCTGTTTTTGCTCCAGCCAAACCTGCAGAATCAGCTGAACCGGTGAAGCCCGCTGTGGAGCCTGCAAAAGCTGAAATGCCCAAAACAGAAGAAAAGATACAACCTGCCGAGGAGTCAACCATAACGCCAGGTGCTACGCTCATCACCAATGTGACGACTCCGGCGCCCAGCAAGCCTGCTGTACAGCAACCCCAAGCCTCTGTGGCTGAGCCCCAACCCAGTGCGCAGCCTGCAAAACAGAATCCGACAGTAATAACGGTGTCGCAGACGGCACCCCTCGAGATGGAATACGACCCTTACGCCAAGATTCCTTTTCCAACCCGTCCTGTGCAGAATCCCTATCCCTTCGATGAAGTCCCTGGCGATTTCCCGACACAACAGGCAGCATACTATAATTTTACCACTCCGTCGTCGTTCGGATACCAAGTGCGTGAGCTTCATAGCAAGAACAAGGTATACATCACCGTGGTGATGCCTCTCAATTTAGACAAAATCAATGAGATATCGACCTCCAAGTTCGACATCGAACAGCGCGGCAAGAAGGAATACAAGATATTTGAGTTCGTGCAGTTTTACGAAGGCCTGCTCATCGCTCTCGACGAGCTTCAGGATAGAGGCTACAATGTGGTACTCAATGTGGTAGACCTCTCATCGGAGCAGGATGCCGATGTCGTCAAGACTTGGGAAGACTATAACATCGGCAACTCCGATTTGGTGATTGCGTTGCTTGTCAAGAAACCTTTCGACAAGCTCTCCGAGTTGGCTCGCGCCAATCAGGTGTTTGTCATCAATCCCTTCTCGTTGCGTAGCGACGTGGTGAAGAGCAACCCCTACGTGGTGAAGTATATGCCTTCCACTGAGGGTGTTGTGAAGAGTATGCTGGATGTGATGTCCAAACGCTACAAGGGTGGCAACCTCTATCTGCTACATTCCAACAACAAGAGTGTCTCCAGCAATGAAAAAGAGTATTTCGATGAGTTCCAGCGCCAGCTGGCTAACCGCAAGGACATCAAATACACGCTCTTCGACTGGTCGGTCAACTCCAAGTTGGTGCCGACGCTGAAGTCGACAGATGATAACGTGATCATCAGCATCTATAATCAGGACAACAACCGTAACACCGTCTTTGCTACCACGATACTCAACAGGCTGTCGACACTCAACACCAATGTGCCGGTACTGATGACTACCAGCAACTGGCTGGTAGACTACCAAACTTTGGACTTCGAGCAACTGCAGCACCTTAACTACACTCCGTTGACCACCTGCTATCTGGATTACTACAACCCACGCCATAAGCAGTTCATTGACACCTACAAGAGTAAGTTCAAGACTGAACCCAATGGGCTCTATGCCGGTGTTGCCCACGACATCATGTACTATTTTGTTTCGGCGCTGTCGGAGAATGGTGCCGAATTCTGGCGCCATCCTGAAGCTTTTGCCATGCCCACGAACCTCCTGTTCCCGTTGCAGCTGAAACAGTGCTCGCCCACAGGAGGCTATGAGAACCAGTGCGCCAAATTGTACCAGATGCAGAATTACCGATTGCAATCTATAAACTATTGAACAATTAATAAGTGAAAATGGAATTACAAACCACTATAAAGCAACCATTTACAGTTGAAGGCCCAGGGCTTCACACGGGAGGCTTCATCACTGTCAAGGTGATGCCTGCCCCCGCCAACAGCGGCGTGACCTTTTGCCGCACCGACCTGCAGCAGCACGTCTTTGTGCCTGCCGTGGCCGACTATGTGGCTGGCACCAACCATGGCACCACGCTGTGCCGCGACGAGGCCAGCATCTCCACCATCGAGCATCTGATGTCGGCTCTGCACGGTCTGCGTGTCGACAATGTGTTGGTGGAGCTCAATGGCCCTGAGGTGCCTATCCTCGACGGCAGCGCCCGCATCTGGGTGGAGAAACTGTGTCAGGCCGGCATCGTGGAGCAGGAGGAAGAACGTTGCTATTTCAATCTCAATCAGACAGTCCGTTGGACCGACAGCGATGCCGGTATCGAACTCGTCGCCGAGCCCGCCGATCATTTTGAGGTGGACTCCACCATCGTTTTCGAAAGCGCACTCATCGGTTCGCAGTCGGCCAAAATGGTCGGCTACGACCAGTATGTCAGCGATTTCGCTCCCTGCCGCACCTTTGTCTTCCTGCATGAAGTGGAGATGTTGCTTGCTGCCAACCTCATCAAGGGCGGTGCCCTCGACAACGCGCTGGTGTTCGTCGACAAGCCCCTGAGCGAGGAGTCGCGCCAGCATCTGGCTCGCGTGTACAACCGCGACGCTGCCAGCATCGAGAGCCACAACGGCGTGCTCAACACCGTGGAGCCATACTTCCCCAACGAGCCGGCACGTCACAAACTGTTGGACTTTGTGGGCGACATTGCCCTTGTGGGTGTCCCTGTGCACGCCCGCTTCACACTGCGTTGCCCCGGCCATCGCGCCAACGCAGCCTTGGCCTTGGATATCCGAAGACTGCTGATACAAGAAGCTCCCGAACTGTTGGAGAAACGTGTGAAATTGACCGATTAACAATAAACTATATATATCTATATTACAAAACAAAATGACTGCATTATACGACCTGCATCCCGATGCTCACATCGGTAAGAATGTGACGATATGTAACTTTACCACCATCTATGACGACGTGGTGATTGGCGACAACTGCTGGATTGGACCCAATGTGACCATCTTTCCTGGTGCCCGTATCGGCAACAACTGCAAAATATTCCCTGGCACCGTCATTGCTGCCATCCCTCAAGATTTGAAATTCAATGGCGAATATACCACCGTGGAGATAGGCGACAACAATGTCATCCGCGAGTGCTGCACCATCAATCGTGGTACGGCAGCCTCGGGCAAGACCGTAGTGGGGCACGACAACCTGATCATGGCCTACGTCCACATCGCCCACGATTGTGTGGTGGGCAACTATTGTGTGATGGCCAACAATGCTACTCTGGCCGGACACATCACCGTTGGCGACTGGGCCATCCTGGGCGGCAAAACGGCTATCTCGCAGTTCTGCCACATCGGCTCCCACGTCATCACGCAAGGAGGCTCGCTCATCAACAAGGACGTTCCTCCCTTTGTGCGTGCGGCACGCTATCCCATCTCCTACACCGGCGTCAACACCCTGGGGCTGAAACGTCGTGGTTTCTCGCAGGAGGTAATCAACAATATCATTGATATTTACCGCATTATCTACCAAGGCGACCACACTGTCTCACAGGCTGTCGAGATTGTGAAAGAGAAATATGGCAACACCGACGAAGGCAAGGTGGTTCTGAGTTTCATCGGAGCCTCGACAACAGGCATCATGCGTGGCTACACCAAGGGCGCTGCTGCCGAATGATGGCATGTGCTCGAGCATAATGAATTGTAAAGGATTAATACTATGTTGGATAAATTAGAGGCTATCTATGCCCGCTACCAAGAGATCGAAGCGCAGATGAACGACCCCGAGATTACCTCGGACATGAAGCGCTATGTGAAAATCAGCAAGGACTACAAGGATTTGCAGCCCGTGGTGAAAGCCTACCACGACTACAAGGCTTTGCTGGACTCCATTGCCGAGTGCAAAGAGCTGTTGGCCAGCGAGAAAGACGAAGAGCTGCGCGAGATGGCCAAGGAGGAATTGTCTGAGAGCCAGAGCCGCAAGGAGAAGATGGAGGAGGAAATACGCATCATGCTGATACCTGCCGACCCGACAGACTCCAAGAATGCTGTGGTTGAAATCCGTGGCGGCACGGGTGGCGACGAGGCCTGCATCTTTGCCGGCGACCTGTTCCGTATGTATACACGCTTCTGCGAGAAGAAACACTGGAAAGTGGAAGTGATTGATTTTAATGAAGGTACAGCAGGCGGATACAAGGATATCACGTTTAATGTGAGTGGTGAGATGGTTTACCGCACCCTGAAATACGAGAGCGGCGTGCACCGTGTGCAGCGTGTGCCGGCCACCGAGACGCAAGGCCGCATCCATACCTCCGCTGCTGGCGTCGTGGTGCTTCCTGAGGCCGAGGAGTTCGACGTGGAGCTCAATATGGCCGACGTGCGCAAGGACACTTTCTGTGCCAGCGGCCCTGGCGGTCAGTGTGTGAACACCACATACTCCGCTGTGCGACTGACGCATATCCCTACGGGTATCGTCGTTTCGTGTCAGGACCAGAAGTCGCAGATCAAGAACCTCGAGAAGGCTATGGTGGTGCTGCGCACCCGTCTCTATGAGCTTGAGTACAACAAATATATGGAGGAGATGAGCAGCAAGCGCAAGACTATGGTGGCCACGGGCGACCGTAGCGAGAAGGTGCGCACCTACAACTATCCTCAGAGCCGCGTGACAGACCACCGCATCGGTTGGTCGATGCACAACCTCCCAGCCTTTATGGATGGCGACATCGAAGATTGCATCGATGCCCTCCAGCTGGCCGAGAACGCCGAGAAGCTGAAAGCCTCCGTAGGATGACAATTCATCTGAAATAGCACTATTTGCTTTTTCTGCCGTTTGCCACTCTTCTCATTGCACTCCTTTTTTGACGTTAATAATCTATATAATATGGAACCTGATGTTTTGACACCGTGGTACGCGCTGGAGAATGATGTGAAGAAGCAAACTCTTTTCAATCGGCCTGAATCGGTCGTGACAATTATTGGAACTGACCCTCGTCTACATACCCCGACGAGGGGCTATCGTTCTGCCTTGGATGTCATTATGGAGCTGACAGTGAAGGTGCGCAAAGACCTGGACGGCTCGGTTCCTTTTGAATGGCCTGACGATCTCTATCACACGTTGTGCATTTCGTGGTATGAAGAACAGAAAAATCAGGGTATCAAAGAAATCGCTTTTCTGCACGGCGAGGATGCAGAGCATATCAAGAAAGATACCACGCGTTTTTGTATGGTTTGCTGGTATGCTGACGGCCGAGCGGCCGGCTATGTGCCTAGTCAGGAGGACAAAGACGGAGTGCAGGTGCCAGTGATCCTACAGGTGGAGATGACGCAAGCAGACTATCGCAAGCCTGAATTTACAGAAAACTACCAAACGTTCAGGGTGGCGCTGCAAGGCATGGCAGACCTGGCCCGCGATGTCAACCTTTGGGAGTGGCAAGGACGTTTCGAGGAGGGAGTGGCGATCTTGGAAAAGGATGATGTGGAATATTCCGGTCAGGATGATGTGTTCCCCATCCCCAAGCCCTATTTCAAATATCTTCTTGCCGCCCAAACCGCCAAGACGGGCTCGGGAATGGGCTCCTGGTTCGACCTGCCGATGGCAGGGACCAGTGAGTTCAAGTTGGTCACCAACAGGTATCTGGCCGAACAAAGCAAAGCACTGATGTATGCCATAAACAATTGCTGAACTATGAAAGAGTACACCCTTTTCCCCATCAAGACCACCGATGTCGACTGGCCACTGTATTGGATGGTGACCTGCTTTTTTAAATATAAGTATAAGGGAGATAGTATTCCCAGCAACGACCTTTTCGATTCGTTCCAAAAAGACAGGCAGCAGGACCCCAATAATGGAAAATTGTTTTTCGTGTTTCCCGGGGAGGATTTGAGTATCCACTACGATACGCAAATGCTTAATTGTGAGGCATTGATACTGAACCATTATTATGTTGTCGACGATTCGTCGGACGATGATACGTATGATACGGTTTTCGGCACGTTTGAATACCCCACCGGCGGAGATGAATACCCTCAGCTGGAGTATTATCGTTATCAGGATGCTGCCTCTGGCCCGAAGCTGCAGAAAGTGATGTCGAAAATTTACACAGAACCTCCAGTGTTTCCATATACAGGCGATAGCTTTATGAAGGCACTGAATGGGGTGTTGGAATTTATGCAACAGGGTCAGTTGTCGACGACGTCGTGGTACGGGCGTCTGCAGACTGTCAGGCAGATGTTCTACGACGAGGCCAACGAACTGCACATCCTGCACAATGCCGGACTGTTCGACCAGGCCACTTTGTGGAGAGAACTGCAGGCTTACGGCATTCCTCAGAAAGAGCTTGACGCGCATATAAGTGGTTATGTCTCAGAGCTGAAACAGTATGCCATGTTTGTCCTCAACAATCTCAACTGGCGGCAGGGTACCGAGGTCCACAAAAATGATAGGCGAGATAAAAGAGGCCTGTTTGAGCCCGTCAGCTACACGCAGAAAAGCAAAAAAGATGAAGAACGCCTCCGGCGGCGCTCCTTAGGAATACACCAGGAAACGCCCCAGCAGCTCTTGAAAAAGATAACTTTTGTTGGCACCGTGGAGACGGCTCCTAAACCAGAATCAAGTCCTGTGCCTAAACAAAAACAGGAGCCTCAGTTTGAGGCCAATCCGAAAACAGAGTCCCGGCCGGAAGAGAAACCCAAGCCCAAAGCACCAGCAGAGCCCTCTTCGCAGCCACAACAGCCTCCAGTTTATTTCTTTGTCACTGAAAAAGAGGGTATCGCTTTGATTGTAACACTGCTGCTTGTTATTGTTTGCGCTGTCGTGGGTGTAGTCATTCGTTCCGTGCCGCTCCTCATAGCTGCTGCTGCCGCCTACGTCGCTATCCAGTTTGCTTCGCGGTCGAGAAACAGCAGGCAACGCCATCCGTCAGGATTTCGTCTGGTACTTTTGGCGTTGGGCATCGTGATGCCATTCCTCTTCTGCGCCACGGGCTACCTCTTCATGCAAGCCATGCAGCCCAAAGTGGCTCCTGAGGTGGTGTACATCATCATCCTTTTTCTTTGCATCATTACCGTGCCGTTCTGCATCATCAAGCGTCGTTCTATCACCGACGAGCGCAAGGTGCGCCCTTTTACCATACTGCTGCTGACAGCCATCATGGCCGCATTGGGCAACCTGATGGGATTCATTATCATCCAAGCGGGATGGTAAAGGCAAAAAGTGTGTGTGCTGTTTGGTCAGATAATCATGCCTGACGCCACGACGAGATGAGCATCGTTGTCGTAGATTACACCGTATTGTCCTGCGGCGATGCCTTGGATACGTTTGTCGCTTTTTATCTGGTAGACAGTGCCGTAGACTGGGTCGGGGACACGAGTGAGGTGCCCTTGGGCAAAATCGGGGGTATGGCGGATCTTGAACTTCACGTCGACAGTGTCGAAGTCACCCCAAATGTCTTTCGACAGGTATTGGAAACCAGTGAGATTGATGGTGTCGCCGTATTGCGTGGCGGGGTCGTAGCCTTGCGACACGTAGAGCACGTTTTCGGCTATGTCTTTCTTCACCACGAACCAGGGTCCGCCACTGAGAAACAGTCCTTTGCGCTGTCCTATGGTGTGAAACCAGTAGCCGCGGTGGGTGCCCAGCACTTTGCCCGTCTCCAATTCGACAATAGGACCCTCTTTCTCGCCTAAATAGCGGCGTATGAAGTCGTTATAGTTGATCTTGCCGAGGAAACAGATGCCTTGGCTGTCCTTGCGGTCGGCTGAGGGCAGATGGGCGGCATGGGCGATGTCGCGCACCTCCTGCTTCATCAGGTGGCCGATGGGAAACATGATTTTGGCTATCTGCTTGTATTCCAGCTGTGCCAGGAAGTCGGTCTGGTCCTTGACGGGGTCTTTGGCGGTGGCCAGGAAGGTGACACCGTCGACGGTGTCGGTGGTGGCGTAGTGGCCAGTGGCAATCTTGTCGAAATCCTTGCCCCAGCGCTGCTCGAAGGCGCCGAATTTGATAAGCTTGTTGCACATCATGTCGGGGTTGGGCGTCAGTCCCTTGCGTACCGACTCAATGGTGTAGCTCACCACGTTTTCCCAATATTCCTTGTGGAGGTTGACCTCCTCGAAACGGCAGCCGTATTTCTTGGCAATATAGGTGGTTATCTCGATATCCTCCTCCGCGGGGCAGTCGATGTATCCCTCCTCGTATTCCATGCCGATGCGGATATAGAAGATGGTGGGGTCGTAGCCCTGCTCTTTGAGGAGGTGGACCACTACCGAGCTGTCCACACCGCCTGATACTAATGCTGCTATTTCCATGTAAGGGTTTGTATGTTAATGGGTTGATGCGGTTATCCCTCTTTCTTTTCCTCCGTAGTGCTTTCTTCCGTGCTGTCTATTTCGGGAAGGTGGATGGATTTGTATTTGCGCTGACGTTTCTGCCAACGTTCGCGGGCATATTGTTGCATGTCGGACACTTCGTCGCTTTCGTCGATAATCTCCAGACCCAGGATGGTTTCAATGATGTCCTCCAGTGTGAGGATTCCTTGGAAGCAGCCGTATTCGTCGATGATGAGCGCTATCTGCTCCTTTTTCTTCAGCAGCGCGTCCCATATCTCGCTGACAGACAGCTCCTCGTTGAAGAGCGATATGTCGCGGCGTATGGCTTTCAGTTTCTTGTTGAACTGGTCTTCGGTGAGCTCTTCAAGGGCGTCGTTGCGGAGGATGTAGCCTGTGATGAACTCAGGATTGTCGGCGTAGACGGGTATGCGCGAGAAATGGCTCAGCTCCTCGGCTTTGTAGAATTCGCGCAGTGTCATGCTTTCGGGTGCCGTGGCGGCCACCACGCGTGGTGTCATCACGTCGTAGGCCTTGATGTTGTCCAGCTTGATGACGTTCTGTATGATTTTGTTCTCGTCCTCGTCGAGTACGCCTTCGTCCTCGCCCACGTCGGCCATGGCGGCCACCTCTTCGCGGCTCACGGCGCTCTCTTCCTCTTTTTTGGAGGTCAGCAGGCGAGTTATGATATTGATGGTGAAGACAAAGGGGTAGAGGATGATGATGAGCAGCTGGATGCTTTTAGCGGTGAAGCCCATCAGATGGCGCCAATTGTTGGTGCCGATGGTCTTGGGTATGATTTCCGAGAAGATGAGGATGAGCAAGGTGGTGACTGCCGACCAGATGCCCACGGCGGCGCCACCCATGAAGCCTGCCTGCGCGCCCACGCCGGCAGCGCCGACGGTGTTGGCGATGGTGTTGAGCGACAGGATGGCAGCGATGGCCTTGCTGTTGTCGGTCTTGTAGGCTTTGAAGAGTGTGGCTGGCTTGTAGCCCTCCTCTTCACGCAAGGTGATGTACGACAAGGGCGTGGACATCAGAACTGACTCTAGGATAGAGCAAAGGAAGGAGATTCCCATGGCTCCCAGCAGAAAGAGTATCAGTATGGCTAAATGCGACATTGTATGCTATCAATTATGGGGGTATAACGTTTGCTTTATTTTTTTATTGTATGTCTGGCGATAATTGGCCTTAAGGCAATGAGTATCACCGCCGAAAGGATGAGTACGATGCCTATGGCGAGGTTGGCGCTGAAATGCTCTCCGAAGACGAGTATGCCGAGAAGCACGGCGGTGAGGGGTTCGAGGGCTCCCATGATGGCTGTGGGCGTGGAACCGATGTATTTGGCGGCGTACACCATCATCACCAGCGCCAAGATGGCGGGCACCACGGCGAGCCATCCGGCCCAAAACCATGCTGTGGCGTCGGGCGGCAGCGTGAGGCCGTTGTCAGGACCCATAATCATCCGGGTACCAAGCAGATAGATCCCATTGCCGACAGCGCAGAAGATGAGCACGTAGAAGTTGATTTTGAACGATGACATCCGTAGGTCGGCACGGTTCATGACGATGATATATAGCGCATAGGAGAGTGCAGACAGCAGCACGAGGACGACACCCAGCGTGTTGAGCCGCTGGCCTGAACCGTTCCAATAGAGCAGTACCACCCCGATGAAAGAGAGCACGATGGAGATGATGGTGACCCAACCTTGGCGTTCATGGAAGAAGAGGCGCATGATGATGGCTGTCATGACGGGGTAAACAAAGAGGATGGTGGAGGCCACGCCGGCCTCGATGAAGTGAAAACTGAGGTAGAGCGTCAACGACGACACCACGAACAGCAGTCCCAGGCCTGTCAGGCTGCGGAGTTCGCTTCGGGTGACCTTCAGCTTCTCTTTGCGCACCAGCATCACGATGGCGATGATGCACCATGCCAGCCCGAAACGCAAAAGCAGCACACTGCCAGTATTCATTCCGACGGCGTATAGTTTCAGCGCTCCCAGGAGGTTGGTTCCGTAGCACACCGCAGCACCAATGCTACAAATTGTGCCCAATATCTTCTTGTTCATTCTTTCGTATTGCTCTTATAGATAATGAGTTATCGCTGTCACGCGTGGCGCGTGGCGAATTGCAAAGATAAGAAAAAAAATTGCACTGGGAAAGAGAATGTTGTCAAGCGGGAGAATACACCCCTCTCACCGTAGAACCATCACTGTTCCTTTGTTCACCGTTGGGTTGCCGTCCTTCACACGGCAGTAGCGCAGCACCCACACGTAGGCAGCCTGGGGACATTTGCGGCCGTTGTGCGTGCCGTCCCATGCTTCGTTAGGGTCGGAGCTGGAGAAGACGAGATCGCCGCCACGGTCGTAGATGTACAACTCGTAGTTGTACAGCGTGTTGACGGTGTAGGGCATAAACTCACGGTTGGTGCCTTGGTCGGGTGTGATGACATTGGGGAACCATACGGCGAACTTGCCCACCTGCAGCCAGAAGCTGGTGTCGCTGGTGCAGCCCAGCACGTTGCCCGTCTGAAGGGCTACCAGCAGCGAGTCCTGGCTGAAGTCGCTGTATTGGTGAACTACAGTCCGTGCTGTCGAAGTGGTGCCGTCGCCGAAGTCCCACAGCGAAGTGGCACCGTATTGCGAGTTGTCGGAGAATTGCACCATCGGATTCTCCAAGTCGATGTAGTCGGGTTTCAATTCCACCTCCATGATGGGGTAGGGCACCACGTTGATGGTGGTGACTGCTGTCGGCGTGCAGGCTGTCACGCCCAGGATGCCGACCTTGTATGTCGTTGTTACTGAGGGTGCCACGATGACGGTGTCGGCCGATTCCTGTCCTGCCAGCGAGGGGTCGGCGGGCTGTGAGCTCCAACTGTGCGGCAGATCGTGCTGAGTCCAGAGTGTGGTGGAGTCGCCGGTGCAGATCTGCTGTCGCGAGGTGCTTATGGTAGGCAGCGCCACGTGAACCCTCACGCTGTCCCATTGCGTGCAGAGCGCCGGCGTGGTGATTTTCACATAATACCATCGGTCGGTGGTCGTGGTGAAATGCAGCGTGGCGCTGTTGCTCTCGATGGGAGTGGTTTCATTGCGGTAGTTGTACCAGTCGAAGTGGCAGCCCTGCAAATCGGTGACGGCGGTCACCATGGAAGGCACTCCGCTGCAGCAGATTACGTCGCCGGTGTAGCTCACCACGACGTAAGGCAGCAGGCTTATCACCGTGTCCGCCGTTCCGTAGCAATATAGCGAGTCGGGTGTGCCGTCGTCGTTGGTGTCTTGCAGGAAAAGCTCGTCGGTGTGTGTCTCGAGCGTGACGTGTGTCTCCTCGTCGGCAATGAATTGCACGACAGGGCTGAAACTCTCCACGGTTCGGTCGCCCGATGCGGTGTGGAATGTCCATCGGCGGAATACTGCACCCGGCGTCAGGTCGGTGAGGGTTACCATGGAACCTTTGCAGACATTATTGTCGCTCAGGCCGATGGCGGCATCTGGAGGTGTCAGGGCATGCACAGGAATAGTGCGTTGGCTCCAGCATCCGCCGGCACTGTTGAAGGTCCGCTGTGTCACGCAGTAGTAGCCCGATGAGTCGAAAAGGTGGGTGCCCACCACGCCAGTGTCCCTTTCCACAACATGTCCCTGTATCGGTACTACGGTGTCGTAGAAGGTCCACTCTGTGCGGCTGCTGTCCACCACGATGGCGCCGCCCATGTCGTAGGGGATCATACTGCTCTCTTTCAGCCAGATACGTCCGTCGCAGTAGAGCGCCGAGTCGGCCCTTTGTCGTGGTTTGTTGTTCTGCATGTCGACGTACACGTCGGTGCGGATGGGTTTGTCGGGGTCGATGTATGAAATCATGACACATTTGAAGGTGTTGTAGTCCACCTGTTCGCCTGCGTCGGTGAAGAAATGTTGCTGCATGGAATAGAATATCGAGTCGTCGGCACCTTCGACGCGTGTGTAGTGCGACTCGACGGTGCGCTCGTTCAGCAGCAGCAGTCCGTCATGGCTGTAGTACCATTCGTAGCCCTGTAGTCCTGGTGTGGCGTTGATGCGGCCCACCGTGTCACTGCCGCCACCCACGCAGCCTTCGCTGGTGATGGTGATAGGACCACATTCGCCGGCGATGTAGCAGTAGCCATAGTGGCCGTTGACATAGGCGCAGTCAGTCATACTCACCTCAATGCGCACTGTCTCGTACAGGTATCGTGAGAGATTGATGACTGCCTTGTTCCAGTCGCGGTAGTACACTTCGTAGCGATGAGGGTTGCCGTAAATGTCGAGCACGGTGTCGTACAAGTTGTGCCAGCCGTTTTCTCCGATGACCACATTGCCGCCAAGAATGGTGGCCGGTGTGGTCGACACGGTGTAGCACAGTGTGTCGGTCATGGGTTGCCATTCGCCTACGGCGTTGCGGTGCATCACACGTATCTTGAAGATAGGGTCGCGAGCGATACCGTGCCCGGGAGCCTGGGCCACAATGGCATACCAGATGGTCAGCAACCGGCTGTTGTTGGTCACGCGGAAGGTGTAGTTCACCGCCTCGGATTGGGCACCATAGCGGCATTGGCCGATGCGTATCGACCGTTCGAAGCCTGGCGGGCAGTAGGGCAGGTTGAAGTCTGTCAGGGGGTCCAGGCCTATGAGAGCACCTGTGCCAGGACCTTCGGTGTGGTTCATGATGCGCCAGCGCAGCGAGTCTTCCAGCATCCCATAGCCGTGATGGACACAGTATCTTCCTGACAAGGTGTCTGTTGAGCGTGTCTCGATGGTGTCCATGTCGGCACCGTATAGTGTCAGCGGCGCACCCGTATAATTAGGAATTGTTATGTCGTATGAGGAATAGTGATGTATTATGTGATATGAGTTAGAGTCCAGAAAAGTGGAGTCGACCCAGTCATAGCAAGAGTTGTCGGCACAACTGGTGCAGCTAAGCCCCAGCTTGTTGCCGGTGTAGCCCGAGTATTGGCCCGACACGGTGTCGTTGTAGAAAGAAAAGTGGAGCGGGTTTTTCCAACCCCAGCAGGTCAGGCTTTGCCCTAAGGCACTGAATGCTGTGAGTAGCAAAATGGCGAGTGTCAGCAGTGAACGTTTCATTTTTTTCAATAGTATTAATTTTGACTGTGTTGCTTTTTCGGATTTGTTGTCTTGCTGTTCTTTTATCTTGTTTTTTTTGTTTCTGTAAATTGATTGACTATACTAATTGTTCTAAAAATCAGCGTAATAAACTTATTGAAGGGATCGGGTTTCCTCTACAAAGATAATAAAAATAAACAAATTGCAATTTTTTGCCCCTTTTTTTAGAAAGGTTTTCGTATTTTTGTATCTCGTTAGGAATGCTGCTACTTCCATTCAGCACGTTGATTGCTAGTTGCTTTTATGTCATTGTGTCGAGTTTGGGGGTAGGGCAATATTCTTAATAATATTTTTCACAAGGAAACGAGGGTAGAAAACAATATGGCACGCAAGGAAGTTATCAAGATTGGCAAGGGACTCGACATTCCGCTGCGCGGCAGCGCCGGGCAGACACTCGGCAAGACTCCGCACATCACGGAGTATGCCTTGAAGCCCACTGACTATGTTGGCGTTGTGGCGCGGCTGCTGGTCGCCGAAGGCGACACCGTGCTGGCGGGCACACCCCTTTTCGAGGACAAGAACAATGCTGCGGCGCGCTTTGTGTCGCCTGTCAGCGGCACCGTGCTCCGCGTGGTGCGAGGCGAAAAACGCCGCATCGAGGCTGTCGTCGTGGCTTGCGACGGCACCCACACCAGTGTCGTTTTCCGTCCCGCGCTGCAGAACTCCCTGGAACAGCTCTCGCAGGAGGATATCCGCGCCATGCTCATCAATTCGGGTCTGTGGACCACCCTCGTGCAGCGGCCTTTTGGCATCATTCCTGCTGCCGACGCACGCCCCAAAGCGGTGTTTGTCAGCTGCTTCGACACGTCGCCACTGCCAGTGGACCTGGCCTTTGCCCTGCAGGGTAGGGAGGAGGATTTCCAGTGGGGTGTCGAGGTGCTGCATCGTCTTGTCGGCGAGGTGCATCTCTCTGTTGCCCAGAATGATAAGAAGCTGAACAATGCCTTTTTCTCCATGGTGCGCCATGCGTCGATACACACCTTCGCAGGTCCTCATCCTGCAGGACTGGTGGGCACGCAGATTGCCAAGATTGCCCCCATCGACCGTCCTGACTATGAGGCCCGTGGCACCGGCGCCCACCACGACGCTACCGTCTGGACGCTCAATGTGCAGGATGTGGCTACCATTGGTCACCTCTTCCGCACAGGCAGCTACTGTCCCCAACGCAGGGTGGCGGTATGTGGCCCTGTGGTCTGCAAGCCGCAGTATTTCAGTACCTTCGCTGGTGCCTGCGTGGCTCCGCTGCTCGCAGCGGCAGGACTCGCCATCGCTACCGACGAATGCCGTGTCGTCAGCGGCAACGTGCTGAGCGGCACACAGTTGCAGCCCGACGGTTTCCTTTCAGCGGCTGCCGACAAGCTCTCTGTGCTGCCCGAAGGTGACCACTACGACATGATGGGGTGGCTGCGTCCCAATGTGAAGAAATTCAGCGCTTCGCGCACCTTCCTCAGTGGCATCTTCCCATTCGCTGCCAGGCGTAGCACCATCGACACGGGTCACCACGGCTCGCGTCGTCCCCTCTTCGTCACCGGCCAGTTTGAGCCGCTGGTGCCGCTCGATATCTATCCGCTACAGCTGATAAAGGCTTGTATTATAGGTGATATTGAGCAGATGGAGGCGCTGGGCATCTACGAGGTGGAGCCCGAGGATCTGGCCTTATGCGAATTTGCCGACACCTCGAAGACCGAGATTCAGGCCATCATCCGTGACGGACTGGAAAAGATTAGATTGGATAGTTGATTATGAATATTATACGCAATATACTGGACAAAATGAAGCCGAGCTTCAGCCGTGGTGGCCGTTTTGAGCGGCTCTCCTCGACATTCGAGGCTTTCGAGACCTTCGCCTTCACGCCCAACAGTGTGACGGGCCAGGCCATCGGAGGTGCTCCCGGCACGGCACATCCCGCGCGACCTGTGGCCTACCGCGGCGCGCATATCCGTGACGCAGTGGATCTCAAGCGCACCATCATCACCATGGTGTTGGCGCTCATGCCGGCGTTGCTCTTCGGCATGTGGAACATCGGCTACCAGACCTCGTTGGCCTACGGCCTCGCCTGGAGCTTTGTGCACTGCTTCTTCTTCGGCTTGCTTCGGATGCTGCCTATCATCGCAGTGGCTTATGCTACAGGACTTTTCATTGAGTTCCTCTTTGCCGAGCTGCGTCATGAGGAGGTCAGCGAGGGCTTCATAGGCACGGGTATGCTCATCGCCATGATAGTCCCCGTGACGGTGCCGCTGTGGCAACTGGCGTTGGCTACGGCTTTCGCCGTGGTGGTGGGCAAGGAAGTCTTCGGCGGCTCGGGCTACAACTTCATGAACCCCGCCCTGCTGGCGCGTGCCTTCCTCTTCTTCAGCTATCCTACGCACATGTCGGGCTCGCAGGTGTGGGTGGCACCGCCTTTCGGCAGCCATGCCGCCCCCGACGCCCTTTCGGGTGCCACACCGCTGGGTCAGCTGATGGCCGGCCAGCCTGTCAGTGCTTCGCCTTTGGACATGTTGCTGGGCATTGTGCCGGGCAGCACCTGCGAGACGTCGGTGGTGGCTATCCTGCTGGGTGGCTTGATGCTGCTGGCAACAGGTGTCGCCAGTTGGCGCATCATGGCTGGCGTGGTGCTGGGTGGCGGCGCAGTCGGGCTGCTGTTCAATGCAATAGGTGCCAACGAATATATGCAGCTGCCTTTCTGGCAGCACTATCTGATGGGCGGATTCATGTTTGGTTGTGTCTTTATGGCCACCGACCCTGTCACCGCTGCACACACCAACGCCGGCAAGTGGGTCTACGGCCTGCTGATAGGTGCTTTTGCCGTGTTGCTGCGCGTGCTCAACCCCGCCTATCCCGAAGGTATGATGCTGGCAATCTTGCTGATGAACTGCTTCGCGCCGCTGATTGACCATTGTGTGCTGGCACGCCATATCCGCAAACGCAAACGCCGCTGGCAGCGCGCCGAGGCAGAAAGGAGGGGAGCATGAAAACGTTCTCCAACCGCTATATGTTCATCTATGCCCTCGGCGTGTCGTTGGTAGTGGCAGTAGTGCTGACGCTGGTAAGCGTGAGCCTCAAGCCGCTGCAGACGCACAACCACGAGGCAGAACAGAAACAGATGATTCTGAAAGCTATAGGTGTGGAATCCAGCCGAGACGATGCCGCTGAACTCTTTGCGCAGCACATCAAGGAGGTCGACGGCTTCTATCTCTTCGACGGTGGCACCGTCGTCCCGATGCATGGCTCCGGACTGTGGGGTCCCATCTGGGGTTATCTGGCTGTGGATCAAGAAGGTATCGTCATTGGCGCCGTCTTCGACCACCAGGGCGAGACGCCGGGCTTGGGAGGAGAGATAGCCTCCGAGAAGTTCGCTTCGCAATTCAAAGGCAAGCAATTGCCGCTGAGCCTGAAGAAAAACGCCGACCCCAAGTCGCGCTACGAGGTGGATGCCATCAGTGGCGGCACCATGACCAGCAACGGCGTGAACGCCATGCTGCAGAAAGCCTATGAAGACTATTGTAGCCTGGGCGGTCAGGCAGCATCGACAAATGGAAAGGAGGCCATAGAATGAAAAACCTGAAACTCATCAAACTCCCCCTCGGCAAGGAAAATCCCATCCTCGTGCAGGTGCTGGGCGTCTGCTCCTGTCTGGCCGTGACGGCACAGCTGAAGCCCGCCGTGGTGATGGCGGCATCGGTCACCGTGGTGGTGATGCTGGCCAACCTCATCATCTCGCTGCTGCGCAACACCATCCCGCCGCGCATCCGCATCATTGTTCAGCTCGTTGTGGTCTCCGCACTCGTGGTGTTGGTCGACCAGGTGCTGAAAGCCTATCTCTACGATGTCAGCAAGCAGCTCTCGGTCTTCGTGGGGCTCATCATCACCAACTGCATCGTCATGGGCCGGCTCGAAGCCTTTGCCATGAAGCAGAAACCGTGGCCCAGTCTCCTTGACGGACTCGGCAATGGACTCGGATACAGTGTTATACTCATCACGCTGGGCTTCGTCCGCGAACTCTTCGGCAGCGGAACTCTCTGGGGTTACCCCGTCATGGAGAAGCTTGGCATCTACGGCATCGGCTACGAGAACAACGGCCTGATGATCATGCCCCCCATGGCCCTCATCCTCGTCGGCCTCATCATCTGGTGGCACCGCTCCCGCAACAAAGACCTTTGCGAGAAATGAAACCAGCCCCAAATAACCCCTGCCTTCGGAGAACCATGCTCCTCGCCAACCTCAATATTGCGGTGGAGCAGGATAGTTTTGAATACGTTAATGAACTCTTTTAATATCTTAAATCTTAGCATAATGAAGAAAGTTTTTTCAATCCTGATGGTTGTTTTCGCAATGACGGCGATGGTAGCCTGCACAGAGAAGGAAAACAACGGCAGCAGCACTGCCGATGGCTGGGTAGACCTCGGCCTGCCGAGCGGTCTGCTGTGGGCCACATACAACGTGGGTGCCAGTGCGCCAGAACAGTCTGGCGAGGTATTTGCGTGGGGCGAGACACAGCCCAAAATCGAATACAGTTGGAGTACCTACCAATACTGTAACGGCGGCGACGCTTACCAGCTGACCAAATATTGTACAGACACCAACTACGGCTACAACGGCTATACCGACAATCTAACCACCCTCGAGCCCGGCGACGATGCAGCCACTGCCTATCTGGGCAATGGCGCCCGCACCCCAACTTACTTCGAGTGGCGCGAACTCCTCGCCAACACCACGGTGGTAGCGACATCGCAGAACGGCGTCGAAGGCCGCAAATTCACTGCCGCCAACGGCAACAGCATCTTCCTGCCCTTCGGCTACTACTGGTCTGCCTCGCTCTACACTGACTACCCATTATGGGCGTGGAACCTCTTCGTAGAGTCGCGCTTCCAGGAATTGAGCATCAACGAAGGTGAGCGATACCATGCCTTCTACGTCCGCGCCGTGAAGAACGCCAACTGATTTTTCAGCGCCCCGCCGCACGTTGCGGCGAGGTCAATCGGAACAGAAACCGACCGACTCGGAGTGCGAATAATTAGGTCTTTGGTGCAGTCAAATATATTGGGATAAATATTTTTTTGGAATTAAATAATAAATCAATTAGTAAGTGCGTTATTAGTCACAAAACGATTAGTTGAGGTTAGGAATGAACAAGTTGTTTGTATTCGGGAGAACTGCAAGTGGAGACACCTTCACCGACCGCGAGAAAGAGACCAAAAAGCTGGTTTCCAACTTCAAATATGGTGTAAACACATTTATTGTATCTCCACGGCGTTGGGGGAAGACCTCGCTTGTGAAGAATGCCAAGGAGAAGGCGGAGAGCGCGAAGTTGAGGATTGTGTATGTTGATGTACAACGCTGCCGAAGTCGTGAGGAGTTCTGTGAACGCTTCGCCTCGGCAGTACTCACGCAGACTGCGGGCAAGATGGACGAGTGGCTGGAAAATGCACGCACATTTCTCAGTCGCTTCAGCTTCGGAGTCAATGCATCGCCAGACCCTATGGGTGAAATGAGCATCAAACTGGAACTCTCGCCTCGCGACCGGTCAATGGATGACCTACTGCAACTACCCGAGAGCATAGCCAAGAAAAAAGGCATACAGGTGGTGGTCTGTATTGATGAGTTCCAGCAGATAGGCAACTACACTGACTCCCTACAGTTTCAGATTGAACTCCGATCGATATGGCAGCACCAGGAACATGTGTCTTATTGCCTATTCGGCAGCCGAAAACACATGATGGAATCCCTCTTCGACGATACATCCAAGCCTTTCTACAAATTTGGCGACATTATCTACCTGCAACGCATACCGACAGAATACTGGGTGAAATATATCGTCGGCAAGTTCAAGCAGGAAGGTAAAGATATTTCCAGAAAGCAATCGGAATGGATTGTGGCTCAGGTGGATGGTAATTCATCATATGTGCAGCAGCTATCGTGGTACGTGTTCCAACGAACGGATAAGAAGGTCAACGAGGCGTCGTTGCATGAAGCTTTTACCGAATTGGTAGATCAGTGTTCAGATTTTTTTGAAGCCAAAACCGAGGGATTGACAGCCTATCAGATGAACTATCTGCGCGCCGTTGCCGACGGCATCAACAGTGGCCTTTCGGCAGGCAAAACTATACAGCGATACAATCTCGGCTCTTCTGCCAACGTGGCAACGATAAAGAAGTTACTCCTAGAAAAAGACTTGATATTGGAAGAAGATAAAAAGATTTTCCTCACCGACCCGATTATGGCCCCTTGGCTAAGAAGAATATAATTATGACACACTAACGCTTTAACACATTAACACATTAACGCATTCGCAACATGAACTACATTAACATATTCATCAAGTCGATTTCCGTAGACAACACAAACAACATGCTGTCACAAACTGTGAGCACATCAATATACACTCGCACCATCTGTAATGGATAAAATAAATGAATTTTATCCATTATACATTGTTGAAATGAATAAAAATCGTATATTTGCAGTCAAAGTATTATCGCCATGAAGAATATAATATTGACACAACGCGCTGAACGAGACACTATTGTGTCTCGTCCATACATCGACCGCAAGACGAAATATCAGACTGCTGAGATACTGAAGAGTACTCTGATAAAGCTGATTACCGGGCCGCGCAGGGCTGGAAAATCGGTATTTGCATTGCTTATGCTCAAAAGCCACAACTTTGCCTATCTCAATTTCGACGACAAACAACTGCTCGAAAAATGGGATGACGAACTTGTGGAAAAAACGCTCGAAGAAGTATATCCGAGCTATGAATACTTGATGCTTGATGAGGTGCAGAACTTACCGGGCTGGGATTTATGGGTAAGCAAACTGTACCGCAACGGCAAGAATATTGTCATCACTGGCAGTAACGCCAACATGCTGTCAAGCGAGATGGCCACAGTACTCACTGGCCGATATCTGCAAATCGAGATGTTGCCTTTCAGCTTGGCCGAAGTGCTGGCAACAAACAAAATCGACATAGCCTCCATCGAAAAAGAGCAGCAAACTCGTGCAAACCTTCTCGTGGATGACTATCTACGCAACGGAGGATTCCCAGAATCGGTGTTGGCTCGCGGCATCACAAAGAACTACCTCTCTACACTCTTCGACTCCATTCTACTGAAAGATGTGGCTCAAAGACACCACATCAGAAAAACCACCGACCTTTACAGCCTGGCCACCTATCTGCTTTCCAACTTTTGCAACCCATTCTCGGCCAACGACCTCGCCGAGGAGTTGAACATTGCAAGTGTCACCACAACAAAAAAGTACTGCGATTACCTCAACGAGCCGTACCTCTTCTTCTTTTTGCCTCGATTCAACAACAAACTGAAACTGATGGCCAAAGCTGACCGCAAAGCCTACATTGTCGACAACGGCTTCGTCCAATCGTCAGCATTCGATTTGAGCGACAACCTGGGTCGTCTGTTGGAGAACCAAGTGTTTGTGGAGCTGCTGCGGAAGGGGTATGTGCCTGGGCAGACACTGTTTTACTATCGTTCTCGCAACAACCGCGAAGTCGACTTCGTCACCCGGAAAGGACCAAAAGTCGAACGTCTGATACAAGTGTCGTACAGTCTCGACTCGGCGAAAACCCGCAAACGTGAAATAAGCGCCCTTGTCGAGTGTGGTGACGAGTTGAAATGCGACGACCTGAGTATTGTGACCTTCTCTGAGAAAGAAACGTTAACCGACCCCATCCCCATTACGGTCATCCCTATTACAGAATTATGATAATAACACACTAACGCATTCACACATTAACACATTAACGCATTCGCAACATGGACTACGTCAATATCTTCATCAAATCGGTCTTCATCGACAATATGATTTTCGCCTTCTTCCTTGGCATGTGCTCTTACCTGGCCGTGTCGAAGACGGTGAAGACTTCGCTGGGACTGGGCGTGGCGGTGACTTTTGTGCTGGTCATAACGGTGCCGGTCAACTATCTGTTGGATAAGTATATCCTGCAACCTGGTGCGCTGGTATGGCTCTCGCCGAAACTGGCTGATGTCGATTTGAGCTTCCTGAGTCTCATACTCTTCATCGCGGTCATCGCCGCCATCGTGCAGATGGTGGAGATGGTGGTGGAGAAATTCTCGCCGGCGCTCTACAATGCTTTGGGCATCTTCCTGCCCCTCATCGCCGTGAACTGCGCCATCCTTGGCGGGTCGTTGTTCATGCAGCAGCGCGCCTACGCCAACATCGGCGAAGTGAGCTGCTTCGCGCTGGGCTCGGGCATCGGCTGGCTGCTGGCCATCGTGGGCATCGCCGCGTTGCGCGAGCGTCTGCGCTACTCTGCCGTGCCGCCGGCATTGCGGGGCGTGGGCATCACCTTTATCATCACCGGCCTGATGGGCATAGCCTTTATGTCGTTTATGGGTATAAAACTGTAACAGAACATTATGACAACACTCATATCCTCTATAGCTGTATTCTTCGTCGTCGTGGCATTGCTGGTGGCGTTGCTGCTTGTGTTGCGTGCCAAACTGATGCCTTCGGGCAAGGTCACCATCACAATCAATGACGACAAGCGGCTGACTGTCGACAGTGGCAACAGCCTCATCTCCACGCTGTCGGAGCACGGTGTCTATCTGCCTTCGGCCTGTGGCGGCAAGGGCTCCTGTGGCCAGTGCCGTTGCCGTGTGGTGAAAGGCGGCGGCACCATCCTGCCCACCGAGGTGGGTTTCTTCTCGCGCCGTGAACAGCGCGACGGGTGGCGCCTCGGATGCCAGCTGAAGGTGAAGGAAGACCTCAGCATCGTGGTGCCCGAGTCGGTCCTGTCGGTGAAGAAATGGGAATGCACCGTGGTCAGCAGCCGCAACGTGGCTACCTTTATCCGCGAATTCACCGTGCGTCTGCCTGAAGGCGAACGACTCAGTTTCCGCTCAGGCGAATACGTGCAGATCGACATCCCCGCCTGCAAGGTGCAATATGGCGATATCGCTGTCGACGAGCCCTATCGCGACGACTGGCAGCGGATGGGCCTCTTCGACCTCACCATGCGTAACGACACCCCCTGCACTCGCGCCTACTCCATGGCCAACCATCCCGCCGAGGGCGACATCGTGACCCTCAACGTGCGCATCGCCACGCCGCCTTTCGACCGTCACCGCGGCGGTTTCGCCAAGGTGAACCCTGGCATCAGCTCGTCGTACATCTGGTCGCTGAAGCCTGGCGACAAGGTGCTTGTCAGTGGCCCTTATGGCGATTTTCACATCAAGGAACCCAGTCCCGCCGACGGTGTCGGCAAGGAGATGATGTTCATCGGCGGCGGCGCCGGAATGGCGCCGATGCGCTCGCACATCTTCGATCTTTTCCACACCCGTCACACCCAGCGCAAATGCACCTTCTGGTACGGCGGCCGCTCGCTGAAGGAGTTGTTCTATATCGATGATTTTGAGGCCATAGCACAGCAGAACAGCAACTTCGAGTTCCACGTGGCGCTCTCCGACCCGCAGCCCGGCGACAACTGGCAGGGCTACACCGGTTTCATCCATCAGGTCATCTACGACAACTATCTGTCGCACCACAACGAGCCTGAAGAGGTGGAATACTATCTTTGTGGCCCAGGCCCCATGACCGCCGCCGTGGTCTCTATGCTCGACGGCCTCGGAGTGCCACCCGAGAACATTCTCTTTGACGACTTCGGGGCATGAAACATTTATTTGTGGAATTCAAAAAAAGTGTGTACATTTGCAATGCGCTGCAGGTGCAATGCTAGTATGTGATAGTGCTGATAATAAAGCACTTGTGATAGTGCTTGTGCCTTTATATAGCGAGAAAACTGAGTGAAGTTTATAATATTCATAAAAAACAAAAAAACACAATTGACAATGAAAGTAAAAAGTATTATTCTGGCTGTGGCACTCTGTGTGCTGCTTCCTGGTGTGACGCGTGCTGATGAGGGCATGTGGCTCCTCTCCTTGCTCGGCAAGAACTACGAGGAGATGCAGAAGGCCGGCTTCAAGCTGACACCCGAAGACATCTACGCTGTAAATCAAAACTGTATAAAGGACGCCATCGTGGGTCTTGGCAACGAGGGTTCGCCGTTCTGGCATTTCTGCACGGGCGAGATTATCTCCGACCAGGGCCTGATGTCCACCAACCACCACTGCGGCTACGGTAAGTTGCAGGAGCACAGCACCGTGGAGCACGACTACTTGCGCGACGGCTTCTGGGCCTACAGCAAAGACCAGGAGTTGCCCAACCCCGGCCTGACGGCATCCATCCTGGTGCGCATGGAAGATGTCACCGACCAGGTGCAGGCTGCCCTCTCTGACGATATGAGCGAGGCCAACCGTGCCCGCGCCATCAAAGAGGTGTGCGACAAGATCGCCAAGAAAGCTGTCGAAGGCACTGTCTACGACGCTCAGGTGAAGCCCATGTTCAACGGCAACCAGTTCTTCCTCTTCGTGCATATCATCTACAAGGATGTGCGCCTCGTGGGTGCTCCTCCTTCGTCGATGGGCAAATTCGGCGGCGACACCGACAACTGGTCGTGGCCGCGCCACACGTGCGACTTCTCGATGTTCCGCATCTACACCGCTCCCGATGGCACCCCCGCTGCCTACAGCGACGAGAACATCCCCCTGAAACCCAAACATTTCCTCCCCGTCAGCAACCGCGAGTTGAAAGACGGCGACTTCGCCATGGTGATGGGCTTCCCCGGCACCACCGACCGTTTCCTCACTTCCTACGGCCTTGAAGAGACCATGGGCATCACCAACAAGCTGCGCTACGAAATCCGCACCGTGAAAATCAACGTGCTCCGTGAGCAGATGGCTTCCAGCCAGGCAATCAGAATCAAATATGCCTCCAAATATGCTTCCTGCTCCAACTACTGGAAATACAGCAACGAGCAGAACAAGGCTCTGAAGAACCTCAACACCATGGGTGTGAAGAGAGACATCGAGCGTCAGTACAGCGCCTGGGCTGTGGGCAAAGATCCCAAGTACAGCAAGGCTCTCGACCTCATTCGCCAGGGCTATGCCGACCGCGCTCCTTACGAGTCGGCCATCAGCTATCTTGCCGAAGGCCTCCTCTCGGGTCCCGAACTGCCGTTCCAGAGCTTCAAGATCGGCTTCAACATGAATATGGTGATGACCAACCCCCGTTTCGAGGAGAACCGCGACGAAATCATCGCCGAGCTCGTCAAGGAAGCTCAGGAGTTCTATAAAGACTACGACCAGGCTACGGAGATGCGTCTCGTCGCCGAGATGTACAAATATGTCTACGACAACATGGAGATGCAGTTCATGCCCGACTTCCTCACCGCCGCTGCCAAGAAATACAAAGGCAACTGGAACAAGTATGTGGAAGACATGTTCAAGAAATCGGTCTTCGCCAACGAGGAGACGTTCATGAAATTCATGCAGAAACCCAACATGAAGGCTTTGGAGAAAGATCCTCTCTTCCTGGCAGGCCAGGGCTCGTATATGAAGTACACCGAGGTGCGCGCCATGGTTCCGAAGGAGTCGGCTGATGGCCTGCAGCGCGGCATTCGCGACTTCACCGACGGTATCCTGCAAATCAACAAGAACGTCAAGTGGCTCTGCCCCGACGCCAACAGCACCATCCGTCTGACCTACGGCAACGTGAAGGCCTACGACCCCTGCGACGCTGTATCCTATAAGTTCTACACCACGATGAAGGGTATCATTGCCAAGGAAGATCCCACCAACAGCGAGTTTGAGGTGCCCGCACGTCTGAAGATGCTCTACGAGCAGAAAGATTTCGGCCCCTACGCCAACAGCAAGGGCGAGCTGGTCACCTGCTTCATCACCAACAACGACATCACGGGCGGCAACAGCGGTTCGCCGGTCATGGATGCCGAGGGTAACCTCATTGGCTTGGCCTTCGACGGCAACAGCGAGGCCATGTCGGGCGACATCGACTTTGAGGAAAACCTGCAGCGCTGCATCTGCCTCGACTCCCGCTACTTCCTGTGGGTGATCGACAAGTACGCTGGCGCAAAGAACCTTATCGACGAGATGGTTATTGTGAAATAACCTTTCGAAGACGCTTATAGCAGAGGGGGCGGCTGCCGTGGCAGCCGCCCCCTCTTATTGTCTGCTAGTCGGCAGATAGGCAGTCAGGACTGTTGGCTTTGTCAGTCACACCTTTCAGTTTTCCGAGCCCATGAAGACATATCTGAGGATGTTCTCGCCCATGCGGAACGCTTTGAGGCGGGTCTCCTGGCTGTCGTTGTGCACGTCTTGGTCTTCCCAGCCGTCGCCCAGGTCGCACTCCCAGGTGAAAAAGCAGACAAGACGTCCTTCGTAGATGAGGCCGTAGCCTTTGGGAGGCAGGTTGTCGTGCTCGTGGATTTTGGGCAGGCCGTTGGGAAAGTCGTATTTCTGATGGTATATGGGATGCGTGAAGGGCAGCTCCACGAAATCGAGTTCGGGGAACACTTTCTTCATCTGGGGAATGACGAACTCCTTGAGGCCGTAGTTGTCGTCGATATGCAAGAATCCGCCGGCAATGAGGTAGTTGCGCAGGTTCTGCGCCTCTTGGGCCGTGAACACGATGTTGCCGTGTCCGGTGATGTGGAGGAAGGGATAGTTGAAAATCTCGGCGGAGCCTACATCGACGGTGGCGTATTGTGGGTCGAGGTTCATTTTGGCATCCTGGTTGCAGAAGGCGATGAGGTTGGTGAGCGAGGTGGGGTTGGCGTACCAATCGCCGCCGCCACCATATTTGAGCAGGGCTATCTGTGTACGTGCCTGCCCGAAGGAGAGGATGGTGAGGAAAAGTAAGGCTGTGATTATGAGGTGTTTTTTCATGGCGTGGTGTTAGTTGGCAAGGTTGATGAACGCGAGAGCCGCGAGGGCTGCTGTCTCGGTGCGTAGACGGCTGCTGCCGAGGGTGACGGGGATGAATCGGGCGTCGAGGGCTGCGGCGACCTCGTCGGAGCTGAAATCGCCTTCGGGGCCGATGAGCACCTGCACGTCGCTGCCTGCGTGGTAGGCCTCGCGCAAGGGGGTGCGGTGGTCACCGTCGCAGTAGGCAATGAGGCGTTGACCGTCGAAAGGGGTGGCGATGAGTTGGCTGAGCGGTGTCAGCTCGTCAAGTTGTGGACGGTAGGCTTTGATCGACTGCTTCATGGCGCTGTCGATGATTTTGGCAAGTCTATCGGTCTTGAGCACAGCGCGTTCGGAGTGGTCGCAGCGTATGGGGGTGATGCGGCCTACGCCCATCTCCACGGCTTTTTCGACGATCCATTCGAGGCGTGCGGTGTTCTTGGTGGGTGCCACGGCGAGATGGAGGTGGAAGGCGGGCTTTCCATATTCGCGCTGACGCTCGTCGATGGCCACGGTGCAGCGTTTGGGGTGCGCCTCGAGGATATGGCAGCGGCAGAGCGTGCCCTGCCCGTCGGTCAGACAGAGCGGGTCGCCAGCACCCATGCGCAGCACGCGGACAATGTGTTTCGACTCCTCTTCGCTTAGCGTGTATGTGCTTGATTCTATGTCTTCTGCAAGGAATAGTTGCATGATTGTGCGTCTCTTTTAGCAATTGCAAAGATACGGCTTTTTTGGGATATGGCCCTGTTTTTTTTGGTGTACGAATACTATTTTGTGGCGGTATGCGTTATTATATATAACATATTTATTTGGTAAGATGAAAACACGACACTTTATATTGCTGATTGTTAGTCTGCTGATGGCCAATATCGTCATGGCACAGAAAACGCGCTTCACCGAGTTCACCTTCGGAGGGCTGCCTACCGAGCTGCTGACCTATCTCGACGAGGCCACGTCGGACAAGGAGCAGAAGGCCGCCGATGCCAATCTGATACGCGGCTTCACACAGGTCTACGACGCCCAGTCGAACGACATGAAGCAGCGCACGCTGGCTATGTGCAACACAATGCTGAAACTGCGTGTGCGCCAGCATCCCGATGTCTTCAACTTTGTGGCCACCTACACCATGATGGCCAACCAGGGTGGCGCCAACGGCAACTTCGAGCAGTGGGTGCGCTGCGTGGAATACATACAGGCCAGGAACAAGAAGGTGAAGGACTTCACCGATTTCGTCGACTTTACGGGCTCCTTTGTGAATAGCCGGACGCTCTACAGCTCACGGTCGTGCACCTGGCAGACCCAGGCGGGGACCTCCTATCGTTTTGCTTTTGAGGACAATGACATCAAGATATACTTCGACAAGCCGATGGAGCTCTACTACAGCTCGGAGGCCGACAACGGCACCATCTACGGCACCAAGGGCGTCTACTACTACTTTGACAACAAGTGGGTTGGCGACGGCGGCCGCCTGAACTGGGACCGTACCGGGTTGCCTACGCAGGCCTGCTGGGCGGTGCTGTCGAAATATGTGGCCGTCACGAAGTTCCCCAAATTTACGGCCGACTCGGTGCAGTTCACCAACACGGCCTATTTCACCAAGCCCATCTACGGCAGGGTGGAGGAGGCCCTCTCGGCGAAGCTGGAGCCCGACAAATACACCTATCCCAAATTCCGCAGCTATCAGAAAGACTTCCAAATGAAGGATATACTGCCCGGCGTGGACTATCGCGGCAGCTTCATGATGAACGGCTCCAAATTCATCACCTCCGACACCAAGAACCCCGCCACGCTGATATTCTATCGCGGCGGCAAGGAGTTCGCGCTGGTTCAGTCGGTGAAATTCACCATCACGAGCAACAAGATAGTGTCGGAAAATGCCGCCGTGAAGCTGTATGTCGACGGCGACTCCATCTGGAACAACGGCATCACGATGCGCTATCTCGCCTCTGAGAAGCAGGTGAACTTCATCAACGATTCGCGCCGCAACTACTACAGCCCCTGGTCCAACTCGTACCACAACTTGGATATGTACTGCGAGCAGATTGTGTGGAAGATGAACGACGATTTGCTCGACTTCTCCATGCTCGGCGCCACGGGCGACCAGACCTTCTCGACTTTCGAATCGAACAGCTACTATTCGGAACGCAAATTCCGTGAGATACAAGGCATCGACCAGATCAACCCCGTAATCCGCGTCTACCGCTATATGCAGGCCAGAGGGATGGTCTACGACTTCTACATGGACGAGTTCGCCGCGGCCATCAAGATGGACATCATGCAGGCCAAATCGATGATACACCTTCTGGCGCAGTCGGGCCTCGTCTCCTACAACGAGTCGCAGCAGCGCATCTATGTCAACGACAAGTTGGTGGATTTTGCCAGGGCCAGCGCCAAGAGCAAGAATGTCGACTACGACGCCATTACACTCGAGTCGTCGAGCACGGGAAACAATGCCCGCCTCGACTTGTCGAGCAACAACCTGGATGTGCACGGCGTGGAAAAATTCGTACTGAGCGACAGCCAGCAGGTGGCCATCTTCCCGAGGAACGGTGACCTGGTGGTGAAACGCAACCGCGACATCGAGTTCAACGGCCGCGTCCATGCCGGCAAGTTCATCTTCTTTGTCTCCGGCGCTACCTTCGAGTACGAGCCGTTCCGCATCGACATGCCACAGGTGGACTCCATGGTCTTCTATGTCACCAAGTTCAACAATCCGCAGGAGGACCACATCGTTTACACCCCACTGCACAACCTGACGGGCGACTTGCAGATCGACCAGGCTGACAACCACAGCGGCCTGAAGCAATCGAAGGGCTATCCTATATTCAACAGCAAGAAAGACAGCTATGTATACTATGACCGTAAAGATATACACAACGGTGCCTATGTGCGCGACAAGTTCTACTACACGCTGAAACCTTTCGTCATCAAAGACATGGTTAAGATCACTACCGACAGCCTGAGTTTCAACGGTGTGCTGACGTCGGCGGGCATCTTCCCCGACATCGAGGAGCCCCTGAAGGTGCAGCCCGACTACTCGCTGGGCTTCGTGCGCCGCACACCGCGTACGGGCTACGAGGCCTATGGCGGCAAGGGCCGCTTCACCAGCAAGGTGGATCTGAGCTATCGTGGCTTCCGCGGCGAGGGCAAGGTGGAATATCTGAGCGCCGTCATCGACTCGAAGACCATCTATTTCATGCCCGACTCGATGATTTCTGTCTCCGACACCTTCTACGTCAAGGCTGGCGGCAACTTCCCCGACATACAGAACAGCCGTGCCATGCAACGCTGGTATCCCTATGCCGACTCGATGCGTGTGTCGCAGCTTCTCAACGGACCGCAGTTCACTATGTACAAGCGCGATGCGCTGCTGGCAGGCCATGTCGTGCTGAAGCCTGGCGGCGCCACGGCCAGCGGCACCGTGACCATCGGTGAAGGCTCGCTGGAGTCGAGGCTTTTCGCCCTGGCACCACGCCAGATGAACTCCAACGTCAGCACCTTCACCCTGCAGTCCACGGTGCACAACAATGTCGCCTTCTATGCCCGCGACATGAAGTCGCATGTCGACTACGACAAACACCGTGCCGACTTCCAGGCCAACGGCGAGGTGGAGCGCACACTGCTGCCGCTGGTGAAATATGCGGCCTATGTCGACAAATTCTCGTGGGAGATGGACAAGAAGGAGCTGGACCTCATCAACAGCAAGAGCGAGAGCTCGCAAGGTCTGGAGGGCATCACGCTGCGTGAGCGCTTCGCCCACAAGGACCAGCCCGGCGCCCTCTTCGTCTCCACCGACCCCACCAAGGACAGCCTCAACTTCCATGCCGTCCGCTCTACCTATCTCTACGACGAAGGTCAGCTGACATGCAAGCAGGTATTCACCGTGCATTCGGCCGATGCCGTCATCGCCCCCGGCGGCGACACACTTCACATCCGTCAAGGCGGCACCATCGACCTGCTGAAGCATTCGCAGATTCTGGCCAACCGCACCAACCGCTACCATCTCATCTATGACGCCGACGTGATGCTGGTGGGCGCCAAGCAATATAGTGCCAAGGGCTACATCGACTATGTCGACGAGGACGACAAGAAACAGAAGATCTACCTCACCGAGATAGCCCCCAATGCCGCCGGCACCACGGTGGGCCAAGGCTTTATCTCCGACAGCACCCACTTCACGCTCAACAGCGCCTTCGGTTTCGCTGGCAACGTGCGTGTGGAAGCCGACAAGGAGTTCTTCTTCTTCGATGGTGGTGTACGTCTGCTGCACAAGTGCGGCGACACCGACAACCTGGGTCTGTTGGCCTACTCCAGCTACTTGAACCCCAAGCAGATATTGGTCTCCGTGCCCGAGATACCCACCGACTGGAAAGGCAACCGCATCACCGCCTCGCTGCTCTTCAACAAGATTACCATGCAGCCCTACCAGGCTTTCCTTACCCAGGACCGCGCCGCCGACAACGAGCTGATGGGCGCCTATGGCTTTGTGACCTATGACAACGAGAAGAAGGAATACATGATAAGCTCCGCCGAGAAGATCAACGACCCCGACAATGTGGTCGACAAGTACCTGACGCTGAACACACAGACCTGTCAGATGACCGGCGAAGGCCCCATCGATTTCCAGGTGAAGCAGAACCTCGTCTCGCTCTTCTGCTTCGGCAACGCCACGCTGGGCGGCACACGTGCCGACGAACTGGAGATGAACACCATCTTCGGATTCACCTTCCCCATCGACGAGAAGGTGTTGGGCACCATGTCGCAGCTCATCGCCGACGACCTGCGTCTCTCGCCCTCCAGCCCCGACAACGACGTGACGCGCCGTGCCATGATGTACTACATGGGCGCCGAGCAGGGCGCCGAGGCCTATGGCGACTATGTGCAGAGCGGCTTCTACTCAAAGACTCCCAAGGAGTTTGAGACAACCCTTCTCATCGAGGGCCTTAACTGGGAATACTCTGCCGCTCTCGGCTACCACTACGACGGCGTGGCCTCTCTGGCATCGGTGGGCAAGAAACAGCTGCACCTCTCCACACGCGTCAAAGCACAGCTCTTCAAGAAAGGCAACAGCGTCAACCTCATCCTCTACATCCAGGTGGCTTCCGACCACTGGTACTATTTCAACTACGAGTTCAACAGTCAGCAACTGCTCATCCAGTCGAGCGTCGGCGAATGGGTTGACATGATCAAGAGCCTCCCTGCCGACAAGCGTACCGTCTCGGGCAAATCGAACCAGGGCGACTACCGCTATCGCATCACGCCCAGCCGTGTCGAGGTGCCCAACTTCCTGCTCCGCATGGGCGGCAACGCAGAGTCTGAAGACGACCCCGGCGACTGGGACGTGGATGAAGACGACGTCATCGAAGGAGATGATTGATAAAGAGGCCTTCTATTAATAGCCCCGGAGAGGCTAACTCTCAAAAACCCCCGCACATGGAACGCAGTGTGGGGTAACAAGATAAGAACAATAAGCGTCTAGGTGAGACTCGCTCTCAATGAATAAATAGAACCCACCTATAGAATATGAATGAAAAGCGCCTGTCAACAGTACTCTTGCTTGTCATGCTGCTCTGCGGCGTGGCGCAAGGACAGACGCTTTCCATTTTGCCACAAGGCGGCCGCTTCGACACCCCGCCCATCGTCACCATCCAGTCCTCAAACGGGCTCACGGTACGCTATACGCTCAATGGCAGCGTCCCCACAGCCAACGACGCCGCGTTCCTCGCTCCACTGAAACTGTCGGAGAAACACTATTCGTGTTCCAACATCTACCAGCTTCGCAACTGCCCTGAGAAGAACTGGCGTCAGTGCGACGACGTCGACAGGATTATCGTCGTCAGGGCTGCGCTTTTCGACGATGCCGGCGTGTGCCGTTCCGAGGTGAAGACCGAGGCATACGTGGTCAGCAGCCTGTTGGACAGGACAATCAAATTGCCGGTGGTGTCGCTATGCGTCGACTCCGCTGATTTGTTCGATTTCGATAGCGGCATCTTTGTCCCTGGCCGCCATTTCGACGAGACCAACATAGACCACAGCGGCAACTATTGCCAGAAAGGCACCGCCTGGGAACGCAAGGCCAGCTTCTGCTTCATCGAGAATGGCGCCACGATTGTCAATCAGGACTGCGGCCTCCGCATCCATGGCAACCGCACCCGCGGTTACATGCAGAAAGGATTCTCGCTCTATGCGCGCAAGGAGTATGGCAAAAAGACTTTCTCCTATCCTCTCTTTGGTGCCGACGGTCCCGACAGTTTCAAGCGTCTGGTGCTGCGCCCCTGGATGGGCTCGTGGACAGGCGCCGGCATCGAGGACTGGCTCAGCCAGCAGCTCGCCAAACCCGCCAAGTGTGACAACTTGGCCACACGGCCTGTCGTCCTCTTCCTCAATGGCGAATACTGGGGCATCTATTTTCTTGAGGAGAAGGCCGATGAGCATTATATTGAGGACCGTTACGGCATCGACAAGGATCATGTCGACCTGATATTGAATTGGGGCGACGAGGTGGAAAACGGCAATGGCCAGGAATGGAACGCCCTCTACAATTGGCTCCAGACGGCCGACCTCACGCGCGAAGAGGACTATGCCTATCTCGCTGCCCGCATCGATGTCGACGCCCTGCTCGACTATATGTTGCTTCAAGTCTTCATTCTCAATGTCGACTGGCCGTCGAACAACGCCCGTCAGTGGTCTGCCGACGGAAGCCCCTGGCGGTGGATATTCTTCGACGGCGACGCCGCCTTCTCCATCTGGAAGGACCAGTCGGCCCTCTTCAGCTACATCACCTGCGACGACCCGGCGCAGCACTATCCCGCATCGCCCCACTCCACGCTGCTTTTCCGCCGTTTGCTCGCCAACGAGACGTTCCGTAAGACCTCCATCGACAGGTTCTCCAAGTTGGTCTACCACCATTGGGGCTATGGGCATTCCGCACCACTGCTTGACAAGATAGCCGACCAAGTGGGCGACGAGGTCAAGCGGCAGTCCGACCGTTTCGGCTCGCCGAAATCCAAGGCCGACTGGCGTGCTAGGGTGCGCCAAACGCGACAGTTCCTGCAGAAACGCACCGACTGGGTGGTCGACAATTATGCCCGCTTCCTGGATGCCGATATCTCCAAGGTCAACGCCACGCTCTACCCCAACCCCTCCCGTTCGGGCGCCACACTCTGCTATGAGAGCGAATATGGCGGCGTGCTGGAGATACACATCTTCGATGCAAGAGGCCGTTGCGTCAGCCACCAGACCATCGACCTCGCACTGGGAGTCAGTACCATCACCCTGTCGCAGCTGCCCCCGGGAGTGTACTACATACGCACCTCCGATGGCCACAAACCGCTACGCTGGGTGACGCTCTGACAAACCACGGTGAAATCTGTTTGAATGGTTGTTCGCCACATTCCCTATTCCGTCATTGCCTCAAAGAGATGCGCAATCAACCGGAGGGAAGGTATGTTGCAAAAAAAGCTCCGATTTTTGAGATTTTGCATTCCCAATCAAGAATAAAAATACCTGTCCATTCCTTTTGCGAAAAACTTTTTTCGCTCTTTATAAACCTGTAATACAGTTTATTTGTGCATGAAAAAAGTCTGAAGAGTGAAAAATATTTTGTCGGTATTGAAAAAAGTAGTACTTTTGCACCACTTTTCCGTGAGGGAAAAAGCCCAGGTGGTGGAATTGGTAGACACGCTACTTTGAGGGGGTAGTGCCGATTCAGGCGTGCAAGTTCAAGTCTTGTCCTGGGCACCACAAAGCCAAAGCGGGTCGCGTATCCACAAAGGCTTTCGAACGAAAAAGTTCACGGTTCCAAAAGAAGGAATCCTACCAGCCCGGGTGGCGGAATTGGTAGACGCGCACGTTTCAGGTGCGTGTTCCGAAAGGAGTGCAGGTTCAAGTCCTGTTCCGGGCACCAAAGAGATTTTGCAAGTAACTCTAAATGAGCGAAAATGCAAAATCTTTTTTCTTTTATATCCCAGTTTTGGCCACCTTTTGGCCACCGTTCGTATCGCCGTCGAACAGGAAGGCTTCGAGTTCAAGAGCGCGAAAGAATAATTACTAAATGCTCTTTGTGCGTTCCCAGACTTCGCCTTTGCGGTGGCGGACAAAGCAGAAATCGCATTTGTCACCAC
>JAILAT010000006.1 GCA_024681475.1 Bacteroidales bacterium | reverse complement strand
TGAAACATTTTTCTATTTATTAACTGTGTGATTGTTTTTTACTGCTATTATTTCTTCTTCTTTTATTTTTAATGTCACCAATTCGTATAATAAAAGATGATATAATTTTAAATCTTTTTTTCATCATCTTACCAATACGATACTCGTCAGATGAAAAAATATTACTGATTGATTCTAATGAATTGTAATATTGTTTTAAATAATAATCAATATGTTGATCAAGACGAGCTATTGCATCTACAGGATCTCTCTTTTCCCATTCTGGGAACATGTAGAGCAGTATCGTTAGTATGATTGATTTTTTGAAAGGAAGAGAATGATCCATTGTTGAAATCCCACATGATACTCTGTATTTTACAAGTTCTTGATCTATTAATTCCAATTTATAACCAGCATTTAAAATGTTTATCCATTTGGGGTAGTCTTCTAAAAAAGGAATTCTCTCATCATTGCGTATCCCAAGTCGTCGCATCAAGACAATATTAGTGAAAATGCCAGGTGCTGGAATACAATTACCGTTGTAAACCATTTTATTCAGTTGTTGCTCGCGGGATAGAGAGAAGAAATCATAGTCAAAAGGAAGATCTACAATTTTACCATCAATGGCACTGAAACATTGTACTCGAGAAAAAATACAGGGTAAATCAGTTCGGTCGCCAACATATTTCAAAAATGTTTCTATGCATTTAGGAAATAGAATGTCATCACCTGCTATCATTTTTTCCCATTCGCCATTGCACGCATCTTCTGCTCGATTGCAGTTTGCGGAAACCCCTGTATTAATTGGTGATTTTATGATTTTTGTACTATAAAACCTTTTATTATGAGCAGATATCCACTTTTGGCATATATCTATGGTATTGTCTGTGGAACAATCATCGCTAATAATCAACTCTATGTTTTTGTATGTCTGATTATATATACTGTCTAATGTTTCTACAATTGTTTTGGAGGAATTGTATGTTATTACAGGTACGGACACCAATGGAAGTTCGGTTTTCTCCATTATTTAAAAAGATTAATAATGTTTATGACTGTCATAACCTCATTTTCAGAAATGACGGGACTGATAGGTAGGCTTAACTCTTGTTTTGCCAACTGTTCTGTGATTGGTAAGGATAAATTACCCAATCGTTTCGAATAGCAATCTTGTTTATGCGGTGGGATTGGGTAATGGATTAAAGTTTGTACCCCATTGTTGGTAAGATACCGTTGAAGATCATCGCGTTTTGTGCAAAGGATGGGGAAGAGATGGTAGACGTTGTTTTCGTTGGGCAATCGTATTGGCAATTTGACTGACGGATTAAGGATGTTTTCGTAGTAGAGGGTCGCTATTTGTTGCCTTTTGTGATTATCGGCATCCAAGTGTTGAAGTTTTACATTTAAGACAGCAGCCTGGATTTCGTCAAGGCGGCTGTTGCGTCCACAATAGTCGAATACATACTTTTGGGAGCTTCCATAGTTTGCCAGTGCGCGGATGCAAGCGGCCAATTCATCATCATCCGTTGTCACTGCTCCGGCATCACCCAAGGCACCAAGATTTTTGCCTGGATAGAACGAATGACCGGCGGCATCGCCAAGCGAACCAGTATGTTTTGTTCCGAAGCGGCAGCCGTGGGCCTGTGCATTGTCCTCAATTAACTTGAGGTTGTATTTTCGGCACAGGTTGCCGATAGTGTCGGTATAGGCGCAGCGGCCATAGAGATGCACTATCATGATGGCCTTGGTCCGATTGGTGATATGCTTTTCAATTAGTCTGTCGTCAATCTCGAGCGTTTCAAACCTTGGTTCAATTAAAACGGGTATAAGATTGTTTTCTGTGATAGCGAGAATAGTAGCGATGTATGTATTGGCTGGCACAACAATCTCATCGCCGTCGTGCATAACACCCAGTTCTTTGTATGCTCCCAGAATCAGCGTCAAGGCATCTAACCCATTGCCACAACCAATGCAGTGTTTTGTGCCGATATAAGTGGCGTATTCCCACTCAAAGGCCTTGGCCTCTTCTCCGAGTAGGTACCATCCGCTATCAACAACGCGTGTGACAGCCTCGGCTATCTCGTTTCTATAATTTGCAGTGATGTCTTTCAGCGAAAGAAAAGGAATCATGGTTTGGTCGGTGTTTTATTTTTGGGCGATTATGTATATCTCGCCTGCGATTTCTGGATAACTCTCCCCCAGTTGCAGAAATGCATCAATCATTTTGTCATTCCAGTTGTTGTCGATAAATGCATTATGCTCGGGTTTTAACCAGTAGCCACCGCTTTTGACTATCTTCAGGCCTGCATGCAGGAAGTCTTTCTGTAGTGAGGGCATGTTGTAGACTCTGCGATGACCGTTCCGTCGATCGGTATCATTCAGTTCGTTTTCTTTCCCCAACAATCCCATGAGCACAGCGGCTTGTCGATGAATACTATGGGAATTGGGGACGGCGGCGAGAATGACACCGTCCATGGAGAGCCAAGTGGCACACATTCTAAGGATGTCCACGGGATTCTCTACATGTTCCAGTACATGCCCCAGAATGATATTGTTGTATGTTTTTGTGGGATTGAATTCTTCGAATAGGGCACAGTGGCCTTCAATTCCAGGATGTCTGTCAATGATATCTTTCACAAAGAAATCGGCCCCATCCACGACGGTGTAATCTTTGTAATAAGGAAACAGCATGTCCGTCATTATTCCTTCTGCTGGTCCCAATTCCAGTACATTGCCGGGACGCATATTTCTTCGAAATACATCGCAACAATAGGAGGTGGCTTTCTCCATTACTCCTGCAGCATAACAGGCTATCCGAGAGTGCTCCGTAATGCGTTCTTTTTCTTGATGGTTCATTTTAAGATTGCTTTAATGAAAAATAATCAATAGAATACTGTTGCCAAAAAGATTCTGACCGAAAACCGTGTGTTACTGCCTTGAAATGGCATCCGGCAATTTGAGAGGCTTTCATGTCAATCTCAGTATCCCCGATGATTGTATCAATCTTTTGCTCTATTAGGTAATCTGCTTTTGCTTGCGAAGCATTCGCCGTTGGCTCGATTATTTTGACACCGCTGAAAAACTGTAGAATTCCATGTCTTTTGAGTTGTTCCATCGCTCCTTTATCGTTGTTTCGGGCAGTAATTAGGAATAGCTCATTGGATTTGGACAGCCGTTCCAAGGCCGAAAAGGCACCTTCATACAATTTGTCTTGCAATAGATAGCCGTCGGCCTCAATTAACTCAATCCATTTTTTTTGTATTGCGTTGGCAGTATTCCTTTCTACGCCGTTTTCTACCAGCCATTCGACATTATTGTGCCCTTCGGCTTTATAGCTCACCAAATTGTCGGTGTTTAGACAAATATTGAACATGGTAAGCACCTGGTCCATTACAGTTTTATGGCGTCCCCTGCTGTCTAGAAGAGTGCCATCCAAATCAAATGCAATCCGCTTCTCAACCTTTTTGGTGACGATGTCGGTATAGGCGCGCATAATATATTGTTCTTGCTTGATAGGCTGGACATGTTTTGTTATTTCTTCATCAGTTCGATGAAGTAAGAGGTCCGCCAATGCACAAGTCTCATCCCATCCTGCGGCATGGGACATACTCATTCCCGCAGCTGTCCTGAGGTTAACATCGGTAATCACATACTCTCCGAGAGTATTACGCATAAACTGGAGGTTGAATATGTGTGGAAGAGGAAGAGTGTCAGCGAACCTTTGTGCCACTTTCGTCAGTTCTCGGTCGTCATAGACTTTCGCTTTTGTACAGACTCCGTGTTTTTGGGCTATTCGTTGGCGCGCCACGGAATAGACGGTTCCTTTGTAAACAAAACATTCCAAGGTAACCTCGGGTGCTTGGCATATTTCTTCAATTAGATTGCATGACGCTATAGCTTGGTCAATCTCATCCCCCCTCATTATTCGTGCGCCGATGGAACCGACGCCATTTGTCGGTTTTACAAAATATTCTTTAGTGCCTTTTAAATCCTCGAGAGAATAGAGATGTGGTATGGGGAAGTGGTTTTTATTGAGAAATGCGTTCAAGTTTTGTTTGGAGGAATAAATATCCCGTATTTGGACGTTTATTCCCAATGATTGAACCCCAAGTGCTTTCAAGTCGGGATTTCCGTCGTAGAACAATTGTTGGTCTTCGTCAAAAGACGGCAGTATGTAGTCTGCGTGTTCTTTCCTGCTCACTTCAAGAATATACTGATAATACTCCTTGTCGGAAGTAGGTGGACACTGGTGGAAGGAGTCGAGGTAAGGCGATGTGGGAATCTGCCATTGGGAATTAATGTCTGTACCAATGAGATAAAATTTTTCTCCATAGTTTTCCTTCAGTAGTTTGGCAATATGGTAGTTGGCATTGGTGCCACAAGTGAGAATCAATAGCCTAATCATTGGACGACATGTTTGTTATTGTGTGATTGCGGAATAATAGGAAGTTATCGTAATCGCGGAGATAGTCACTTTCGTCGTATTTCTCGGAAGCAATACACAAGCAGACAGATCCTGAGGAAAAGTTCTCCAATTCACGCCAAATGCCAGGCACTATCAGCAAGGCCTGGTCGGGTTGATTTAGCGTGACACTTTGGCGGTGTGTGCCATCATCAAGTACAACGGTGAAACTACCACTTGCAGCGACGAGAATCTGATAAAGGTTTTTATGGGCATGACCGCCACGGGTGGCCCCTCCAGGGATGTCATAGAGATAATAGATTCTTCGAATCGGGAAAGGAATGCCATTCAGACCCTCAACCACTGACAGGTCCCCTTGTCGGTCGCTATGATGTCGGTCGAGGGGTATAATTCTGCAATCTTTTATTGTAGTATTCATTTGGTAGAGTTTATGAACTCGTTATAGTCGCGAATATAGTCTTCAGCAGAGTAGGGTGTAGATGCCATCACAAGAGCAAGTGAGTTCGTGGAAAAGTCCATCATTTCTCGCCAAATCATTTTTGGGACATAAAGCCCATAATAGGAACGGTTAAGATGGAATTCTTTCTTCTCGTTTCCATCGTCAAGAAGCACTGTAAAACTACCACTAAGTGCAACGATAAACTCTTCCGTAGTACGGAATGCATGACCTCCCCGATTTTCTCCTCCAGGAACATCATAAATCCAAAAAGTACGTTCAATTTTAAAGGGGATATGTTTTTCCTCTTCTATAAACGAGAGATTACCTCTATTATCAACTATTTTGGGAAGGTGTATTATTTCTGCGTCCATATCATCCCAGAAACTTATTTCTAAATACAAATCTTGGTTTCAAAATACCAGGCAAGGTATTCATATTATAACCTTGACCTTTTAAAGTGTTTTCAACTTCAAATACATGTTCGTATTTTCCCCACAATATATATTTCTGATTTTCTCCAAACCAAAGTATCATTTTGTACATGCCCGAGTTTAATATAAATGGAGGAATGTCAAATTCCACTGAATACAATCCGACTTTAGAGTCTTTTTCAGGAGTCAACACTTTTCCTGTATGAAAAACTATTATATCTTCTATTGTATGTAATTCAAATGTCGTGTCAATCATGATATTGGGTTGGTAGTTCATAAAAACCAACTTAAATCGCAGTCCAGTCTCAACATTGATACTTTTACTTCCATCCAATGCTAATACTTCAAATGACTTGATACGAATTATATCATTACCCGGAGCTAATTGCAAATCTTCAAAAAAAGCATTCTTGCCGGTCACTTCTCCACCAATGTATTTTTCAATAACATCATTAATTAATCCAGTAGTCTTTATCGAACCATTTTGTAATAGAATTCCAGTATTACATAATCTTCTAACACTTGCCATATTGTGACTCACAAACAAAACTGTTCTTCCCTCTCCTTTGCTAACGTCTTGCATCTTGCCGATAGCTTTTTTCTGAAATTCGGCATCACCGACGGCGAGGACTTCGTCGACGATGAGGATTTCAGGGTCCAAATGAGCAGCTACAGCAAAGCCGAGGCGCACCATCATGCCGCTGCTGTAACGCTTCACAGGAGTGTCAATATATCGCTCGCAGCCGCTGAAGCCTACAATTTCGTCTAATTTTCGGTCTATCTCGTGCTTTTTCATTCCGAGGATTGAACCATTCATGTATATGTTTTCGCGACCAGTTAGTTCGGGATGGAAACCAGTGCCGACTTCTAGGAGTGAAGCGATACGGCCTTTGGTGTAGATCTTGCCAGTGGTAGGTGCGGTTACGCGACTAAGGAGTTTTAGCAACGTGCTTTTGCCAGCACCGTTCTTGCCGATGATACCAATCACGTCGCCTTGCTGGACATCAAAGGTGATATCCTTAAGAGCGTAGACATAGTCGGAAGAGCCTTTAGTGCTTCTGTCGTTTGTCTCCCCTATTTGCAGGTATGGGTCTTCTTTTCGCATTACGTTAGTTATCCACCAGCGATGAATGTCATGCGTGAGTGTACCAGTACCTACAGTGCCAAGGCGGTAGAGTTTGCCAACGTTTTCAAATCGTATTACTGGTTGCATCATTTAAATATAAAGGTTAAAGACTTCTAGGGTTAGGTCTAATAATCCTGTCACACAAATAAACACTATTGACATAAAAACTTATTCGTATGATCCTATTTATTTGTTTTCGTTTTTCTTCCAGCACCAAATAGGATCAAATTCACCGCCTAAAATGGAATCAGCCAGGGTATAGTGGACTTGCATATACTCGTCAGTCGCCTCGGGTCTTGGACTTTGAGTTAACACCCAGATCGGGCAAAGGCTTTTTATGCCGTGTGTTTCTTCGTATTCGCGCAGATATGATGATTTCCTTAAATGTTCATTAGATAAAAATCGATTACATTGAAACAATAGTTCATCTGCAAACAAACCAGCCCCCATATTATTCAATCCTGCATTGTATATTGATTTTTTCTCATCGTCAGGTAACGAAACTACAAATCGATGAAATCCGTCATTGAGTTCTGTGCTAGCTTTAATACCTTTAAGCCTAAATAATAGATGATCTGCGGCATCATACCCCAGATACGCCGAATGAACAACAATTGTCCCTAGTAGTATATATGAGATTATTTTTCCCCCATTTACAATTAGACTTATAGTTATTAAAAAAAGCGGAATAAAAATAATCATATAATGAACATAACCGAAACTCCCTATTGCTAACAATGTAACGATGTATGATATTAGGATTGGGTTATTGACATTTATTAACGATTTGTTATGAATTGTAAAGAGTGAAATAGCAAAAAACAGGATTGATGGAAAGTAATGTTGTAATCTTGTAATAAGTGGCAAGTCTCCGGTTCCATTCATATAGATAATATTAAAGATGAATGTTCCATATATCATTTCATAGACCCCCGACCAGCCTGCTTTTATCAAGTAGAATAATGAGCATATAACAAATATCATTGCAATTCCACCACATATTAATGCAATGTCCGTCCACATTCGTTTATAATCTTTCTGCTGAATACATCTTATAAAGTGCCATATTGTAAAACCGACAAGCGGAGCTGTGTTATTAAGACGAATCATGGCAATTATTCCAACACACACCCCCATTACTATTGCATCTGTATGGTTAAAAATTGGGCATTTTGAATTTGGTTCTTTTTTCCATCTTTTTAAGTAATAGTAAATGGGAAGACTAATAAATAGCAAACTCCATTCTTCACATAAATTTCCACGTTGGTAGAATGCCATTAAAAAGAACAATCCTGATATTGATATGATTATTGATAGTAATTGTCGCCCAGTAAGTAATAACACGGATTTAAACCATACTATTAATACAACAAATAAAAATACAGATTGCAATGCCATAATCCCCCACTTTGGACTAATCAAAATTCCAAATGCTTGGGAAAACCACAAAATTGGTCCTTTATGGTCAAAAAGGTCTACATATGGAGTGCCTCCCTGTACAAGACATACTCCCATCTCCTGGAATATTCCACTATCGCCGTGGAACCAGAAAGGGTAATGTTCGTAAAGTGGAGACGTAGTGCTCGAAAAAAGAAACACAAAAAGAAATGCTGCAATAAAGAGTATTCCGAGTATTAACAAGTTGGGGATGGCGAGACTTTTCATTTTGAGCGTTTTGATTCTTTATTTGATAACACTTTGTCTAACCAGTGTGAAAAAGCTATTGCCTTGTCCATTATCCAACGCGTGGATTTACGATGCCGTGAAAAGTAATAATCTATTTCATATTTCTTCACATCTATTTGCAATTGCTGTGGTACATATTTGGCAAAGGCCTCTGTGCGCTCGGCATGATGTTTGGAATCGGTAAACGAACTTCGACCCCGATTGTCATAATATACAACAAACTGATTTAGATGTTTAAATGTGCACCCTCTGAACAGTAGGTTGAGATTCATGGCCCAGTCTGCAATAATAGAAAAGGATTCGTCGTAGGGGTTGTTGTCAAACAGAGCCCGGCGATAAAAAGTTGCTTGGTGACAGATGTTATTGTATGGGAAAAAGAAAAATCCAAGTTCGTCAGGGTACGAGATTGGGTTAAGCTTATGCACATCGTTCACCTGTACCATATTGCCATAATAGATATCGTATTTGTCGTCGATTTGAGTAATCGCTTTTTCCAACGTTTGGTCATCATATAGCCAGTCACCGCTATTCAGGAATTGGACATAGTTTCCATTGACATGGGTTAGTCCTTTGTTGATAGCATTATAAATGCCATTGTCGGACTCGCTGCACCAATATGAGAAGTGATTCTGACATTGCTCTATCAGATCTTTACTGCCATCCGTACTGCCACCATCAACAACAATCCACTCATATTCCATGTAAGATTGTGACACAACACTTTCAATGGTCTTCTTTAGACCATCTATATTATTGAAGTTTATGGTTATAATAGATAGCTTCATTTGTAAATAAGATTCAGCAACTTCTCTATTAAATGTACACTTGTCTTCCGTTGTTTGCCCTGCGTGTATATGAGCCAACGATTAACGGCCTTCTCCCATTTTTGGCGAGGATCCCTAAATGACATTATGTGTTTTACACCTAATTGCTTGGCTTTGTCATCCCAGTTGACGTCCCAAATGTTAAGATGGCGGAAATATACAGCTCCATATTGGTTAAAATAATCCAAGATTTGCTGGTCCCAACGTGGTTCAGAATGATGGACAACAGAAGTTATTTCAATTTTGTATGGTCTATATTTCTCTTTCCACCATTCGGGCCATGGATAACGTTGACTCATCGGAATTGCTTCAAGATGATGATAGCGACGGAAAATACCAATGGGCGTATTTTCCTTATTAATATGTTCAAAGCATTGATACCAACGGTTTCTCTCTCTCATCCTATTGGCATCCATATATTTGTAATGCAAAAGGCTGATGTCGTGGCATAAGAGTACATCATGATTATCTGGCAGAATCATACGGGGACTATGTACCAATCCTGTAGTATAAGGTGTGCCATCATCAACGAAACCGCAGTAGATGTCGCCAAGGGTCCAATAGGTACCATTTGGTAGAAGATTATGAATTGGGAAGCTGAGTATCGTGCCTGGTTTAGCATTGTATATTGTTTGCCATTCGGGAGAGTCAAAATTGGGAGTCAGTATTTCATCTGCATCAAGCCCAATGTATATCTTTTGTCCTTCAATCTGTTTCGCAGCCTCAAAAAGAGGTGCTCGCATTTGCATTTCATTGAAGTCCCCAGTTTTTTTATTGTCAATAAAGATAACTTTATCGTATTGTTTTGCAATTTCAACAGAACCATCAGTTGAGCCTTGGTCGGCTATAATGATATGGTCGGCCCAGATACTGGTGCATTGCAAAAAACGATCCAGTATCCATGCTTCATTGAGCACAGGGGTTAGGCAAATGAGTTTGGGTGTCATTATTTGAAGAAATTAGTTATTCCAACTCTAAACCGTTCAATGGATTTATAGGTATCCAGCATATTATGTTCCCAGCAGAATTTCCAGAAAACTCCTTTTTGATCGACAACGTTGGTCCAGGTACCCATATTGTGGTGAAGAGCAAACAACCCCGTGGTGTTAATATTTTTTTGGAGACCATAGGTTTTACAAGCGTAAGCCTCGTTGGCAAATATTGTTCGTGGATAGATGTGTATCCCGTCTGATGTTTGCTGTTCTAAACCATTAGGAACCAATCCGTGCAAGACCGCATACTTAGTAAGGATATCAGGTGCTTGGAATATATCTATGTCATACTCGCCATTTTCGTGAATAAATGGAGTAGTCTCATAGTATTCCATACATTCTTTAATATAATGGAGTCCTTGTACACAACCCAATATACCTGATTCTATCTCATATTTGTCAAATAACTCATACCCAGAGAAAAATACATTGTCAAGGAAAGGGTCGAAACTATTATAAACTTCTACATCAGTGTCAAGGTATATTCCGCCATAATTATATAAAGCATATAGCCTCACATAATCCGCCACGGCAGCATATTTATTGACAGACAGAGCTTCTCGGGTAAATTGGATGCTGTCAATATCAAAACTGTTATTATCCCAACACTTTATTTCATAATCAGATAAATGTTTCTTCCAACTTCGAATGCATTTTCTTATCAATGCCGGTTGTCTTTTGCCACCGAACCAACAATAATGTATAATCTTGGGTATCATTGTAAGTGGGTTTCTGTGGTTTAGTAATTTAGTATTCTCCTAATTATATTGTCAATCTTACGGACCTTAGTAAAGTAGTGTGGTTGTGTCTTCCTGAGCCATAAGTGAACCGCCTTGTCTATGATGTCACGAGGATCTTTGTCTTTAAACTCATCTCTCCAGATATCCAACTTTTTGAAGTGTTTTATTCCATATTTGTCAAAAAGGGTTTTAACCTCATCGTCATACCAATAATTGTCTTCAAAATATGTTTTCAGGATATCTATTCCTTTTTCATTGTATTGTTCAATCCATTTTTGTGGAATGACAGATAACCTGTCTGCAGTATGCATCTGCTCATAATGATATTTCCTGTATATCTCAATGGCATCTTTCGCAATAGATGGGTTATCCAATTCTAAACATTGATACCAACGTTGTCTACGAACATTTCGTTCGGGGTTCATATATTGGAAATGAATGACCTTAAATTCGGTCACATCATAAATCGGATGTCCTTCTGGGGTTGGTAATCGTGTGCCGTGAAAAAAGTTGGTATTTGTGTGTTGTATTCCATCATCTATATATCCATATGGTAGATGATAACCCGTCCAAAAATTATTGCTATTTGGAAATAGCGTTGCCCATTGAAATTTCAATATGGTACCGACAGGTTGTGAAAAGATAGTTTTCCAAGTATCCGGTGTTAGTGCTTCCGGTGACAGTATTTCGTCTGCATCAATAGCCATTAATATTTTAGGTCCAGGTATATTACGAGCGGCATTAAGTAGCATTTGCTGTCTTTCAGGCTCATTGGGTATAGAACTATTATTTTCAATGACTATTGCTTTGGGGTAATGGCTAATAATCTCCCGACTGCCATCAGTCGAATTTTGATCAGCAATAATAATATAATCAGCCCAAATACTTGCTGATTTCAGGAAAGTGTCAAGAATCCAGGCCTCGTTTTTGACAGGGGTGAGACAGATGAGTTTGGGAATCATTTATTGAAAGGCTGGAATATCTTTAATCTAAACGCCTCAATTCTATTGTAAGTATCAAGTAAATTATGTTTCCAACAGAATTTCCAAAATCCACCACGGTCGAGTTTCTGAACTAAACCAGGAGACATATTATGGTGAACGGCGGTCAAAGTAGAATAATCAATATCATGATGGTTGTATATATAATCTCCGTTTGCGAAGACACTTCTTGGATAAATATGAATACCGTTAGAAAGCATCTGTTCCTTGTTCTCACACAGAAATCCATATTTATATGCCTGTTTGGCATATATCTCTGGAGCCATTATTAAATCGTTGTCGTATCTCCCGTCAGGATGAATGAAACGAGTGTTTTCAAAATATTCCATACATTCACGCAAAAAAGGAAATCCTTTTTGACTACCTATAATTCCAGCTTCGATATAATCCCTATTATATTCACCTACTCTCTGTCTGTCTATTCCCGAAAAAAAGACATTGTCAAGAAATGGATTCAAACTTTTGAAAACTTCGACATCCGAATCCAAGTATATGCCACCATAATTGTAGAGAGCATACAGCCTCACATAATCTGCCGCGGCAGCATATTGCTTTACCGACATAGCTTCGCGCGTGAAGTCAAGGGCGTCAAAATCAAAACTATTTCCGTCCCAGCATTTTATTTCATAGTCGGGCAGGTGTTTCTTCCAACTGCGGATACATTTTCGAATGAGCGCCGGCTTCTTGTCGCCACTGAACCAACAATAGTGTATGATTTTGGGAATCATGTTATGCTTTTGTGTTTTATATTGAAGATAGCCTTCTTTGGATGTTGACCAAATCTAAGCAGCGGAATAAATAGCCCATCGTTTTTACTTGCCATCGTGATGTGTCGTGAGTGGCCAAAAAGTGTGTTACAAAGGCATTGTAGTAATGGAGAGGCATAAGGTAGCGCAGGTAATAATGGCAATAATGGTAATGGCAGTCTCGTATATTATGAACCATCATCGGGTTGGCCGTATGCATCAGACTATCGGGATTTGTTCTTTTCAGCAAGGTCACTTCATCTATGACACCCACCGATTTCCCTTCGCTCAAAGCTTGCAGGAAAGGGCTGCCGTCTTGATACATGGGGTATCGCTTGTCGAATCCACCTTGCCGTATAAAGGTTTCACGATGGATAAAGTTTGTGGCAGTGCAGATACCTAACAATCTGTTATTTAGCAAGTATATCATCTGTTTTCGAGCAGAACCCTGTGGAAGAACGGTTCGATTTACAGTTCCCTGATTGCCATTGTCGTCGAAAGGTTGCTCATGGGCATACCACACTGGTATTGTAGCTTTGGTGTTGCAATGCTTTAAATAGATGTCGATAGCATCATCTGGTAGCATATCGTCTCCATCAAGACATTTAACCCATTCTCCTTGTGCTTCTCGTAGGCCGGCATTATAGTTGGCTGTTACGCCACTGTTCTTCTCGGTATGCGTCTGCGCTACACGGACAAAACGCTCTTTATGATTCTCTATCCACCGGCTTGCCACCTTTACCGAATCATCGCTGGAACAGTCGTCGGTGACGACCAGTTCGATATCTTGGTATGTCTGACGAAACACACTGTCCAGCGTTGCCTCTACGTAGTGGGCACAGTTGTATGTGGCTACGATGATTGTGACTAACATACTGCCGCAATTTTGTCTATCGCTTCGACTATTCGGCCACACTCTATGTCCTGCAGTCCCACGGATGGGATGCTTTGATATGATTGCAGCGTTTGGCTTTCATATGCCAATTGTAACTCTCTGTTGAACAGAGCGATTTGTCTTGGCTGATCTAATTTGACGGACTCATATTCATTGGCGCTTAGCACCACACAGGGCTTTTCCAATTGAACTGCCAGGTGATAGACGAAGGTGTTGACTGTTACCACAAACGAGCATTTTGATACCACAGCTGGGTATTCTGCCAATGGATATGTGTAGCCATCAATGATGTCTGATGTCTGATGTCTGATTTCTGATGTGAGATTAGTTAATAGTTTTTTGTAGTCACCATTAAAGAAGATTTTGTATCCTCGCGAGAGAACATTATCTACTATCGTATGAACCTGTTTGTCTGAAAGCTTTCCCTGTGTGTTGCCGCCTTCGACAACAATAACAAATGGCTCTGCGAGCACATCAGCACGGTGCGAATTAGCCAACGGCATTATGTTTGGTTTATGACGGAAACTGTCCGACAGAGCAAACCATTGATTCATCACGCTGTTGTTGGCAGACTCATAGTATTGTTTCATGTCGCGGAATCCTTGACCAAAATAGTATTCTTTGGCTATAACCAATCGCTTCAAATGGCGTGCCCGAAAATCGACATATACATCGATTCGAAAGAGTTTAAAAAACAGTCTTTCAATCTTTAGCGGTTGGTCAGGAGTCTCAAAAGCGCGGTATATGTCAAAGTGATTGGTCGTAGGGCTTTCATCCAATCCTAATGCCAGCGGTTCCCATTGACGCATACCTACAACCACAATCCTGCATTGCCTCGGAGCATAGTGTTCGCGAATAGCGCTGTAATAACTACGAAACCAGAGATAGTCGCCCAAACCACCGCTCTCAGTTGTAAGAACAACTATAGGCTGTCCAGTCAAACGCCACCACCACACCCTGCTGATGTCCCTTATGAAGTCACCAACATATCCGGGATGCTGTTTGAGGAAGTGGTAAAAGGCGGTGATATTAGGCATACCGATTACTCTGTTTTACTATTATTCTTGAACACGAACAATGTCTACCGCTCTTATTATTTGCGTTCGTTCGCTATTTCTTCGTATGTATTAATTAAGTCATCCACATGTTCACTTATACTGCGGACAGTGGTTTGTGACTGTTTGGGGTCTTTGATATATTCCTTCATCGCTGCCACAAGTGCTTCTCTATTGTTGGGCTCTACTACAAGGCCGTCTTTGTCTGAGTGGATCTGCATCTCTGCACCACCGCATCGTGTTGCGATGACGTACTTTTTCTGGGCAAGTGCTTCACTTATATTCAAACCAAACACCTCAAGATATATTGCAGGATGTATCAGACAATGGTATTCTTTTATCACCTCATTCATCTGCTCATAAGACAACTTGCCGTGCCATACAATTCTTTTGTCTTCGCAGTATTTCCTCTTTAGCTTGTTTTGATATCGTAATTCTGTCTTGTTTCCTGCTCCACCAATCAGATGCAACTCAATATTGGTGTCTTCAATAGAGGAGAATGCATCAAGCATGACATGTATACCTTTGACATAATTAATGCGCCCAACATAGTAGAACTTAGTGACTTGTGATTCATAATTCGTAACTTGAGGTGTGCTTGAGACAATTGTTGGGATACCATGTGGAATAACTATGATTTTTGATGGCGGGCAGCCATTTCTTTTGAGAGCATCCGCCATTGCATCGGAAGGGGAAATGAAGAGTGATACATTCCCATATAGTTCTTGCCAGTCATTAAGCTTCTGAGTAACAATCAGTCCCGTTTCTCCTATGGGAGAAACAAACGGTATGAAGGGTAGTTTTCTCAGTAGTCTTCCACATTTCAGGTTGTTTTCTTGAGAACAGCCCTTCAGAATTGGGTACCACATCAACCCCGTTGGTGTATGTCGAAGATAACATTTTAAACAATGTCTATAGTCTGCTAGGATGCTGCATATATCGTCGTCGGTGTTGAGTAGTGTCCCTGCTGGACAAACAATACCTCCATGATGGGCTGTGACAACACAGGGGATGTTTAAATGCTTGCATACACGCGATGTAATAAGTTTCTCCCCATTGGCATGGACTATATCAGGGCTCAGTTCATTTAGCGTATCTTCCAGTGTTGTTTCATCATTTATCTGGTATACTGATATATCCTTGTATTTTCTAATACTTGGTTGTTGACCCCTATTGAACGAGACTACAGTTGTAGTTAATTCCTGTCGATGTGACAGCTCGTCGACGATGTTGCGAACATACACTTGTCCTCCACCATAGTCAGAGAAAAAGTCTCCCGAAGCCACAACCACCAATTTCATCGTCTTGTTCCTCTAACGCGTTCCAACAGATGATAGAATCCCATTAGTCCATTCCGTTGGCAAAAATAGTATAATCGGCTTTTTTCCGGATAATCCAACCATGAACCCTGACACCAGTGAATAGCGCTTTTGTCGTAGAAGCTGTATTTATCATATATGTGGTCCAAGGGATACACCGTCACACCGTTCGTAAGATTATAGAGCTTGTTCTCCGATGTGTAACCATACTTTTCCAAAATCGGGACCAATGCGTGACATACTGTAGTGTGATTCTCTGGAGTATAATGCACATTCTGGTAGTAGTCCAAAGCCTCTTTCATGAAAGGATGACCTTTTTCAGACCCCATTATGGCACACTCCAAGTCGTAGAGAACCTTATTATCAAGGATATATGGCTCTGTTCCTGTGAAAAATGAATTGTTCAAGAATGAATCGAACGACTTGAAGACTTCGACATCGGAGTCCAAATAGATACCGCCTTCAGTGTATAAGGCGTAAAGGCGAACATAATCAGAAGCCACAGCCCAACGCTTGGCAGCCATACCCTCTTTGACGTATGGTACACTGTTGAAATCGAAACTATTGCCATCCCACAGCCTCAACTTGTAGTCTGGAAGCATCCGTTGCCAGCTTCGCAAACATCGTTTTACGAGATCTGGGTAAGGGTCACCACTAAACCAGCAATAATGGATTATCTTGGGTATCATAATCTTTCTCGTATTCGTTCGACCTTCTTATATAGAGGCATCAATTGTGGGTGATTATAGCAGAACTTAAACAAAGGTCCTCGGTCTGTATAGAACCAACTAGAGGCATTTTGATGATGCGCTATTGTTTGAGGTGTGTCCACTTTGCTCGAGTTTTGTATAATGGGTTCAGCATATATCTTAATACCGGACTGAAGTGTCTGATTGATATTCGTTTGCTGATAACCATACTTTCGCAGCACAGACTCCATAACGACAGGCGCTGTCGACAACTGTGGCGACCCGTCGGGTTTACAGACTGTTCTGTTTCGTTCATCGCAAACGTTAGTAAGTCGCGTAAACGTATCAGTACTCACCTCATCCTCAGGAAGTTGCTCGTAGAATGCCATCATCTCCTTCAAGGGCGTGAACCCTTTGACAGCGCCAAAGACAGCTGCTTCAGGAAAATAATACTGTTGGCCCTCATTTGCATCAATACCCCAAAAGGCATTGTCGTCCAAAAGGTCATCAAATGTATTAAAGACACGCACATCAGAATCGAGGTAAATTCCACCCATCGTGTAGACGGCATACAAACGAATGTAGTCTGCTGCGAAGGCCCATTTCCTCATCTCAATGCATTGTTTCACAAAGGGAACACTGTTGAAATCAAACCGCTTGCCATCCCAAAGAACAATATCATACCCTTTTAAGTTCTTTTGCCACGACTTAATGCAGGCTTTTATCTGTGGCGGGTATTTCTCCCCGCTGAACCAACAATAGTGTATTGTCCTGGGTATCATTTTCTTGCTTTCAGGGCTTTTACGTAGTACTCGTTTGCGGTCACAAACTCCACATCTCCCCTATTTGCCAGGGTCTCAATTATTGAATGGTAGGCTGTACGGTGTTCCTCGTTTTGCAGAAAACGATAATGCGTACCCAGTGCGGAGAAGCCGCAGGATGCCAAATCACTTAGGATTTCGTGCAATAGCCTGTCTGCATTACATCCTTCTTCGAAAGTGTGTGACCCAAAGTAGTGAATACCATAACGATGGTGCAGTGGTTGCGGCATTTTTTTTCTCTTGTCAACAAACGATTCAGGATGATCGATGTATGTTTTGATTGTCTCCCAACGGTTTTTAGCACGAATGCGTCCACTTGAAAACAGATGCATTCCGAGGCGATTCATATAGTCTATAACAGTGAGGTCGATGACATTACCTGGAGGGATGAGTGTTTTCACCTTCACGTTAAAAACCTTCTCTAGATATTCTTTTCCATCTCGCAAGGAAGCATAGGACATCCTGTCGCCAAGTAGTTCTGCACCGAATTCGGTATAGCGATGAAAGACACCATGTTGGGCTATCTCTATCTTGCCTTGAGCGGCCATTGATGACAATTCTTCTACAAGTTGCTTATTTTCTCCAACGGGATGAACCTGATGGTATTCCGACAATTCCTCGACAGTGGCATTCTGTTCCCAGCGGCGCAAATTCTCAAACTTCCTTTCGTAGGGTATTTCCACATCGAGAATCTTCCTTTCCGAGCCATGTGCAAACGGGATGACAGCCAAAGTGATGGGTATGGTTCCCCAGTAAGGACCATAAGCTTCCTTAAGTTCCTCTACAGATGTAAAGAAATTGGTATCATCATCACGAAGGCAGACATATTTCATACATGTAGCAGGTTAAGATAAATGCGATGGAAACAACGCATTCCAAATACTTTTATGAAGCAATACCAAAACAAATCCTTGGCTTTTGCATTATTATCAAATGCGGGCATTTGTCTCTTCAAGCATTCAAGCAACGGGAGCACGTCCCAATCATTGTGTTTCAATTGAAGGTTCATCAACCAGCGGACATTGTACATCCAACGTCCTATCCATTCCCTTTTTGTTTCAGGATACTCATATAAATTTTTCAAAGTGGCTACCTCTGTATCAATCCAATCACTGGTCTTGCTATAGCTGTCGGTGGTTTGAATGGAATTCTCCCTGCGGTAGTAATTGTAGCAGCCTATGCTAGAGATGTAAAGCGCCTGGATGTGCTGCAGCATTTCAAGGATGAATGTTTTGTCCTCGTGGACATGGCCCTCTCGAAAACGGACTGTATCGAACAATTCCCTTCGGAATATTTTCATACATACCGTATTGTCTATGGGCGCATCCTTGTAATTGTTGAGTATCAATTCTTTCCTTCCGCGATAGTATTTATCTGGTTCGTGATAGAATTGGTCGCCCCAGCCGATACGTTTTGCAGGGAATTGCACAACATCGACATCGGGATGTGCTTCCATAAACTCTATGTTGCCCTTGTATGTGTCTGGTGCAATATCATCGTCGGAGTCAACAAAGGCGATATAATTGCCTTTCGCACGATTGATGCCTTGGTTTCTTGCTTTGCTTAACCCTCCGTTCTCTTGATGGATAACATAAATTCTACCGTCATTAGCAGCATACTCGTCACACATCTCGGGGCAGCGGTCTGGCGAGCCGTCATCTACCAATATCATCTCCCAATCCTGCAAGGTCTGAGCCATGATACTCTTCACGCAAGCGTCAAGATACGGCTCAGTTTTGTAGACCGGGACAATTATTGAGAGTATTGTGGAAGACATCAGCAGTCAGTTTTATTTCTTCAGTTGTTCAAGCCAATGATAGAACGACATCATATTCAGTTTCCAACATAGGTTAAAGAGAGGTCCTCTTTCTTTTGGCGTAAACCAAGACATTTCGCCCCAATGATATGTATAACAATTGTCTTTGGGGGTAGGAGAAAGACGATCACCAAATTCATTGGTTGTATATACTTCAATGCCTTCTTCAAGGTGTTGTCGTTCATCATAATTACGATAACCATATTTGGATAACAATTCGGCCATCTTAAAATTGGACACAGTAGTGTCAATTTGCCCAGCTCCTGTGGAAATGGATATATTACTGTAGTATTCCAAGCAGTCATCAATGTATGGGTGATTGCTCTCAGAACCGATTACGCCAATAGAAAGGTTAACCTTTAACTCTTTTCTTTTTTTATTCTGGTCAACCCAAAAACTTTGTGTCCCGATGAAAAATCTATTTAACAAGAAACTGTCTAGGGGTTTTAATACTTCTACGTCAGTATCAAAGTATATTCCACCGTATTTTTGAAGTGCCCAAAGTCTAATATAGTCGGATGCAAATGCCCATTTTTTAGCAGAGTATGCTTCTTGTACGATTTTTGGAGCACTTGAAATATCATAATTTGATTCATCCCAGCGTTTTATTTCATAATCAGGAAGCAGAATATGCCAACTATTAATGCATCGTTTAATAGTTTCAGACATCTCACCGTGTCCTAACCATACGTAGTGAATGATCTTGGGTATCATTTTCGTGCAGGAATAAGGCCTAATGAATCAAGGTCGTGTGCTAGTTTTGCAGAAAAAAGATCTGCACCGTGGGAGTTTAAATGCATAGCGTTGTAGAAGTTCAATGTGTCGTAACATATTGGATCGTTGGTGTAATCAAGAAATGGTATTCCATGACGATTGGCAATACTACGGAATAAGTTTAGCATCTCATCATGATTTTTGATTTTTTCGAAACCGCGACGCTCAAAGGGCGAATGGATGATTATAACTTTGATACTATCGTTGGAGCATCTATTGAGAAAACTATCCAAGAGAGAAATGGCTTCGGGTTCGCAATGATAGTTGATATTATCAAGGCCATCCAAATCTATCGGACTCCAAGAATCATCTTTTGGCTCGTAACCTCTAATAGTTTTGTTTTTGCAATATTTTAGTGCGTTATTCCTTTCGGAATGAAATCTGTAATATGGTACATAGAGATAAGCTGGCGACGAGATCCCATTTTCAATTACTATATTTCGAATGGTTCTGTTATATAAATATGGCATATAAATATACCTTGATAATTCAGAGATACTCGTATCCAGTGATTGCCATAGAAGGTCAAGAACTATATATTGGGGTTTGGTATTAAATTGTCGTGCAATATCACAGCATTGTAACTGCAAAAAAATATGTTGTGCGTCGCATCCCAAAGTGTAGCTTCGTGTGCCCATAATGCTGTCAAAGACTATTGGATTGTATTGTACCAGTGTGCGACTGCTACCTAAGAACCATACATCGCTATCCAACTTACCTTCGACAATATCTGTCCATGTTGAGAAAGGATATTGTTCTATTTGCCGATAGTGTTTTGTAGCAGAAATATCTGCAATAATCAGCATTATCCAGATTGAACCACCAATTAGAACGATTTTACGTAGAAATATTTTCATCAGAATTGGAAGTAGATAAAGGGGGCACTGTCAATTGGTGAGCAGAAGAAGCATAAAAATATCAGTGCATAATAGATGGGGTAGCGGAGCCATGGCGTGATATGGTTCGTAAATTGCAGACCATGTTCTTTTTCGCGCTGAATCCACTCGACAACAATCATCATAGTAATGTATATTGCAGCAAATGGCAATAGAGGCTTTTGTAACAATCCTTGAGTAAAAATAGCACATATGAACTGGTCGGCCTGATATATGTTTTCAGCACGGAAGATTATCCAACCTATAACGACCAAAGCAAAAGTCAATATCATTTGTCCCAGTTCTTTCCAAGATGGAAATGCTTTCCCCTCGGCTACCAGATTTGTATATTTACGATTCTTGCCTAATAGGATAAGTGGCAGGAATAATAATGCGTGATAAGCACCCCAAATTATAAACGTCCAGTTCGCCCCGTGCCAGAAGCCGCTAACAAGAAAGATAATAAGCGTGTTGCGTAGTATCTTGACCTTATTGACACGACTGCCACCTAGTGGAATATATAGGTAGTCACGGAACCATGTGGTCAGAGAGATATGCCAACGACGCCAGAACTCTGCCATGTCTCGACTGAAATAGGGTATGCTGAAGTTTCTCTTCAATTTAATGCCAAATAGTTTGGCGCAACCGATGGCTATGTCGCTATAGCCGGAGAAGTCTCCATAAATCTGAAATGCGAAAAGAACAGCTGCGACAAACAGTGTGCTGCCTGAATGGGCAGGAATGTCGTCCCACACGGCATTGACAAAGACAGCGCAGTTATCGGCAACGACTACCTTCTTAAAGAAACCCCACAACATCTGACGCATTCCGTCTGCCGCTAAATTGTAGTCAAACGTTCTTCCTTGTTGAAACTGGGGTAGCAAATTTGTTGCACGCTCAATAGGCCCAGCAACAAGCTGTGGGAAGAAACTGACATAGGCAAAAAATGCGACAATATCCTTTGTGGGCTCTATCTTGCCCCGATAAACATCAATACTGTAACTTAACGCTTGGAAGGTGTAAAAGCTAATGCCTACGGGGAGTATGATTTTGAGCAGAAGACCATTGCTTTGTCCGGCAAGAAACAGGTCGGCGAATGACTGGACAAAGAAGTTGTAGTATTTGAATACACCTAAGATGAGCAGGTTGATGACAATATTGGCTGCAGTGATGGCTTTCGCTTTACCGATATTATTCTGGCGAGAACGACCTATCCATAAACTACTTACCCAGCTGCACAAGGAGGTGAAGGCAATGAGTATGAGGAAACGCCAGTCCCACCAGCCGTAAAAGAAATAGGAGGCGGAGACTAAGAAAAGGTTCTGCAAGCGTTGGTTTTTCTTGAATACAAACCAGTATAGAAGGAAAACTACAGGAAGAAATATCAGGAATTCAAATGAATTGAAAACCATATTATTTAATTAACATTAAGTTAATACCAAGCCATCTCCAAATACGGATATAGGCAATGCCATGTTTACGCTGGTGACCACATGAAGTGTATAATTCTTTGTTATTCATCTTCAACCACATATTATATTGCCGCAACTCAGCGGACACACCTTTCGTCTTGCCAGCATATACGGGAGACATCATTAGCGTGTAGGCTTTATTGAGAGATCCTTGCACAGTACCCTTGATAAATGCATACAATTCGCGCTGCATTGTCGACGGAAGACCTTGATAGAAGAGAGTAAGCCTCTGGCTCATTTGGACATAGTCCTTGTAATGCTTGGCGTAGCCTTTGGTGCTGGTGCTTTGCTCGTCGCTGCCGCGGAAATAGACGGTGACATTTATCGGGAGAACACAAATTGATTGAACAAAGGGAAGAGGATACAAGTTGTATTCTATGTCACCATAGTAACGATCGCCAACAGAGAGCTTCGCATCACGAAGCATTTGCGTCTTATAGGTTATTGCGTGAATGGGGAAATCCCATGCGGCAGAATGATGCTCCCAAAAATCGTTCAACGGCATCGGTCTGCTATACACATCTTCGTGATAGCCGTGGTGATCATAACGGTTGTCGGCTTTAAAAAATTCAGTGTAATCTGTAGCGATGTAATCAACTTCTGAACTTTTCAGATAGTCAACATACGATTTTAGGTTCTCTGTGCTTACCCAATCGTCTGCATCTACTTCCTTGAGATATTTACCTCTTGCCTCTTTGATGCCGAGATTTATTGCCGTGCCCCAACCCCCATTTTCCTTATCAATCACACGTATAGTGTCTGGAAACCTCTTTTCATAATCTCGTAAGATGTCCAGGGTGCTGTCTTTCGAACCGTCATTGACGAGCAATATTTCTATGTCGTCAATAATATCCTCGACGAGCATCGAGTCAATACAATGGCTGACACACCCAGCGACATTGTAACAGGGAATGAGAAAAGTCAGAGTTTTCATTCGAATATGAACGTTCGGTAGTAACCGTCTGATACGACAAAGTTTGGTCAGTCCCATCAAGAGAAAGACCTAATCTTCAAACACTTATACCCCCATATAGTGAAAACAAGACACTTATCGGGAGTTTCTTTTTAATCTTTTTAACGTAAAAAGGGGGAATTTATTATAAAAAAATGCATTTTTTTTGAAAAAAAAGCAGAATGCATTTAGAGGAAAACGATATGCTGCACTTCGGGGTTTCCGAGACGATTATTTATGGCGGTTATCAGGTCGCTCGTCTTGTAAGAAAGTTCTTGTTTGAGGGCTGATGCCGAATAGGTTACAAAGAGTGTATGGCTATTAGAATCATAGGTGACCGAACGTGTCAGTTTGAGGATAAACTCGCCGACGACTTGATTGTAGGCATCAATGACTTGCTGACGTGTAAGAGACGCGTCGAAGTTGTAGCGACGCAATGCAGCGTCGACAAGATCTTTCATTGAATGTTCCTTTGCCATACCGTATCAGTCGTTCATTTCCACTAGCGTTCCATCTGAAACATTGAAGATTTTGTGAGGCATATTGGGGGCTTTGCCAAATATAGCTTGCACTCGCCCCTGCTGGGTGTCGGTGATGAATACCTGTCCGAATCGATCGGAGCCGACGAGCAGCACTAACTGACTGACACGCAACATATCCAGCTTATCGAAGACATCATCCAGCAACATGATGGGTTTGGTACCAAGATGATGATAGATGTAGTCAAACTGGGCCAATTTGAGCGCCAAAAGAAAGGTCTTCTGTTGACCTTGTGAGCCAAATTTCTTGACTGCAAAATCGCCTATCATCAACTCGATATCGTCCTTGTGAGGGCCAACACTGGTGTATTGCAATTGCGCATCACGCCTTTGGCTTTCAATAAGTTGCTCTGAAAACGAAGCCTCATCGCCATTCAGCAGTGAGCTATATCCGATGCGGGGATGCTCTGTTGTAGCGGCATCGGGATGAATGAGTGAATAGTATTGGTCGAACAACGGTGCAAACTCTTCCAAAAATTGCCGACGGGACGCTACGATAGGTTCGCCGTAACGCACGAGTTGCTCGTTCCAGAGCGCAATGGAATCGTCCTCAAAATAACGGTTTTCGTAAAATTGTTTCAGCAGCTGATTGCGTTGGTCTACAGCCTTTTGATAGCTCAGCAGGGTCTGCAGATAATTGTGGTCCACCTGAGAGATGATGCCATCGACAAACTTGCGGCGTACTTCGCTGCCGCCGAGAATGAGATTCTGGTCGCTGGGCGTGACAATGACCAGAGGCAGTCGGCCTATGTGTTCGGCAAATGTCGTACAATTTTTCTTGTTGAATTTCAATTTCTTGGCCTGACCTTTCTGCAAAGTGCATAACACTGTTGTCAACTCATCGGGAGTGTCATCATTGAGGACATAACCACCTTGAATGGCAAAAAAATCGGCACCCGAGCGAATATTCTGAATATCTGTAGCATTGAAATAGCTCTTACAGAAGGACAGATAATAGAGCGCGTCGAGCAAGTTGGTCTTTCCTACCCCGTTATTGCCCACAAGACAGTTCACATTGTGAGAGAAAGAGACATCAAGTTCTGTATAGTTCTTGAAATTATTGAGCTGCAGACGTTTAAGATACATTATTACGTAGTATTTGAAGGGTCAGGAGAGCTCAAAAGAGGCCTCAATTCTGTTTTTCACCTGCTCCATGAGCCAACGAGGTGTCGACGTCGCACCAGTGATACCCACCGTCATGCCACGCCAAGGATTCACCTGCTCATCGGTCAACTCGTCGGGCGAAGAAATAAGAAGTGTATTAGGCTGCACCCTACGACAATAATCGTAGAGGTAATGGCCATTGGAGGAGTTGACGCCGGAGACAAATATGAGTTGTTGTACATGGGCTGCAAAGTCCTTAAGCTGTGAAGCACGATTCACCATACGACTGCAGATAGTGTTGTATGCCACAAACCAGTCATCTGAATCATGGTGTCCGACACGTTGTTTTATATTAGAAATCAAGAGATTGTATTCTTCTTGATTCTGTGTAGTCTGTGAAAAGAGACGAATGGGACGCTGGAAGTCTATCATCGACAAATCGTCTGGGGATGAAACAATGATTGCAGAATTTCCCGTCTGCCCGTTCAGGCCCACCACCTCGGCATGGCCTGGCTTACCGAAGATAACAACCTGACCACCAACATTTCGCATAGCTTCATATCCATCACGTATTTTCTTCTGCAACGCCAACACGATGGGGCATGTGGCGTCCACCAATGTGATGTTATGTTGTCTAGCTAACGCATAGGTTTCTGGAGGTTCTCCATGTGCACGGATAAGCACTGTGGAGTTTGGAAGCTGTGGCAGTTGATTATGGTCTATTACCCTGAGGCCCAAACGAGAAAGACGGCTCACCTCCTCATTATTGTGCACAATGTCGCCCAAACAATAAAGGCTATTGCTCTGCTCCAGATGCTGCTCGGCAGAGGCGATGGCTTTGACCACACCAAAGCAAAATCCTGCATTTTCATCGATTATGACAGGCATTGGTTTTCTTGTTTTGCAGCCTCGATGACCTGTTCATATTCCTCGGAGCTGAGATCATTATAGAAATAGTATACCGGATCCACTTTTTTGCCATTGAGCCAGACCTCGTAGTGGCAGTGCGGCCCTGACGAAAGGCCAGAATTGCCCACGTGACCGATAAGTTCGCCTCGCTTCACTTTTTGTCCTGGACGAACCTTCACATCGTTCATGTGCGCATAGAGCGTCTTATATCCGTAGCCATGGTTGATGAGCACCGAAATGCCATAGCCGGCCAATCCGGACTCGTTACGGCCTGCCACCTCGACAGTGCCGTCGGCAGTGGCATAGATGGGAGTCCCCTTCTTGGCCGAAAGATCGACGCCCGTATGCATACGACGGTAGTGAAGGATGGGATGGTAGCGAGCGCCGAAGCCTGACATCAACTTGCATGTGCGCTTGTCCAGCGGCATGATACAAGGCGTATGATCCTGACGCTCATTGCGATTGGTCACCATCTTATAGACTTCGTCGAACGACTTCGACTGCACGTAGAGTCTCTTAGAAAAGTCGTCCAATTTCTTCTGCGTCTCGATGATAAGCTTCGAGTTGTCGTAGCCCTGCAAATAGTCATACTGGCCATATACCGGGATGCCGGATTGACGCAACTCATGAGATATGGGCTCAGCTTCCAGCAGGGTGCGATAGATGCTGTTGTCACGGTTTTCCAAATCGGCCAACACCGCTTCGTCACGTTCGAGGATGTCCTGGATAGTCTCCATCTGACGGGCGTAAAGATTGAGCTGACGCTTCAACTGGCGCTCTTTGGGAGAGTCAAACACCTGAAAGCCAATAACCAGCAGCGTAACACCAAGCACAATACCCAGAGCCACTGAAAAAGAGATCTTCTTCAGTTTATCCTTGAAGGAAATGCGCACCTTCTCGAATGATAGGGTGTGCGGATTCCATCGGTATGTGTGGTTCTTTTTGGGCATAGAGCGGGGCAAAAATTACTTGTCGCCGTATTTCTCCAGATAGCCAATCAGAACCTTCACAAAAGCGTCGACTGGCTCAACGTGGTTTACGTAAAAACGAAGTTTCAACGTAGGTATAGCCAACTCTCCGACCGTCTGCGAGCGTGTCGTACCGTAAAGGTTACTGAGCGCATCGGTATGGTGTTTCTTGCGCGACGAACGCTGGAAATTGAACTCGGCACGCGTGGACAAAGTCGAAATATCGGTGGGATTGAACGACACCTTCATCTTGTTCCAATGATGGATATCGAAGTCGGTATTGGTGCGAGCCTCGACAATACCTTGGGGATAAAGGTAGAAGCGACGTCCCTGATGGTCACGGATAAGAGGTGTATCGAAAGGCGACTGGATGTAATCGAAGATGCCCAAATCGAAGAATACCTGCTGATAAGCATCGGTTTCACCGTCCATATACACCGACCAAATGCGGCGTGAGTTGACGATGTCGTCGAATGCTTTCACCACCTCGCCCCATGCGGCAAGCTGTTCTTCATTCAAATCGTTTTTGATGTTCAGTTGGGTGGCACGCACATCGTGCTCCAGCGAGGCAATGCTCGACTTGTAGTGCGTCAAGATACTCGAATTGGCCTGAGAACGGTGATTACGCTTAATATAATCCTTGATGGCGCGCACCACACGCTGCAGCATCTCCTCGTCGCGAGCCAACGCCACGACATTCTGGTAGGTAGAAAGAATACGCAGTTTCTCTTTGTCGTGGGTATCCTCCAAAACCTTTTCGATACGGTCATACTCATTCTGCAGGTCAGGCTCCTTGTCCATCAGCAGAGTAAGATAATTCTGTTTCAGCTTCTTACGCTCACTTGCAATAAAATGGCGATAGCTGCTGCTGTCGCTCGAATGGGCGAAGAAACCGGTACCAGGCTCACCACTGCAGATATAGTTGCCTGTACGGCTCACAGAGTCGTAGCGTCCACGAACGCCAAAGGTTGTGTACACAAAGTGTCTCGGTATCGCCAAACGCAAGTCGTCGGACACGCGAACACGTTTTCTAAAAATATTCTTGACGTTAATCATCATTTCTTAAGATTTGTGTTACACCTTAATTATTACTATGCATGGATTGCCTTTCCATAGGCAGCCTCGATGGCCTCCATCACGGCCTCACTCATGGTGGGGTGCGGATGGATGGCGTGAGCCACCTGCTTGGCTGTCAGCCCGTTCTGGCGAGCAGCCACCAATTCGGCAATCATCTCGGTGACGTTGTCGCCACAGAGATGTGCGCCAAGGATGCGGTCGGTATTCTTGTCGATCACCATCTTCACAAAACCGTCGTTGTTGCCTGCAGCAGTAGCTTTGCCGGAAGCTTTGAAGAAGAATTTGCCCACCAGCACCTCGTGGCCCGCTTCGATGGCCTTCTTCTCGGAGAGGCCCACGCTTGCCACCTCGGGGGTAGTGTATGTGCAGCCCGGAATGTTGGTGTAGTCGACCTTTTCGGGTTCAAGGCCGGCAATCTTCTCGACGCAGCATATAGCCTCGGCGCTAGCCACATGGGCCAATGCCGGACCATGCACGATGTCGCCAATGGCATAATAGCCAGGAACATTGGTGCAGTAGTAGTCGTCCACCACCACTTTGCTGCGTTCCACTGTGATGCCCGTCTCCTCGAGGCCCAAGCCATCGACGTTGGTCACCACACCGACAGCCGACAGCACCACATCACAATCTACCAGCACCTCTGCGCCCTTCTTGTCCTTGATGTGAACATGGCAGACATCGTTCTCGATATCAACCTTTTCCACCGATGCGCTCATCATCACCTTCATGCCCATCTTTTTGAAGCTGCGGGCCACGTTGGCGGAGGTGTCCTCATCCTCGTTGGGGAGGATGGTAGGCATAAACTCGACGAGTGTAACTTGCACACCGATAGACTGATAGAAGAAAGCGAACTCGCTGCCTATGGCACCACTTCCCACCACCACCATCGACTGGGGCTTTGTGGGCAATGTCATGGCTTCTCGATAGCCGATAATGTGACGGCCATCCTGCGGCAGGTTGGGCAGATTGCGGCTGCGTGCGCCAGTAGCGAGGATGATGTGCTGTGCGTCATACTCAGTCACATTGCCCTCAGCGTCGGTGACAGCCACTTTGTGGTTGGGCATCACACGGCCGGAGCCCATGATGACCTCCACATTGTTCTTTTTCAGCAGGAACTGCACGCCCTTGCTCATGGTTTCGGCCACGCCGCGGCTGCGCTGTACCATGGCAGTCAGGTCGGCCTCAGCAGGCTGAGCATTGACACCGTAAGCGGCAGCATGGTTGATGTAGTTGTAAACCTGAGCGCTCTTGAGCAACGCCTTGGTAGGGATGCAACCCCAGTTGAGGCAGATGCCACCCAAGTTTTCGCGTTCCACAACGGCCGTTTTCAGACCCAGCTGAGCAGCTTTCACTGCGGCCACATATCCTCCGGGGCCGCTTCCGATGACGATGAGATCGTAATTCATTATCATTATTTTTTTTAATTATTCAATCAGTGCGCAAGTGGGCATATCAACACTCAGGTCCAAATGACAACCTGCACATTATTAATTTACTACGGCCAAAAAGCCGCAGTCTTAGCAATTGCAAAGATACGAACAAATTGCGGAACTACAAAAAAATATTTTGCCATTACGCGATTTTTATATAATTTTGTACTTTATAATTATAGGCACCATTATGCGCAAACGTTTATCATTCAGAATACTGACGACCATTCTGCTGCTGGCAACCGTGGCAGAAGCGCAGAATTTGAGGCTGACGCACGTGTATGACAAGACATACATAGGCTTCGACCTCAACCGCCTGTATGATTATAATCTCTACGAACGCAACCGCTGGGGACTGGGGTTCAACATTACCACTCCGCTACACTACGACAACCGTTACGGCACAGACTACCAGAATAGCTTTTTTGGCGAAGCTTATGCCGCATGGGGCAGTGGCGACCACGGCTGGAAATATGGTGTCCGCGCTGAGTTGCGGTTTCCTCGCAGCGTGTTCCGCAAAGCCTATGCCGGCTACTTCCACGACATCGAGAAAGCAGGCAGGCACAACTTCTCCAGCTACAACATTTTCAATACCAGCGAAAACACCTCCTACACCTCATCGAACTACAGCGAGGTAGACCGCCTGCTGGCGGGTGTCGGCATTGACCTTCCCGGAAAGGTGCAGTTGCTTACCGTTGAGTATCGCCACTCCGCCGAGGCGCTGCTCTTCGATGGCTACGGCAACTTGCTATACCCCCATAAAGATGACTCCGACCGCCGCGACCGTAACCTCTATGACGAAATGCGCCTGCAGTTTAACTACGGCAAAGGGCTGATTGTCGAGGCTTTGGGCGGTATTGAAGAACAGTCGGGCGAAGGTTATTGGCGCCTGTTGGGACAGTACAGTCGCAAATGGAGCATCGACAGCCACGGCACCTGGCTCCTTTTCGTCCAAGCCGGCATCACAGGCAACGACAACACCCCGATAACGCGACGCTACGACCTGAGCGGCACATCCAACTCATTCTACTATTTCCATAACAGCATGCTGACAGTGCCACCTAACGCATTCACGGCAGACCTCTTCACGCATCTTTGCGTGAGTTACACCATGTGCCCGCTATGGAAAAGCAACATCTCGTCGCCCCGATGCTTTGTCCAGCTCAGCGCCATGTGGGGCGGATTGTGGTCTGGCGACAGCGACAATCCGCTGTGCGACAATGGAGTATACCTACTCGACAACGGACGCCACCTTGCGACACCTGCCACATTTGACGGCAACACCATGATGGCACTCGCTGCACCTATGCAAGGAATCATCGAGCCCGCCGCAGGCATCGAAAACCTGTTGCATTGGGGCTACCTTAATATTGGCGTTGCCGCGGCCTACCAGCTCACGCCATCCAAAGCGCCCTACCACCGCACGGCTTTTGCCGACAACTTTGCAATCATGGCCGTAGCCACCATTTCTCTCAACAGCCAAACTTGAACATTGACATGAACGGAACAAAACAGAAATACAATATGATAAAAAGACTGACAATCATCGCGCTGGTTGCATTCACACTGAGCGCCACAGCACAAAACAGCTACAAAATCAGTTTTGCCTCGTCCTCGTTAAGCGACGGCAAATACTACATGGGGCAGCATTTCCGCGACACCTATCTGGTGATCGACTCTGCCAACGCTACAGCCGGTAGCGTCACTTTCGCGCAACGCGCCAAACTCACCAACGGCGTGTACACCCTGCTCAACGACAAGAAGAGCAAGCTGTTCGACTTCATGGTCGACGACAGCCGCAACTTCACCATCACCTTCGACGAAAAGCGTACCAACGCAGGCATGAAGGTGAAAGGGTCGAAGGCCAACGAGCTGATGTATTCATATCTGGCCAAACTCGACGATGCCCGCAGCCGCTCGCGCGACATTAACGAGCGCCGCAAAAACGGCGACGCCGCCGCTAAAGCCAAGGCCGACAAAGAGATAGAAGCTTTGACCGAAGAGATGAAACAATTCGAAGAGAACTATCTTACCCAAAACAGCAAATACCAGTTTACACAACTTGTAGGCATGTTTGCCAACATTGATGTTCCCAACGAGCTTCCCGCCAATAGTCGCGACACATCGTTGCGCGAATGGCAGGCACGCTATTTTCGCTCACACTACTGGGACAAAGTGGACCTCACCGACCACTCGCTCATCTACACGCCTCATCTGTTCGACAAGATGAATTACTACTTCTTCGGCCTGCTCTACTATCAGGATTGCGACACCATCACCAAATATGCCCATAACGTGCTCGACCGCGTGGTCGGCGACAGCACCATGCTGCGCTATTTCCTTGACTTCATCACCCCAAAATATGAACGAAGCACCAAGAATATCGGCTGGGATCAGGTGTATGTCAATTTGCTGAACGACTACTACCTGGCAGGCAAATGCCCGTGGGCCACGGAAGGAGACATCTACAGCAAACGGCAATCGGTGGCATTCCTCAGCCAGTCGCTCATCGGCGCGATGGGCCAGGAGCTGGTGATGGCCGACACCAACCAGTCGGACGACCCGAAAGACTGGATTTCGTCGCACGCCTTGCCCGAGAAATATGTGATGCTCTGGTTCTGGGACCCCGACTGCAACCACTGCAAGAAGCAGACCGCCGAGCTCATCGTCCTCTACGACTCGCTGTTGGCCACGGGCAGCAAACCCTTCGAGGTCTATGCTGTTGGCTATGAGAGCGATACGCAGAAATGGATAAAATACGTGCGCGAACACAAGCTGCCCTTCATCAATGTGGGTGGCCCCAATGTGAACATCGACTATCAGGAGGCCTACAACGTGCACGGCGCGCCGACGATGATACTGCTCAACGCTGACCGCCAAATCATTATGAACAAAACGCTGCCCACCAATCAGGTGCTGCCTTTCTTGAAACGCTACGAAGAGGAACACCCCGAACAGAAAGACCGGAACCTGTCGCAGTGGCAAAAAGAAGGCTACCGCCGCGGTCCACGCCGTTAATGCTGGCAAAAATAACGAAACAAATTTTCATTATTAACCATACAAAAAACCAACAATCATGCGAAAAAATATTGTAGCAGGCAACTGGAAAATGAACAAGACCTTCGAGCAGGCCGACGAGCTGGTGAGCACGCTGGTTGAGAAACTCGAAGAAACCGAACTGAAGCAGAACACATTGATGATTCTGTGCCCCCCCTACCCTTATCTGGAGATGAGCACGGACTACAGCAACGACTCCTATTTCATGGTGGGAGCCCAGGACGTCAGCGAGCACGAAGAGGGCGCTTTCACTGGTGAGGTGAGCGCTGCCATGCTCGAGTCGATGGATGTGGAATACTGCATAGTAGGCCACTCGGAGCGCCGCCAGTATTTCCACGAGAGCGACCAACAGGTAGCCGCCAAGGTCAACCAGCTGTTGGCACACGAAATTCGTCCCATCGTATGCTGTGGCGAGGTGCTCGAGGAGCGCGAAGCCAACAAGCAGTTCGACGTGGTGAAGCGTCAAATTTGCGATGGTCTCTTCCATCTCAGCGCCGAGCAGTTTGCCTCGGTGGTGATTGCCTACGAGCCCGTGTGGGCCATCGGAACAGGCAAGACCGCCACACCCGAGCAGGCACAAGAGATGCATGCTTTCATCCGTAGCCTCATCGCTGAGAAATACGGCAAAGAGGTAGCTGACGAAACGAGTATTCTCTACGGCGGCAGTTGCAAGCCCGGCAACGCCAAGGAGCTCTTCGCCAACCCCGACGTCGACGGCGGACTCATCGGCGGAGCATCGTTGAAAGCCGACGATTTCATGGCCATTGCCACTGCTTTCTAAATGACCGAACAATCTGGTTGAACTAGTGATACAGATGATTCTGTACTAACTAGTTCAACCAGTTTTTCTAGAAAAAGCCAAAGCCCATGCGCTATGAACGCCTGATAGCACGGCGATTTCTGCAACGCGACAAGAGCAACTTCTCACGGCCGCTAGTCAACATTGCCACCTACACCATCGCCCTCGGAGTGGCGGTGATGGTGCTGGCCATGTGCATACTTCGAGGTTTTCAAGGCGAAATAACCAACAAGGTAGTCGGTTTCGGATCACACATCACCATACGCAGCTATGGCTGGGTGAATGATTACGACGAAGTGCCAGTGATCGTGGACAGCAGCGAGCTGCAGAAAATCGCCACTTTGCCCAATGTGGTTCACATCCAGGCTTTTGCCAACAAGGGTGGTATGCTGAAAACCGAAGACCAGATTCAGGGTGTCATCTTCAAAGGTGTGGACAGCGGATTCGACACGGCATTCTTCGCCAACAACTTGGTCTATGGGCGACTGCCACGTTTGAAAGAAGACGAGACATCGAACGAAATAATTGTCTCGCAGCGTCTTGCCGCCAAGATGGGACTCGACACCGGAAGCAAGGCCCGTACATACTTCTGGATGAGCAACACTTACCGCGCCCGAGCTTTCCAAGTGGTGGGTATCTACAACACCGATCTCAGCGAGTTCGACGACCACTACATGGTCGGCGACTTGCGGCAAGTGCAGAAACTGAACCAATGGTACAACGGCGAGGTGGCCGGATATGAGGTATTGGTAGACGATTTCAGCAAACTCGACGCCACGTTGCTGGCAGTAAAGCGAGCGACGCGTCCCGATTTGGCCATCACCTCGGTGGTGGAAGAGCAGCCCGCCATGTTCGCGTGGCTTACCTTGCTCAATTCCAACATCGTGCTGATACTCATCATCATGTCGGTAGTCTGTGCCGCCTCAGTGGTGTCGGCGCTGCTCATCATGATTTTCGAGAAGACATCCATGATAGGGCTGCTGAAAACGATGGGCGGCACCAACCAGTCGATACGGCGCATCTTCTTGCTGAAGTCCGCCGTGATAGTCGGTAAAGGTATCGCTTTGGGCGATGCCATCGCCTTGGCGCTCAGCCTTGTGCAGAGCCATTGGCATCTTCTGAAGTTGGACAGCGAAAGCTATTCGATGACCTTTGTACCCGTAGAAATCAACGCATGGTATTTCGTTGCCATCAGCATCGCCACCATGGCAGTCTGCCTAGTTGCTTTGATGCTGCCTTCCAGCTACATAGCACGCATCCACCCCGCCAAGACAATAAGGGTGGAATAACCATTACAACCCTAATCGCTCGAACAAGATGATCAAAGGAAAGAAAGGACAGAAAAACAGGATACGCAACAAACGTTGGCGTGTGGGTGTCATCGCAATAAGCATCCTCATGAGCCTCGTTGTGCTGCTCTACACCAATACCGTCATCTCGAAAATACGCGACTCGGAACAGGAGAAAATCACCCTGTGGGTCAATGCCGTAGGCCACAAGGCACAGCTAGTGCAAGCCACCGAGGCCTTCTTCCGTGGCGTAGACCTCGACGAGCGCCGCAAAATGGAGCTCTACACACAGGTACTCAACTCTTTCAACCAGATAGCACCAGGTTCTGATGCCGATTTCTCCCTTGCATACATCTCCTACATCGTCGACAGCAGCAAGACCTCTTTCGTCATCATGAATGCCGACTCCGTCATCACCAACTGTAGCAACTACACTGGCGACCCCGAGCTGGACCGCGCCCTTATCGGCACAAAGATGACGCCCGAAGACATCGCATCCTTCTCCAGAAACGAAGCCGTGCACTACAGCATCTGGGGCATGGAGATGATACTGCTTTACAAAGAGAGCGAAATATACGAGGAACTGCAGGCTTTTCTGGACAATCTCAACCGCTCATTCTTTTCCGACATCACCAACAACTCGGTCTTTGTTCCCGTCATCATGGTGGACAGCACAAGGCAGTCCGTGATAGATTTTGGCAACATCGACCCCATGCAGTTCAGCACTGCCGAAAAGTTGGCCAAGAAACTCCACGCCATGGAGCGCGAAAACGACCCATTGGAACTGATCTTGCCCAACAACCAGCGCGCATACGTCTACTACGAAAGCACTCCGCTGCTAAAGCAAATGCGCTATTTACCATATCTTTACGTTCTTATTTCTGTTATCGTGCTGTTGGTGTCTGTCGTCCTGCTTCGCACAGCACGCAGCGAAGAGGAAAACCACATGTGGGTAGGCATGGCCAAAGAGACGGCACACCAGCTGGGCACACCCATTTCCTCGCTGTTGGCATGGGTGGAATACTTGCAGGACAAACCTCTCAGTGAACCCTATATCAGCGAGATACACAAAGACTTGGACCGTCTGGATATGATAGCGCGACGATTCTCCAAGATTGGCAGCATACCCGAACTGAAAGAAGAAAATGTCTGCGAGGTGGTGAACAACACCCTGCTCTACCTGCGACCGAGGATGTCAAAAAAGGTGAGTTTTGTGAACAATATCCCTAACGAGCCCCATTATGCCATGATAAACGCCATCCTTCTCGGATGGGTCATCGAAAATCTATGCAAGAACGCCATGGACGCTATGGAGGGTGCAGGCACTTTCAGCGTGACAGTGAGCCACGTAGGCAAGTACATTTATATCGACTGCAGCAATACAGGCCGCCCCATCCCCAGCAAGCAGCAGAAATACATTTTCGAATCGGGCTACAGTACCAAAACCCGAGGCTGGGGTCTTGGGCTCTCGCTAGCCAAACGCATTATCAACGAATACCATAAGGGAGAAATCTCACTGAAGAGCTCCACACAGGAGAGCACCACCTTCCGCATCAAGTTGCGCAGCAGCCGCTGAGACCTTGTCTGCTGATCTGCGGTGGATGCTCCTGCTCGACTTCGCCTCGCGAGATCTTGTTGATCTTGTCGATTTTTGGCTTCGCGCGCCTTCGGCGTGGATCTCCTAGCCGCTTCGCGGCTGAAATCTAGGAAATCTTATAAATTATTTCGCTTCGCGGATATTGTTTGTTCCTAATTTAGCATGCCTCCGGCTCGCCGTGAGCTTGCTCACTAGATATTTACAGGATTTACACGTTTTCGTGAGGCCAAAGGATGAGCAGGAGAATAACTCCGAAGGCCAAAATGGAAATAATCTCTTAAAAAAAATAATTATGAAAAATATAAAAAGATAAAGAAAAAAGTGTATATTTGCAGACGCAAGTAATACACAATATTATTTGTAAAATACTGAGGGAGTACGTTTTGCGTGCAATTATCATAGTTTGGCCATTGGTTTATTTCGAGCTACAAACAAGCCGACCATCATAGCCAAACAGGGTAAAATCATTCGAGCGAGGTTCTGCTTCCCCATGTTTGAATTAAATAATGTCTCTTGAGCCGGAGACACAGACAAAACACAATGAAGAAAAAATTACTAATTTTATTGGGAGCCTGCATGCTCCTGTGGGCCTGCAAGAGCGAATTAGACGGTACCATCAACGAAGTTGCAGAAGATGGAGTGGTGGACGAGACAGAATATGCTCTTCTGGTCGCAGCAGCCAAACAGGAGAAGAAATGCCTGGGCGACGATGGCGAGGTTGATGATGCCATATTGCAAACATACGTTCAAAAATATGCATCCAAGAAGTGGCGTAGTTCAGAACCATTGGTTTTCAATCTAAAAAAAGAGAAAAAAGAGCCCATATCATTCCAATTTTACTTGGAGCGCAGCGGCAGTATGTTCGGTTACGACAATCCTCAAACCAATGGTTATTTCAGTACCGCCATTGGCAACATCATCAACACCATACCGAACAAAGAATCCGAAAGCAACCTTCTCTTTATTGTGAACGACGATGTCTATCCCGCCAATATCTCGCTGGACAACCTGCTGTTTGGAACCACCAGCGGCCAGCGCATCTACCAGATGGACTCCATCAAGGAAAAAGGAGACACGAAGTGGACTTATTTCTCAGCCATCTTCGACTCTATTCTGAGCCGCTCGAACAACAACGAAGTGAGCATCCTTGTGTCAGACCTTATCTATTCGGCTCCCAACAATTTGGAGTATTCACGCGAAGCGTTGCTGAACCTGGAATCAGAGTCGACACGTGGCAAGTTCAAAAAATATAAAGACAAAGATGTCATCATTGTGAAGTGCAATGTGGGCTTCAAGGGCAAATATTATCCCTACAACGAGCCTCTCGGCGGAAAAGACTATACCGGCCCACGTCCTGTATATTTTATGATTGTTGCCAAGAGCAACGTCATGCAGAGACTTTTCAACGACCCGCTGTACAAAGATTTCCGTACCTTCAGCGCGCTGAAAGGCTATGAGAACTATCACTGCTTCACACACCAATCCAAAGAACCGATATGGTCGGTACTCTACACCGATCCTTTCGGCATGACCCAAGCCAGTTTCTCGGCAGCGCGCGACGGCAAAGATCAGATACACAACATAGAGAAGCTGTCTGTCAGCCGTAGCCGCGGCGGTAACAACAGCACTATTATTACTTTGGCCTTGGATTTGAGCAACATCATTGTCGACCCAAGTTACTTGACCGACGTGAGCCATTACATGATAGACGACAACGAAGGCGGCTGGAAAATCCAGGAGGTCATTCCTCTGAAAAAGGAGAACCGCACTACCGACGTGACCAATTATGTGAAAAATGCCACCCATTTGCTGGTGCTCTCTACCGACGAGAAACCGATGAACGAAAAGTTACACATCTCGCTCTTCAATGAGTTTCCCAAATGGATTGAAGAGTCGACTTCCGAAGACGATACCCGTTTAACCGATCCGAAATTCAAGACTACCACATGGGGCTTCAAGACCATGATGGAGGGCATCTACAACTCCTACTACTCAGTGTCGGAGAAACCCAAATACTTTGAAATCACCATGGGTATCAAGCGCAAATAAGACGCTATTAATGTGAATTAATCAAAACAAAACAATAATAATTAAAACACAGCAACATGAAAAACGTTAAGTATTCAAAGACCATTGACTGGGTCTTTCTGTTCGCAGGGTTGGTTATCACCGCTCTGTTAATTGTTTCCAGTACGTTGAACAACGACTTGAACCTCTTTGACAACATCTCGTGGAGGTTGGATAAGCAGTTCGCTAACCTGATGTACAACAACAACCTCTATCTGGCCGTGGCTTGTTACATCAGCCTATTGTGCTGGGGCGTCGCCATCCTTTACTATTGGGTCATTGACCGCTTCCACCGCTGGTGGCAATGGCTGATTACAATCGTTATAGTTGTGGCACTCAGCCCTGTTGTAAGTTTCTACACCTGCAGCGGTACGTTCTTAGACAAGAACCTAGACATTTTAGTTGAGACAGCTCTCAAGAGTTTCAATATCATCGTTACATTCATCACCTTGGTGTATTACATCATCGTATGCTTCTCGGTAAAGCGTCTCAGTGCTCACTGCTCGACCACTCCTTTTTAATTAATGAATAAAACTATAATAATATGAGATTATTTGTTTTCGCAATAGGAGGTACAGGCTCGAGAGTGCTGACCTCCATGATATTCCAGTTGGCTGCAGGAGCTCGTCCTGTGGACCACAGAGGCAAACCTATCGAGAACCTCTCGATAGTACCTATCATTGTTGACCCTCATGAGGAGAACGCCGGCTTGCAGCAGGTGAAGACCTTGCTGGACAAGTACCGTGCCATGCACAAAAAAATCCACGACAAGAATCCCAATGAGGAAGGTTTCTATGGCGTGAAGATTGAGACACTGCACGACATTGACGCTGCCACGGTGCCTACCGACAGCTTCTTCTTCCGTATGCAACGCGTGAGCACAAACCAGTTCGGCAACTTCATCGGCATGAACCAGATGAGCGAAGAGAACCGCTTGATGGCTGAGATGCTCTTCTCGCCCAGCGAGCTGAAGACCAATATGAAAGAGGGTTTCTTCGGCGCTCCGAACATCGGTTGCGTAGCCCTCAACGAGTTCCGCAACTCGGAGGACTTCAAGGCTTTCCGCGCCGCCTACCATGAAGGCGACCGCATCTTCTTCATCGGCTCCATCTTCGGTGGCACGGGTGCCGCCGGCCTGCCGCTGTTCATCACCTCGATACGCGACCTGGGTCACGCCGAGAACATGGACACGGGCCAGACCTCGGTGTCGCGTTCGCCCATCGGATCGCTGGTGGTGATGCCATACTTCTCCATAGCCGACGACGAGAACTCGGTCATCAACCAGAACGAATTCCTCATCAAGACGCGCTCAGCGCTGCGCTACTATGAGGACAACCTGAACCCCTACGTGAACCGCACCTACTATGTGGCCGACCCCGTAGGCACGCAGCCCTTCAAGAACGACTCGGGTGCCGACAACCAGAAGGACAACAAGGCACACCTGGTGGAGTTCGCCGGTGCACTGGCCATCTTCGACTTCCTGAGTGAGGATGCACAGACGCTGACAGTCGCCGAGAAAGACGGCCGCATCGTTGCCGAAGGCTCGGCAGACCAGCGCTTCAAGGCCTATACGCTACACACCACCAGCGGCTTGGTGACCTTTGCGGGCTTGTCGAAGCAATCCAACCGCCAGGTGATGAAACCGCTGATGAAATTCTTCATAATGAGTCACTTCATGCGCCGTCACCTATCGGGTATGTTGGACAATCCATTCTCGAAAAAGCACTCGCCCAAGTTCCAAGCCAGCCTCTACAATGACCGTGACTTGACGGAATTCTTCACCAAGTTCGACCAGTGGATGAAAGAGATGGGCGGTCATGGTGCAACAGCACACAACCTAGCGCCTTACGGTCCTGTGAGCGGCGACGACTATTCCGACTGCTTCCGCAAACAGCCTACGACGCGCAAGAAAACATTCGGCATGAAATCGCTGAAGGTTAGCGACATCAAGAGTGAGCTGGACAAGGCTGCCGACCGCAACGGAGACATGCCGACGCAAGAGGCCCGTTGGTACAAGATTATCAACGAAGCTCTCGACAAGCTGCTGCCCGAGACCTTCGACATGGACACTTATTTGTAGAATTAACCATCAAAACGACAAAGAATTATGAGTAATTTTTTAATGTATGGTGAACTTGCGACCCAGAACGGCTGGGAGTCGTACCACGAACTCAACGCCGCCCGCATAGACCAAGAGCTGAAAGATGAAGCCCACCCTGGTGGCAATAAATCAATAGAACCCAAAGTATCCATCCCCTCGCCTTTCGCCCGCTTCGAGCTGGTGCAGAAGGCTTTTGCCAATGTGGCCAATCCGCGCGCAGAGCGCGACTTGCGCGACCTGATACTGGTGTCGCATTCGCTGGACCTGTTCCAGTTCTACTTTGAGAGCGCCTTCAGCGGAGACCGCAACTTCCGCGTGATACGCTGGGACCGTCATGCGATGGTGGAAGAGTTGAAAAACGGCATTGACGCACACAAACTGTATGGCAAAGCACTGGAGCTTTACCTGCGTCAGGAACATTATGGTTTTGACAAGAACGAGGCCATCTTCATCCTCACTTACATGAACGAGCCCATGGGCTGCACCTCGCCGACATCGTTCTTCCTGGCAACGCCGAGCTACACGAAATTCCAGGACCTGATGATAGAAGGTGAGATACCGATGTTCTCGAAACGCCGCTCGTTGGCAGAGCGTGATGAGAACTTCATCAAATACGTCTACCGTCAGACCTCTTACATCATCCGTGAGAACGAAGAGCAGCTGCAAGGTTTCCAGCGCTATCTGGAGAGCCAGTTAGAGGCCATCGCCAGCACAAACAAGCAACTGTATGCTGAAATCAATGCGCTGACTTACCGTCCCTACAGCGACGACATGATGCGAGAAGACTATGAAGAGTATGACAACGACAAGCTGATACAACTCTATGGTAGAGTAATCTATCGTCGCAAAGAGGGAGCCGGTCCCATTGAAGAAAGCGATTTCATCATCAACTCGGAGAAGAGTAACAAGATGCCGCTCGTATTGACGAACAACCAGCGCTATGACGGCTGGAAATATTCGTCGGGCAACGTGAAATACGACCACAACAGGCACGCCATTGACTACAGCGACCTGCGCCAGAACGAGACTCACACCATCTTGCCTGGTACTATTGTCGACTATCCCGACGGATGGCTCTGCGAAATGGACTTCCTGAGTGATGTGCTGGTACAGTTGCCCTACAACATTGACAAAGCACACTTTTTCTCGCCTGAGACCAAGAACAGCTATTTGCTGCCTATCAGGCCGAATTATTTCGAATACTTCGACATCGAAAGCCTTTATGACCCCAACGGTTCAAAAGACAAAGACGGCAGCCAGCCTCGCATCAAATTCGAGGAGCAGGGCCGCAACTTCGTGGAGACCGTGGTGGTTACGCTGAGCATCCCCGTAAAGGGTGGCAAGAGCGTGAAGCTGGTGCGCAAATACCGTGCCCAGACCGACACCGAGACCAACGATGAGATATTGCGCAGTGCCGGCTCGTCGGAGTGCAGAGAAGCAGTTGGCCGCATAGTGGCATGCCCCGTGGCCGTGAACATCTTCCCCTTCATGCGCCTGAGAGACAACAGCAACCACTACAACCTGGAGGTGTTGAACAACATCCCCAACCCGTTCCGCGTAGAGATTTCAGCCATGAACTCAAGGGGCGACCAACTGGAATGGGAGCGAGATTTCGAGCGCACGAGAGGAAACTCGTTCTACTACAGCTTGGACAACTCTTTCGACTATCTGCGCATGAAAGTAACCAACGGCACACAGACGCACGATGCCGTGCTGATACCCAAGTGGATATACCCCGAAGAGGGCGGAATGGGCTACCGTTTCGCATTCGACTTTGGTACCACAAACTCGTACGTGTCTATCAGCGAGGTAGGCAGCCAGGAGCGCAAAGAGCTGAAACTGAAGAAGAGTATCGTATCGACCATCGACGAGAACGACACCACCAACGACCCCGATGTGGCGTTGATGAAGGCGTGGATGAAACAGGAGTTCCTGCCCTACGAGATTGGCGGCACCTACCGTTTCCCGTTGCGCACCGTGGTATTGATGAACAAAGCACTGAACAACAACAATCTGCCTAATGCGCTGATGCAGGTGAACATCCCGTTCATCTACGGTCGCGAGGACTGCGGTAGCGACAACATGATAGCTGCCAACCTGAAATGGAGCGACGACCCGTCAGCTCAGAACTGGGCCAAGGCGTTCATCAAAGAGCTGGTGCTGCTGGCTCGCGCCTACGTACTGGAGCAAGAAGGCAACCTGAGAAACAGCTCGTTTGTTTGGACATATCCGCTCAGTATGCGCCAGAGCGATGTGGAAGAGTTCGACGAGGAGTGGAGAAAATACTACACCAAGTATTTCCACCACGAGGAGAATGTGCGCCGCATGACCGAGTCGGTGGCTCCGCTGCTGTACTATCGCGACATGAAGCGCGACCTGAACGACATGGGCATCTCCATCGATATTGGAGGTGGCACGTGCGACGTGGTCATCAAACGCAACAATGATGACATCAAGTTCACGTCGTTCCGCTTTGCCGCCGACGTCATCTTTGGTGCGGGCTTTGCCAACACGAACCCCATCGTGCAGAGATACTACAAGAAGTTCAGCAGCATGTTCCAAGAGCAGTATCGCCCTGTGGTGAAGATGATAGACAACGTGTGTCAGGGCGACCGTCCGGCCACGGAGGCCAACTCTATACTCTTCGCACTGGAAGACAACCCGATGCTGGCCAAGGTAGAAGCTGAACTGAAGTCGTACAACCACATGCTGCGCAAGGACAAAGACGTTCACATCTACTTTATGTATTTCTACGCCGCCATCATCTTTTATCTGATACGGTTGATGAAAGACTACGGCTACGAGAAGAAACCGGAACGCATCATGTTCAGTGGTACGGGTTCGAAGATGCTGAATGTCATTGGCCAAGACGGCATTCTGGCACGCTACACGACCGACCTTATCGAGCAGTTCTCGGATGGAACATACAAATACGACCATCCCATCGAGATTATCATTGAGCGCAAAGAGCCGAAGCAGATTACCGCCAAGGGTGCTCTGCACGAGCCGCTGCCCAATGACAACGCTGATGTTGCGGTGCGCTACGCCAATGTGAACAATGTAAACAGAGACACCATCCGCTACTCGCTGGTGAAAGAGAGCGGAGCACCGAAATCACTGAAGTACAGAGACATTAGTGACATCACCGTAAAGGAAGAAGTGTGCAATGTGGTGGAAGACTTCAACAAGCGTTTCATGGAATGCGTTGCCAAATTGGACTTCGAGAACGAATATCGTTGTTCTACGGACAGCATAAGTTACTTCAAGGAACGCATCCAGCAGGAGAACCTTATGTCACTGCTTGACACGGAGATTGACAACCTCAACCGTGCCGACCTCATCAAGGAAAACCGCCAAGACCGCGACTTCGAAGGATCGCTGTTCTTCTACCCGCTGAAGCTGATGATCCAGCGCATGATAACGAACTGGAAATATCAAGGCTAATGCCCCTAGCCAGCCGCGGGCTGCTCCCGCGGCTGGCATTCTACAAAATACACTTGAGAAATAAGTATAGTATATAATATAAAAACGAACAATCATGAAAAAAAGAATCATATTTGCCAGTATGCTCTTGGTGCTGGGCATCGGAATGATGAGCTTTGCTACTAGAGAACATGGTACTAGAGGCGACAAAAATGCACCGGCTACTACCGAGGAGGCATCAGCACCTCAAATGGAAGACCGAGTATCTGATGAGGCAATCAACCGCTGCAAGACCGTCATTGCCTACTACTTCAACCAAGTAGCGGCAGATGAATTTTTCCCAGAAAAGTCATGGCAGGGATATACAATTAATAGAGTGAAGGACACTTTACAAGCTCATGATCTCAAACAAAGTTTAATTGTGACAGATGAGATTGTAAACTTAGAAATTGATAACAAGCAGAAAGATTCGGTTTTATATTTCTTCACAATACACATACTCGATTCCGAGTCTGCACTCTATAGTGATGGAAAAAATACCAAACTCAAAGCTTTCTTAACAAAGACTGAACCGAGAAAGGCTGCTATTAAAGCTATCGGACCAACTATTAAAAATGAAATTTCTGCTATCCTAGACAAGGATTTGAAAGACCGTAAAGCGGCATTCAATGCAGAACAGAACAAAAAGAAACAAAAAGAAAAAGACGATGAACCAAAGACTAATGGTGGAAACACCATTGCCTTGTTGGGTGTGCTGCTCGGTCTGATTGGTACGGGTCTTGGTGGCTATTGCTTCTGGCAGATGCGAAAGATGCAGGAAAGTATACGGAAACAGAAAGGCAGAGTGAAAGAACTTCGCGAGCGCGTTGATGAGATGGAAATCATGAAACGCGACATCAGTAGTCTGAAGAGCGAGATGCGCAATCAGCAGAATGAGGTGGACGACCGTTTTGCGCAGATGAAACGCAACAATATGCGAGCTCCCGAGGCTCCGCGTGGTGGCGCACAACAATCTGCACAGCCCACACAGGCTGCTCCGCAACGTCCAGCTGCTCCTGCCGAGCCACAGACGCTATATGCCGGTCTGCCCAGCGGTGATACATTCACCGACGCCAGCCCGAGAAATACCAACAAGTCGTTCTATAAAATTGACTTGCGTGGCTCGAATAACGGCGAGTTCGAGTTCATATCTAATCCCACAACCATCAACTACGCCAAGTCATCGACAACTCAGTTCATAGAATGCGCCTGCAACATCGTTGACAACGCCGGCGGATTCAGCAATGTAATAACCACCCGCAAGGGTAAAGTAGAAAAATCAGGAAATGACTGGAAAATCGTACAAAAAGCTGAGGTACGCCTTAGCTAGTATATTGACAGCGACAATATGTTGGGGGTGCATGTTTCACCCCCAACATTGTTATGCCATAACCACAGAATATGATAATTATTACACCTACTCAGAATATTATAATGATCCACATAGCATCTCCAAATACGCAGAGGATAAATATTCTGATTACCGGTGGTATTCTTATTCTTTAAATGATAATGAAAAAGTAGAATGGTTAGAGCGTGATTATAAGTCATTAATAGAATATATCAAAGATTGGGAGGAATGCAATGAACAATATGGAAACAAGTCCTGCTGTTCGGACTTAGAGGTCTTTCAGGAAGAGAATACCAACGACATCATGGTCGATGAAGACTTTGCTTCCAAGAGGGTAATTGACACTTCCATACAAAATTATGCTCCCTGGATGGGAGCAATTGGCTTCGTCTCGATTCTTGTTGTAATCATCCTATTGATTCTGGCTCTTGTGGTTGGATTCTTTACAGGATATTTTGTGCGAGGCAAAGTGGATGAAAAGAAGCGCCGCAAAGAGCAGGAAAAGCTACTGAACAGTAATAAGAAAAATAGTGCCCCAAAAACAGATAAACCTGTTAATCAAAAAGTAGCAGTTGCCGAGACGAGAATTCAGACGATTGAGGAACCTGCACGAGACGAAATAGCGCAAGGAGAAACCGTGCAGGAGGATAGCCAAGAGACGCAGACTCCAATAATCAACGATCCGAAAGAGGTGCCACAATACAAAGCCGAACACGAGGCGACAATATTGTTTGCTGGTATACCGCACGAAGGGATCTTCAGCGATGCTGTCACAAAAAATGCAGGCAAAGCATTCTATTTCATTGAGGCCATTGGTACAACTGGCGAGTTTTCATTCATCTCAAATGAAACAACGCTGCGCTATGCGAAATCATCGACGACAGAATTCATCGAGTGTGCTTGCAACATCGTTGACAACGCCGGAGGATTCAGCAATGTAATAACCACCCGCAAGGGTAAAGTAGAAAAATCAGGCAACGACTGGAAAATCATACAAAAAGCCGAGGTCCGTGTTTGCTGATTTTTATGAAGACAATGCGTTGGGGGTGCATAAACACCCCCAACCTTGTTATTCTACAATCACCTAAAAGGAGATAATCACACAAAAAAAGGAAGGCATAAAAAATGGCTGTAAAGACAACAAAAAAGGTGAAATTCGTAGCAGTTAACTTAATGGCTGTGGTATTGATGGCATCGTGTTTTACTCCAACACGACACGACAGACATACGAGGGACGATTACAATAATTATGACGATGAAACATACTATGACAACAGCAGTGATGACTACGAAACTTTGCGCGACCGTTCACGCAACAACCAATCGCGCAACAATGAAACCACACGCAGTCATAGAAGAAGCCATGGTGCCACCACTGTTCCTCTAACCAAAGAAGATGGGGTGTATTACCTAACGGTAAAAATCAACGATGTGCCCATGAAGTTCATCTACGACACCGGAGCCTCCATCATCTCGTTGTCGGCCACCGAGGCCATGTTTCTTATCAAACAAGGCACAATTACAGAAGATGATCTGATAGGAACCGAACTCGTGTATGATGCACAAGGCGACGCTACAGAATCGCTCATGGTGCGATTGAAAAAAGTAGAGATTGGGGACTTGGTCCTGGAGAATGTCGAGGCCTCGATTGTGGACAACCAAGTGGCACCGCTGCTGTTGGGACAATCGGCATTGAGCCAGTTCAACCGAGTGTCGATAGACTACCAGAACAACCTGCTAATCATAGAATGAAGAGACGAGGGGCGCAAGAGAAAACGGTGCCCCTCTCTTTTGAATTGTATAAGAAATACTGAAGATAATGAAACAGAGTTGCCCGAAGTGTAAGACAATCATAGAGATTAACGAGAAAGAGTATGAGCCTGGGAGCATTGTGAAAAAATTGTGTCCACTTTGCAGTTCCAGTGTTTCTTTTACGATAGGAGGAAATGACCCTATAGATGCTGCCGCATTCGCCAAACAGGGAAAAGAATTGGAAGACATCAAAAAGCAACTCGGTGAAGTGCAGGCCAGTAACAAGAAGTTAGAAGAGACACTGTCCGAGACACTTGGATTAATAAAAAAGCAATCTTCCTTAATTGCCTCTCAAATCACTAACAATAATTCGCAAAAGAGCAACAATCAATCCCACGAAAGGAAAGAAAACACGGCATGCAATCCCGATCAAAACGACACCAAAGGAATGAATGATTGTCGTTCTGTATACAAAACAAAGCTTGATCATTTTTTAATAAGGGAACGAAGAGCAATAATATCTTTTCTATTATTAGGATTCGTGATAATATTATTATCCTTATTTAAAATTCTCAATTTATATTTTGTTTTTGATGTTGGATTATTCTATTGGCGATTCTATTGGCCTTTATGGCTATTGCTTATTGTTGGCATTATTATCGTTGTAGTCAGCATCCATAGACAGAGAAAGATAAAGAACGAAATCATAGAGCTGAAAAACATTGAGTTGCAAAGAAAGACGAAACAAGATGCATTACCCAGCCTTCAACAAAGCAAGTCTAGCATAGTTAACGATTCAGTCTCGAAAAGAAATACAAAACAAGTTGCTTCACCCAACCTCCAACAGAGCGAGTCTAGCAAATCTAACGATTCGGTCTCGAATGTGCGCTATGCCGGACTTCCATTTGGAAACAGGTTTATCATTCCCAGCCCCATCCTCAAAAACAATTCGTTTTTCAAAATTGAGTTGCAGAATTCAATCAGAGGCGAATTTGAGTTTATTTCCAATCCCAAGACCATCAATTTGGCCAAGTCAACGACCCTACAAATCGAACGTGCTTGCAAAATCGTGGAGAAAACCAACGGATTCAGCAATGTAATCACCACTCGTAAGGGAATAGTCATAAGAGCTGGAAATGACTGGATAATTATAGAAAAAGCAGAGGTAAAATTTACAAAATAATAGGACTAACACTAATTTAGGATAAAAGAAATCCCCTAACGGGGTTTTAGCGAGGACACTAGTAATATATTATAGAGGATACCATCAATCACAAATGGAACTATCATGAAACAGAGTTGCCCGAAGTGTAAGACAATCATAGAGATTAACGAGAAAGAGTATGAGCCTGGGAGCATTGTGGAGAAGCAATGTCCTCTTTGCGACAATAAGGTTAGTTTTGCCATTCCTAGCCGTAAAGAGGAGGAGTCGAAGGAAAACGCTGCGCTACGCAAGGAACTGGAGGCGCTGAAAGAGCAGATGAACCAGGTGATAGCTGGACAAGCGGGCAAGGGTGCTGCTGGAGGAGCCACACAAACAGCCGGTAACGCCACACAGGAAGGACAGATTAGGCAGAGTGGACAAAGGGTGCAGACTGAACAGAATGGGGAAAGAATAAACACGACCAGTCGGCAGCGGCCTGTGGCTGCCGGTAGCAACGAGCGAAAGCCTGTAACGCCGATACCCATAAAGAAAAAGAGCCATAAGGGACTGATTATTGGCCTTGTGGCAGGAAGCTTAGTATTTCTTGCCGTGATACTGATTGCGCTGTTTGCGCTGTTTGGCAGTCACAACAATGACAATGACACTACTGCTACTGAATATATCGCTGAAGAGGAGACAATGTACACTGAAGCCATGACAAGACACGATGAATTCTCTGTTGGGTCGGGAAAGAAAGTGCATTTCGCTCCTGGCAACCTACAGTACAATCCCAGCGACCAGAAATGGCGTTTTGCCCCTCACCAATATGACTATATCGGGGCCGGAAATGAGAATATTAGTTACAGCTACAATGGATGGCTAGATCAATTTGCATGGGGAACAGGCAATATCCCAGCCAATTTTGCCGTCGTCAATTCAGAATTCATCAGTTTCAACGACTGGGGCGATTATTGTAATCTGGGCAATTGGAGGACTCCATCGATGAGCGAATGGCTGTATCTGTTCACGGGACGACACAACGCCAGCCAGTTGTATGCCTACGCCACAGTTTGCGGTGTGCAAGGTGTTGTGGTGCTTCCTGACGATTTCGAGCAGCCGTCAGGAGTGTCGTACACTGCAGGAAGGAGCTACGGCAGCAACTATTACGACAGTAGGGATTGGGAAATGATGGAAAGAGCCGGAGCGATATTCCTACCCACATCGGGAAAGCGCAATGGCTACACTGTTGACAAATACGGCACCGACGGTGACTATTGGAGCTCAACACCCAAGGGCGACGATCGTGCTTACAACCTTGATTTCGATGGAACCCAGCTAACCGCCAACGACGACAGCCAGCGGCATTATGGCTTTGCGGTGCGATTGGTGCTTGATGTGTATTAGTATGATGACCATGAAGAAAAAAGATATAATCATCGACGGTACTTTTCTGCTAGCCGCTCTGCTGCTGGCTGTAGGTTCTCTGAGCCTGCGAGGCCATGGTCCAGCAATGACAATCGAAGAGTCTGTGACAACATCAAACGACTTGCCCTACCATGCAACGCTGGTGGACGACCTGGCAGCAATGTACAGCCCTGCTATGGACTCTTGCGGCCAGCTACTGATGGTCTGGAACGAGGATGCCCATGCCACGACAGCCCTGCTCACCGCCTACGAAAGGACTGACTCTGGATGGATGGTTGTCAATGAGTTGGATTCCGTCGCTGTGGGGCTGGGCTACAATGGTTTTGCCCGCTATGGCCATAAGCGAGAAGGAGACCGCAAAACTCCGACGGGTCTGTTCAGTATTCATCAATACTTCTGTAAAAAAAACGACCATGCGGCCAAACTGCAGCGGATAACAGTAACGCCGCAGACCGTGTGGGTGGACGACCTAGGCGACTCGCTGTACAACAAGCCCTATGAACCTGACGGACAATCGGTTCACAAAGGAGAGAAACTCTATCGCAGCGGCAGCGCAGTGTATGACTACGCATTTGTGATAGACTACAACACCGAATGCAAACCAGGCGAAGGCAGCGCCATCTTTTTCCATTGCTGGGGTTCGGGCAGCAAGAACACACTGGGTTGTGTGGCAACGGACAAAGAGAATGTTATCAAAGTGTTGGACTGGCTCGACTCGGCGCAGCATCCCCTCATCATCATGGGCACACGCAATGACAGCACACACCTGTTCGACATTCCATCCACCAAAGAATATACAAATCTGAGTATCAACCATAAAGCCGAAACAATATGAAAGTAAAGTGTCCCAGATGCCAAACGATGATAGATATTGACGAGCGCCGATATCAACCCGACTCAATAGCCGAAGAGAAATGCACGCTGTGCGACACGGTCATCCAATTCCATGTACCCAGCGAAGAGAGTCAGCTGGTGAAACAGCTGGTGGTAGATGTGGAGACGATGAAAGCACAGATAGAGCAGATGCGCGAAGAACTGGACACGCTGAGAAGCCAAAGACAAGAGACAAAACAGTCCATGGCTCAAAAGCCTATGGCAGAGCCAGTAAGTTATGATGTCACACACCAGAGCCCAAACTACCGTCCCACGCCACGACCCATGCAGAGAAATGCACCACCTGCCCCACCAGTGCGAAAGGCGCCTGTATCCGCAGAGCCTCAAAACATTGTAACAAAAACACTTTATGCTGGGCTTCCTCAAGATGACCTGTTCACCGATGCACAGCCACAAGCAAACAACAAATCGTTTTACAAACTGGAACTGCATGGCGACAACGGTGGTGAATTTGAATTTATCTCTAATGCCACAACCATCAACTACGCCCGCTCGTCGACGACTGACTTCATCGAATGTGCATGCAACATCATGGACAACAGCAACGACAACTTCAGTGCAGTGGTTACCACTAAGCGCGGAAAGATAGAACGACAAGGGTTGGCATGGCACATCGTGCAGAATGCGGAGGTAATACTTAAATAGATAGTAACGACTAATTATTGAATATCAAACAGTAGCGCAATGATAAAAAAGAGTTGTCCCAGGTGCAAGACACTGGTAGAGATCAACGAAGCTGAATATAAGCCTGGCGAAACCGTCGTCAAGCGCTGTCCCTTGTGTGAAGAGCGCATCACATTCCATATTCCCAAAGAAGACCAGAAGTTGCAGGAGCAGAACACAATGCTAAAGCAGGAGATGGAAGCCCTTAAAGAGGAGATTGCCAACTTGCGCACCAATATATCGAGTCGCGAGCGTGGCATCCATCAATCACCCTCTCAGCATGTCGGAGGTCGGCAAATGCAGTATGGTCAATCCAAAAGAAACACAACAACAAACATAATACCCGAAAGCCTAGAAAACATTGACTTTGGAGGACCTCTAGACCCCTATTTCTTCGATGCGGCACGCATTGTGGTAAATGCTCAATTTTGTAGTGAAAGCTTGATAATCCGCAAATTGCGCATCTCGGAACGACAGGCCGATGTGATACTCAATCAATTGGAGCTAGCCAGCATCATAAGCAACTATAGCCCACAAAGCGGCTACAAAGTGAAGATCAGTAATCAGCAAGAACTGGAGAGACTGCTGAGCACCATTCCTATGGCTGAGCCTGAACCTTACGAAGAAGAAGCACACGAGGAAGACGAGGATGAGTCTTCTGAGATTGAGGAAGTCAATGTGGTTTATGAGAATACCGATTCCAATGGAAATAATTACACGCCCGAAACAAACGATGTAGTCACTATGGTGGAGGAAGACTCCAACGAAATAACCACCCAAGAGTCTACAACGGACGACAATAATGACAAAGAGTCGGAAAGCAGCTCCAGCGACCTGAAGACTGGTTGTGGATGCCTGATAATATTAATCATCCTAGCAGTGGTGATTTACGCCATTTGTTCATAAAAAAACATCATGAAACAATCGTGCCCCAAATGCCATACCATCGTTGAGATCAACGAAAAGGAATACAGACCTGGAGAAAAAGTGAATCGCCAATGTCCTCTGTGTGACAACATATTGACTTTCGACATCCCCAAAGAGGAGAAGAAAGAGGTCGTCGTCAAAGAGGTGGAAAGTGAAGAGGCAAAAAAACGAATCGCAGAACTGGAAAAGAAAGTCGCAGAATTGGAGAAAGCAAAAAAAGAGTCCCAGCTCGCCAGACAATCGGCACAGGTTTCTTCACAACCAGCACCTCGACAACAGCAACCTTTGCCTCCAAAAGCCACCACGCCACCACAGAGGCCAATCACACCAACTCCCAAACCCATCACTCCGATACCCATCAAAAAGAGAAGAACAGGCACAATAATCTTCTTCATCCTCATAGGTATTTTGTTGGCTATAGCGGGGACTGTGTTTGGCATCTTCTATCATAACAACATTTACCTTCCCAAGAAGATAGACCGCGAGGCACCAAGATACTATGTCATAGGACAACCCAACTTGGCTCTTCGTAGCACCTGCTTCATCGACAATGACAAATCAAGGAAAAAATATAACGAAGTCACCAGGGCAGACTATGGTACAGAACTGATTTACTATGGGGACAAATACAATCCACCAGTAAAAAAAGTATACAAAATGTATAATGTACCTTATCTTGAACCAGACTGGTGTTTTGTTAAGATTGCACACCCATACAGCAACGACCAGAAACAGCCAGGTTGTGCCAAAACAGAATATATACTCAATACACAAGACTTTATTCTTCTTAGCAGTATTTGGGGAAATGCCGGATGCGATACAATTATTAAATACACAACCGCTTATGAAAAGAAAGTGTTGATGAACCACGTGAAAAACCTTCCGAATGTCAACACGAGAGATGAGGGAAACAAAATTGATAACCCTTGGCAGATTTATTCCAATGGAGTCCGGCCAAAAGACAATGGACCTGATGCTTTCAAAAAAAGAGAAGGATTAAAAACTATTGATGGCCAGAAATTCTCTTTTTTTGCCGTAATCATCACTAATGATATCACTAAAGAATACCGTTGCATTCTTTACACAATACAGGATGATAGTGCAACACTTCGAGTTGACCAACCAGTTGATTATCCCTATATAGAGACAGTTACATACAATAAAAACTACGACTATTTCGACATAGATTATGCATCTTAAAATCAACATCAAAAGAATAGCTGCCATCAGCCTGCTGGTTGTGGTTATCGCACTGCCATACATAGCCATGGCTTATCTTACAGAATGGTATCGCGACAAAGTGGATCAGATTGACAACGCCGCTTTCGTCATCATCGACAAACAGGAAATGCAATTGAGCGTATACAAATACGACGGTTTATTGGCTTGCCAATACCCTATCGCTTGTGGCTTGAACTACGGGGACAAACGCATGGAGGGTGATATGCGTACTCCTGAAGGGGTCTTTTCCATTGTCAGTATTGAAGATGCAAGCAAATGGAAGCATGACTTCAAGGACGGGAAAGGTGAAATTGAAGGCGCCTATGGCCCCAACTTTGTCAGGCTCGAAGTTCCCGATGTACAAGGTATTGGCATTCATGGCACTCACCTGCCCGAGAGTATCGGTACACGTGCCACAGAGGGATGTATCCGACTCCGCAACGAAGATCTGATGCAGCTGTTGCCTTATCTTTATGTCGGTATGCGAGTAGTCATCACTCCGTCGGTCAAAGACGCTATCGCCAATGGAGAACTCGACAATGCCGACACCACCAAAGCGACCGCCACACCTAGACTATAATACGGCAGCGTGCTTCAACGTATTATCCTTGTTGCGCAAGGCGACGCTTGAGTGCAGCTACGAATTGAACAATGTCTTCCTCTGTTGTGTCGAAAGAGCACATCCAGCGGACCACATTGTCATCTTCATCCCAATCATAGAAGAAATAGTCATTTTGTAGGCCAGTCCATACTTCATGCGGCAGACGCACAAAGACACTATTGACCTGCACCGGGTAGACCACCTGCACTTCAGGAATGTCGTGCAAATGGCTGTAGAGCAACTGCGCCATACGGTTGGAGTGAGTTGCATTGCGCTGCCAAAGGCCTGTAGTAAGATAGGCTTCGAATTGTGCAGCCATGAAACGCATCTTGGAACAAAGCTGTCCCATCTGCTTACGACGATATTTCAAGTCAACATCTAACGCAGGGTTAAGGATGATGGCTGCTTCGCCCATCAGCAAACCATTCTTGGTGCCGCCAAAAGAGAGACAGTCGACACCAAGGTCTGTAGTCATCTCACGGAATGAACAACCCAACGCCACAGCCGCATTGGCCAAACGCGCTCCGTCGACATGGAGATACATACCGTAGCTGTGCGCCAAGTCGGCCAAAGCCTTTATTTGGTCCAATGTGTAGAGTGTTCCCAACTCGGTGCTCTGTGTGATGGATATGGCACGGGGCTGCGCATGGTGTTCGAAGCCAAAACCATGGAGCTGTGTCTTCACCAATTCGGGTGTCAACTTGCCGTCGGGAGTAGGCACAGTGAGCAACTTACTACCCACAATGCGTTGTGGTGCTCCGCACTCATCGACATTGATGTGTGCTGTCTCGGCGCACACCACAGCATGGTGAGAGCGGCACATTGCCTCGATGTTCAGGACATTGGCGCCAGTGCCGTTGAATACGAGATAGGCGTTGGCTTGAGGACCAAAGGTGTCGCGGAAAAGCTGCAACAGACGCGCAGTCCATTCATCGTCGCCATAGGCCAGAGCATGCTCACTGTTGGCTTCTGCGATAGCCTGCATTATCTCGGGGCTTATGCCCGAATGGTTGTCACTTCCAAATCCTCTTTTCATGGGCAATAATGTTTGTATGGATTAACGGTCCATAGTATTGATGAATTCCTCGTTGTCCTTGGTGTTGCGCATAAGACGCTGCAGCTGTTCCATGGCCTCGAGGGGAGTGAGGTCGGCGAGGTGATTGCGTGCCACCTGCATACGGGCAAGCACACGGGACTCCAGCAGCAGGTCGTCGCGACGCGTGGAGGAAGCCACAATATCGATGGAAGGATAGATTCGTTTGTTGGACAGCTTACGGTCAAGCTGGAGCTCCATATTGCCAGTACCCTTGAACTCCTCGAAGATGACATCATCCATCTTGGAACCCGTTTCGGTAAGAGCTGTGGCGATGATAGTCAGGGAACCGCCATTTTCAATCTTACGGGCGGCGCCGAAGAAGCGTTTGGGTTTCTGCAATGCATTGGCCTCGACGCCGCCAGAGAGCACCTTTCCGGATGCAGGCTGCACAGTGTTGTAAGCGCGGGCCAAACGCGTGATAGAATCGAGCACAATGACCACATCGTGGCGGCACTCAGTGAGGCGTTTTGCTTTCTCGAGCACAATATTTGCGATACGCACATGGCGCTCGGCAGGCTCGTCGAATGTGGAGGCGATAACCTCGGCATTGACGCTACGCTGCATATCGGTAACCTCCTCGGGTCGTTCGTCGATAAGCAGCACCATCAGATAAACCTCCGGATGATTGAATGCGATAGCATTGGCAATCTCTTTAAGCAGCGTAGTCTTTCCCGTTTTAGGCTGAGCCACGATAAGGCCACGCTGACCCTTTCCGATGGGGGTGAAAAGATCGATGATGCGCGACGACATAGTTTCCTGAGGATGGCCAGTAAGTTTGAATTTCTCTTGTGGGAAGAGCGGCGTGAGCGCCTCGAAAGGCGTACGGTCGCGAATCAACTCAGGCTTGAAACCATTGATGCGGATAGCCTTGACCATCGGGAAAAACTTCTCAGCATCGCGCGGCGGACGGATAGCGCAGGTGACGGTGTCACCAGGCTTCAAGCCGTAGTAACGTATCTGCTGCTGAGAAACATAGATGTCGTCAGGCGAAGCAAGGTAGTTATAGTCCGATGAGCGGAGGAATCCGAAGCCATCGGGAGCCAATTCCAAGACACCTTCAGCCTCCACGAAGCCTTCTTGCTCGAAAGGAAACTCGGGGCGCGCTGGATTGAAATTATTGTAGTTCTTATTTTTCTGTCGGCCATTCCACTGGTTGCCATTGGTGTTCTGCTCCTGCTGTTGTGGCTGGGCCGGCACTTCATTTGTGTCGGCGGGGGCTATCACGGTATTCTCGGGAATGATTTCATCAACCGTCTCGACCACGGCATCCTGGTCAACCACATTTGGTTTGGCATTCTCCTGGACCTCAGAGGCAGGTCGTTGTGCTTGCTGTTTCCCTTTACGGCCCTTGCGTTTGGATTCTCCATCCGCAGGCTGGGCAGATATATTTGGAGATACTTCGTTGTCTGTATTTTTACGAGGACGTCCACGTCGTTTCCCCTGAACGTTCGATTTGGGATTCTCTACCGCCTCGACAGGCTGAGTGGGATTGTTATCCACTTGTGCCGGCTCGGCAGCCGATGGGGTCGATACACTCTTTTGAAAGAAGTCCGTATGCGACATCACCTCAGGCACAGTAGGAACCACAGGAATCTCCACATCGCTGATGTTCAGTTGGAGTCCTAGTTCTTGAGTGTTAACCTGTGACGTTTCGGGATTAGCGCCATCTGCCTGTCTGGCGTGCTCGCGCTGAAAACGAGCACTCATGTTCGATTCGGCCATGGGGGTAGGTTTGAGGCGAGCTCGCCGCTGTTTCGGTGCACGTTCGCGCTCCTCTTCGTCGTCAGACGAAGGAGTAGAAGCCTGAATGTCCAATATCTTGTATATTAATTCGTTCTCGTCGTAACGAGTGGCACGGGGAATGCCCAACTGCTTGGCAATTTCAATCAACTGAATAAGTGCCTTAGATTGTAACTCTGTTTTTGTGTACATGAATCTGTAATGTTGATTCTAGTTGTTTAGTTTTTGGAAACAATAGTAATATTCTGTTTTGTCTGAATTCGCTCTTTAAATAAACAAACTCTAAATGGATGATTGTCAAAAACTTTCTTGGAGAGAAAGAGACCATGAGAGCCTTCTTTGACAATGCAAAGGTAGAAAAAAAAAATGAAAATGGAAAAAAAATTTTGCCATAAAAGCGAAAAAGTGTATTTTTGAAAAGTCGTTACAAGGAGAAGCATAACCCCCAACACGACGATAACAAGTTAGAAATCAATAAGAGAAATAAAAATATTAATAAACACAAAAAGATTAAATTATGAATATTCCTGCAAATTTGAAGTATACCCAGGATGACGAATGGGTACGTATGGAAGGCGACGTGGCAATTGTTGGTATCACCGACTATGCACAGCATGAATTGGGCGACATCGTTTTCGTTGACGTGGACTGCGAAGGCGAGACCATCGAGGCTGGTGAGCCTTTCGGCTCAATCGAAGCCGTGAAGACTGTTGCCGACCTGCTGATGCCCGCCACCGGCGAAGTTGTGGAGTTCAACAGCGCACTGGAAGACGCTTCTTCCATCAACAACGACCCCTATGGCGAGGGTTGGATCATCAAGTTCAAACCCGCCAATGTCGCTGACATTGAGGGTCTGATGGACGCTGCTGCCTATACTGCAAAAATCAACGGTTAATAGCAAACACAGACTGTTTTATTATAAAGGTGCCCATAGGCACCTTTATTTTTTTTGAATAACAACAAAAAAAGGAGGAACCAGACGGTTCCTCCTTTTTGTAGGCTTATCATCGTTGGAATTAGTCCATGATGGTATTCCAGTTGTGGACATCCTCGTACTCACCGAGCTGGATGGCGCGCAGACGCTCGTAGAGCTTGGTGCTCCAGGGACCGGGCTGCTTGCCAAAGTTGTAGCTCTTGCCAGTCTCAGGATCGTCAAGACGCTCGATGGGGCTGATGACGGCAGCGGTGCCGCAAGCGCCAGCCTCTTCGAAAGTAGCCAGCTCCTCAACGTCGATAGGACGACGCTCAACCTTCATGCCCATATCCTCGGCCAACTGCATGAGGCTCTTGTTGGTGATGGAGGGCAGAATGGAAGTCGACTTCGGAGTGATGTAGGTGTTGTCCTTGATGCCGAAGAAGTTGGCAGCGCCAGCCTCATCCACATACTTTTTTTCCTTGGCGTCGAGATAGAACTCGCAAGCATACTGACCGCCGTGGCAAGCCTCGACGTGTGCACGCAGCGAAGCGGCATAGTTGCCACCCACCTTGTAGATACCGGTGCCCAGAGGAGCGGAACGGTCGTATTTGCGGGTGATAACATAGGGGTTGGCCTGGAAACCGCCCTTAAAATAAGGTCCCACGGGAGTGACGAAGATGAGGAAGAGATACTCGTCGGCAGGTTTCACACCCACGGTGATGCCGGTACCGATGAGCAGAGGACGCAGATACAGCGAAGCGCCAGTGCCATAAGGCGGGATGAAGCGCTCGTTGAGCTTGATGACGCGCTTGCACATCTCGACGAACTTCTCAGTGCTGAGCTCAGGCATCATGATTCCGCGACAGGTGCTCTGCAGACGCTCGGCGTTGGCTTCGGGACGGAAGATGCGGATTTTGCCATCCTTGCAACGATAGGCCTTAAGACCCTCGAAAGCCTCCTGACCATAGTGCAAGCTGGAAGCTGCCATATGGATGTTGATGCTATCCGAGCTGGATACCTCAATCTCGCCCCACTCGCCATTGCGATAGTAGCAACGTACGTTATAATCCGTTTTTACGTAACCAAACGGAAGGTTTTGCCAATCTATATTCATGATAATTAACTTTTTATTAATGTTATACTTCTTTTATTACTGAGTGCAAAGATAACACAATATATTGGAATGGCCAAATAAAAAATGCAAATCTCTTTACGAAATGTCAATAAAGCCCTTAAAAGGGGCAAAAAGAGCATTTCAATCGTCATCCATCTCCCCTACCCCATAATGCAGCAAGGCTCCCGAGGGGGGAGCCTTGCTGCTAAGAAGTGTCGTGCGAAGTCTGTCGCACTGCGGTTGTCATCGTTTCACCACACGTCGGATGGCCACACCGCCTTCGTAGCGGAGGCGCAACGTGTAGGTTCCGGCAGGCATATCGCTGAGGTCGATATTGTTGGAAGTGCTGGTGGCAACCTTGCGACCCATCACATCGTAAACCTCCACAGACAGCAGTCTGTCGGCCACAATGGTGATAGGACCGTTGGTCGGGTTGGGATAGATGCTTATCTGGATGTTACCCTCAACAGGATCAATACCTATCGCATTGATTACCAAATACAAGGTAACAGTACTGTCGCAGCCGGCAACTGTGGTGCCTTGCCACGTGTATGTACCGCTCTCTGTGTATTCAGTACCATTCCATGTGTAGGAACCGGCAGCGGTATCGGCAATGGACACGGTAGTGCTGTAGTTCACCGTCAGGTGCAGCGTCACCGTGCTGTCGCAGCCGGCAGCATTGGTCTCCACGTAGGTCGGTGTGGTGGTCGACTCGGTGTAGACCGTACCGTGCCACTCGTAGCTGTCGCAAGCCGTCTGGTCGTCGATACCCGTATTGCTTCTGTTGATGGTCAGGTGCAGCGTCACCGTGCTGTCGCAGCCAGCGGCGTTGGTCTCCACGAAGGTCGGTGTGGTGGTCGACTCGGTGTAGACCGTACCGTGCCACTCGTAGCTGTCGCAAGCCGTCTGGTTGTCGATGCCCGTATTGCTGCTGTTGATGGTCAGGTGCAGCGTAATGGTGCTGTCGCAGCCAGCGGCGTTGGTCTCCACGAAGGTCGGCGTGGTGATCGACTCGGTGTAGACTGTACCGTGCCACGTGTACGTGTCGCAGGCCGTCTGAACCTCAACACTCGAAGTGCTGTAGTTGATGGTCAGATGCAGCGTGATGGTGCTGTCGCAGCCCACAGCATTGGTCTCGTGATAGGTGGCCGTCGTGGTCGAAGCCGTGTAGGCCGTGCCGTGCCACGTGTACGTATCGCAAGCCGCCTGGGTCTCAACACTCGACGTGCTGTTGTTGATTGTCAGGTGCAGCGTCACCGTGCTGTCGCAACCGGCGGCGTTGGTCTCCACGTAGGTCGGCGTGGTGGTCGACTGTGTGTAGGCCGTGCCGTGCCACGTGTACGTGTCGCAAGCCGTCTGGGTCTCGATGCCCGTGTTGCTGCTGTTGATGGTTAGGTGCAGCGTCACTGTGCTGTCGCAGCCAGCAGCATTGGTCTCCACGAAGGTCGGCGTGGTGGTCGACTGCGTGTAGACCGTGCCGTGCCACGTGTACGTGTCGCATGCCGTCTGGTTGTCGATACCCGTGTTGCTCTGGTTGATCGTCAGGTGCAGCGTGATGGTGCTGTCGCAACCGGCAGCGTTGGTCTCCACGTAGGTCGGAGTTGTAGTCGACTGCGTGTAGACCGTGCCGTGCCACGTGTACGTGTCGCAGGCCGTCTGGTTGTCGATAGCGGTGGTGCTGTTGTTGATGGTCAAGTGCAGCGTGATGGTGCTGTCGCAACCCACGGCGTTGGTCTCGTGATAGGTGGCCGTCGTGGTCGAAGCCGTGTAGGCCGTGCCGTGCCACGTGTACGTGTCGCATGCCGTCTGGGTCTCAACACTCGACGTGCTGTTGTTGATGGTCAGGTGCAGCGTCACCGTACTGTCGCATCCGGCGGCGTTGGTCTCCACATAGGTCGGCGTGGTGGTCGACTGCGTGTAGGCTGTGCCGTGCCACGTGTACGTGTCGCATGCCGTCTGGGTATCGATGCCCGTGTTGCTGCTGTTAATGGTCAGGTGCAGTGTCACCGTGCTGTCGCATCCGGCGGCGTTGGTCTCCACGAATGTCGGCGTGGTGGTCGACTGCGTGTAGGCCGTGCCGTGCCACGTGTACGTGTCGCAGGCCGTCTGCGTCTCGATACCCGTGTTGCTCTGGTTGATAGTCAGGTGCAACGTGATAGTGCTGTCGCAACCGGCGGCGTTGGTCTCCACGTAGGTCGGCGTGGTGGTCGACTGCGTGTAGGCCGTGCCGTGCCACGTGTACGTGTCGCAT
>JAILAT010000051.1 GCA_024681475.1 Bacteroidales bacterium | reverse complement strand
GCCGAAACCAACCTCGAGCAGGCCAAGAACCAGCTGACGACGGCACAAAGCAGCTACGACCGCTCCATCACCGACCTCAAGTATGCCGAGATATATTCTCCCATCGACGGCGTCATCCTCAGCAAGGCCGTCGAAGAAGGTCAGACGGTAGCCTCGTCGTTCTCCACCCCCACCCTCTTCACCATCGCCAAGAACCTCACCGACATGCAGCTCGAGGCCAAGGTCGACGAGGCCGACATCGGACAGGTGAAGGAGGGACAGCCCGTGCGCTTCTCAGTCGACGCCTTCCCCAGCGACGAGTTCAGCGGCACCGTGCGCCAGATACGCCTGGTGCCAACGGTAACCAGCAACGTGGTGACCTACACCGTAATCATCGACGCCCCCAACGACGACGGCCGACTCTACCCCGGCATGACGGCCAACATCACCATCGTCAGCGAGAGCGAGAGCGGCGTGCTGATCCCGATGGAGGCCCTGTCGCTCAGCATAGCACCCGACATGGAGCAGTTCCTGCACAAAGAAGGCTACAGCATAGAACACCTCCACGAGGGCGACCTGACCAACACGGCCTTCGTCCTCGACGGCAAGACACTACGCCAGCTCAACGTCACGACGGGCCTCAGCGACGGCGCCAATGTGATGATCAAGGAAGGTCTGCAGGAGCATGATCGTGTGGTGCGCAACATCAGCCGCGAGAAGGCTCAGGTCAAGGAACGCTCCTCGGCCAAGAACCCCATGCAGATGGGACCCCCCGAACGCAAGAAAAGATAGCAGCCTCACCCCCAACCCCTCTCCTAAAAGGCGAGGGAAATTATAATGACAATATGGACATATATTATGGAAAAACAAAGCAATCTACCCCCCTCGCCTGACAGGAGAGGGGCAGGGAGTGAGGCCGCAATCATTGAAATCAAGGACCTGAAGCGCGACTTCCAGGTGGGCGACGAGACGGTGCACGCCCTGCGCGGCATCACCTTCTCCATCCAACAGGGCGAGTTTGTCAGCATCATGGGCACCTCGGGCAGCGGCAAGTCGACACTGCTCAACATCCTGGGCTGCCTCGACACCCCCACAGCGGGCGACTACATCATAGACGGCGTCAACGCCGCCACCCTCAGCCGCAACGAGCTGGCCGATATACGCAACCACAAGATAGGCTTTGTCTTCCAGAGCTACAACCTGCTGCCGCGTACCTCGGTGCTTGAGAACGTGGAACTGCCGCTGATGTACAACAAAGAGTACACGGCACGCCAACGGCGCGACCGCGCCCTGGAGGCCATACGGCGCGTAGGCCTTGAGCAGCGCCTGCAGCACACCTCGGCACAGCTCAGCGGCGGCCAGCAGCAGCGCGTGGCCATTGCCCGCGCCCTGGTGAGCGACCCCGTCATACTGCTGGCTGACGAGGCTACCGGAAACCTCGACACACGCACCAGCTACGAGATCATGGCCCTCTTCCAGGAACTGCACGCCAGCGGCACCACCATCGCTTTCGTCACCCACGAGCCCGACATCGCCGCCTTCACCACCCGCACCATCAAGCTGCGCGACGGCCACATCACCGAGGACATACCCGTACAGACTCAGAACGCACAGGCCGCACTCGATGCCCTCCCCAAAAACGAAGACTATTGATAATAATTAAACGGCGAATTATGCTTATTACTCCAAGCTACGCAGGACAATTTCAGGCTAATTACTCTAATTATTGTACTCCAATTCGAGTAATTCGCCACAAATAAAAGTGTTCGACAAAGAAATTCGCTTAATTCGTTAAATTCGCCGTTAATATAACACTGACCATGAACTTTGCCAACCTTTTGAAATTGGCCTTCAGCGCCATCAGCCGCAACAAGACTCGAGCCATGCTCACCATGCTGGGCATCGTCATAGGCATTGCCGCCGTCATTACTATGGTCTCCATAGGCCAGAGTGCCACACAGAACACACGCGAGCAGTTCTCGTCGATGGGCACCAACATGATCATGATTATGCCTGCCCGCCAGCACCGCGGCGGTGTCGACATGGGCCACAGCTCCTCGCGCAGCCTCGACAACAAGGACCTACAGGCCCTGGAGAAAGGCTGCCGCTACGTGTCGGGCATCTCGCCCACCGTCGCCGCAGCCGCTCAGATGGTCAACGGCGCCAACAACCACAGCGGCTCCATCCAAGGCGTCGCCCCAGCCTACCTCGACATACGCAAATATGAGCTCGACCGCGGACTGATGTTCACCGAGGCCGACGTGCAGAGCTATGCCAAGGTGTGCGTCATCGGACAGACTATCGTCAGTGAACTTTTCCCCGACGGCACCAACCCCATCGGCCAGACCATCCGCTTCGGCTCCATCCCCATGAAGGTCATCGGCACCCTCAAGAGCAAAGGACAGAACCAAATGGGCGAGGACCAGGACGACATAGCCTTCGCCCCCTACACCACCGTGCAGAAACGCTTTGTGGGCATCAACTACTTCAACATGCTCACCGCCAGCGCCATCACCGAGGACCAATCAGAGCTCGCCGCCACCGAGATCACCCACATCCTGCGCTCGACGCATAAGATTGCCGAAGGAGCCGACGACGACTTCGAGGTGATGACTATGGAGGAGATGCTCACCAGCATGAGCCAGATTACAGGCTTCCTCACCATCCTGCTCTCCATCGTGGCCGGCATCTCGCTGGTGGTCGGCGGCATCGGCATCATGAACATCATGTATGTCACCGTCACCGAGCGCACACGTGAGATAGGCCTCCGCATGGCCATCGGCGCCCGCCAGCGCGACATACTGCTGCAGTTCCTCTTGGAGAGCGTGGTGCTCAGCGTGCTGGGCGGCCTGATAGGCATCGTCTTCGGCATCCTGATTGCCTACATCATCTCGGCAGTGCTGGCCTGGCCTTTCATCGTGAGCAGCTTCGCCATAGGGCTCAGCTTCGTGGTCTGCGTCGCCGTGGGCGTCTTCTTCGGCTGGTACCCCGCCAAAAAAGCCGCCAACCTCGACCCCATCCAGGCCATCCGCTACGAGTAATCCGCCCCATCCACCTATCAAGAACCTACCAAAAACCTACCAAGAACCTACCATCGACTACCACGGTGGTAGTACATACGTCCATATCTGGCTGATGTTTGCGTCTACGGTGTGTTTTTTGTTGCCCCTCATACAATAATACGTGGGTGTGCGCGTTACCTATACTACGCAATAACGCAATAATATAAACAAACAATATGGCAAACCAAGACGATTTTTTCAAGAAGGTGGTGGCTCACGCCAAGGAATACGGTTTCATCTTCCCGAGTTCGGAGATTTACGACGGGTTGGCGGCGGTGTATGACTACGGCCAGCTGGGCGTGGAACTGAAGAACAATATCAAGCAGGCCTGGTGGAAGGCGATGGTGCAGATGCACGAGAATATCGTGGGTCTGGATTCGGCCATTTTCATGCACCCGCGCATCTGGAAGGCCAGCGGCCACGTGGACGCGTTCAACGACCCGCTAATCGACAACAAGGACTCGAAGAAGCGCTACCGCGCCGATGTGCTCATCGAGGATCATATAGCCAAAATCGAGGAGAAGGTGGAGAAGGAGGTGGAGAAGGGCCGCAAGCGCTGGGGCGAGAGCTTCGACGAGGCTCAGTTCCGCGCCACCAACCCCCGTGTGCTGGAGCACCAGAAGAAGATCGACGAGATTCACGGGCGCTATGCCGACTGTATGAACCGTAACGACCTGGAGGGGTTGAAGCAGCTGATTCTCGACCTGGAGATTGTATGCCCCATCAGCGGCACACGCAATTGGACCGATGTGCGTCAGTTCAATCTGATGTTCGCCACCAAGATGGGCTCGGTCATCGACGACAGCGACACACTCTACCTGCGGCCCGAGACGGCGCAGGGCATCTTTGTCAACTTCCTCAATGTGCAGAAGAGCGGCCGCATGAAGATACCGTTCGGCATCGCCCAGATAGGCAAGGCTTTCCGCAACGAGATTGTGGCGCGTCAGTTTATCTTCCGCATGCGTGAGTTCGAGCAGATGGAGATGCAGTTCTTCGTACGTCCCGGCACCGAACTGGAGTGGTTCAAGCGTTGGAAGGAGGAGCGCCTGCAGTGGCACCTGGGCTTCGGCATCCCGGCCGACTGCTACCGCTACCACGACCACGAGAAGCTGGCCCACTATGCCAACGCCGCCACCGACATCGAGTTCCGCTTCCCCTTCGGCTTCAAGGAGCTGGAGGGCATCCACTCGAGGACGGATTTCGACCTGAGCCGCCACTCGGAGTTCAGCGGCAAGAAGCTGCAGTATTTCGACCCCGAGCTGAACGAGAGTTACACGCCCTACGTCATCGAGACCTCCATCGGTGTCGACCGTACGGTGCTGGCCATCTTCAGCCACGCGCTGAAAGACGAGACGCTGGAGGACGGCTCGGTGCGCACGGTGCTGAGCCTGCCGGCCAAGCTGGCGCCCTACAAGGCCGCCGTGCTGCCGCTGGTGAAGAAGGACGGCCTGCCCGAGAAAGCCCGCGAGGTACAGCACCTGCTGATGCCCGACATGATGGTGCAGTACGACGAGAAGGACGCCATCGGCCGCCGCTACCGCCGCCAGGATGCCATCGGCACACCCTTCTGCATCACCGTGGACAACGACACGCTGAACGACAACGCGGTGACCGTACGCCACCGCGACACCATGCAGCAGGAACGCATCGCCATCGACAACCTGCCGGCATATCTGCACGAGCGAATCAAGCCAATCAAAAACCAATAAGATATGAAAGCCCTGAAGACAACCCAGCGCCTATTGCCATTCTTCCTGTTCGTTCTCCTGACCATGCAATTGTCGGCCCAGGAAGGCACAGAAGTATACAAACAGCTGAAGGAGAAATACGCTCGTGTGGCCTGGTACAGGAATGACAAGCTATACCATATCAGCAATGGGAATATGCGGGGTTTCGCCGACTCAACGGGGAAAGTTGTCTTCTGGGTGGAGGCAAAATGCGAATATTTCCGCCGCGGACGCTGGGACGACGATGTCAAGACAATGATCATCAGCTATTTGGACGAGTACAAATTTGACAAATCATTGAACATGTGTGGCGCCATCCTCGACGAGAATGGCAATTGCATCGTACCGGTCACCAACAAATTCTATGAAATCTATTGGGACGACAACGAGGAGGTCTATCATTTCAAGAAGAAATGGGACAACTTCGAAGGCATCCTCGACAAGGACGGCAGAGTCTGGGTCCAGCCGGATATCTATAACACAATCCGATGGGACAAGACGAATCGGCTGTTTTACGTGGAAAAAGGCAAGAAAAACGACCGCCGAACCGGTGTCCTCGACGAACACGCCAATGTTCTCATCAAGCCCGACAAATATTATTCCGTCAATTGGAGCGACAAATATCAGCTTTTCGAGGTCTGTATCGTCAACCCGCAAGGGCAACAGAACATGGCGGGTCTGGTCGACCGCAGCGGCAATGAGGTCGTCAAGCCTGTCCCTGCCGACGAAATTATCATCTTCCCATCCTACAGCGGCTGCTTTTTTGCCATCGCCTACACCGATATGAGTCGTCTTCACAGAGCCTCCGTGACACTCTACTCGCCCAAAGGCAAAGCCCTCTACACTTGCAAAGACCCCGAGCATTATGAGAACGAAATCGGGGAGCCCAGCGAAGGCCTGGCCGCCGTACGGGTGAACAACCAGTATGGATACATGGATGTCAACACGGGCACGATGGCCATTGAGCCGCAATACTCCTCGGCCCAGCCGTTCCATGAGGGAATGGCGAAGGTGAGCAAGGGCGATGTCTCGTTCCTCATCGCCAATCCGTTGACAAACGGCGGAAAGAGCGAGGTGATTTCTTCCATTGCTGTGGGAAGCAAGCGGACAAGCGACATCGACGAGAAGATATACGAGACCACCGCCGTACAGGAGAACACCTTCGCGGTCATCATCGCCAACGAGAACTACGACGGCTTCACCGTGCAATACGCCCTGGCCGACGGCGCGGTGTTCCGCCAGTACTGCCTGAAGACGCTGGGCATCCCGCAAAGCAACATCTTCTACTACGAGGATGCCACGCTCAACAACATCCGCGGCGCTATGACGAGAATTCACGACCTCGCCGACGCCTACGACGGCGACGCGAAGATAGTGTTCTACTATGCCGGCCAAGGCGCGTCGGACGACGCCAACAACGCCTACCTGATGCCCACCGATGCCACGCTGAACATGATTGCAGCCACGGGCTATCCCGTCGCCAAACTCTATCAGGAGCTGGGCGCGCTGAATGTGGAGTCCTCCATCGTGCTGATTGACGCAGGCTTCAACAATGTCACCCGCACGGGAGAGAGCATCTCAACCGGCAGCCGCGGCGTGGCCATCAAGGCGAAGCCCGGCACCGTGTCGGGCAAAACGGCGGTACTGTCCGCCTGCACAAGCGGCGAGACGGCTTACGCATACGATGAAAAGGGGCATGGAATGTTCACCTACTACCTCTGCAAGAAGCTGAAAGAGAGCCAAGGCAAAGCCAACCTGCAGGAACTGGGCGAATACATCAAGGCGCAGGTGTCGCGCACCTCGGTGAAGAGCAACGGCAATGTGCAAAACCCCCAAAGCCAGTCTTCGGAAAGTATCATCCTTAAAAATATCAAGCTATGAAACGACTCTTAACGCTGCTGTTGTTGTTTCTTCCCCTGCTCTGCATGGGACAGTACGACAAAGGCCAGTTGCCCGACTACTGGTGGGTGCATTACGATGTGAATACCGATCCGGTGAACGGCACCATCATTCTCGCTCCCATGACCAAACAGTCATGGAAAAACGACCATTATGAAACCTACCTAAAGGATACAAACTATCGTTATTATGGTCTTTACAGCGCGGAGAAAGCCGAAATTATACCCCCGACGAAATACGAATTAATCCAAGGCGCAGCGAAGAACCTCTATCTCGTCAGGATTGGGAAATACTATGGTTATGTCGACGGAATGGGGAAGGTATTGCTTGAACCCGACAAATACACCGCCATCCAAAAGCAACTCGACGGCATCCATGTGAAAAAGGGGAAATATGAGGGCTTGCTCGACTCTAATATGCAGGTGATTATCGAAGCCGACAGATACACCTCTGTCTCCAAACGCCACGACGGCTATTACAGCGTATCAAAGGGAAACTTCGTCGGCATGATAGGCCCCAACCTCAAACTCATCATCGAGGCCGACAAATACACCGCCGTAGACATACTCTATCACGAGAACACGATACGATTTCTGGTCAAGCAGGGCGACAAATACGGAATACTCGACGAGAGCGCAGCGACGATACTGCCTGCCCGTTATGACAAGATTGAGTACGCCAACGGAGGACTCTTTCTCATTGGCAGAGATGGCAAATGGGGCTACGCCGCAATCAACGACGGCACCATCGCCATCCCCGTGCAATACGACAACGCCACAGCTTTCAACGACGGCGTCGCCCGCGTAACCAAGGACGGCAAGTCCGAGCTGCTGCCCAACCCACTGACGGTCACGACCCAAAACAACAAGGCCAAGACCCCGGGCAAAGCGCTGTCCTCCTACCCTGCCCCAGACTCCGAGGTGGACAAGAACATCCCCGAAGCGAAGACGAAGAACGAGAACACCTTTGCCTTCATCATCGCCAACGAGAACTATCCTGGCGCCAAGGTGCCCTACGCACTCAACGACGGCTGGATATTCGAGGAATACTGCAAGAAGACCTTGGGGATAAAACCCGAAAATGTCAAGCTCTATGAAGACGCCACCGGCGGCAACATCATGGCCTGTGTGGAGCAGATGAAGCAGCTGGCCAAAGCCTACGACGGCGACGCAACCATTATCTTCTACTATGCCGGCCACGCCTTCCCCGACGAGGAGAGCAAAAGTGCCTACCTGCTGCCCATCGACGGCGACAGCAAGAACATCGCCACAGGCTACAGCCTCGACAAACTCTACAAGGAGCTCAACAACGTGCCAGCCAAACAGATTATCTGCTTCCTCGACGCCTGCTTCAGCGGCGCCACACGCGATGACCAGATGCTGCTCGAAGGCCGTGGCGTGGCCATCAAGGTGAAAGAAGAGGTACCACAGGGCAACATGGTGGTCTTCACCTCCGCCACCGGCGCCGAAACGGCGCACCAGTACGAGGAGAAACACCACGGACTCTTCACCTACTATCTCCTCGAGAAGCTGCAGCAGACGCAGGGCAACGTCACCCTCGGCGAGCTTTCCACACACGTCACCAAGATGGTGAAACGCAAAAGCGTACTCATCAACCAGAAGATGCAGACCCCCACCGTGGTGCCCTCCCCTGCCCTGCACGACACCTGGCAAAACATCAACCTGAACCAAAGCAACTGAATCATTCCACAATAACGGACATCCCGCAAAAGAATAAAGCGGCAAAATCAATGATTTTGTCGCTTTTTGTACCGCATATGAGAGTCGAACTCATGATCTTCTGCGTGAGAGGCAGATGTCCTGGACCACTAGACGAATGCGGCAGTTGTTTTTTTCGTGGATTTCTTTCTCTGAAATCGTGTGCAAAAATACGCACTTTTTTTCAATTGGACTGACTTTTTTTGAAAAAAAATTGCTATTTATACACAACTCACAGATTATCACGACTATACAGAAAAAGAGAAACAGGGCAACACCTGCCAACAATCAGCATTTCTTGCCCTGTCATGATATCAAAACAACCAAATTCGGGGACAATCTATGATATCATTTTTGCCCCCACTAAACTCAACCCATGTTGGTGAAGACGTTGACCACATCGTCGTCGGCCTCCAGACGCTCGATGAGGGCTTCGACATCTTCCTGCTGCTCGGGGGTGAGCTCGCGCAGCGTCACGGGGATGCGCTCAAACTTGAACGACTTGATTTCGTAGCCGTTGTCCTCAAGATATTTGGAGATGGGACCATAATTCTTGAAGTCGGCGTATATCATTATCTCGTCTTCGTCGCGGAACACCTCGTCGATGTCGTAGTCAATGAGTTCCAGCTCCAGGCTGTCCATGTCGATGTTCTCGTTCCAGACCACCACGAAGCTGCATTTGCGCTCGAAGAGGAAATCGTTCATACCCATAGTGCCCAGCTCGCCCTTGCCACGCACGAAAGCGGCACGCACATTGGCCACGGTGCGCGTGGGATTGTCGGTGGCAGTCTCCACCACCACGGCCACGCCATGGGGGCCTTTGCCGTCGTAGACCACCTCTTTGTAAGCCGACTTATCCTTCTCGGTGGCGCGCTTGATGGCGCGTTCCACGTTTTCCTTGGGCATACTCTCGCTCTTGGCAGTCTGCATCAGCAGGCGCAGACGCAGATTGCTCGACGGATCGGGACCACCGGCAAGGACGGCCAGTTCTATCTCTTTTCCGATTTTTGTAAAAGTGCGGGCCATGTGACCCCAGCGTTTCAGTTTTCGTGCTTTGCGATATTCAAATGCTCTTCCCATTGATAGTTTTTATTTATTATATTTATTATTCTTTTTTATAATCCCCAGTAGCGCCAGCTGACGGTCTCCTCAACGGATTCCTCAATACTGTCGTCCAATGCGGGGAACAGGTCGCGGTTAATCTTGGTCTCCAAATCATTGACCGACATGGCGCTCGCTCGGATATCCTGCCTGCCTTCATGGTTTTCCATAATGAAAGCGATGGCCTGATAGCTGTCGCCTTGCGGAATGAGCAAAGCCTTGAAGAAGGCGTCGGGGATGGAGACCATGGCATTGCCGATGGTACCATATTGGCAACTGTCGAAGATGGGGCCGCAGACCACATAGACCTGGCCATACTGCTGCGCCCAATGGCGCACCTTGTTCTCCAACTTGTTCCATGGGCCTGCATTGAAGTCGTGGTTCTGAGGGCACACATTGGTGAAATAGTGGCTCTCCCACCAGGCCTTCTCGCTCCATTTCAAGTCGGCCTTGGGGCAGAGGTGGCCTTTGTCCCAACCCGACCACGAGTAATCCTCGCGCGAAGCCTGGCGGCCTTGCACTTGCGGGTCGCGACTGAAATTGGATGTCGACGTGTAGGTGCCCTCCAGCTCTTCGGATGTCAGCTCGTAGGCCACCCAGTCGGGCACCAGCGTAGTGTGGTTGTAGCTGGAGGTAAAGCCCAGATATTCATAGATATCCTCGCTGGTCGAGATAGCTGGATACTCCAGATGTTGTACTACGCTCGACGAGTCTTCGGGGCGCAATTCGCGCGGACCGCCGCACGACGAGGCCGAAAAGCCCATCCAGAGTATCGTGAGCAGCAACAGTTTGACTAGCGCAATGTGTTTATTCATCATTCAAAGGGTTTCCTTGTTGGTGTTATCACTATTGAGAAAACTAGAAACATAGATACCTATATCATCTTCAGATAGCCCACCTCCTGGCTCGTCAGCTCGCGGACATGGCCACGGGGGAGGTCTTTCTTGGTGAGGCCTGCGAAGACTGTGCGGTCAAGCTTAAGGACTTCGTAGCCAAGGCTTTCGAAGATACGGCGCACGATGCGGTTCTTGCCGGAATGCAGCGCCACGCCCACCACACGGCGGTCGTCGCCTTGATACTGCACATCGTCGACGGCAATGCGGCCATCCTCAAGTTCCACGCCTTCCAGCATCTGGCGCATATCGGAATGCACCACAGGCTTGTCGAGCTCCACCTGATATATTTTGTAGACACGCGAAGAGGGGTGTGTCAACTTCTTGGCCAGCTCGCCATCGTTGGTAAAGAGCAGCAATCCTGTGGTATTGCGGTCCAGGCGCCCCACCGGGTAGATGCGTTCTTTGCAGCAGTTCTCCACCAGCATCATCACCGTGTGGCGCTCGTGGGGGTCGTCGACCGTGGTAATGAAGCCTTTGGGCTTGTTGAGCAGAAAGTAGCGCTTGGTTTCGCTGCGCAGCACCTCGCCGCCATAGGAGACCACGTCGCCAGGCTTCACCTTGTAGCCCATCGTGGTGACCACCTCGCCGTTGACACTCACAGCGCCAGCCTCTATCAGCTTGTCGGCGTCGCGGCGCGAGCAGATGCCAGCATTGGCGATGTATTTGTTGAGACGCACCAAGTTGTCGTCGCTCTGGCGCATAGGCCTGCGCGGCGCGGCGCCTTCGCTCCTACCCGACTGGCTTCGCGAGGCTCCACGGCCTTTGGACTGCTGTTTAGGGTAGCTCTTGAAAGGCTTGCGCTCCTCCTGGTCGTCGAGCATATAGTCGTTGTCGCCATACTTGTTGGACTTGTTGCGGCGGCGGTAGCCGCCACCCAACTTGCTGGCGTTATTGCTTTTCCGCGACTGGTAGCTGCGCTGCTGGTTGCCCTCGCCGTCGTCTTTGCCATAGCTACGGCGTTTGCCGCCAGCGGCCTGAGGCCGCTGGGTGCGGCCTTCGCCGCGTGTGTTTCCCGCTTTGCCATTGTTGCGCGGTGTGTTCTTCTCTTTATTGTCCATTGTTCTCTCTTTGTTCTTAACCATTTGTATTAGAAGTGCATCACATAGGGGCCCGTATTCTCCAGCGCCTGCACTTCGAGCACCGTTTTCACCTCTTTGGCCATCATCAGGAATATCTGCAGGTCGTGCTTCATCAACCAGCGGATGGAGTCGAGGTCCTCACGACAGGCCAGTGCAAAACGCAAGTTGCATTCGTGCATCGACTTGCCTATCCACACACGTGACGGATCGTCACCGTCGATGGCGTTGCTCATGATGGCCAGCCAGCGGTAGCCGTTCTTCGCCAGCCATTCCATAGCGGCGACATCGCCGCGGATGGCGTTGGAGAACGCCGCCAACTCGGGATAGCCGTTGTCGAGCAGCCAGCGGAAGAAGTCCTTGCGGCCAGCAATGCACTGGTTCAGCGCAAGAAGTATCTTCACATCATAGTGTTCCAGACCCATCGTCGTCGTCATGCTTCATCCTCTTATTGTGGCGTTCAACTGAGCCTGCAGGTTCTTCTGCAACTTTGACATCACGGTGTCAATCTGTTTGTCGTTCAGTGTCTTGTCCTTGTCTTGCAGGATAAAGCTCACCGCGTAGGACTTGTAGCCCTCGGCGATGCCCTTGCCCATATAGACGTCGAACAGCGACACCTCTTTCAGCAGTTTCTTCTCCGTGTTGCGTGCCACCTCCTCGATCTGCGCGAAAGTGACCGACTTCTCGACCACCAGGGCCAAGTCGCGACGCACCTCGGGGAACTTGGGTATCTCGGTGAAGGTCACCTCCTTGGAAGGCAGCGACTTGAGCAGCAGATCCCAGTCGATATCGGCGTAGAACACCTCCTGTTTGCAGTCCATGGTCTGCAATGTGGGCCGTGCCACGCGTCCCAGCACCGCCAGCGGCTTGTGGCTGTCGCGGAACTGATAGCAGAGGCCTTCGGAGAGGTAGCTCACCGTGGAAGGCACCACCTGCAGACGGCCCATGGGGATGCGGAAGCGGCGCAAGATGTTGACGACATGCACCTTCAGATCGTAGAAATCGACGGCCTCAGCCTTGATTTTCCAGCTTTCGCCATGCAAATTGCCCGTCATGAAGAAGGACAGATGCTGCGTCTCGGTGTATTTCTTGGTGACCGACAGCGAAGCCTCGTCGGCGTCCTCAACGGCGTTGCGCACATAGCCACGACCGAATTCGTAGAGTTTCTGGCTGAAAATCTTGTGGTTCATGTTGTAGACCACGCACTCCAGACCGCTATAGAGCAGCGTCTGGCGCATCACGTTGAGCTCTTTCGACAAGGGGTTGAGTATCTGCACACAACGGTCGGCCGGGAAATCGGCGTTGCCGTCGTAATAGCTGCTCTTGGTCAGCGAGTTGTTCATGATCTCGTTGAATCCGTTGTTGGTCAGATAGTCGGAAGCGATATTTTTGATTTTCTGCGGATTGGGCTTCACGCCGTAGGCCAGGCAAGTGTTCAGACGCTCGTCGAACTCGATGTTGTTGTATCCATAGATGCGCATAATCTCCTCCACCACATCGCATTCGCGATACACGTCCACCTTGCAGGTGGGAATGCGCAGCAGCATACCTTCTGCATCCTCGCTGACAATCTCAATGTCGAGCGACCGCAGTGCCGTGCGCACCAAGGGCAGCGGTATCTCTTTGCCCATCAGACTGAAAATGCGGTGGTAATTGATGGCCACCTCGGCACGTTCGATGGTCTTGGGATAGAGGTCGACAATGTCGCCACACACCTCGCCACCGGCCAGCTGCTGGATAAGCAGGGCGGCACGACGGATGGCCCATTCGGTGATGTTGGGGTCGCAGCCACGCTCGTAGCGGAACGAGGCATCGGTCTTCAAGCCGTGACGCTTGGAGGTCTTGCGGATGGAGACGGGGTTGAAATAGGCGCTCTCGAGGAAGACATTGGTAGTCTGCATCGTCACACCCGACTTTTGGCCGCCGAAGACACCGGCGATGCACATAGGCTCACGCGGGTTGCAAATCATCAGGTCACGCGCGTCGAGTATGCGCTCCACACCGTCGAGGGTCACAAACGGTGTCCCTGCCGGCTGGCGGCGCACCACCACCTCTCCGCCGTCAATGCAGTCGGCATCGAAAGCATGGAGCGGCTGGCCCACCTCCATCAGCACGAAGTTGGTGATATCCACGATGTTATTGATAGGCCGGAGACCCACAGTGCGCAGTTTGTCCTTCAGCCAGTCGGGCGACTCCTGCACTTTCACGTTGCGGATGGTCAGGCCCGTGTAACGGGGACAGAGCTCGGGTTCTTCTACTGTCACCTTGATGGCGTTGGAGGCTGCCGGGTCTTTCTGATTGACAGTCAGCGTAGTGTCCACATCAGGCCACTGGATGGCGAGATGTGCATCGTTGCGTGTGTTGAGCACGGCCACCACATCGCGCGCCACACCGATGTGCGACGTGGCGTCGGAGCGGTTGGCTGTAATAGCCACCTCGAGGGTGTAGTCGTCTTTCACGTTGAAATAGTCGCGGGCAGGCATTCCCACAGGCGCATCGTCGGGCAGCACCATGATGCCGTCGTGGCTGTTGCCCAGCTGAAGCTCGTCGGCAGCGCAAAGCATACCCTCGCTGACGGCGCCGCGGAGCTTGCCTTTCTTAATCTCGTAGAACTCCGTGTCGGAGGTATATATCTTAGTGCCTATCATGGCGCAGACAACCTTCTGTCCGGCAGCCACATTGGGGGCTCCACACACAATGTGCAGCGGTTCAGCGGCACCGACGTTGACGGTCGTCAAGTGCAGATGATCCGAATCGGGGTGCGGCTCACAGGTCAGCACCTCGGCGATGACCACATGTTCCAGTCCGCCTTTGATAGTTTCCACCTTCTCGACGCCTTCAATCTCGAGGCCCGAGAATGTCAGCAAATCGTCCAACTCGTGGGGGCTGAGGGTGGTGTTTACATAGTCTTTTAACCAGTTATATGATATTTTCATCGTAATATGTTATTGAAAACATGAAGTTTATTTATCCAAATGTATCAGTGCGCACGCACGGTAGCACGACGACTGGTTGCCACGATAGTAGCAGCGCACGCCGTCGGGGCCGTGGGCATAGTAGTGTGACTCGGAACATGGCGTGGAGGTCCAATAGAAAGTGTTGCCCTCCAGCAATGTAGACTTGCCTTTGGCACGCAAAGTCTTGTTGACCACCGCGCTGTAGCTGTGCAGCCATTCCATCTCCTCCTTGCTGGGGAGGCTCACCTGGGCCTCCGTGGCGGCATCCAGCTGTGCGGCCCACAGCAGTGCGGAGTCGGCCGTCAGGTCTACGGCCTCGCCGGTAGACACCAGCAGCGTGGGCTGGCCCTCATCGTCCACCATGAGCACCACACCTTTGATGCCTTTGTGGTTGTACCAGTCGCCCACCTCGTAACCCGAGCAGGCCGTCAGTGCCAGTGCGCCGACAAGTATGAGTGCAATATTATAAAGTCTCTGTTTCATCGTCATTTTCGTTCATGGGCTGTTCCAACAGTTCATCCTCCAGGACTGTCTCATGCGGACAATCGATGCGTTCGTAAAGGAAATAGCACCGCGTCGACAGTTCTGTGGAACGATAGCAGATGCCCTCAGGCAAGTTCTTCAGTTCGCTATATTCCATCAATAGGTAGCGCTGCCAGTGGTCGGGATGGTCACAATGGCCCGAATCGCAGGGGTCGACAGTGAAGTTGATGTCCTTGTAGCGGTAGAAATATTCGCCCACCTCAGGGTCTTGCAACAGTTCGTTGCTCACCGAGATAGTCTCGCCCTTGTCGAGCATGGGCAGTATGAGTTTCATGTCGTGCAACAGATCGGCATTGGAGCTGATCTTATGAATGCCATTGAGATTGAGCATCAGGCCCGACAAGAAGAAGATTACCGCGAAAGCCGCCAGCAGGCGTCCCGCCAATTTGCCGGTATGCTCAAGCCATTCCTCCAAAAGGTTGTAGAAAAAGCAACCCAGCGAGATGGCAAAGAACGGCAGCGTAGGCACGATATAGAAATCCTGCTGCTTGAGTCCCAGCATGATGGGCAGCACGCCGACCATGCCAGTGGTGAAGAACACCCAACCCATGCGGCTTAGGTTTATCTGCTCTGCCGTGAGATTCACCTTGCGTTTTGTCCGCAACTTGCCATAGAATAGGACACTGCTCAACGGCATCTTGCGGGCACGAATCAAAGCCAGCACGATCATCACCGACAAGGGTATTGCCAGCTGCACCACCAGCACATAAAGGATGTAGAGGTGCGACGCCACCGTCTGCACATGCAGCACGCCGCCGATAAGCTGATGATGCAAATAGTTGTAAAGATGGAAATAGACCGTCGGCGAGAAGAGCATGACGGCAAAAAGGGACAAAATCCAGGTGCCGACCATCACGCCCACGCTGAAGAGCGGGCACAACAGTCGTTCACGTCTTGTGAACAGCCAATAGATCAGAGGAAAGATGATAGGGAAAATGCCCATCACGCCCTTCACCATGAAGGCCATCTCAAGCATCAACGCCGCCAGCACCGCGCAAACGATTCTGATAGGCGGATAGGCTGTAAATATCACATGGACAGCATTACGTTTGGCGCTGCCGCCACGTTTCACATGGCGTGCCACAGCACGTGTCGCCGCATTGCGGCCCAGCAGAATGAACACGACAGCCAATTCCACAAAGAGAGTCATGGTGCCCTCCAAAAGGTTGCTCGTGGCACTCCAAGTAACAAGCGGAATCATGATGAGGCAGAAGAGCGGCGTCCAGCCTGAACCCTTGGGTGCTCCCAGCAGCTTCCATATCCACACCACAAGCATACCCATCAAAAAGAAGACGAGCACAGAATAGAACTTCTCTGCCAGATAGGAGCCGTCGCCTACAAGATGGAACCACTGGCTTTGAAGCCAATAGCCCAGTGGCAGATAGCCGCTCGGGTCGGATGCCTGACTGTTGATCTTCGGGAGCCAGAAACCTTCGAAGCCCGAAGCCATCTTTTTGGCAATAACAGCGTTGTCGAGGCCAATATGTGCCATGCCTTCGGAGAGGAATGTGCCCGAAATGAGGAGCAGGAACAGTCCGACGACGATGAAATAGAGGCTGATGTTGTGATGTGTCTTTGTCATGATGGTATTGTTTGTTTATTGTGGCAGGCAGACTATGATTGGCTATCGCACATGCCGCTGTCCACTGGTTCTATTTGCCTCATTTCATTTTTGCCCAGCTGTCTTTCAGCGTGCAGCTGCGGTTGAACACCAGATGCTCCGCCGTGCTGTCGGGGTCGGTGCAGAAGTAGCCCAGACGCTCGAACTGGAAGCGGTGGGGGGCTGCTACGCCGTTTTCCTCCACGGGGTTCTTCACATCGTCGGCAACAACGGGCTCCAGCTTGCAGTTCTTCAACACCTTGAGCGATTCGGGGTTCAGGTTGTCGAGGAATGTTTTGCCCTCGGGGACATCGTCGGGAGCCTCGGCAGCGAAGAGGCGGTCGAAGAGACGCACCTCGGCGTCGACGGCATGCTGTGCCGACACCCAGTGTATGGTGCCCTTCACTTTGCGGCCGTCAGGAGCGTCGCCGCCGCGCGTGGCGGAGTCGTAGGTGCAGTGCACCACGGTGACATTGCCCTCGGCATCTTTCTCCACACCGGTACAGGTGACGAAGTAGGCGTAGCGCAGACGCACCTCGGTGCCCGGCGAGAGACGGAAATATTTCTTCGGAGGATTCTCCATGAAATCCTCGCGCTCAATGTAAAGCTCTCTCGAGAAAGGCACCTGGCGTGTGCCGTCGGCCTCGTTCTCAGGATTGTTGATGGCCGACAGCAACTCGGTCTGCCCTTCGGGATAGTTGTCGATGACCACCTTGATGGGGTCGAGCACCGCCATACGGCGCTGCGCAACCTTGTTGAGATGCTCGCGCAGTGAGAACTCCAACAGCGAGTAGCTGATGATGTTGTCGCGCTTGGCCACGCCGATGCGGTCGCAGAAGCTGCGGATGCTCTCGGGTGTGTAGCCGCGGCGGCGGAAGCCGCAGATGGTAGGCATACGCGGGTCGTCCCAGCCGTTGACGTAGCCTTCTTTGACGAGCTGCAGAAGTTTGCGTTTCGACATGACGGTATAGTCTATGTTCAAGCGGGCAAACTCATACTGGTGCGACGGGAAGATGCCCAGTTGGGCGATAAACCAGTCGTAAAGCGGACGATGGATGTCGAACTCCAGCGTGCAGATGGAGTGTGTGATGTGCTCCAAGCTGTCGCTCTGGCCATGGGCATAGTCGTACATGGGGTAGATGCACCATTTGTCGCCAGTGCGGTGATGGTGGGCATGGAGGATGCGGTACATGATGGGGTCGCGGAACTGCATATTGGGGTGCGCCATGTCGATTTTGGCGCGCAGCACACGGCTGCCGTCCTCAAACTCGCCAGCCTTCATGCGGGCGAAAAGGTCGAGATTTTCCTCCACCGAGCGGTTGCGCCAAGGGCTGTCCTTGCCCGGCACCGTCACGGTGCCACGGTTTTGGCGTATCTCCTCCAGGCTCTGGTCGTCAACGTATGCCAAGCCTTTCTTTATCAATTCGCAAGCCCACTCATAGAGTTGGTCGAAATAGTCGGAAGCGTAGTGAATGGAAGCCCACTGGAAGCCCAGCCAACGGATGTCGTTCTGAATGCTGTCGACATACTCGGTATCCTCCTTGACGGGGTTGGTGTCGTCGAAGCGAAGGTTGGTCTTGCCGCCATATTTCTTGGCGAGGCCAAAGTTGAGGCAGATAGATTTGGCGTGACCGATGTGCAGATAGCCGTTAGGCTCCGGCGGAAAGCGCGTCAGGATGCTCTGATAGGTGCCGTCGGCCAGTCCGGCCTCGATAATCTCCTCCAGGAAATTCAGTTGTCTCTCGTTAGTTTCTTCCATTACAAACAGTTATTATTACGAACCTCTCTATGTCGTCAAGTCCCTGCGTACATGCCATCCTGTCGGCATATCAACAAAAACCGCACCCGCGCAATGGACGTCGGCATTTCAAAAGTTCTGATTTATAAAAAAATACAACGTACAGACCATTCTGTACGACGTTACAAAAGTACATTTTTTTTTTCAATCCACAAAAAAATTGTATTTTTGCAACTTGTAAACCTAATGAATTATTAACCCCAAAAACACATAAAGACATGAAAAAAAAGATAGTACGTATTTTTAGCGTCGTCGCCATTTGTTCTATGCTCAGTTCATGCGAAGTGCTCAGCGGTGTCGCCGAGCAAGTCAGCGGACTGGCCAACCTGGCCAACTGCGAATACAGCTTCAAAAATGTCAGCGGCCTCACCATTGGCGGCGTCAACGTCAAGAACCTCACCAACGGCAAAGTGACGGCCCAGGATGTCGTCAAGCTCAGCTCGGCACTGCTCTCCAAGAAAGTGCCCATGACGATGGATGTCAATATCAACGTGAAGAACCCCACCGAGAACAACGCTGCTCTCACAGCCATGGACTGGATTCTCGACATCGATGGCTCGCAGTTTGCCGACGGCGTGAACACCAAAAGCTACACCATCAGCAAGAAATCCACCACCACGGTGCCCCTGAATGTCAACACCGACCTCTACAGCAAGTTCTCCTCCTCGGGCATCGAGTCGCTGAAGAACTTTATCGGCAGCTTCTCGTCCGACGGCACCTCGTCGAAGGTGGGCCTGCGCATCAAACCGTCGCTGTCTGTTGGCGGAGTCTCCGTTCCGGCCCCCAACTACATCACTCTTCAGACCAAGACCGGCAACCGCAATCCTCAGCCAAGATAGGCCCGATGGCGCACACCCATGATTCTACTTTGAATCGGGAAAACGAAAAACCATACTCCAGGCCAGCGGCTGCGCCGCTGGCCTGGCATTTCATCACAAATAGCGACGGCCATGGCTATCACCTTCAAAACCACGATTGAAAAGAACCCCGACCAGGATGCGGGATGGGTGGTTTTCCCCTATGACCTCCGCACACTGACAGGCAAAGGACGCGCCAAAGTGCACGCCACTTTCGACGGCGTGCCCTACGACGGCAGCATCGTGAACATGGGACTGAAGAACAATGATGGCAGCATCTGTTACATCCTGGGGATGCCACGCGCCATACGCAAGGATGTGGGCAAGAGCTACGGCGACGAGGTAACTGTCTCGATTGAATGGGCAGAATAGGCATATTTCTCTTAACACATTGTATATTTGGCAGATAATTATTCTACCAAACATTTGACAATCCAAAATTATTGGTATTTTTGCAAAAAAAACAGACATGGACATCATCACCAAATACTTTCCGCAACTCACTGAACGACAGAAAGAACAATACGCCGCACTGCCTGCCTTGTATGAAGACTGGAACGCCAAGATCAACGTCGTGTCGCGCAAGGATATGGAGAATTTCGTGGAGCACCATGTGCTGCACTCGCTAGCCATTGCCAAGGTGGTGCAATTCCGCCCCATGTCGGACATCCTCGATGTGGGTACCGGTGGCGGATTTCCGGGAATTCCGCTGGCCATCATGTTCCCCGAAGCACGCTTCCACCTGGTGGATTCTATCGGCAAGAAAATCAAGGTGGTGAACGCTGTGGCTGAGCAGCTGGAGCTGAGCAATGTGCGCGCCGAGCAGGTGCGTGCCGAGCAGCTGGAAGGGGAATACGACTTCATCGTGTCGCGCGCAGTGACCAACCTGAAGGAGTTCAACGGATGGGTGCGCGGACTGGTGTCCCCGTCGCACTACCACACACTGCGCAACGGCATACTCTATCTGAAAGGCGGCGACCTCAGCGAAGAGTTGGCACCGTTCGGCAAAAGGGTGCAGATATGGGATATCGGCGAGATGTTCGACGAACCTTGGTTTGAAGAAAAAAAGGTGGTGTACCTGCCTTCCAAATAACTGACAGCAAACATGAAACGTATCGTTCTGCTCTTTCTTACGGCAATCCTTCTGTCGGCCTGCGGACGCCACAAGGAGGAGTTGCACATCGTACCCCTGACTGCATGGCAATTCGAGTATAATGGCCTGTGCTATTCCGCCACAGTGCCGGGATGCGTGCATACCGACCTGATGGACAACGGGGTGATTCCCGACCCGTTTTATGGGACCAACGAAGACAGCGTGCAATGGGTGGGAGAGCGCAACTGGGACTACTACCTGCCGCTGACGAAAGAGATGTGGAAAGGCTACCGGCACTGCGAACTGGTGCTGGAGGGTGTCACGCTCTGCGACGTGATGCTGGAAGGACGCACCACCGACGGGGTGAAGTTCCAGCACATCGTCATGCACTGCGACAATATGTTCCGCGAGTGGAGAGTGGACCTCTCGGAGCTTGCGCTGACAAACGGCTCCAAGCTACTGTCCGACAGCGTGATGCTGCACATCATATTCTACCCTATTGCCCGCAACAACGAACTGCTTTTCGACCCCGACGACAACGAGGATGCCTTGTCCTACGACCTGCCCGACCACCGCGTGGCCACTCGCATGGCGCCCTATATGCTGGGCTGGGACTGGGGTCCTCGACTCAGCACCGTGGGCATCACCGTGGATGCACATCTGGAATGCTACAACGAGCCGCCAACGCTCGTCGCACCCGAAGTTCCCACCTCGTGGGGCATCACTCTAGAACAGCAGGAGGACAGCATCGGCCGCTCGTTCACCTTCATGAAAGAGGGCAAGCCTATCTTCGTGAAAGGCGCCAACTGGATACCCTGCCACTCTTTCCCAGTGCTCACCAAGACGATGCGCGAACGCTACAGAATGCTGCTATACTCCGCCAAAGAGTGCAATATCAACATGTTGCGTGTGTGGGGCGGCGGCATCTACGAGCCCGACTACTTCTACGACCTATGCGACTCGCTGGGCATCATGGTGTGGCAGGACTTCAACTTCAGCTGCGCCCCCTACCCTGGCGACAGCCTGATGCTCGACAACATCAGCGAGGAGGCCCGCTATCAGGTGAGGCGCATAGCGCAACATCCATGTGTGGTGCTGTGGTGCGGCAACAACGAGGTAAAAAACGGATGGGAAGACTGGGGATGGCAAGGACAATACAAATGGAGCGAGCAGCAACGCCGTGAGATTGAGCACACCATCGACACCATCTTCGGATACAGCACCGACGACAACACTTCGCAGACCAGCATTCTGGCCATGGCCGTGCGCGACTGCGACCCCTTGCAGCGTCCCTACATCACCACCTCGCCGCTCTACGGATGGGGCCACGACGAATGCGTCACACATGGCGACTCGCACTATTGGGGCGTGTGGTGGGGCGAGCAGCCCTTCGAGATGTACGAGGAAAAAACAGGGCGTTTCATGTCGGAATATGGGTTCCAGAGCTATCCCGACTACAGTACTGTGCTTCGCTACTGCCCTGCCGACCAGCTGAATATCGACTCGCCCACGATGCGCAGCCACCAGAAGCACCCTCGTGGTGTGGCCATCATCGACAAAGCCATGAAAGAATACTATGGCCTCGACTCACGCAGCGTCACGCTGGAGGACTACTGCTACCTCTCCCAGATTCTGCAGGCATGGGGCGTCGGTTACGGCATCTGGCAGCACCTCAAGCAACAGCCACACTGCATGGGCACCCTTTACTGGCAGCTGAACGACTGCTGGCCCGTGGCATCGTGGAGCAGCATAGACTACTACGGCAACTGGAAAGCGCTGCAATATCGTGTGCGCGACCTGTTTAGCGACGATGTGGACCTGAATAAATACGAACACTATTACGCCACCTACCCCAAGGACTTGCAGCTGCCAAAAGCAGTCTACACTATTGAAAAACAGAGCAGCAAGAAGGAACTCACCGTCACTGTGACAGCCACGAGCGCACTGCGCGACGTGATGCTGCAGACCGTACCTCACGTGGACGGACACTTCGACGACAACTATTTCGATATGGATGCCGGCACCTCACGCACAGTTCGCTTTGTGGCCAACGACCCCAACGCCGACCTCTCGGCTGTGAAGGTCACCACGAAGACCCTGAACGAAGTGATGAGCACCTATCGCCACTGAGTTCCAGTCACTTCACCTTGATAAAGGCGAAGAAAACAGCCAGAATGATGAGCACAAAGGAGACGATATGGTTCCAGTGGAAGGTCTCTGTCTTGAAGACGGTGATGACAATGACAGAGAACACAATGAGCGACACCGTTTCCTGGATAACCTTAAGCTGCACCAACGAATAGGGGCCTCCCGTGATTTGCGACCCTATCTGGTTGGCGGGCACCATGAAGGAATACTCGATGAGGGCAATGCCCCACGACACGAGGATGACCACGATGAGCGGCCAATCGGAAGAGATGTTCATCTCTTTGAGTTTCAGATTACCATACCAGGCAAAAGTCATGAAGACATTGGAGCAGATGAGCAAGAGTATGGTCCAGATACCTTTCATATTTCTAATAGCTTATATTCTAATTGTTACCTTATTTTTCTGTCAGCGAATGGAGTAGCATGGCCATCACTTCGTTGGTGGCGCGCTCAATGACACGCTGACGGTCGTTGCCGAACTGTTTGACACGTGTGGTGATGCCCGTGGGTGACGCCACAGCCATCCAAACGGTGCCGACGGGCTTTCCGGCTGTGCCTCCTGTGGGCCCAGCGATACCGGAGGTGGCCACGCCATAGTCGGCGCCAAGGCGCTGTCGCACCCCTTCGGCCATCTGACGCACCGTCGCTTCACTGACTGCGCCATGCTGGAGGAGCGTCTCGTGCTCGACACCCAAGGCGCACTCTTTCACCTCGTTGCTATAGGCCACCACGCCGCCGCGAAAATAGGCTGACGCTCCTGCCAAGGCGGTAAGACGAGAGGCAATGGTGCCGCCTGTGCAACTTTCGGCTGTAGCCAGCGTGAAACCACGTCGGGTAAACTGTGCCGCCAAGGCTTCGGCAAGAGTTTCAAAGTCCTCGCCCACCACATATTGCCCTGCCAAGGGATAGAATCCGTTCAGCGCATCGGCAATCTGATTCTCAAGAGCATGACGGTCGTCACCTCGTGCCGTGAGGCGCAACTTGACCATGCCGGCCTGGGGCAGATAGGCCAACCGGATGGTGGACGGCAAAGACTTCTCCCACGACTCGATAAGGTCGGAAAGGAACGACTCGCCGATGCCCTGCACAAGGATATTCTTATGAATCACATGGGCAGTCCGAAAATGTGCGCGCAAGCGTGGCACCACCTCGTCGGTCATGAGGCCCTCCATCTCGTAGGGCACGCCGGGCAACGACACCACCACTTGGCCTGTTTTGGGCAGCTCAAACCACATGCCCGGCGCAGTGCCGCGGAGATTGTTGATCATGGTGCAACAGTCTGGCACCCAGGCCTGTTGGCGGTTAATGGGTGTCACCTCAAGATGCATTGCCTCGAAGAGGCGATGCACGTTGGCCAGCGCTTCGGCATTCTCCACCAGGGTGGCGCCGAAGAACTCGCAGAGCACATGCTTGGTGATGTCGTCCTTGGTGGGGCCGAGACCTCCTGTCATCAGTACAGCATCGGAGTTGTCGAGCATCGACAGCAGAGCGGAGAGGATGTCCTCGCGATTATCACCAATAACAGCAGTGCGAGCCACCTCCATACCAGCCGCATTGAGCATCTGCGCCATGCGGGCAGCATTGGTGTTGACCACCTGCCCGATAAGGAGCTCGTCGCCGATATTCAGAATACTAACGTTCATAATTTCACTATTTTACAGGCAAAATAGCCATTACCTTGGCAGTGCAAAAATACGCTATTTTTCGGGAAGAAGAAATTTTTTTTATCCACAATTGTTCACAATAGTAAAAATATGTGTATCTTTGCAAATTCAAATATTCGAAAAAGTTCTGTTGACATGATGACCAAGAAACCCAATCTTGACGAGATGTTCGCCACAGCGAGCGCGGAGTGGAACGTTGCCCCCCTCGGGGAATTGATAGCCATGGCACTACGCGAAGACATCGGCGACGGCGACCACAGCACGCTGGCCTGCATCCCCCCCACAGCTCACGGCAAGGCCAAGATGATTGCCAAAAAAGCCGGCATCCTGTGCGGCATCACGGTAGGCGAAGCCGTTTTCAAGGCGGTAGACAGCAAACTGACTATCACTAAAATGAAGGCCGACGGCGACTCGCTGGAAGTGGGCGACGTGGTGATGACCGTCGAAGGGGCTTCGGGCTCCATACTCACAGCAGAACGCACTGCCTTGAACTTTATGCAACGCCTGAGCGGCATAGCCACCGAGACGCACCGCATGGTCGCCATGCTCGAGGGGCTGCACACGCAGCTGCTGGACACGCGCAAGACCACACCCAATATGCGTCTGTTGGAGAAATATGCCGTGGCTTGCGGCGGTGGCACCAACCACCGCATCGGGCTCTACGACATGATAATGCTAAAAGACAACCACATAGACTTTGCCGGAGGCATCGAGGCGGCCATCGACCGCACCCACCGCTATCTGGAGGAAAAAGGCAAAGCCTTGAAAATAGAGATAGAGGTTCGCAACCTCGACGAGCTGCAGCGTGTGCTTGATCATGGCGGCGTGGACCGCATCATGCTCGATAATTTCGACACCACCACGCTGCGCACCGCCGTGGAACGTATCGGCGGCCGCTATGAGACCGAGGCATCGGGAGGCATCACCGACGCCACGCTGCGCGCCTACGCCGAAACGGGCGTGGACTTCATCTCCGTCGGAGCCCTGACGCACCACATCAAGAGTCTGGACCTGAGCCTGGTAAGCTGCGAATAGTGAACCGAGACCACAAAAGCGACACAGAAGATGGCACGCCAACGACCACTGACACGACGACAACGGCTCTTCCACCAGATACAAGACAGACCTCTGGTTAGAAAATGTTTGCGTCTATGGGAGAAAGCCATGCGCTGGTGGACGCTGCACGTCATACCCTTCACCAACCGCTGGGTGCTGCCCGGATGTGCCGGTGTGCCGGTGATGCAGATACTGAAACACTTCTCGAACCGCGAGCTATGGCAAAGTGCACGGGCCCTCTCCTTCTCGTTCTTGATGGCCATACCGCCACTGCTCATCTTTTTCTTCACCTTGATACCTTTCTTCCCTATCGAAGGTGTTCAAAACGAACTGCTTGAACAGTTGAAGCTTTATATGCCGCCCAGCATCTACTGCCACGTGTCGGGCATCATCGTCGACGTGATGGAGCACAAGCACACCAGCTTGCTGAGCGCCGGTTTTCTGCTCTCGGTTTTTTTGGCTGCCAACGGTATGCACGCCATGGTACAGTCGTTCAACTCGGTGAACCACTCCATTGAGAACCGTCCCTTCGTGCGCCGCTACGGACTGTGCCTGCTGCTCGTTCTCCTACTCTACGCGCTGATAGTCATCATCCTGTCGCTGTTCATCGGCTACAAATACCTGATGCAGTATATGTTGAGTCGTAACTTTATCGCCGATTCCGTCGCCACCTCCATCGTTTTCAACTTTGGTCGATGGGTGTTGCTGACATTCCTTACATTGTTCGTACTCAGCCTGCTATACTACTGGGTGCCCGTAAAGAAACAACGCTTGGGATTCTTTTCTATCGGCTCCATCGTCGCCACAGTGAGCTTCTTCCTGTTATCCTGGGGATTACAGATTTATTTCAACAACATAAACCAATCCAACATTCTCTACGGCTCTATCGGGTCGCTGCTGGTGGTGATGCTGTGGATATATTGGAACTGTGTGGTCATCCTGGCGGGTTATGCCATCAATATAGCCATTGCCACAGCCCGCAACGAGGTGATGCAGCCCAAAATAACACGCAAGACACGCCGCGGACGACAGTCGCATCGCAGAGAGTCAGCACACTACGAGCTGAGCACCGCCAACAAGGCAGGGCGCCAGCCTAAAGGCTCGGAGGTTTACCATAGTCCTTCGGGAATAGCAAAAATGAAGAAATGAGACTAGTCATTCTAGTATGACCGAAAAAAAATAGACCAATATGATAATACAGAAAGAGGGAGGGCGCGAAATAGCCCACGAGACGAGAAACACTGTCAAATTCAAAATGATAGCCAAGACCATGTACGGTCTGGAAGAGGTACTGGCCGACGAACTGCGCGCCATGGGCGCAGAAGAGGTGGAATGCCTTACGAGGGCGGTCTCCTTTGTGGGCGACATGACGCTTCTGTACCGTGCCAACTATTCCTGCCGCACGGCGCTGGCCATCCTGAAACCTTTCGCAGAATTCGAGGCCCTCGACGAGCAACAGCTCTACGACCAGGTATACAAACTGAAATGGGAGAAAATCATCGATGTGGACAGCACCTTCATGATTGACTCCACCACATCGGGCGAAGTGTTCACACACTCCTACTTTGCGGCGCTGAAGACCAAGGATGCCATCGCCGACCGCTTCCGCAAGATGTTCAACCGTCGCCCCAGTGTGGATACCGAGAATGCCGACTTCAAAATCAACCTGCACATCGTCGACACCCACGTTACACTGCTGCTCAACTCTTCGGGCGAGTCGCTGCACAAACGCGGCTACCGTCAGGCTGTAGGTATCGCCCCCATCAACGAGGTGCTGGCAGCCGGCATGATCATGCTGACAGGCTGGAAATGCGACTGCAATTTCATGGACCCCATGTGCGGAAGCGGCACCCTGCTCATCGAGGCCGCCATGATGGCCAACAACATTCCTGCCCAATACTACCGTGGCGGCAACTTCGCCTTCAAACGCTGGAAAGAGTTCAACCTGCTGGAATGGAAGATGGTACGAGAGCAGGAAGACCGCAAGATAGGCTCTCTCGATTTCGAATACGAAATTTGGGGCAACGACATCGACATGGGTGTGCTGGAACAGGCCGAGAAAAACCTGCAATACGCCAAGCTGCACAAGGACGTGATGCTCTACAACGGCAGTTTCGAGAACCAGGAACCTCCCGAGGGTCGCACCATCATCGTCACCAACCCGCCCTACGGCGAGCGCATCAAGATTGAAGACCTCAACGCGATGTACGAAAAGCTGGGCGACACCTTCAAGAACCTCTATGGCGAGCAGTGCGAAGTGTGGCTCATCACCTCCGACTTTGAGGCTATGAAGCACATCGGCCTGCATCCGTCGCGCAAGATACAGCTCTACAACGGGCCGCTGGAGTGCCGCCTGCTGAAATTCGAGCTCTACTCAGGCAGCAAGAAAGGGGCTGCCACCAATGCCTGACAAGCACTCTCTCCTGTCGGCCGCTTGGGTGAAAGAGCAGGCGCGCGCTGCCGGTTTCGACCTTTGCGGCATCGCCGAAGCCCGACGGCTGGCAGACTATGAATTCCCGCTGCAGCGCTGGCTAGAACATGGTTTTCAAGCCAATATGCACTATATGCAGCAACACGTGGAGAAGCGTATGGACCCCACTGTGCTGATAGAAGGTGCCAAGACTGTAATCTGCGTGGCACGCGGCTATAACCCCGAACATCTGCTGGACAGCACCCCTCGTATAGCCCGCTATGCCTACGGTGAAGACTATCATGACAATATCAAACGAGACCTGCACAAACTACGCGAGCTGCTGGGCGTGGAGGGCAAGGTGTGTGTCGACACAGTACCCATTGGCGAAAAGCATTGGGCCACGGCAGCGGGGCTAGGCTGGATAGGCCGCCACACACTGCTGGTGACCGAACAGTGGGGCTCGTGGGTGAACCTCGGCGAACTGATAATCAGGGAAGAATGTGACCACTACGACAATCCCGTTTCATCTGCCTGTATGGAGTGCAACCAGTGTGTGCAGGCCTGCCCCAACGGAGCGCTGCACAGCGAGACGGTGACAGACGACAACGGACAAAGGCAGGAGGTGCCACTACTGGATGCAGCGCGCTGCACAGCCTATCAAACCATTGAAAACAAAAGCGATACACTACCCGAAGGGTTAAAGACAGCGGGTTATGCCTTTGGCTGCGACCTATGCCAGATGGCCTGTCCCTACAATGCACATGCCGCGACAAGACCCATAGACAGAGAGCGACTGGCCGCATTGGAGAAACTGGCAGGTGCAGAAGAAATGCAGTTCAAAGAGACAACCCGAAACAGCGCAATGGCGCGCATCAAATACCAGCAATGGAAACGCAATCTGCGTTCACAGTAAAAATATATTGCTTCGAAATGCACTTTGGAGAACGTCGAAGTGTCTTTAAGATAGAAACGAGAAAAAAAAACAGAACGCCATAGAGCCATGAACATTCGGAACATCCTTATCATCAGCTCGTTGTTGCTCACCATATGCACAGCCTTTGGGCAGCGGAGCAATGTGCCCTTCCAACGCAACAGCCGCCAGCAGAGGGTGCTGGACGAAAGCATTGAGCGCATCGCCAAAGGAGAATTTGCCGGATCCCCTTGGAGTGGATACTACTACGGGGGATCGCTCAACTGGATTCTCAATCGCTACACCACGAAGGAAGAACTTATCCGACTAGCCGACGAGCATCCCAGTGCGGAGGTGCGTCGAGCGGCAACCATCTGTATTATACACAAATACAAGGGAAAAGAGGCCAAAGAGTGTTTCTTCCGCCATGTGGTGGAGAGCGACCCTGTTTCGCGTGGCGGTGGCTGCATCGTTTGGCACGAGTCGATGGGCGACTACCTGATAGAGGAGGCCGTTGAACATCATTTCCTGTCGAAATCCGATTGGAAAACGCTGGACAGCATTCTCTTGGCATCGCCGCAAGCCACACGCGTGAAACGCCGGAATCGGCTGCTCAACGACCTCTACAAAAGCCCTGAAAATGCCGACCGTATTCGCCAAATGGCGAGTCAATGGTTTGACATCTACGCCGTTATATGGCTAGCAGCACGCCACAAAGAGGATTGGTCGACTCATCTGCAACAAGAGAGCGACACCACGCTGGTGCTAGGCATCATCGATTCTGTCTGCAAATTCAGCATGGAGCGTAACAAAGGAAGAGCTTATCTCTACCGCACCATAAGCAACCAGTCGGTCTACCTCGCCAGCCTGTGGAGACACCCGGCATTTGAGCGCAGACTTGAAGTGTGGCGCGACAGCATGATTTCCGCACAAGGGACAATGCCTCAGGTGATGTTCGAGATGGCGCTCATGTATGACTGTGCTTGGTGCGTCAGCTTTGTGGAAGAAAGCCTGCGACAAGTGGCTGCCGAACAGGACGAAAGCGTGCGCAACCAAAAGCTGAGAAAAATGCTCTTGGGACTTCGGAATGCGCAAGACAGGGCTTACAACTACGACATCGACGGCATACAAATCGGAGGCTGCAGACCTATAGTTCATGTCGAGATACAGGAAGCAGAAGCGAGGGCAGAGCGTGACAAAAAAATAGCTGCCATAGAGAAACACTATTGGCAGCTAATGGACAATTAATATACCATTCTCTACTACAATGAATTATAGTTTTGCGAGAAGGTATCGGCCCCTCTCATGTCGCCGGTGGCGAGACCTTTTTTCAGCCATTTTACACGCTGCGCCGAAGTGCCGTGGGTGAACTTTTCGGGGAATGTGTTGCCACAAGCCTGACGTTGCAGATAGTCGTCGCCAATCTTCTGTGCCGCATTGATGGCCTCCTCGATGTCGCCTTCCTCCAGCGAGCCGAAGGTCTTGTTTTCATGATAACCCCAAACACCGGCATAGTAGTCGGCCTGCAGTTCAAGACGGACACTCATTTTATTGGCCTCAGCCTCAGAGAGTCGCGACATCTGCGCATGCGCCTGGTCGAGAGTACCGAGTAGATGCTGCACATGGTGGCCGCACTCGTGGGCAATAACATAAGCGCGGGCGAAATCACCTCCGGCGCCCATCTGCTTGTCTAGCTCATCGAAAAAGGCAAGGTCGATATAAATGCACTGGTCTGCAGAGCAATAGAAAGGTCCTACCGACGATGAGGCGTTGCCGCAACCACTGCTGACATTACCATTGTAAATCACCAGCTTGGGTTCCACATAGGTCTTGCCCATCTGCTCGAAGACATCGGCCCACACTTCCTCAGTGCTGGCCAGGATCTGCAGGGCAAAGGTTTTATATTCCTCTTCACGTTCTGAGGAGATATAATTCTGAGTTGTAACATCTTGGGTGCCGAGCTGCTGAATAACCTCACCGGGGTTGCGCCCCAGGAGAAGGGCAATGAGACCCACAACAATAACACCTCCAATACCGAGGCCCGCTACCTTGCCACCTTTTCCACGGCGGTATTCCACATTGGTGCTTTCGCGACGTCCGTCAAGTTTCATATTCTTTTCTTGTTTTAGTTTTGATATTGCAAAGATACGACATTTTTGCCGATTGGCCAAAAGAAGTTTCTAATTCACACTTTGTCAGCGTTGTCAACCACACTCACAAAGTCCCATTTTCGCACATCGAAGAGTCCTTTGTCGGTCATTTTCAAATCGGGGATGACAGGCAGCGCCATGAACGAAAGAGTCATGAAGGGAGCACGTAACGACGAGCCCAGCTGGTGGCATCTTTCGTTGAGTCTCTCGTACTGGCTGCACACCTGTTCGACAGGTTCGTCACTCATCAAGCCGGCGACGGGCAACGGAAGGCTCTCGATGTCGCCTTCCCCATCGGCAACAACCAGGCCTCCTTTCAAGGCAACTATCTCATTGACAGCAGCAACGATGGATTCATCCTCCACACCGGCGACAACGATGTTATGGCTGTCGTGAGCGATGCTGGCGCCAAAAGCACCACGCTGCAAGCCGAGTCCTTTGATGAAGCCCACGGCAGGGGGAGCAGGAGTGTAGCGATTGTAAACCACAATTTTAGCGATGTCACGACGAGGGTCGGCGACGAGGTATCCATCCTCCATCAGCGGCGGCAGCAGCTCGCAGCCTGTAAGCAGAGCGCCATCGGTGACAGTGATGATGCGGAGGGCTTGCGGCGCCGCAGGTGCCGCAAGCTGCACGTCATCAATGGTGATTGGTGCAGCATGAAAGTTGTTGGGGAGGACACTGTTACTGGAAGCACGGACCGCAGCGATGGGTCTGCCTGCCAAGAACACTTGCTTGACGTTGAAATCCTGCAAGTTATCGACAATGACAAAATCGGCAGGGTCATCGATCTGCAGCAGTCCGGAGGGGATGCCGTAGTGCTTTACGGGAGTGACGCAGGCGGCGCGGAGCACATTCCACAAAGGATAATCCTCGGCAATGGCACGACGCACCATGTCGTCGATATATCTGTCGATGAGATAATCGGGATGGGCATCGTCGGCGCAGAACATCACCCTGTCGTCGTTCCTGTTCAGCAAAGGTGCCAAAGCATCGAAGTTGCGCGCGGCACTGCCTTCACGGATAAGCACTTTCATTCCCAAGCCGATACGCTCCTCGGCCTCGTCAAGGGTATTGCATTCGTGGTCGGTGCTGATGCCCGCTTCGACATAACGGCGCAGCTCGTCGCCGTGGAAGCCCGGGGCGTGGCCATCTATAGGTTTGCCTGCCAGTTTGGCCGCCTCCACTTTGGCATGCACAGCGGGGTCGCCGTAGAGAACGCCCGGCACATTCATCATCTCGGCAAGGGCATAGAATTCAGACTGTTCCAGCAGCCGGTCTACCGTGGCGGCATCGAGCGTGGCGCCAGAAGTCTCCTTGTCGGTGGCCGGAACGCAGGAGGGCACTGCAAAACAGAAATAGAAACCCTGTGCGGAGGATGCCTCGTTGAAACGTTTGGCATCGTCCAGCATATAGCGCACACCCTCGACACCCAGCACGTTGGCAATCTCATGAGGGTCGCACACGGCAGCCACAACACCATGTCGCAGCGCTGCTTCGGCATAGTGCGAGGGGGTGAGCATAGAACTTTCGATATGGACATGGGCATCGACAAAGCCGGGCATCACGACAGGCAGACTGTCGCTATTCGCAATGGGCTTGCGGTCTACGATGGTGCCGTTCTCTATGGTCATTTCCGTAGGTGCGATGCTCCGCTGCAGCGGGTCGACAAGCAGACATTGAATCTTCATATCATCCTGATTTGGTGCTGGAGCGCCGGCGTGGCGACCTCGGTCGCCGTGCCGTGAACGCCTCGTGGCACTGTGGAAAAAATTTTTGCAAAAATACGAAAAAAAAGCCGTATCTTTGCATTTTGAAAGGAAAAAATTTTCGCAGCATGTTGAAACGGTGCATCTTATTGTTGCTGACGCTGTTGTGTATGGCCAGCGGCAGTTCGCTACGGGCGCAGGCGCTCCCGAAGAGCATCGTTTTTGGCGATTCGGCCTATGCCAGCCTGTTGACATGCGGCCCGGGTGACGATTTCTACACCGTGTTCGGCCATACGGCTATTCGCCTGTGCGACACCACACAAGGCATCGACTGTGTGTTCAACTACGGCGTGTTCGACTTTCATGCCTCGGACTTCTATCTACGTTTCGTTCAGGGAGATATGCAATATATGCTGTATTGCTACCCTTTCGAAGACTTCATGCTTGAATACCTATGGGAGAAGCGGAGCGTCTTCGAACAGAGGCTGATGCTTTCCACCAGCGAGCTCAACGCACTCGCCGACGCGCTGATGGTCAACGCGTTGCCCGAAAACTGTTTCTATCGCTACGAGTTTTTCCACGACAACTGCGCCACGCGGGCACGCGACATCATCGAGCGCTCGTTGGAGCACGAACATCTGTCGATGATGGACTCGGCGACGTCAGAGCCCGTCACGTTCCGCCAGCTGCTGCACCAATACGGAGGAGAGCAAATGTCGTGGTGGCTGCTGGGCATCGACATGCTGCTGGGTTCGCGCTGCGACAAGCCCATCACTGGCTACGAATGTGGCTTTTTGCCCCTGGAGCTGATGACGCAATATGACACTACGGCAGTGATGGACACGGGCAAAAGTCTGAGTGAAAACACCATACAGCTTCTGGTAGACCATCGCGACCAGCGCAAGGCGCCCATCTCCCCCACGCTGGTATTCTGGTTGCTGTTTGCGCTGACAGCCCTGCTGACGGCCTTGGCACGCCTGCGAGGATGGCGGATGGGATGGCTTGACGCTACTCTTTTCACCCTCTGCGCACTCATTGGACTGCTGATACTGTACCTCTGGTTCGGCTCTATTCACTGGTGCACAAAATCGAACTTCAACATTCTGTGGGCCAATCCATTGCTGCTACTGCTTTTATTCGCAAAAGGGCGCAAGGGACGCTTGCTGAGCTTTGTGGTGCTGGTCTGTCTGGCAGCGACACTGGTGCTGATGCCGGTACATGGAGTCTATTTCCACAGCGCCGTGCTGCCTATCGTGCTGACCCTGATGTTGAGAGTCATGGCACACAGAAGAACATCCATAAAGAAAAGAAGAAACAAATGAAATACACATATTTATGAAAAAATACCTTATTATACTGATGTTGCTGCCGTGGGCCACCCTGGCATGGGGGCAGTCAACGCAAATGATGAAAGAGCCAACGAAGTACAAAGGCTATCACACGCTGACCATCTACGATTCGACAGATGTCTTCATGGAAGAGTCGGGATTGACGCGCATGCAGCAGCATCGGCGCATCGTCATGCTGGACTACCAAGGCTGCAAGAAAAACAATGTGGTGACGATGGACTTCGACCCGCTGTCGGCCTATGTGGAAATCAACGAAGTGCTGGTGCATCGCTACTATAGCGGCACGACGGACACGATAGTGAGCGCCAAGCACGGCCATGTCTACGAATATGTGGCGCCGGCACGTCTCATCTACTGGGGTGCCTCGCAAAAAATGGTGGAAGTGGGGCATCTTGACCCGCGCGACGAGCTGGAAATCAAGACATCACGCAAAGGCTACACCTATGCCCTGCTTGCCGACGACGATGAGAGCATGTACATTCCTCCCATGCGCGGACAATACTACGACATTGTCCCCTTCTGGAGCGACCAGCCTGTGATGGAGAAAGTGTATCGCGTCAGCGTGCTGACCAATAAAGGATTGCAGTTCGCCGTGTACAACGACGCCAAAGGAATGCAATGCGACTCTGTGCGCAAAGGCGACCGCACCGTCTACACGTTCACGCGCACCGACATTATGCCCCTCAAGAAACAGCCCTCGGCACTGGCCAGCAACGACATGGAATGCAAACTGTTGTTGAGCACCACGCACCGCTGGGAAGACAAATCGATGTGGTTCTACGGCGTGAACGAGGACTACGGAAGCTTCGTGCCCACCGACGAGGTCCGCCAAAAAGTGGCTGAACTGCTGAAAGGCAAAAAGAGTGAGCAGGACAGCATCAGCGTGCTGACCCACTGGGTTGCCGACAACATCCGCTACTGTGGCATCTCGATGGGCGAAGGCGAAGGCTACACGCTGCACAACGCCGAGATGAACTTCACCGACCGCTGCGGCGTGTGCAAGGACAAAGCAGGCATGCTGGTGTGTATGTTACGCGCAGCGGGATTCAAGGCCTATGCCGCCATGACCATGGCCGGCGAACGCATCGACCGCATCGCCGCCGACCAGTTCAACCACAGCGTCTGCGTGGTACAACACCGCGACGGAAGTTACGAACTGCTGGATCCCACATGGGTGCCCAACGTGCGCGAGCTTTGGAGCAGCGCAGAACAACAGCAGGGCTATCTGATGGGTCTGCCGCAAGGCGCCGACCTGATGGAGACCCCCGTGTCGCCTGCCGCCAACCACTACATCCGCATCAATGGCACATCGACCATCAAGAGCGACGGCACCCTGACGGGCACGGTGACCATTACCGCAGAAGGACAGAGCGATGCCGCTGTACGCGGCGTCTTCTCAGCACGTCAGAGCGAGTGGCAGCGCAACCTGGAGCAGGAGATGCTGCGCATCGACCCGCGCTGCGTCGTCAACTCGGTGAAGCACACCGACAACGACAAATATCTGGAACAGCCCGTCAGCATCACCTACACCTACACCATTCCCAACTACGCTATTGTCGACGGCGACGAGCTGGTTTTCATCCCCTTCACGGCCCGCAATCTTTACAGCCGTGCCATGGGGCACCTCTATTTCGACACCACCCTCACGGAGCGCAAACAGCCCTTCAAAGACCGCTGCTCACGTCTGGTAGAAATCAACGAAACCATCACATTGCCAGACAGCTACGCCAGTATGGACTACAAAGGGGTGATACGCGGCGTGGTGTCGCCGGCCGTGAACTACGGCGGCGGATTCCAGCTGGACGGCAACAAGCTGACCTTCGGCGAGAGCGCCATGTACAACAAACGTGTTTACGATGCCAGCGACTGGCCCGCATTCCGCGAAGCAGTGCGCTGCCAGAAGGTGATGGCATCGACGCCTGTGGTGCTTCACAAGAACTCCACAAAACCTATCGAACAGCAGTAATAACAACGATAACACATTAACGACCAACAACATGAAGAGATTATTCATCATCATAGCCCTGACGGCGCTTTGCGGCCTGTCGCAGGCACAAGACGCGGAATACAACCTCATCCGCCAAGAATTCGTCGTCAACAGCGACGGCACCATGGACATCAATTACCGCAAGGAAATCAAGCTGCTGCGCAACCGTGCCATCACGGCCTATGCCGACAAAGGCGAAACTTTCATTCTCTATAACCCCAAAATCGACGAGCTGCGCATCAACGAAAGCTACACCATCCGCAAAGACGGCACACGCGTGGCGACTCCCATCAACGCGCTGATCGACCAACTGCCTTCCGGATGCACCAACTGCGGCCGCTACAACAACATCCGCGAACGCGTGGTGGTGCACACCGCGCTGGAATACGACTGCATCGTGGTGCTCGACTACACCATCCATCGCCGCTGCGACATCCTCGACGAGACCATCCAGCTCAACCAGGACTGCCCTGTGAAAGAATACCAGATAATGGTGAAGGTGCCTAAAGGTCAGCATATCGAAGCCAGCATACCCAATTTCGGGGACAAATACAAAGGCACCTTGAAGGACAACACATACACACTGACTGTCAAGAAACTGGACCAGACCATCATCGACAGCTACCTGCCGCCGGCCGAGATGCTCTACCCCACCCTGCACATCAGCAACGGCAAGAGTTCGCAGCCCGCCATCTACAACTTCGAACCGTTGCCCGAAGCCAACAACCTGCTGATGGAGCTGTATGACCGCGACACACTGAAATACATCACCGCCATCCGCGACTATGTGGTTGACAACGTGAACTATAACGACATCCCCAACAGCTTGTTGGCCTACAAAGCCTCGACAGCCAAGGAGACCTTCGAGAGCAACTGTGGCACCTTGGCCGACAAGTGCGCCCTGCTGGCAGCGCTGCTGCGCCAGGCAGGCTTCAAGGCCACAGCCACTGCCACCAACGTCACCTGCACACTATACAGCGGCAAAGTCAGCAAGGAATACCAGCTCTCGCCCATCCACAAAGGCAAAGTGCTGTCCACCGTCGAGGCCAAACCACAAAAGCGCAACATCGTCATCAACGAAGATCTCATCTGGAATGGCACGCCCATCGGTGGCCGCTACCGCCAGATGACACTACCCACCAAGCCTGGCGCTTTCGACATGAACCCCGCCGCACTGACCAGCGTGCGCAAGGCACCCCTGATGGTCGCCAACGGCAAAGAGCGTTACCACTACAACATCATCCTGCCGCGCACACCGAAATACCATCTGGTCGGTGAACCCGTCAACTTGCAATACAGCAAGCCCGGCATCGGCCGAATCAGCATCAGTATCAAGGAGAACATCCACGGTGTCATCGAGGTTGACAAAGAGCTGGTTATCGATGTCGAGGACGGCATCATCACCGAAAAGCAATACAAAGACTTCCGCCAGATGGTGATAGACTGGAACAGCTATAACACCATCACTATCAAGCCGAAAATGAACTAATGGGGAAAGGTGGACAGCCGACTTACCGACAGCGAGGGCGACACAGGCACCTTCGCAGGATGGCCGCAGGCAGCATGTTGGGCCTTTTTCCTGTAGTGATAATAGTGTTAGTCTTGTGGTGGGATGTGCATAACACCGGCTATATCATGTCGGAAGAATACATGGAAAAGCAGTTCTGTGAAATGGTTGAGAGGGTGGTGCCACAGATGGAAGCATACCGAAGCGAGCACGGACACCTGCCAGACACGCTAAGTGTAGAAGGACTTGTAAATGATTGGGGAAACATGTACATTGATACAACTGGACGAGAATACGTGGGTTTCATTTACCACCATGACGACAGCACGTATGCCCTCGTCCATCGTAATTCACGGGCAGAATATGTGTCAGCACCCATGTTCGAGGGATATCTCTTCTACCATTGGGATGAGGAGGGGGACAGCGTGATGGTGGATACGGTATTCCGACAGTGATGCTGGACGGTGACTATCCGCGTACGGAGCTTTATTTCTTTTGCTGAGAGGGTTTTGGCACCCGAATGGGGAACCACGAGCGAACAGGCTGGTCTAAGCCGAGGCCGTTCATGTAATTGTATGTCGCCAAACGGAGGGCTGCGCCGACAGCCTCGATATCGTAGTCGAAATCAGGACTAAAATCGACCTCATTGTTGCAAAACGGATTGGGCTCCAGAGTAGTACGCTGAACACCATAAGCCTCGGGATGCAGACCCGAAGGGCTGTGGCAAGTCATAGCGTAGCGGTGCCAGAAAGCGCTCTGCACAATGCCCTCGTCGAACATACTGCGTACAGTCTCCAGCGCATCGACACTTTCCTGCAACGTCTCGGTGGGGAAACCATACATCAGGTAGGTGTGCACCATGATGCCGGCATCGCGGAGATGACGGCAGGCATCGACGGTCTGGGCGATGGTAACGCCCTTATTCATAAGTTTCAACAGGCGGTCGGAAGCCACCTCAAGACCGCCGCTGACAGCGATACATCCAGCCTGAGCTAGACGGTCGCAGAGTTCAGCATTGTAGGTACGCTCAAAGCGGATATTGCCCCAGAACGTAAAGGTCAACTTGCGACGAACAATCTCGTCGGCCACCTCGCCAAGAAGTTTTGGAGGCAAGGCCTCGTCGACAAAGTGAAATCCCGAAGAGCCTGTCTGTGCGGCGATGCGCTCCATACGGTCCACCACCGTGGTGGCGGCAGGCACCTTGTAGCGGCCGATGTAGTCCAACGATGTGTCGCAGAAAGCACAACGTGCCCAATAACAACCATGCGCCATCATCATTTTGTTCCACCGTCCCTGACTCCAGAGACGGTGCATGGGATTAGTCATCTCAGCCATATTAAGGTAAAGATGGAACGGCAAGTCGGAATAGTCCGGGCACTGTTCCAGAGAGGCATCAGCATCGTCGATATGTTGAAAATGAGAGATATGGATAAAGTCTGGCACCAACGTGTCGCGCGTCAAGGTACGTACCAATTCGCCATGTTGCGCAATGCGAAGCGTCGGCAGCTCGCCATCGTCGAAAGTGACATAGTCCACATAGTCGAAGAGTCGCGCATCGCTCAGCTGACGCCATTCGGTGTTGACAAAACCGCCACCCAGGGCAACAGGCGCTTGTGTATGCTGCTTGAGCCACTGCGCACAACGCAACGCAGCATAGAGACATCCCGGAAATGGAATGGTAATACCCACCAAATCAGGTTTAAAAGCAGCAACATGACGCTGCAACAGCTGTAGCATCACCTCGTCGACATGCGACGGAGGTAGCGACAGTTCCTCAACCAATGGGTCGAAAGAAGGAGCATAGCTGCTGAGATGCTCGGCGTAGCGCACCAAATCGAAATGGGCATCGACATGCGTGCGAATATAATCGGCAATATCTTCAACAAAAAGTGTCGCCAGATGCAGCGCCTTGTCGTAGGTGCCGGCGATACCAAAAGCCCACTCCAAATCGTCCACCTGTTCGAAACGAGGTCCTTCGGGCAACAGGGTTCGGTTGGCGATACGAGGCGCCAACGTGTCGTCCTGACCGCGCAGGAAACGTTTCACAGGCTCTATCACCGCTGCCGCCTCTTCCAGGCCGATACCCTGCAGAAAGTTGGGCGACAAAACCATGTCCACCAATTCGATACCCAGATCGGCCTGACTCACTGTCTGGCCATGGGCGACCAGATAGCCTTTCAGCGCCGCGGTGGCGGGATATGGCGTGTTGAGCTGAGTCAACGGCGGTGTGAGCAAGAGAATTCTCATGATTGTGTAACGACCAGCAGGGCAGATTATTGCCTCTGCGCACAAAAATTATTGCCAAAGGCAATATTTCACCCCCTTTGGCGTTAAAAAAGTACTTATCTAGATTAACTGGAAATCCTAGACAATGAAAGACGCCAATAAAAGCAACATACTCATCAAAGGTGCCAAGGTCAACAACCTGAAAGACATCGACGTGGAGATACCACGCGACAAGCTGGTGGTTGTCACCGGATTAAGTGGCAGCGGCAAGTCGTCGCTGGCTTTCGACACACTCTATGCCGAGGGACAACGCCGCTACGTCGAGAGCCTCAGCAGCTATGCGCGCCAATTCATGGGGCGCATGAGCAAGCCGCAGGTGGACTACATCCTTGGCGTGGCACCTGCCATCGCTATCCAACAGAAAGTCAACACATCCAACCCACGTTCCACCGTGGGCACCTCCACCGAAATATACGAATACCTGAAGTTGCTTTTCGCTCGCATCGGCCGCACCTTCTCCCCCATTTCGGGTGTGGAGGTGAAACGCCACAGCGTGACAGACGTGGTCGACTTCATTGTCGGCCAACCCGACGAGACGAAAATCATGATACTGGCTCCTCTGGCTGTCACCCCCGAGAGACCGCTGAAAGGGCAGCTGGAAATACTTCACCAAGAAGGCTTTATGCGTATCTCCATCGCCGGAACAATCGTACGCATCGAAGATTTCCTGCCTTCCTGCAACGACAAGGAGCACTACGCCGATCCCATGTTGCTGGTGGACCGCGTCACCGTTCACCCTGACGACGACAACCAGTTGGCACGTCTGGGCGAGTCGGTGCAGACAGCTTTTTTCGAAGGACGTGGCAGTTGCCGCATCGCCATCATGGGCGACGACGGGACGCAATACCACGACTTTTCCAACAGTTTCGAGGCCGACGGCATCGTGTTCGAGAAGCCCAATCCCAACTTCTTCAGTTTCAACAACCCATACGGTGCCTGCCCCACCTGCGGCGGCTACGGCAGCGTGATAGGCATCGACGAGCATATTGTGGTGCCCAACCGCCAACTGTCGGTCTACGACGACGCGATAGCCTGCTGGAAAGGTGAGAAAATGTCGGAATGGAAACAGCATTTCATCAAGCATGCCTTCAAAATCAACTTCCCGGTGCACACGCCCTATTGCGACCTCACCGAGGCGGAACACGACCTGCTGTGGCACGGCGACGAAGAGTTCCCAGGCATCGACGGATTCTTCAAATGGATTGAATCACAATCTTATAAGATACAGTATCGTGTCATGCTGGCGCGCTATCGCGGCAAAACTACCTGCCCCGACTGCCATGGCTCGCGCCTGCGGAAGGACGCTCTCTATGTGAAGGTGTGCGGCAAGACCATCGCCGAGCTGTCGAACATGGCTGTCAAAGACCTTGCCGTATTCCTCCAGGACATGCACCTCACCGACTACGAGCTCAAACTCACCGAGCGCATCCGCACCGAGCTGCATAACCGCGTCGGCTACCTGCTCGATGTGGGCTTGGGCTATCTGACCTTGAGCCGCCAATCGAACACATTGAGCGGCGGCGAGTCGCAACGCATCAACCTGGCCACCTCGTTGGGCAGCTCGCTGGTGGGCTCAATGTATATTCTCGACGAACCCTCTATCGGCCTTCACTCCCGCGATACAGCGCAGCTAATCAGCGTCTTGCAACGTCTTCGCGACTTGGGTAACACCGTCATTGTGGTGGAGCACGACGAGGAAATCATCCGCGCGGCAGACTACATCATCGACATCGGTCCCGGCGCAGGACGCCTAGGCGGCGAAGTGGTGTTCGAAGGCAACTACGCCAAAATGGAGAAACTACGCGACGACCCCAACAGTGCAGCCACAACACGCAGCATGACAGCGCAGTATCTGCTCGGAATGCGCGCCATCGACCTGCCCACATCGCGACGCAAATGGCGCGACCGCATCGTGCTGCACGACATCAACCACCACAACCTGCACCACACCGACGTGGAGATACCGCTGGGCGTCCTCACGGTGGTGACAGGCGTGTCGGGATCAGGAAAAACGACGTTGGTGAAGCACGTGCTCTACGACATACTGCAAAAACGCTTTGAGGACAACCCCGAGTATGTGGGTTATTGTCATAGTGTTACGGGCGACTTGTCGCGCATCTCGGGTGTTGAATTGGTGGACCAGAACCCCATAGGACGCTCGTCGCGCAGCAACCCCGCCACCTACATCAAGGCCTATGACAGCATCCGCCAGCTGTATGCCATGCAGCCGCTGGCCAAGAATCGCGGATACAAGGCCAACTACTTCTCTTTCAATGTCGAAGGAGGACGCTGCGAGACCTGCCAAGGCGAAGGTATCGTGACCATCGGCATGCAGTTCATGGCCGACGTCCATCTGGTGTGCGACGACTGCCACGGCACCCGCTTCCAACCCGAGACACTGGAAATCACCTATCATAACACCAACATCAGCGAGGTGCTGGAGATGACCATCGACCAGGCTATCGACTTCTTCGACCCGGCGGCGGCAGAGGCCGACTACAAGTCTGCCTGCCAACAGATTGTGTCACGTCTGAATCCCTTGCAGGATGTGGGGTTGGGATACCTGAAACTGGGACAAAGCTCCGACTCGCTGAGCGGGGGCGAGGCACAACGCGTCAAACTGGCCTCGTTCCTTGTCAAAGGCAGCAACCGCAATCCTCTGCTTTTCATCTTCGACGAGCCCTCCACGGGTCTGCATTTCCACGACATACAGAAATTACTCATTGCCTTCAACACGTTGGTTTCCAACGGACATAGCATTATCGTTATCGAGCACCATCCCGACATCATCAAGCAGGCCGACTGGGTAATCGACATGGGGCCTGAAGGCGGCGACGGCGGCGGACAAGTGGTATACGCCGGCACTCCTGAGGGTTTGCTGGACTGTCCCGACTCCTATACAGGCAAGTATATGGAGGATAAGCTGAAAAAGCCAACGACCAAGGCCAAAAAGAAACAACAATAGTAGATTATGAGCAAAAAAAAGAGCATCAAAAAAATACGCCGCAGCGCAGCTGCTGGATTCTACGGCACCATGCTGGCCATCGTGGCCGCCATCACATTGCATTACATGGACGACCGCATCATTGTCATTTCCGCCACCGAGGCCACCCAGCGCAGCCTGTTGCTGATAGGAATAGTCCTTGTCATCGCACAATGGGTAATTTATGCTCGCCTCTACCGCACCACACTCCGCGATTTGCCACAATTGAAGCAGAGCGAACAGCGTCTGTCCATCTATGCCAAAGCCGTCAGCATCTTCTATTTCTGCACCTTCGTCATCTGCATACTGCTGAGCTTCATCGTCGTTTTCTCCGACAATATGATTCTGTTGCTGTTTCCGCTGCTGTTGTTCATGCTTCTGCTGATGCATTATCCCAATATGTACCGCATCAAAGTCGAAGCGGGATTAGATGACAGCGAGATGAAAGAGCTCTACGGAAACAAATATTACGCCGACGAGGATACTACGACTCCAAACACTGACAACCAATGAACTGCTCCGACACCATCTGCGCCATCAGCACACCCGCCGGCATCGGCGGCGTTGCCCTGCTGCGACTCTCCGGCCCCGAAGCCAAGACGCTGGCAGAGAGTGTACTGACGACACCAAAGGGACACAGGATGACGCTACAGCCCCATAAGGCCAAGTTTGCGCAGCTGCACCATCAGGGAGCGCTGCTCGACGAGGTTGTGGCCACATGGTTCGAAGCGCCCCATTCTTACACTGGCGAAGAGGTGGTGGAAATCAGCTGTCACGGTTCCATGTATATCCAGCAGACTATGCTGCAGCTCTTTATGGAGCAAGGAGCACGTCTGGCAGAACCTGGAGAGTTCACCCTGCGCGCATTCCTCAACGGCCGCCTCAACCTTTCGCAAGCCGAAGCCGTCGCCGACCTCATCGATGCGCAATCGTCATCGGCACACCAGCTGGCCATCAGCCAGTTGCGTGGCGGATACGCCCATAAATTGGAGCAGATGCGACAGCAACTCGTCGACCTTTCAGCACTGATGGAGCTGGAGTTGGATTTTAGTGACGAAGATGTCCAGTTTGCCAATCGCGAGCAGCTGAAAGCGCTGCTCGCTGCACTGCAAAACGAAGTGACCGTTCTTATCGATTCTTTCCAACTGGGCAACGCGCTGAAACAGGGAATCCCCATCGCCATCTTGGGCAGGCCCAACGCAGGCAAGTCATCGCTGCTCAACGCATTAGTGCATGAAGACCGTGCCATCGTCAGCCCTATTCCCGGCACCACTCGCGACACGCTGGAAGAGACACTCACCATTCAAGGCATCACCTTCCGTTTCATCGATACGGCAGGTCTTCGATCGAGCGACGACCCCATTGAGCAGCAAGGTATTGACCGTGCCACAATGGCGGCGCGGCGCGCTGCCATTGTACTCTATGTAGCCACCTGCGAAGACCAAGACATAGCTCAGCAAATCAACACTTTGAAAGAAAATATTGACCTGACTGAAAAACAGCTCATCGTCGTGCTCAACAAGAGCGATATCGCCACACCGCCATCTGTTTCCTTGCCAGATACCAACATAGTAGCCCTCTCAGCCCGCACAGGCCAAGGTCTCGACGAATTGCTTGACAGACTGGTGACAAACTATAAAACAAATCGTTCACAACGCGATGTCATCCTCACCAATGCACGCCATCTGGAGGCGCTACACCACGTGGACGAAGCGCTCAAGCAAGTGTCCGAAGGTCTGGCACAAGAGATGCCCACGGACCTCGTCACCATCGACATGCGCGATGCGCTCTACCACCTGGGCACCATCACAGGCCAAGTGACCAACGACGAAATCCTCGGCACCATCTTCAGCCGTTTCTGCATCGGGAAATAAGAGAAAAAGTGTATTTACGGCTCCATCACCAGACGGAAGCCGATGTAGTTGCTACGAAGTGTGGGGCCTACACCATCACGACTGGCTACGCGGCACCCTTTGGCACTGATGAACCAGCCGCCACCACGGTCAACACGGTGCGAGCCGGCGATGGCGCCCTCAGGGTTGGTCTGCGCGGAGCCGCCATAATCGCCATACCAGTCGCTACACCACTCCCACACGTTGCCACTCATATCGTACAAGCCCAATTCATTGGGGCGCTTCATGTTGACGGGATGTGTCTTGCCTTCGCTGTTCTCGGTATACCACGCCACATCCTCGATGTTGTCGCTGCCGCTATAACGGAAGCCCATACTCTTCTGTCCCCCACGTGCAGCATACTCCCACTCTGCCTCAGTGGGCAGGCGGAAGGTCTCGCCTGTCAGATCATTGAGTAGAAGAATAAAATCCTCCACATCCTCGTAGCTGACGTAATACATAGGATAATCGTCACCTTCGCCAAACAGGGGCCACGATGAATTGACCCTGTCGCGCTGTTTGCGTATCGTTGTACCCATCACGGCAAACCATAGGGCTTGCGTCACCTCCGTCTCGGCAATATAATAGTCTTTCAACGTCACTTTGTGCGACGGCATCTCGTCGCCATAGCAGTCACGTCCCTGTTCGCCAGTGCAGCCCATGGTAAATGTTCCGCCCTCCACAAAGACCATCGTAAAGAGTTCGCCATTCACCGTAAAAGACTGGCTCTCAACATCCATCTTACTGCCATCATCTTCATCTTGACTCGTCACATACTTTTGCGCCGAGGCGAAGCTGCAGGCCGACAGCATTACCAGGAGGAATAGTATTCTTCTCATTGTTCTCAGTTTGTTCACCCCATTGGGTGCATTATGTTAGAATCCCATGCCGAAGAGCTGCCAATATTTCTTTTCCAGCTGCTTCCAAGCATAGGAGGTATTATCGTAGACATTATAGGTGTAGCTATTGAGCATATTGGCTATGGGCTTTGCAGGGTTGTAGTCCTCGTTCTCGCGCGCTTTCAGGGCTTTGACATTGCCCTCCAAGTCGCTCATTCCTGCAAAAGCCTGTCGTTCCTGTTTCAACACCTCATCCATCATACCGTCCTTGGTGCGCTGCCAAGAGACGGTGGCCAGCTTGTTGGCTTTGCGATACTGCCACAACACTGCATTCTCGTCGTATTTCTTCTGGCCACAGAGATCAAAAGCTTTGGGCAGACGAGTGGTGCCGCTGAAGATGGGGATGCGAGGGCTCTGGCCGGGGTTGTCGACCGACACCCAGCAGACACCACCGACCTCGTCGGGCAACCAGTCGCGCAGCTGAGCCACAAAGGAATAGGAGCACCAGGCCACACTGACCGTGCGTTTGAAATCCACGGTGCCAGGCTGCAAATAGTTGAGCGAGCCCTGTGTGGCGCTGCCCATCCAAGGATTGGCATTGGGGGCAATGATGGTGTCCTTGTAGGACTTGCCATTCTTGTCTTTGCGTGTCACCACGGTCTTGATATTGCGACACATATCCATATCAGTGCCCTCATAGGTGGAGCGCAGCAGAGCCATCACATCGGTGGCACTCACCGGCTGGTCGGGCTTGATGGAGAAAGGCAGCTCATCCATATCCATCGAGAAGCCCATGGATGGTGCCAACGAGTTGAAGATGAAGAATTCACGCTCGCGGAAATTTTTGCCGTTGGCATAGTCAGGAGCGAATGCGCGCCAGAAAACGAACTCGCCGTCGCCGTCCCATAATTTGTATTTCTTAGCCACCTTCTCTATATTGTCGGAACACATAAAATATTCGGGATTGTCACGCTGCAGCAGACCGATACGGGGAATATTGGCACTGACGGCCACATGATAGTCGGGCACACGCTGTGCAGCCCAGATGCCGCCAATCTTGTCGGGTCCTTCGCCCATTATTTCCATCTGCCACACCTCGTGTTTGTCAGCAATGGTGATGCACTCGCCGCCGTCGCCATAACCGTATTGCTTGATGAGGCTGCCAATCAGACGGATGGCATCGCGGGCGTTGTCACAGCGCTGCAGCGCTACGCGCTCCAACTCCTCGATGGTGAACATGCCGTTGGGGTTTTCCAGACATGAGGGGCCACCAAAAGTGGTTTCTCCGATAGCCAACTGTTTCTCGTTCAGACAAGGATAGGCTGTGTTGAGGTATGCATAGGTGTGCTGAACCTGCGGAATGGTGCCCATCACCTTTACGCCCGTGGTGTCCTCGCGATAGGCGGTATGCATGGTGCCGCGACGCACAGTGTGGACAGCATTGCGGCCATAGTTTTGTGCCGGCTCCACGCTCATCCAGGTGCGATAGCGTCCGTCACAAGTGTGCGACGTGATGACAGAACCATCTGTAGAGGCCTGTTTTCCAACCATAATAGAGGTACACGACTGGCCCTCATACTCTGCAGGGAGACTCTGCGCGCCAGCATAGAAGCACAATGACAGCAGAGCAAAGAAAATAGTTAATCGTTTCATTTTATAAAGGTATTCATTATTATTTCAAACACATGGGCTGCGGGAGCAATGAGCTCATCGGGAAATTCGTAGTCCGGATGATGCAGTTCCAGATGATTCTCACCACTGCCGATGCCGAAGAATGCTCCCTCATATTTCAACAAGTATTCGGCAAAGTCCTCGGACCAGCGGAAAGGATAGTCCTTATATTCAAAGACAACGTCATTCTGTGTCATGGCCTCTGCAACACGTTCAACAACATCAGCGTTGTTCACGGTGGCACTGAAGGGCTCACGCAAGGTTTTGGACCATTGCAGCCCTGCTTTCGTTGATTCATCGAAGACGACATTGTCAACAAAATTCACAAAAGAATCCATCGCCTCATTGTTGGAGGCCCGCAACGTGTACATCAAATCGGCATCGCCTGCCGATGTTCCAAAAGCCTCCTCGCCTATCCGACAGCAAACAAGAGTAGCTATCTTACAGTCGTCCCTCAGGAATGAGGGCCTCTCTTCTATGCGTCGTATTATTTTGGATACCGCCAAACCCGGATTGATACCCAACTCGGGAGTGGAAGCATGAGTCACTCTCCCTTGCAGATGGTATATCACACCCGTCGAAGCCAACGCAAAGGTACCCTTATTCAGGACTACCCTTCCCATCGCATAGCCAGGCAGGTTGTGCAAGCCAAAGACGTAGTCCACATTATATCGTTGCAGGAGAGCGCTATCCACTATCTTCTTGGCGCCAGCACCCGTCTCCTCTTCGGGCTGAAAAATGAGCACCAAATTGACTCTTCGATGTTGACACTCATCCACCAGATGAGCAAAATGCAGCATAATGGCGGTATGGCCGTCATGACCGCAGCGATGTCCATTAGGCAAGGCATCTGTGTCGGCACGGAAAGCGAGCGTATGCGTGTTTTGCAAAAAGACACGCTGTGTGGCTTTCCAATAAGCCACGACGCCAAAACCTCCCACAAATGTGTTGATTTCATCGGGATGCATCGTAGAGAGCTCCTGCACAATGAGGTTATGGGCGAATCTTTCGTTGCCCGAGACACCTGGTTGTCCGTGCAATTCTCTGCGTAAGGTGATAATATGGTCATTCAGACTACACATTACTCCATCAAACTATTGACACATTGTTTATAGTGGGCGCCACGCGCCTCAAAATTCTTGTAGTGGTCGTAACTCGATGCCGCCGGCGACAATAAGCAGATGCTTCCTTTGTCGCTGCGCTCCATCGCGAAACGCACAGCCTCCATCATATCGTAGTCGGCATCAAAATGGCAGTAATACTGTCGGTCTGATGGCGTAGTTGCCATCTTGTCCAACGCCTCTTTTATCTCCTTTCCGGCAGAGCCCAGCAGTGCGACGGCGCCAATGCGTGATCCCAACCCAGACGGTGTCGTCAGATATTGCGCCAAAGGCGTGTAGTCGATGCCACGGCTGAATCCACCCAAAATCAGTGTATCGACACGTTGCAAAGCCTCGACGGCAGCAATAGTTGTCTGTGGAATTGTGGAGATGGAGTCGTTGTAAAAGGTCACGCCATTCACTGTCGCCACGCGCTCCAAGCGATGTTCCAGCCCCTGAAAGCCGCTGAGACCTCGAATGATAGCCTCGTCGCTGGCACCACAATGGCGAGCAGCAAGACTGACAACGTAGGCATTCAAAAAGTTATGCTCACCAATCAGCGACAACTTCACCTGCTGCATCAGTGCATCAGCACGCGCTGCAGCCATACCGTATGGCTGCAGATCTGACAGTATCTGTGGCTTATACTCCGCCACCTGGGCCACAAGGTCGGCATTGTCGCTACAATAGTAGCACACATCGCCAACACGCTGACGGAGCGCTATCTGCATCTTGGCGCGCTGATAGTCGGCATAGCCATGATAGTGGTCCAGATGTTCCTGAAAGAGATTGAGCAACACTGAACAATGCGGCGCACGATGGATAATCTCCAACTGATGGCACGACAACTCGGCAACAACCTGTGTGTCAGCCGACAAACTATCGACAATGTCAAACAGTGGGATACCCATATTACCAGCCAGCACCACATGTTGCTCGCCACGGGCCTCCTTCATGACAGCATAAATGAGATTGGCGGTAGTGCTCTTGCCTTTAGTTCCGGTCACACCAATAGTGAGATCGCCATACACCTGCAAGAAAAGGTCGGCCTGCGAGGTGATGCGGCCCATGTCGCACAGACCCTCGAAGCGGAAAGTCGGAATACCAGGCGACTTGACAATCAAATCATAGGTGTTATCTTTGAGATTCTCAACGATTTCCTCGTCATTGTGTGCCACATCAAATTGTTGGCCAGGGAAAAGACGTCGCAATAACGTATGTGTACTTTTGCCTTCGCGGCCATAGCCAGCAATGAGAATTCGCTTGCCAGCAAGGAGCGTCTCAAATTGTTCACTGCGGAAGAAGGCCTTAGAATCTCTAGCCTCAGAGAACTGCTCCACCGCAGACTGCAACGTCGTTTTCAGCAGATGTGCATCGGCTTTCGGCAAATTATTGTCGTCGCAAAACTCACTCAGCGACATCGTAACAGGCTTAGACTCAAAGTCGCGCAGCAATGCAGGCAACATATCGGCATCGCGATACCAACGTTCCAATGTCATCGATAACGCAGCATTAACCTCAGCCACTGTGCCGACACATTCGAAAGGCTTGGTGTCCGCCAGACCACGCAACTGGTCGAATTCCAACTGCATCGTACTGTCGTCCAGCATGTTCTTGCCAAAAATAGCGTTCAGTCGCGTCGGACTGATGAAGGGAGATAGGATAATATATGCAAAGAGACATTTGGCGCAATGTCCGCACCAGATGTCGGTCTTGCTGCCCACATTGCAGCTCTTGAAGACATCGAAATAGCGCTCGTTGCGGGCAAACAGCATGGCTATCTGCAGCTCGCTCAACGGGCGCAGAAAGCTATAGTAGTCAAACTCCTTTGAAATATAGGTGGCCACATAGCGGCGGAAGTCGTCCTCAAACTCCAAGCTCTTGGAATACTGATGGTTGACCGAAGTGCCGACCACCGTACTCTCGTTGGCGCTGTTCTCGTTGGAGAGAGCCACATGAGGACGTGTGCCCGTCAGTGCCGACACCAGCAGCGTGTAGAATGCCAGCATGGCGCTGAAAGGGGTGTGCCCATTGAGGCAGCCGTTCTTGTTGAGTTCCAACAGACGCGGATGAATTGTGCGTTTCACAACAATCACATCGTCAAGCGAATATCCAGCCTTCTCGATGCATCCTACCGTAGCCCCTCGGGGGTTCATAATCATGGGTAGCGGATGTTCCACCTCGCGAAGTATCTCCAATGTCACCACCGAGTCTTTGCCGCCACCGATAGGTACGATATGGATTCCTTCGTCAGAGCCGGAGAAAAGATTCTCCTTGTCCAAATTGGGAGCCGGCGCACTGCCGACACCGCTCAGCGTCATGAAATCTTCCTCACTGGCGACGATATTATTGGTATAGAAAAATTCCCCAAGACCGTTGTAATACAGATTTTTCCAAAAAGCGACCTGCTCGGCGGTCAGACTATACGGCCTCACAGTCACCCTTGGAGGACAGACACATTTCCAGTAGCTGATGAGTTCAATCATGCCCATGTGGAACACCAGGGTGTCGAGCGTAGCCTTCGACAGCCGCTCGGGGTGCAGGAATGGGCGCGACGGGATAAACGCTGTGGGCTCGAAGCTGATTTTGTCGTTCAGCCGAAACAAGAACGACAGATGTAAGCCATCGTCCTGGAGGTCGTAACAGAAACTCTCGTAGACGAACTCCGGGAACATCTGGCGGAACGTATTATAGCTGCGCTGCTTCGACATAGCGTGTTGTATTATCACCTGTTAGTCAAGACGGAAGGATGTCTTGCCAATTTCGAATCCGTTGGCATAGAGTGTCACCCAATAGAGACCGGGCTGCAACTCCAAGTTCTCGGCTTTTTTCCAGATCATCACCAGACTGCGGGCGCTGCCCGTGAACTCGATCTCCTGCTTGGTGGTGTAGTTCATCTGGACACCGTCGAGATCGAAGACATAGTCGTCGGCAGCCCCGTTGTAGAGCACACGGTTGTTGGCAGTGGCAATGCGGGCATAGACGGTAATCGAGCCAGGATCAACGACATGGTTGTCGAGTATCTGGCAGGCGATACGCACCGCCTTGGTCTGACTGGCTTTGTTGGTGGCCTTCACCTGCGAGCCTGTGACGCTCTTGCCGGGTGTGGCTGTCACATCGGTGGTCACCAGCACGGCGGCCAGACGCAGTTTCTGCATCAGTTTCTCATTCTCCGAATTGAGGTCGCCACTCGAGGCCAATTTGCCTTTCAGCTCGGCATTCTCACTCTTCAGCAGAGCATTTTCGGCGCGGAGAGACTCAATCTCAGCAGCATAGGTTGCGCAGAGCGACTGCAGCTCGGCCAGTTTGGCATCCACATCGCCCTTATTGGCGGAGTTGGCATTGGCAGCGGCACGTGCCTGCTCCAGCTCCTTGTTCTGCTGCTCGAGCTGAGCCTGCAGTTGGGCAATCTGTGTTTTCTGACCGGCAATGATAGTATTCAGATCGGCAATTGTCTGATTTTCATTTGCCTTTGTCTCATTTTCGGATTCTCCCGTCTCTTTGATGGTTTTCTTTAGCGCTACATTCTCGTTGGTGAGCTCATCAACACGTCCCTGAAGGCTGCTGACTTGCTGCTGCAGCGTTTTGACATTGGCGTCAAGCCGCTGTTTGTCTGCATCGCACTGTGCCTGCAACGCTGCCTGAGATTTCGCCAGCTCCTCGTTCTGTTTGCGGCAAGCAGCCTCTTTCTTGGTCAGTTCTTGCAGTTGGGCCTGTACCTGCGACAGCTCGCCACTGCCTGCATTTTGGGTTGCTTTCATCGATTTCACCAATTCCACCTGCGTGGCCAAATCGGCCTTGCACTGCTCCAGTTCTGAGTTCTTGGCGGCATAGTTGGACTGTGCAGTTTTTGCATCCAACTGGAATTGCGTATTTTGCGACTGGCAAACCTTCAGTTGGGACTGAGTCTCGGCCAGTTGGCTACGCAACTGCTCAATCTGCTCGTTGACAGCGGCATCACCTGAAGCAGAACTCTTCTGCAAGGTGGAAATCTGAGCATTGAGCTGGTTCACCTGCTTGTTCAGCGAAGCTACCTGATTCTTATAGTCTTTCACCTGGCCGTTCAAGTCGTCGACCTGAGCCTGACACGACTTCAGCGCCTTGTCGTTGGCCGTGGCGGCGTTGCCGGCAGACTGCTGCAGGCTCTTGATTTGGGCTGTCAGGTCGGCTATTTGACGCTCCTGGTCGCCTATCTGCTTCTGCAAATCAGCAATCTGCTTCTGATACTGAGCCGTATTGTCACGACGGGTATCATTGTTGCCGCTTTGGCTGTTGACTTGCTTGTTCATGGCCTCAAGGCTTTTCTGTAGCTCGTTGATTTTCTGCTCTTTTTTGCGGACCTCAGCCTGCAGTTGCTCAATCTTCTTGACGTCAGCCGAAGAAGAGGCGGAGGGCTGCGACAAGCTCTTTTTGTTCAGCTGATTGATAAGACGCTGTATTTCGGCAGCTTGGGCATTGATGGCACTGTCTTTCGAAGCCATTTTGATGTCATACTCGGCACTTTCCGCCTTCAAGTTGTTGTAAACAACCATGGTGGAATCGAGTTGGTGCTGAAGCTGTGCGATCTCCTGGTCGGACATATTATTGCCATTTCCGCCACAGGAAACCAGCGTCGCGGCGCCCAAAAAGAGGGCGAAAACAGTTGATAGGGATTGATGCATTTTGTTATGTTTCATATACTTACTTATTTATTTTTATCGTTTGGAATAATCTTCTTATCTTTGCAAAAAGAATGTGCAAAATTACGATTTTTTTTAGAAATAAAGTACAATGTTAAAAAATAAATACACCAAGTTGTCAACAATGCGGCCTTTGATCTACTGTATCGCCCTGTTGCTAGGCGTATTAGGTACACAGGCACAGACCGGAAGCACGCCTGACGACCAAGACCTCAACGGCTTCAATCCGCACCGCTGCGAGCTGCGTTTCGGAGGGAGCCTGGGCTACAGCGTCTTCCGCGACGAAGGGACAGCGCCCATCAGCTACAAAGGCATTGGCATTCAACCTAATATCGGCTTCAACTATTGCCATGCCGAAACATGGCAAGTCGATGCCGAGATTGGCACCTTTCTGGGTATCTTCGAAAACGCAGTACCGCCGACACTGAATTTCAGCGCATACGATATATACAATCAAGTAAGGCTCAAATACTTGCACAGAATTCACGGCAATGCGTGGCCCGACCCCTGGGAGCTGCAATGCTGGGTCGGCGGCGGCCTGCACAATTTTGCAACTGTCACCATCAACAGTCACTACGAAAATGCTTCCGCGGGTGTCAGCGAATTTATCTGTCCCGCACTGACAGCCCGCATCGAGACCAACAGCAAGATCCGCGAAAAAGACTACTGGACATTCTACGGCGAGATGTCGCTCTTCCCTGTTGCTGCCGTCTTCCGTCCGGGATACTCATACATAGACAATTACACCGCATCGACCAACGTGGCGACAGCCCAATTCAGTGATTATGAGATGCATTTTCAGCCACTGGCAGGAGCCACGACCGACCTTGGAGTCGTCTTTCATGTGGGGCCACAATATGCGCTACGGCTGTCGTATCTATGGAATGTGCACAGCAGCGGAAAAAGCGGAGCCTGGAAATACGTGCAGGCCACACACTTGCTGGCTTTCGACCTGACACTTCGTCTCACTTACAACAACAAGCGATAGACCATGAAAAATACAAGCATACGTATCCTTCTCGTCCTCTTGATGCTGCCGCTGTGCAGCTGCGAAAAACTGTGGATGGGTAATGAGATAGAGAACTCTGCCACAGAGACTTTTGAATATCTTTGGCGACAGGTCGACGAGCGTTATTCGCTCTTCGATGTAAAAAATGTGGACTGGCAAGCCGTGCACGACAATCTGGCGCCTCGCGTCTACGACGGCATGAGCAGCGACAGCCTCTTCGCCGTGCTCTCCGAAATGCTCAACACCCTCGACGACGGCCATGTCAACCTGTGGAGCGACAACGATGTCTTCGGCAGCGAGGCCATCTTCCTGCAACGATATGGCAACGGGAATTTCGACCTTAACACCGTATCCATCAATTACTTGACTCCACACCATCACACCACAGGAGGCTTTGCCTACAACGCCATTGCCGACGGTCAGGTGCTTTATATCCGCTACAGCTCATTCACCAACTCCGCATCCACCTCCTCGTTGGAATACATCCTCAAGAAATACGCTGATGTCAAGGGTGTTGTGTTCGACATCCGTCAGAACGGCGGTGGCGTGATACAGAACGAATGGAACATCATGGCCCTGTTACCCTGCAGAGGACAGATGCTCTACTCCACACAGTTGAAGGCAGGTCCCGCGCACAACGATTTCGGAGAGCCGGTAGCCGTATTCGCCCCTGAGAACAAAGACCATACAGTCTACACAAAGCCCTTCGTCGTGCTCACTGACCGAGGATGCTACAGCGCTGCCAGCTCGTTTGCGCTGTGCGTAAAGACGTATGACAATGTAATCGTGATGGGCGACACTACGGCTGGCGGACTCGCCATCCCTGCCGGCGGAGCCCTGCCCAACGGATGGTACTACCGTTTCGGGGTGTCGCGTACGCTGGCAACTGACGGAGTGAACTACGAGAATGGCGTGCCACCAGACCAGGTGGTGACCCTTCTTCCGGAAGCCCTGGCCACAGGCCACGACAACATTATCGACTCAGCTTGTACACTGATACTGAACCAGTGATGAGCAAGGCTCACTCCTCTCCTATCATGGCCAGGTAGTCGGCCTCACTGATAATAGGAACGCCCAGTTTCTCAGCCTTTTTCAGCTTTTCGGGACCCATCTTTTCGCCAGCGAGAACATAGTCGGTCTTGCCGCTGATGCTACCGCTCACTTTGCCGCCATGCAGCTCGATGCTGGCCTTGATCTCATCGCGGGAGAAACGGCTGAAGACACCGCTGACGACGAAAGTCTTGCCTTCCAAATGTGACGAAATCTGACGGTTTTCCACTTCAAATTGAAGCCCCGCAGCACGCAGGCGCTCCACAAGCTGGCGATGGATGGGAGACTGGAAGAAATCGTAGACAACAGCTGCCGTAACTGTTCCAACATCCTCGACCATAGCCAGTTCCTCGACAGAGGCAGCCATCAGCGCATCAATATTCTTGAAATAGCGAGCCAACTTCTTGGCGCCTACCTCGCCGACATAGCGGATACCCAGGGCAAACAGAACACGCTCGAAAGGCACCTGCCGCGACGCCGCAATGGCCGAAAGGATGTTGTCGGCACCCTTTTCCTGTATCGAGGCCTTGCGGAGACCATCCTTGTCAAGGACCTCGAGGCCAACAAGTTGTTCACGGGTAAGATCATACAAATCGGCGATATCGTGCACCAGCCCTTTCTGATAGAGCATCTCCAGCCGTTCGGAGCCAAGACTGTCGATATCCATCGCCTTGCGCGAGACAAAATGCTCAAGACGTCCCACTATCTGCGGGGGACACTGATCCTGGTTGGGACAGTAATAGCCGGCCTCGCCTTCGGCACGCACCAAGCGGCTACCGCACTCAGGACAATGTGTAACATACTGGACTGGAAGCGCTGACGGCTGGCGACGGGTCAGATCGACGCCCACCACCTTGGGAATAATCTCACCACCCTTTTCCACGAGGAGTGAATCGCCCTCGCGGATATCCATTTTCTCGATGAAATCGGCATTGACCAAGGTTGCGCGCTTGACGGTGGTGCCACCCAGCCATACAGGCTCCAGATTGGCCACCGGCGTCACCACACCCGTGCGTCCTACTTGATAGGAAACGCTCAAAAGCGGCGTGGAGACCTGCTGGGCTTTAAACTTATAGGCTATAGCCCAACGGGGCGATTTGGCTGTAAGGCCCAAAGAGTCCCACAGCGCCACCTGGTTCACTTTGATGACGATGCCATCGATAGCGAAAGGAAGCTCCCAACGGGCTGTATCCCAATAGTCTATATATTCTCGGATTTCATCGATATCTTTGCATTCCTTGATGTAGGGCTGCACCTTGAAGCCCATCTGGCTGGCAGCCTGCAGACGACCCAGATGACTCTGCAACTGACTGGCCAACTCGTCGCCTGCGCTCAGTTCAGGAGCATCGTCGGGCAGCATCATAAAATACATACAGAATTGCAACTTACGTTTGGCACACTCAGCAGAATCCTGCAACTTAAGGCTTCCGCTGGCGGCGTTGCGCGGATTGGCGAAAGGTTCCTCGCCGTCGGCCTCACGCTGCCGGTTGAAGGCTTCGAAATCGTTGAAAGGGAACACCACCTCGCCTCGGGCCTCAAAGTCGTCGGGATAGTGGCCCCGCAAGCGCAAAGGAATGGTGTTGATAGTCCTCGCATTGGTCGTAATATCATCACCCACAGCGCCGTTGCCACGGGTGACAGCCTGCACGAGCTGGCCATGACGGTAGGTGAGACCGATGGCCACACCGTCGTATTTCAATTCACACGTGTAGGAAAAAGGAGTATCGCCAAGCAGCTTGCGTGTACGCGACTCGAAGTCAACAATTTCTTCAATGGAATAGGTGTTGCCCAACGACAACATAGGGAACCGATGGGTGACATGCCGGAAAGTCTTGGTAACCTCGCCACCAACCCTTTTGGTAGGCGAATTGGGCATCGCCAAATCGGGGTATTGACGCTCCAAATCAGTGAGTTCACGCAACAAGGCGTCAAATTCAAAGTCGCTCACCAGCGACGTGTCGTTCATGTAGTATTCGTAGTTGTAATGGTCGATTAGCCTCGTCAGCTCCTCGATGCGATGACGTGCAGGCTCAACGTCTATGCTGCTGAAAAGATCCATAAGATGCTCCTTTGGTTCACAGATTGTTAGATAGTTACGATTCCTTCGAAGTCCAACGACACAGGTCCTGTCAGGAGGACATTGTCAAAAGCCTTGTCTGTCGTGCTGAACGACACTTCGAAATCGCCACCGCGGGCGTGAATATTCTTGCATCCGCTGACGATGGCCACCGCTGTCACTCCTGTGCCGCAAGCCCAAGTTTCGGCTTCGACTCCACGCTCAAAAGTGCGGATGGCGAGCGCCCCATCGGGCTGACGCTCTATGAAATCGACATTGGTACCTTCGGGGAAAAGATCGAGGCGATTGCGCCAGCGGCGACCCTCTGCTTCCACATCGTAGTCATTGAGATTGTTGACTTCCAGCACAAAATGTGGCGAACCGGTATCGAGAAACCAACCCTGCTCACAGCGACACACTGTCGACCTGTCGATGGTGCGCATACCCAGCCGGACAACGCCGCGACGTCGCTCATTGTCCCAGCTTATTATTTGAGCATCATGATCCCCGTCGTAGGCCACAAAATGCAAACACGGAGAGCCCGTCGTAGGATGAGGATGCGACAATCCCAACAGGTGGGCAAAGGCAGAGATACAGCGGCCTCCATTACCACACATGGAGCCAAGACGGCCGTCGCTGTTATAGTAGCGCATCTCGAAATCGTAACCTTCGGGAGCCACGCCAAGTGTCATCAGTCCGTCGGCACCGATGCCGAAACGTCGATGACAGAGGTGTGCAATAGTGTGCTCCGTGAGCGGATATTGCTCCCGACGAAAGTCAACAACGACGAAATCGTTGCCGGCACCATTGAATTTATAGAATTCCATTTCAATCATAATGCTACTATTATCAATCATTTATCACATCACTTCTCCGTTTTGGAAGTAATGGTTGTGTCCAGCAGTTTCTTACGTGTCAACAGCACCAGCAGACTGCAGATGACGATGGAGAAGAAAATGGTGGAATATACGAGACACTCGATACGTTCAGCATGCGGGATCACCTCCCATCCTGTCAAGGCGTTGACCTGACGGGGGATAGACGCCAACACTGCCGAAACCAATCCCTTGGGTATCAACATAGAGACTGCCAGTCGGTCAGTCTTGGTATTTTTGTGACCCACAATGGTGACAAGCACGAAACGAACCACATAGATTGCTGCTGCGATGGCCAGACCATAGAGCAGCGCAGCATGGTCGGTGAAGGGGATGCTGATACCGATATAGACAAAGAAGAAAGTCTTGAGCACAAAAACGATCTCCTTGAAAAACGATTTCTCGTTGTCCTCCATAGGCAGCATACGGCGATGACTTCCACGCATCTTACGCAGCAGCCTAAGTTCAAAATAATTAGCATTGCCCAGTACCACACCGAAGGACAACGACGCGATGGCACCGCTGAAGCCCAGGGCCTCGGTGATGCCATAGATGACAAACATGAATGCCGGCGTGAGGAACATGGAGTTGTTCAGCTTTCTCACACGCTGCAGCAGGCTGGACCACAGCATTCCTCCAACAACACCCACAATCAGTGCCATGGTGAACGATGCCAACACTTTGCCCAGGATAGAGAGGAAACTGATTTGTCCCATCTGGATACCTTCGACAATGGCCAGAGCCACCACGATACAGAGCACCGCGGAGATGGCAGACTCCAGCACCAGCACTGTGCGTGTCTTGTCGCTCACTTTCATCTGGTTGACCATGGGGATGACGATGGACGATCCCGTTCCGGCCACCATACTGCCCACAAGAAGCGACAGACGCCAATCAAGACACACCACATAGTGCGACGTGATGGCCGCCGCAGCCATGGAGAGCAGAAAGGAGTAGAGCGTAACCTGCACCACACCCGTCCAATAGCGTCGTATGTCGTTGATTTTGATATCGACGCCACTGTCCACCAAGATGAAGACCAAAGTCACATAGGAGAGTATGGAGCCCCAACGGCCTATCTGCGCTGTGGTCACCAACCCAAGCACGGGCCCGATAAGGATGCCGATGGCCACAAGAAACAACACGTCGGGAATACGACGACGGCTGAAGAGCGCAGAAAAAAGATGCGCACAGAAAATCAATGCTCCCAAGATAATGAATATTGTTCCCATGGCGTCTCGTTGCTTTTGCGGTTATTATTAGTGTGAAGAGCCAAACCCTCCAAAGGGGGCATAGCCCATTAAAAATCAATATCTTTAAAGACACGGCGCAGGGTCACCAACGAAGGATTGCGCTTGGCCATGTCTTCGTATTTCTCGTTGGGCAGGTACAGTTTCAATTCGTGGTTCTCGTCTTCCACCACCTTCACATCATAGCGGATGTCGTCGTTGGCCAATTCTCCACGCAGGAAAGTAAGGATAGTCTTCTGGTATTGAGCAAAATAGGCAGTGAGGTAAGAATTGGTGACAAAAATGGTAAAACTATTGTCGCTGTCGACCTGCAGCTTCTTGTCGTTGAGCAACTCAAGAAGCTTGTCGTCGTCCTTTGAGCGTGCTATCAGTTTTTTCCACAACTCTTCCAAACGTTCTTGCGTCAAGTTTTCCGCTTTGCGCTTCTGGTTGAGCGCCACCGAATGCTCCATCTTCTGGTTGAGCGAGATGTTTGTGAAGCCTGTAGGCAGTCCGCCGGAGCGGGGCCGGGACATGGGAGTGGAGGGTGCTGCAGCAGGTTTGGGCGGCTCAGGAGAGTGAGAGGGTGATGGCGTCGACACAGCGGGAGCCTCCAGAGTCTTCGTCTCCTGAGTCTGGGAAGGCTGGGGATTGGCTGCTTGTGGCGCCTGTTGAGGCGTCGGAGCAGCAGGTTGAGGGGTTTTATGTTCCGCTTGTGGCGCTCTTGCTATCTATCCAGGCAGCTGCAGATTCTTGGTCAGTGAGGCCAGTTTCATGAGGCAGACCTCGATGAAAAGACGTTTATTGGTGGCATCGCGGAAGCGGTACTCGTAGTCGGAGGCAATTTCCAGATATTTCATCAGTAGCGCCAATCCACAACTGAGCGACTGTTCGCCAAAGTGCATTCGCACCGAATCGCTCACCTCCAGCAGTTTATGTGTCTCGGGGTTGAGCGACACCAGCAAGTTGCGCAGGTGCTCGGAAAGACCTGTAATGAAATGCTGGCCATCAAAGCCCTTATCGATAATTTCCTGATAGAGCAACAATGTCGAAGCAATGTCGCCGGCGCGGAATAGGTCGACAAAGCGAAAATAGTAGTCGCTGTCGAGCATATTGAGGTTCTCGATGCACTGTTTATAAGTCAAGTTTCCACGCGTAAAACTGACCAACTGATCGAAGATGGAAAGGGCGTCGCGTAAACCACCTTCCGCTTTCTGGGCAATGATGTGCAGCGCTTCAATCTCGTAATTAATCGACTCCTTCTCTGCTACATACTGAAGATGCTTGACAATATCTTCGCTCTTGATGCGCTTGAAGTCGAACACTTGGCAGCGCGAGAGGATGGTGGGGATAATCTTGTGCTTCTCGGTAGTGGCAAGGATGAACTTGGCGTATGCTGGCGGCTCCTCGAGGGTTTTGAGAAAAGCGTTAAAGGCCGCCAGAGTGAGCATATGCACCTCGTCGATGATGTAGACCTTATAACGTCCCGTCTGCGGAGGATAGTAGACCTGCTTGACCAGCTCGCGGATGTCGTCGACAGAGTTATTCGAAGCGGCGTCGAGCTCGAAGATGTTCATCGAGGCACCATCATTGAAAGATGTGCACGACTCGCACTCGTTGCAGGCCTCGGTGTCAGCCGTAAGATTGGTGCAGTTGATAGTCTTGGCCAAGATACGCGCACAGGTAGTTTTGCCCACACCGCGCGGACCACAGAAGAGGAAGGCCTGAGCCAGCTGGCCGTTACGGATGGCATTCTTCAGCGTGGAGGTGATATGTTGCTGACCCACAACGCTATCAAATGTTGAGGGTCGATATTTTCGTGCCGATACTATGAATTCATCCATTGGATTGAGTTATTTAGTTCTTTTACTTTACAATTAGAGTTGAAGTGCCGTCGACGTTGCAGTCGTTGGAGCCTCCTCCTGTGTATGTCACAGTGCTTACCCCACTGATATCCAACTCAATATTTTCCCAGCAATCGATTTCCACTATACTGCATCCCGTCACATCACCCACAACATTGGGGCTTTTGAAACCCATGGCGCTGACCGTCGAGGCACCTGACACATCCAGACTGGCCTCTTCGGTAGCCTTGCCTCTCAAGTTTACCATCGACGAGCCAGATGCCAGCACATCGATTACACGACAGCCCACCCTTGATTCAATCATTGACGCACCCGACAGTTCCAAACGTACATCCCCTGCAGTGATTTCTCCCCTGTAGCTTGAAGATCCAGAAAGTTCAAGATTAACATCGCCACCGCCGAAGATAGGGGCTTTCAGTTGCGACGCTCCCTCCAAATCGGCTTCGAAACCATCAGGACCACCCAGAAGCGAAAGCGAACCATCGTAGGTAAACGACGATGCACCCGTCAGCTGGATTTCATATACTTTCTTGGCAGGAATCACCACTGAGACCGGGTCTCCAGTATAGTTCTGATGCTGCTTTTGGTATTCATTCCACTTTACAGCCAACGCAAGTTGATAGCCATCATCGCAGTTTTTCATCGTGAAATCAATGTAGGGTTGAACATCCTCTTTGGCGGAGACCCAAATACGCGACGCCGTGTCGCTCATCACTACATCAATGGCGCTCGAAACCTCGATGCTTTGGTATGGCAACTTATCGCTGACGTTCACTCCTTGGCCATTGCCTTGCGTGTCGCTCCACTCAAAAACGACACTCTCGCCCGTCGACGACGAGGCTCTGTCGGAATTCATACAACTTGTACAAACGGCCATGGCCAATACAGCCGTCATTATCAATACTTTTCTCATAATCAAACCAATACTTTTACGTTACAAAGATACACTTTTTTTTTGAAACGTCAGGCACTAATTCGAAAAAAAAGGTTACTTTTGCAAATACGATTGCAAGCGCCAATCTACAACAATATACTGAAAAACAAAAGAATAATGAACAGAATACTAGTCACAGGCGGTGCCGGATTTATCGGGTCGCACACTTTGGTGGAACTGCAGACAGCAGGCTACGACGTGGTGGTGGTAGACAACCTCAGCAACTCCTCGGCGGAGTCGCTGCGTCGTGTAGAGGCCCTCACGGGCAAACCCGTTGTTTTCTGCCAAGCTGACATCCGCGACCGTGCGGCGCTCACACAGATACTGAAAGACCACCCTTGCGATGCCTGCATCCATTTTGCCGGCCTCAAAGCCGTGGGCGAAAGCGTGGAGAAACCTTGGGAATACTACGAGAACAATATCGGAGGAACGTTGGTACTGCTCGACGTGCTGCGTCAGCAGGGATGCAAGAATATCATTTTCAGCTCGTCGGCGACAGTATACGGTGACCCCGTGGAGATACCTATCACCGAAGCGTGCCCCAAAGGACAATGCACCAATCCCTACGGCTGGACGAAGAGCATGCTGGAACAGGTGATGATGGATATGCAGAAAGCCGATCCCGAGTGGAACATCGTGCTGCTGCGCTACTTCAACCCCATTGGAGCCCACCCCAGCGGCACCATGGGCGAAGACCCTAACGGAATGCCCAACAACCTGATGCCCTACATCACCCAGGTAGCCATTGGCATACGTGCCGAACTGGGCGTCTTCGGCAACGACTACGACACCCACGACGGCACAGGCGTGCGCGACTATATCCATGTGGTGGATCTCGCACGCGGCCACGTGAAGGCATTGCAGGCCATCGAACGCCAATGTGGATTGGCCATTTACAACCTGGGTACTGGCAAGGGCTACAGCGTGCTGGATGTGGTCAACGCATTTCAAAGGGTAAACGGCGTGCCTGTCCCCTACTCCATCAAGCCACGGCGCGCTGGCGACATTGCCACCTGCTACAGCGACCCCGCCAAGGCGGAACGCGAACTGGGCTGGAAAGCGGAATACGGTATTGACGAAATGTGCCGCGACAGCTGGAACTGGCAGAAGAAGAATCCCAACGGATACAGGAAAGATTGAAATAATAGGAATAATATGAAACGCATTGTATTCTGGACAGTCTTGGTTTTCATGGCCTTCGGCACGCTGCAGGCTCAAACCAAGCAATGGTACGACGAGGAGATGGACGCGATGGCTCAAATCAAGGCAGCCACAGCACTGGCGCAACAGACAAACCGCTATGTCTTGTGCCAGGTGGGTGGCAACTGGTGCCCTTGGTGCATCCGCTTCGCCAATTTTGCCACAACCGACAGCATCGTCGCGCCCCTCATCGAGCGACACTTCGTTTACGTCCACATCAACTATTCGAAAGCCAACAAGAATCCCGAAGCCATGCGTTATCTCGGCAACCCCGCCCGTTTCGGTTTCCCAGTCTTCGTTATCCTCAACGAAGAGGGCACACCCATCCACATCCAGGAGTCCGCATCGCTTGAAGAGGGCAAGGACTACAACCCGAAGCGGGTGTCGAATTTTCTGCTCAATTGGACCAAAGAAGCGGTAACAACGCTTAAATAGCAATTTTTTTCCGCTAGCCGCAGTTTCCGAAGCCACGCAAGTGCCAACACGACACCGTAGCGAAAAATGAATAGCGATTGCCGGCTGTGCCGACAATCGCTATTATATTGATGGTATCTTTACCTTGCAGACAGCTTACTGCTTCAGATCAATGAACGGCACCGAGTTGCCCAGCATATACTCGGGCAGCTTGCCGTCCCATTTCTGCACAGCTTCGTAGCTCACCAGCTTGGGATTGCGCTCCAGAGCATTAGCTTTGATGCGCATAGCCTCGGCTTCGGCTTCGGCCTTGATTTTGGTCTGCTTGGCCAGCTCCTCCACTTGGATGGTGACATTCTTGGCCTTCAGTGCATTCTGTTCGGCCACCTGCTTCTCCTTGATGGTGGTCTCGAAATCGTCGTCGAAATCGATGTTGACCAGTTGGAACTGAATATTCCTGAAATAGTTGCTGTCAAGTGTGCGACGCAGGGTCTCTTCAATCTCACGGCGCACAGCGTCGCGGTTCTCCACAATCTCGGTGGCGGCAAAGTTACCGAAAGACTGCTTCATGGCCGAACGCACGAAAGGCACCACGATACGGTTGTGATAGTCTTCGCCGACATTCTTGATGAGACGCGGCACATTCTCGCGCACGAGGTCGTAGTTGATGGTGTATTCCACTTCCGAAGTCTGCACATCGCGAGTGTAGGAGTTTTCCTTGCCGTCGAATTTCTTCTGCTGAATGTTCACCTTTTTCACGCTCTGGATAAAAGGAATCTTCACATGCAGTCCTGCGTCGATTGCGCTATCGGAAATTTTTCCGAATGTACTGAGCACTCCGCGCTCGGTGGAGCGGATGGTGTAGAACGAAGACATCGCGACGATGACCAAAAGCATCACTACAATAGTCCATGTGACAATGCGTACCACGCTAGGCTTATTCCTGTTGTCAATATTTACCTCCATAATTCTTTGTTTTTAAAAGACCAGTGAAAAGAGTTTATTCTAATCACTGGTCACTATTAAACTTGGTTTTATTTACTTTTCAAGACGGATACGGGCGTCGACAGCCGTCACATAGCGCGGATTGCCCAGCAGCGGGTTGAGGTCCATTTCGGCAATCTCGGGGGCTGCCTGCACCAGAGCGCTGACGCGTGCCACCTGCTCGGCATAGAGGTCGAGATTCACAGCCTCCTGGCCACGGACACCTTCGAGAATCTTGTAGCCACGGAGTTTCTTGAGCATTTCCTTGGCTTCGGCAGCAGTGATGGGAGCCAGTGCGCTCTGCACATCTTTCAGCACCTCGATGAAAATACCGCCGAGGCCAAAGAATATCTGATGGCCAAACTTCGGGTCGCGGATGGCACCGATATAGACATCAGTACCGTCAAGCATAGGATACATCTCCACGGCATAGGTCTCGGGGATGACAATCAGACGGTCGAACTCCTTGGCCACAGTGTCGAGATCTTTGACGCCGAGGGTCACGCCACCCACATCGCTCTTGTGCAGCGGGCCGACAACCTTCATAACGAGAGGCACATCCTTCGAGCATCCCACCTCCTTGGCGAAGGCCAGGGCATCCTCTTTCTTGCTAACCTCCACGCTCTTCTTGCGGCTGATGCCGGCAGCGTCAAGCAGCTCGTTGTAGTCGGCGATCTCCATATAGCCGTCTTCGCAGCGGTCCACGGTAGCGCGGATGCGGGCCACGTCGATGGTGGGCGTCTCCACATGTTCAGGCTGCGGCTTGGGTGTGTTGTACACCTTGCAGATGGCATTGCCGAGCACGCACTCCTCGGGGAAGTTGATGCGGCCCTTGGCGATAAAATCGTTGATTTCGTCCTTCACGTTGATGATACTGGGCAGCACAGGGAAGATGGGCTTCTTGCAGGTCTTCATCTTCTCGTCCAACAGGTCGTAGACCTCCTTGTTGCTGAACAGTCCGGGCGAGCCAAAGATGACCACCGAGAAGTCGATATCGGTATATTCGTTCTCGACGGTGTCAATAATGTAACCCAGCTGTTCGGCGGTGCCGGTGGCGAGGAAGTCTATGGGGTTGCCCACCGAGGAGCCTCCGAAGAGTTTCGCCAAAAGGGCGGGGCTGGCGGGATGGTCCTTCAACGAGGGCACTTCTATTCCGCCGTTGCTCAGCACATCGGTAAGCATCACGGCAGGGCCGCCGGCGTGGGTGATGACAGCGCAGCGGTTGCCTTTGATTTCGGGGTGCATGAAGACGGCACAAACGGTGGTAAGCTCCTGACGGTTGTTGCAACGCACAATACCGGCTTTCTGGAACAAAGCGTCGACAGCAGCGTCATTAGTTGCCAGAGCACCTGTGTGGCTCGAAGCGGCACGGCTTCCGGCAGCACTGCCACCGCTCTTGATGGCGGCGATATGACAGCCCTTGTTGATAAGCGAGCGGCTGTGCTTCAGCAAACGCTGCGGGTCGCCAATCTTCTCCATATAGAGCATGATGACGTGGCTCGACTTCTCGGGGTCGAAGGTCTCGTCGAGGTGTTCCAGCACATCTTCGATACCCAGCTGGGCGCTGTTACCGACAGCCCACACACTATTGAATTTCAAGCCGTTGCTCATACCATATTCCTTGATGAACACGGCCGTGGCACCCGAGCCGGTGATGAAGTCCACACCCTTAGGATCCAATGGAGGAATGGGGGTGTCGAAGCATCCGGCATAGTTCACGTTGAGGAATCCCGTGCAGTTGGGGCCAATCAGCGAGCCACCGACACTGTTGATGGTATCGACGATATGTTGCTCAATCTCGGCGCCCTCGTGGCTCTCCTCTGAGAAACCGGCACTGACTATGATAAAGCCCTTGCAGCCTTTTTCCTTGGCCAGCACATCCACAGTCTGGGCACAGAACTTCGCGGCGATGCAGAGGATGGCACAGTCCACCTGCGGCAGGTCTTCCACCTTAGCGAAGCACTTCACGCCCTGTACTTCAGTCTCTTTGGGGTTCACGGCATACACCGCACCCTTGAAGGGACTCTCCAACAGATTCTTCAGCGATTTTCCGCCAGGTTTGTGAATATCACTTGACGCACCGCATATCACGATGCTCCTAGGATTGAGTAATTCTTTGGCTATCATATTTTTATCTATTATTTGTATATTATTGTTCCTAAATGCAAAGATACAATTTTTTCCCAATATGGCAAAAAATAATTTCCATGTCGCAAAAAAAGCCCCCAAAACAACGCGTGGCAGAGTATCACGACTTTTTTCAACACCTGTCAGCAGTGTCCGGCTGGCCTCTCATATCACGCATGTTCGCAGCAATGACGATGAGTGTTCAAAAAAGAGAGGATGTCGAAAGCATCGACATCCTCTCAAGGGTATTGGTGGTCACAGGCTCTGTGGCGAGACTGTGATGTTCTTCTACTTCAGGAAGGCCAGCAGGATACCGGCGGCCACTGCCGAGCCCACCACGCCGGCCACGTTGGGACCCATAGCGTGCTGGAGCAGGTAGTTGTTCTTGTCGTATTCGCGGCCCACATTGTTCGACACGCGCGCAGCGTCGGGCACGGCGCTCACACCCGAGTTGCCTATCAGTGGGTTGATCTTGTTGCCCTCTTTCAGAAACAGGTTCATGACCTTCACGAAGAGCACACCGCTGAAGGTGGCGACGACAAACGAGCCGGCACCCAAGGCAAATATCAATACCGAACGACCCGTCAGGAAGGTAGTGGCTTGCGTCGAGGCACCCACGGTGAGACCGATGAGCAAGGTGCAGATATTAACAATAGCGTTGCTGGCCACCTCGCTGAGGCGCTTGGTGACACCCGACTCTTTCAGCAGGTTGCCGAAGAATAACATACCCAGCAGCGGCAAACCCGACGGCACGATGAAGGCGCAGAAAATCAAGCCAATGATGGGGAACGAGATTTTCTCCAGCTTCGACACCTGGCGTGGCGGTTTCATGCGGATGAGACGCTCTTTCTTGGTGGTGAGCAGGCGCATGATAGGTGGCTGAATGACAGGCACCAAGGCCATATACGAATAGGCCGACACCGCGATGGCACCCATCAGGTCGGGAGCCAGCTGCGACGACAGGAAGATGGCCGTGGGACCGTCGGCACCACCGATGATACCGATGGCACCAGCCTCGTTGGGAGAGAAGAGTCCCGTGGCGATGGCACCCATGTAGGCGGCAAAAATACCCACCTGCGCAGCGGCGCCTATCAGCATCAGCTTGGGATTCGACAGCATGGCCGAGAAGTCTGTCATAGCTCCGATGCCCAGGAAGATGAGCGGCGGATACCAGCCGTTCTGCACACCATGGTAAAGGATGTGAAGCACCGAGCCGTCTTCGTAAATACCTATTTTCAATCCGGGATAGAAGGGAATGTTTCCCACTATCATACCAAATCCAATCGGCACAAGGAGCAACGGTTCAAACTCCTTCTTGATACCCAGATAGATGAATATCAAGCCGATTAATATCATTATGATGTGGCCCACTTCCACATTGGCGAAGCCAGTGTATTGCAGGAATTGCACCAACTGGTCAGCCATGAAGCTCGAGCCACCTGCAGCTAAAATGTTCATTTTGCTTACGTTTTAATTTGTTGTCAGCTTGGCTTGCCCGTTTTGCCTATGCATTGGCTTGGCAACAGGCAGGCCCAGCGGCACTCTGATTATCCAATAACAACCATTACATCGCCTTCCAGCACGGAGTCGCCTTTGCGGACCTTCACTGCCGTGATGGTACCGTCGCACTCGGCCTCAATGTTGTTCTCCATCTTCATGGCCTCAAGCAACACCACGGTCTGGCCGGCCTTGACGCTGTCGCCCACATTGACAAACACATCGAGGATGGTGCCCGGCAGCGGAGTCGTCACCTTGGTGCCGGCAGCGCCGCCAGCAGCGGCAGGAGCGGCAGGAACTGCGGGCGTGGCGTCGGTGGTCTGCACGCTGCCACTGGGAGCGGCACTCACGCGCGGCGCGGGACGTGAGGTCACCTTCACCTGCTTCTGTTTCAACTCTTTGTCAACTGTAACCTTATAAGGCGTACCGTTCACATCCAACGATATTTCCTGACCGTCCACCTCATTGATGTCCACGGTGTAGTCAGTACCATTTATTTTGAATTTGAAATTTTTCATCTTATTGCTTGTTTAATTTCTTTCTACTATGCTCTCGCAATGACGGCGCAAAGCCGCATTGCATTCCTTACTTCTTGCGGTTCTGGAAATAGTGGTTCATGTTGTAATACTTGGCGTTCCACGGTGTCCAGGCACGCTCCACCTTCTGGATGGTGATGACGGTGTCTTCCTCGTCGTGCATCTCCTCGTCGTAGAGGTAGATGGCGGCCGATATGGCGGCAAACACTTCGCCAGAAACATTGCCGGTGGCAACCGCGTTAGCGACTGCCGGCTCGTTGCCTGCAGCGCTCTTCAGAGCCGCCTTGTTGGCAGCTTTCTGCGCACGGCGTTTGTTACGGCTCATCAAAGCCTTGCTGAAGGCACCAAGTATCAATGCAATGCAAACCAATGCCGTAAACACCACTGATACGGCTACAATTGTCAGTTTGTAACCCACAGGGTCCTCGTCCTTGATGCGGTCGGCCTGTTTCTTGACACGATAGCTGTAGCCGTTACACATCTCGGGGTCATTGTTGTTCATGCCCAGCACACCGTCGGCAAGACTCAGGAAAGTGACATTGTATCCCTGCTGGGTGGTACCCACCACAACCAGCTCGTCGTCAACAATGCGGAAAGCATTGGATTTGTAGCCAAAGCTGACACGGTTTACCTCTTGGCCGTCCAGATCGAGGACCGCCATGAACGAGGAATCCTTCTTCGACGAAGCCAGCACGAGCACATGGTCATCGTAGAATCCCACACTCTTGGGACGCAGGATTTCGTTCAGTTGATGACGGCCTTTGAACACATCCACTTCGTAGCTTATGGTGTCGAAGGTACGGTCATCGTTGCGGTAGATGAAGAACACGGCATTGTCGATGCTGTCGATAGCAATCATCAGCCGATAACTGTCTACATAGCAGAAAGGCACTGCGTCAAAGTCATACACCTGGGGATTGTTGCGCTCGAAGTGCGTCAACGTCTCCTCCTGGGCAATGGCATTGGTATCCACCTCAATGTCATCTGCTGCCACTGTCGCCTCCACGTTGTCAGCCGTTTTCTGCTGCGCCATGGCGGGGACAACGGCACTCATGGCCATCAGGAGCACCCCTGCTGTTAATAATCTCTTAATATTCATTTTACGATCAATTCGGTATTAATAATAAAACCAGTGATTCGTGACGTGGTGTGCCTCTTTTTCAGAGGCACACACGCCTCGAAATCTTTTCAACGCCAATTATTTGTTGGCCTTGGGGCAGCTTTCACCCTCTTTCTTGCAGCACTGCTTGTCGCCATCACACTTTTTCTCGCAAGCCTTCTCGCCGTCACATTTCTTCTCGCAGGCTTTCTGGCAACCTTCAGCACCCTCTTTGCAGCAGGGTTTCTCACCCTCGGCACCTTCCTTGCAGCACTTGTATGCCAGGCAATTCTCGGCGTCGCCACATTTCTCTTCCTTCATGGGGCAGCACTCGCAGACACCACCTTCAGCGGTGCAGGCGCACTCGCAAACGGGACGTTCGCAGCACTCTTTCTGCTCCACTTCGGGAGTCTCGTTCTCAGCGGGTTCAGCGTTGTTGTTGTTGTTACAAGCTGTCATGGCAAATGCAAAAGCAATGCTCAGCAGACCGGTAAAAAATACTTTCTTCATTTTTTGTTTTTTTTAATGGTTGTTATTATAAATAAATACTTTTTTTACGGTGGCAAAGGCCATCCGTACTCACCTCAGCCTACAACGGGATGTTGCAATGCTTCTTCATCGGCAATGAGTCTTTCTTCGTCGACAACGCCTGCAGCGCGCGGATGACGCGGAAACGGGTGTTGCGAGGCTCAATCACATCGTCGATGTAGCCATACTTGGCCGCATTGTAGGGATTGGCGAATTGATCGTTATATTCTTTCTCTTTCTCTGCCATGAACTTGGCCTTCTCCTCGGGATCGGTGATCTCCTTGAGGGCGCGGCCCTGCAGCACCTCGGTAGCGCCGCTGGCACCCATCACGGCAATCTGGGCCGTAGGCCATGCGTAGTTGATGTCGCTGCGCAGCTGCTTGCAGCTCATCACGATGTGCGCACCGCCATACGACTTGCGCAGCGTCACGGTCACCTTGGGCACCGTAGCCTCGCCATAGGCGAACAGGAACTTGGCGCCGTGGGCGATGACGCCAGCATACTCCTGGCCTGTGCCGGGCAGGAATCCGGGCACGTCGACCAGCGTCACCAGCGGAATGTTGAAGGCGTCACAGAAACGCACGAAGCGGGCACCCTTACGGCTGCTGTTGCAGTCCAGCACGCCGGCCATGCTCTTGGGCTGGTTGGCGACGATACCCACCGAAACGCCGCCCATGTGGGCGAAGCCGACCACCAGGTTGGGGGCAAACTTGGCATGCACCTCCAGGAAGCGGCCGTCGTCAACGATGGCGTTGATGATATCTTTCACATCGTAGGCCTGGTTGGGGTTCTCGGGGATAATGGTGTTCAGGCTGTCCTCCAGGCGGTCGATAGGATCCTCCGTGGGAACGTAGGGAGCCTCCTCGAAGTTGTTGGAGGGGATATAGCTGATGATGTCGCGGATGAGCTGCAGCGTCTCTTCCTCGGTCTCACCCACAAAGTGTGCCACACCCGACTTGGTGGCGTGCACCATGGCGCCGCCCAGCTTTTCGGTGGTGACATCCTCGCCGGTGACGGTTTTCACCACCTTGGGACCCGTGAGGAACATGTAGCTGTTCTCTTTCGACATCAGGATAAAGTCGGTCAATGCGGGGCTATACACCGAGCCGCCGGCGCAGGGGCCAAAGATGGCCGAAATCTGCGGCACGACTCCGGAAGCCAGAATGTTGCGCTCGAAAATTTCGGCATAGCCGGCCAACGAGTTGCAACCCTCCTGGATACGGGCTCCGCCCGAGTCGTTCAAGCCGATGACGGGAGCGCCGACCTTCATGGCCTGGTCCATCACTTTGCAGATTTTCAGCGACATGGTCTCCGACAGCGAACCGGCGAAGACGGTGAAGTCCTGAGCAAAAACATAGACCTGACGGCCGTCGATGGTGCCGTAGCCCGTCACCACGCCGTCGCCCAGATACGACTGTTTCTGCATGTCAAAGTTAACACAACGATGGGTGACAAACATATCGAACTCTTCGAACGATCCTTCGTCCAGCAGCAGTGCAATACGCTCGCGGGCAGTCAGTTTGCCCTGCTCGTGCTGCTTGTCAATACGCTTCTGGCCGCCGCCCATTTTGGCTTCGTTTCTTTTGTCAAGAAGCTCTTTTATTTTTTCTTCAAATGCCATTATTTGAATTGTTTTGTAGGTTTATAACATGAGGGTTTCTTCGGTTCTTAACGGCCTCAGTCCGCCTCGATAATTCATTGTCAACGCCTCCCCCGCTCCACTGCCTTGTCCGGGAAAGCAGGTCAGGCTCCTGTGTGTCTTATTTGCAGCACAGTTCGGTCAACACACCCAAGGTGCTCTTGGGATGCAGGAAGCCGATGTGCAAGCCCTCGGCACCGCCACGGCCCTGCTGGTCAATCAGGCGCACGCCTTTCTCCTTGCACTCGTTGAGGGCCGCATCGGTGTCGTCCACAGCGAAAGCGATATGGTGCATACCGCCCTTGCCACCGTTCTTCTCGATGAAAGCGGCAATGGTGCTCTCAGGGCAAGTGGGCTCCAAAAGTTCTATTTTCACATCGCCAATGTGGAAGAAAGCGGTCTTCACCTTCTGGTCCTTCACTTCTTCGATGGCGTAGCATTTCAGCCCCATTACATCTTCCCAGTAACGGATGGCCTCGTCCAGATTGGTAACAGCGATACCAATGTGTTCAATGTGTGATGGTGTCATTTTTTTTATATTTTTTAACTTTATTACACAATTTGAGGGCCAAAAACGACCCATTTTTAGCATAACATCCTCATTACTAGTATAATGAAAAATTACTGCTATTTACAAAAATACAAAAAATAATAATACTGGGAGAAAAAAAGTGCTTTTTTTATTGTACAACGACAAGAAAAGCCCACGACCATGCGTGAGCTATCATGAAAACAAATTGTAATTCAACCGATTAATAATCACCGGAGGGTGCGTGCCGTCTCCACCATGGTGTCGACATCGAAGCCACAGAGCTTATGGAGCTGGGGCACAGGACCATGGGTGATGAATTTGTCGGGTATGCCCAGGCGTACCACCGAAGGCAACGGCATCGTGGGATGAGCCACCTGGCGCTCCTGTAGGTATTCCAGCACAGCACTACCGAAGCCGCCCTCAAGGCAACCGTCCTCGACGGTAATGATGTGGCGGTAGCGCGTCGCAACCTCATCCAGCAGGCTGGTATCCAGCGGCTTGACATAGCGCATATCGTAAACGCCGACAGCGATACCCTCGTCGGCCAGCCGCTCGGCAGCCGTCATGGCATCGTTGCCCACATGACCGATGGTGACGAAAGCGATGTCGCCGCCTTCGCGCAGACAGCGTCCCTTGCCCACCGGCAACTCATGCATGGGGCATTTCCAGTCCACATGCACCGAGAGCCCTCGCGGATAGCGTATCACCGTTGCACCTTTGCCGTCCAGCTGGGCGGTATACATCATGTGGCGCAGCTCGTGGTCGTCCATAGGGGCACAGATGGTCAGATTGGGGATGGCGCGGAACGAGGCAATGTCGAAAGCGCCATGGTGTGTGGGGCCGTCGTCGCCCACCAGCCCGGCACGGTCGAGGCAGAAGACAACATGCAGACGCTGCAGGGCCACGTCGTGAATCACCTGGTCGTATGCGCGTTGCATGAACGAGGAGTAGATGTTGCAGAAGGGCGTCATACCCTGTGCCGCCAAACCGGCGGCGAAGGTGACGGCGTGTTGCTCGGCAATGCCCACATCAAAAGCCCTGTCGGGCATCTGCGCCATCATCATATTGAGCGAGCAGCCTGTAGGCATGGCAGGTGTAATACCCACAATCTTAGCGTTTTGCTTGGCCAGCTCAATGATAGTATGGCCGAACACCTCCTGGTATTTCAGCGGTTGTGCCGCCTGGCTTCCTTTGACGCGCTCACCCGTCTCGGCATTGAATTTGCCGGGGGCGTGGTAGGTCACGGGGTTGCGCTCGGCAGCCTGCAGGCCCTTTCCTTTCTTAGTGATGATATGCAGCAGCTTAGGCCCTTTAATGCGCTTCAGTTTGGTGAGAATGTCAACGAGCATCTCGGTGTCGTGGCCGTCGATGGGGCCGAAGTAGCGGAAACCCAACGAATCGAACAGGTTCGACTCCTCCATGAGCGACGATTTCAGCGAGCGCAACGTCTTGCGATAGAAATTCTGGATACCCGTGCTTCTGTTGTCGCCACCGGTTTTATGCCACACCTTCTCTTTCAGATCGTTGTACTTCGACGAGGCGGTGATGCGCACCAGATGGTGGCTGAGGCCGCCCACAGCCTTGTCGATGGAGATGCCGTTATCGTTGAGTATCACCAAGATATTGGCCTTGGAGACCCCGGCGTTGTTAAGGGCTTCGAAAGCTTCGCCGCCTGTCATCGAGCCGTCGCCGATGACGGCGATGAAATGACTCTTCGAGTCGCCCTGCAGCTTGGCGGCGGTGGCCATGCCCAGCGCGGCGGAGATGGAGGTGGAGCTATGTCCTGTGCCGAAAGCATCATAGGGACTTTCGTCCATGCGCGGAAAACCGCTGAGTCCGCCGAAGGTGCGGATGGTGGGGAACTGGTTGCGCCGACCCGTCAGTATCTTATGGGAATACGACTGGTGGCCGACGTCCCAGACAATCTTGTCGTAGGGCGTATTGAAGACATAGTGCAACGCCAGCGTCAACTCCACTGTGCCCAGCGACGAAGCCAGATGGCCAGGGTGTGAGGCCAGCGTGTCCACAATATAGTGGCGTATCTCGCGAGCCAATTCCGGCAGGTCGCTTTGTGGCAATTTTCGCAAATCCGCCGGCGAGTTAATATTTTCTAAAATAACACCTTGCAAAGCAATAACTAGTATTATGTTGTTTCGTTACAAAATGCAAAGATACGACATTTTCAGCATCCCTGCACAAAAAGTTTCTGTCCTCGTGGCCTGCGGGGATCAGCGCTCCACGGGCACCTGATAGGCAGGGGTATTTTTCTCTATCGGCTCGAACTCTTTGTTCAGCCGCTTGTCTTCGAGGCGTCCCTGTGCGTTGCCGCGAAGCTCCCAGCGGCCACTGACGAAGACGTAGGCCTGCTCGGTGCCGGTGGGGGCATAGTATTGCGTAAGACCTTCCATACCAGGCATCATAGGAGCGATCTCGTCGAAGAGTATCATCTTGAACTTCTCGTCGCGCGTCTCCTGCACATTGCGGGTACGGCCCGTCTTTTTGTCCTTCACCTTCTTGTTCTCCACAGTGCGCACCACCTGCTCGTCGAAACGCACGTTGACCATGGCCGTCTTGGCATATTCCAGCACCACGCGCCGCAGGTTTTTCTCACGGCGGAACAGCGCCTGGCCGAACTGCGGCTTCGAGCTGTTCTGGCGGAAGCAGATGGGCTCTATCACCTTGCGCTGCGTCAGATTGTTGACACCCGTCCAGCCGATGAGGGTGTAGTAAATCTTGCCCTCGAATTTGGTCTCCACAAGTTCCTGATACACACTGCCAAGCCAGTTCTCCGGACCCAGCACGACCTCCTCCTTGGAGAGGATCTCATCCGACAAGTCGTTGAGCACATAGACGTCGTAGTCATCATTTTTGGGGTTGTAGGCCTGCACGAAGCCAAAGCACTCATATTCACCATTGTCGCGTACCACCGGCCAGGTGATGACACGAAACTGGCGGTCGCTGGCCGTCAGCACCGACACGCGGGTGCCGAAATCCCAGCGCCAAAAGAAAGAGTTCTCCTGCTGCAACGCCTCCTTGAAAAGCTGTACGGCCTCCTCGTTGGCATTGTAGCGCTCGTTGTCGGTAGGCGCCGTGGCCACCTTGGCAAAGAGCCTCTGCAACTCGCTCTGGTAGGCGCTCATCACATCCTTGCTCTGCGCCTGGCTGCCGACGGCAACCATCAAGGCCAACACGACGATGCCGACACGGCATATCATTTTCCGCACGCTGTACATATTATTATATTGTTTTCTTATTATCTATTTTCCAACATCTTACCGTCACGGCGTGAAAAGTGGCAGAAAAAACATTTCGCCCGTTCAGAAAAATGTAGTACTTTTGTAATTACTCAAAAATAGGTTTTTTATTGTTAACGAGCTGAAAAAAAGTTTCTAAACGATGATAAAGCACAGAGAATTAATAGAAAATGCCTTCGAAAACCGCGAAATGCTCTCCGATGCCGCGGTGCGCAACGCCATACAGGAGGTCATTGCAGCCCTCGACAGTGGCGAGCTGAGAGTGGCACAGCCTGTCGCCGGTGCCGAAGCGCCCGACAACTGGCAGGTGAACGAATGGGTAAAGAAAGCCGTACTGCTTTATTTCCCTGTCTGCCAGATGGCTACGTGTGAAGCAGGCCCCTTCGAATACCACGACAAGCTGCCGTTGAAGCACAACTACGCCGCCCAGGGCGTGCGTGTGGTGCCCCCCGCCGTGGCGCGCTACGGCGCTTTTCTGGCCCCTGGCGTGGTGATGATGCCCTCCTACGTCAACATCGGCGCCCATGTGGGCAGCGGCACCATGGTGGACACCTGGGCAACGGTAGGCAGCTGCGCGCAAATCGGTGAGAACGTGCACCTTAGTGGTGGCGTAGGCATCGGCGGCGTTCTCGAGCCTGTGCAGGCAGCGCCGGTCATCGTGGAGGACCACTGCTTCATCGGCTCACGCTGCATTGTCGTCGAGGGAGCACATATCGGTGCCGAGGCAGTGCTCGGTGCCAACACCGTCATCACCGGCAGCACCCACATCATCGACGTAAGCCATTCGGAGCCAATCTCCTACAAAGGCTATATACCGCCGCGTAGCGTCGTCATCCCGGGCAGCTACACCAAGCATTTCCCCGCTGGCGACTACAACGTCAGCTGCGCCCTCATCATCGGTCAGCGCAAGCCCAGCACCGACAAAAAGACATCACTCAACGCCGCCCTGCGCGACTTCAACGTATCCGTATAAGTCATGAAGAAAATCATCCCCATCATTCTGACAGCCGGCCTTTTGGCCACTGCCTGCATCGACTACGACGACTTCGCCTTCACGGGCACCGTGGTAGACTACGAACTATGTACCTCAGTCATGGATTTGGGCTACGCCGTACAGCTCACCAGCCCCGACACTGTCGGCGGCCGCTACATGACACGCGACAGCGCGTGGTTCGACAACGTGGTGGTGGTCTACGACTCCCCCGAGCCGCTGAAGAAAAACAGCAAGATTTCAGGCCGCATGTACATGGACCCCCGCTATTCCCGCGCCGAATGCAACTTCCACTACGACAGGGAAATACCCGAAGCCCGCTTCACAAAAGTGACTGTCGAGAAAGACTGAGAACCTGCCGACTACGCACCCCCAAGAGGCAGACGCACCTGCGCGACGGAAGCCTGCGCTCAAAATGCAGGAGACACGAAAACCATCGGAAGCAGAGCCCCCGTACCGCCAGCAAGCGGATTATTTGCTGAGAGCCAGCCGGAAGCCTTGATAGGTATAGCGCGATGCCGGATGGCTGCTGGCACGGGCCGAGACACGGCAGCTTCTCGCAAATTGATACCATCCGCCACCGCGGCACACACGGCTGTAACCCGTAACGGGACCTGTGGGGTTCTTTTGCGATGCGTCATGATACGATCCATACCAATCGCTACACCATTCCCTCACATTCCCGCTCATATCATATAGATATAACTCGTTGGGGCGCAAACTCTTGACGGGATGGGTATACCGTCCGCTATTGTCTGCATACCAAGCCACCAATCCGGCCGAGTCGCCACCGGGGTATTTTTTGCCTCGACTTTTATTACCTCCTCGTGCAGCATACTCCCATTCGGCCTCTGTAGGCAACCGGAATGTCAGCCCCGTCAAGCTGTTCAGTGCTTCGATGAACTTCATGGCATCGTAGAAACTCACATTGTACATCGGAAAATCATTACCCTCACCATGCAAAGCATCGATTGAAGGACCCTGCTCTGCATGCTGCGCCAGGGGTGCCCCCATCACCGCACGCCACAAGCCTTGTGTTACTTCGGTTTCCCCTATGTAATAACCGGACAGCGATACTTGACGGACAGGGGTTTCATCCGACCACTCCTCACCTTGCTGCTCAGGAGTACACCCCATGTCGAACATGCCGCCCTCCACATACACCATATCGAAGACAACGCCGTTCGCCGCAATGGACAGCCGTTGCAAGGTATCGGGGAGTGAATTGCCAGCAGTGTCACCGCTTTGAGTGTCGGCCTTTTCGTCAGACGCAGCCTGTCTAGCACGCTCTTCAGCGGCTTTCAACGCCGTGACGAAGGCCAGCCGTTCGGCTTCCACACTGGCACGGATATCTGTCAATTGCTTTTGCAGATCCCTGAGAGTCTCGCTCATCATGTTCAAGGCCGATTCCACATCAGTGGACAACTTGGGGACGGTATACGTAATGGGCTCGTTGCACAACGGGCAGCGCCTTACCACCTCAGTGCCTGGGTAAAGCTCCTTTTCGTTGATTTCGATAATTGTGTGACATCTGGGGCAACTTTTTTTCATGCCAAGAGTTTCAGGTCCCAACAATCATTTGCCTTTCTTGGATGCCTTCTTGGCGGCCTTGGCCTGTTTTTTGGCCTCTTTGGCGGCTCGGGCTTGCTCTTTTTTGGCTTGCTTTTCGGCTTTGGCCTGCTCTTTGGCGGCTTTCTTTTCCTCTTTGGTCAGCTTGTCGGCCTTGTGTTTCTTGTCGCCCTTGTCGGCTTGGGCTTTCTTCTCGGCCTTGGCAGCAGCTTTGGCCTCTTTCTGGGCCTGCTTGTCGGCCTTGGCCTGCGCCTTGGCGGCAGCGGCAGCAGCCTCTTTCTCAAGCTGTTGCTGGCTCTTGACCTTCACGGTGTGGTAAGTGTAGGTGCGGAGAGCCGCATTGTCGAAGGCACCATTGAGGAACTGCAGGCGCACCACCCAGTTGTCGTGGTCATCGTATTCATACTTGAAGGTATAGACCGAGGTGCCGTAGGGACGGACAATGGTCATGGTGGTGCAGTCGCCCAGTTCGTTGTTCTCATAGGTGTAGGTCTCGTCGACGGCCTTGTTGTTGATGGTCTTCTTGACGAGAAACCCCTGATTGTCATAGGTATATTTCACCAGCGTCAACTCGCCGTCGCCCATCGTGTAGTCGGTGATGCGCTCGGCGGTCATGAGGCCACGATGGTCATAGGAATAGAGGCAAACTCGGGCGGGGATGCTGTCGACATAGTAGTAGCGCGACTCGAGGACAAGGCCGTTGTCTGTTATCTCCTGTTTGCACTTCAGGTCAAAGGGGTAGACATTTTTGTAGGGGGCACGGTTGAGGTCGGCCTTGGCCAGATTGATGCTCTGGGTGTAGTCCTTGGTCTCCACAAAGACATTGATATCGGCGTAGTTGCCTTTGTATTTGGCCATCACCTTGTAGCCCTCGCCGAGGTAGGAGGAGAGCAAGCCGTTGGAGGCGTAGGTGCAGACGGTCTTCTTTCCGGGCTTGCCGGCCTGGGTGTAGGTCACCGAGGTGAGGCGGCCGGCGGGGTTAAAAGTGAAGATGCGACCCTGGTCCTCGCGGAGCACCTTGCGAAGGTCGCGGACAAACCACTTGCGGTCGGTCCAGTCGTCGCGGAAATAGTCCTTGCGCAGCAGGATGTCCTCATCCATGGAGGCCACATAGCCCCTGAGACCCAACTGGCCACGGTCCATACGCAGATTTACAATGTCTTGAGCCTTGCCGACGCTGAGGCCGCAAAGCATTATGATTGCGAGGAGTAGAATGCGTTTCATTTATTGTATCTATATAATTTTGGCGATGCAAAAATACTGAACTTTTGGCAAACGGGCAAATATTTTTTTACAATCCATCTCACTACGACAAAACAGTCATTCCACACCACCAGGATAACACAATAAAATACAAGCTATTAGTATCCTCCCAAAAGTGACCAAGACAGAAAAAAGAAGCGGTAGATACAATAAAACGGAAGGGAGCGCGTTACGACGAAAAAACATAAAAACAAGCTAAACAATGAAAAAATCAAAAGTAGGTATCATTGGACTGGTGGCCATCGTTCTGATTGTGTGTGCGGCCGCCGTGGGTATCTGGATGGTTTCGGCCAACAACAACATGACGCGCGCCTCCGAGAGCGCCAAGAGCAAATGGGGCAATGTGGAAGCTGACTATCAGCACCGCAAAGACCTTGTTTCGCAAGCCATTAACATTGTCAAGGGTGCCGGCAACTACGAGCAGGAGACCCTCGAAAAAGTGATCCAGGCCCGCAACAACACTGTGGAGCTGAACAAGGACGACCTGACGGAAGAGAACATCGCCAAATTCCAGGCCTCGTATGACAAAATGGCCCAGGAGATGACCCGCGCCATCAATGTCACCGTGGAGCGTTACCCCGAGCTGACTGCCACGAAGAACTATCAGGAGTTCCAAGTGCAGATAGAGGGCTGCGAGAACCGCATCAACGTGTCGCGCAAGCAGTTCAACGCCGAGGTAGAGAAATACAACAAGATGATTAAAGTCTTCCCCAACAGCATCGTAGCCAACATGTTCGGCCACGAGGAGATGGGCTACTTCAAAGCCGCAGAAGGCGCTGACGAGGCTCCCTCGACAGAGATACTCCTCTAATTCGGAAACCTGAACAATACAGATTTCGGTCATGAAACGGCTGGCATTACTCATACTACTGTGTATCAGCCTGTTGTGTCTCCATGCACAGACGGCTCCTCACGCCGACGGATGGCTCCCGAAGAAGGAGCTGCATCTGGCCTATGACCTCTGCGGAACGTTGGAAACCGACGACATGGAGGCTCTGGAGCAACGCCTGCAGGCCTTCAGCGACAGCACGTCGAACCAGATAGCTGTCATCATCACTCCCGATTTCGGAGGCCGCGAGATAGAGTCTTTCGCCTTCGACCTCGGCGAAGCATGGGGCGTGGGACAGGACGAGCACAGCAACGGCGTGGTGATAGTCATCAAGCCCAAGGTGGGCAACGCCAACGGCGAGGTGGAGATTGCCACGGGGCTTGGACTCGAAGGGGCGCTGCCCGACATCTTCTGCCACCGCATCATCACCAACGAGATGATACCCCACTTCCAGGACGAGGACTACTATGGCGGCATCGTGGCGGCGCTGGACATCATTGAGCCCGTGTGCGTGGGCGAATACGACTACGACCAGTACCGCAAAGCCGACCGTCGCAACAGCATCATCGCCTTGCTGATAACGTTCATCCTTGTCGGGTCGATCATCGTGTTCTTGGTGGTGGCCGCCAAAAAAGGCTGGATCAAATCGACACCCAACGACGGCACCGGCGGCGGATACCATGGCGGCGGCACCCATATCGGCGGCTTCGGCGGCATGGGCGGCGGCTCGACGGGCGGCTGGAGCGGAGGCAGCAGCTTCGGTGGCTTCGGCGGAGGCCACTTCGGCGGCGGTGGCGCCAGCGGACGCTGGTAGAGCGACATATGCCACACTGACGCATTGAAACAGAACAAGATAGAAACATGGCACTAGGACTCATCGTCTTAGTGCTATTGTTTTGTCGCCCGAGCGATTGGGCCCCGGTTGTCTTATCAACAATTGTTGAAAAAAAGACGGCAGATTTTCTTCCCCGACAAAAAAATTATCTCTAATTTTGCATTCTGGAATTGAAGATAAACCGATTGCGAAAATAATACATAACGATATGAGATTCATTACTAATAGCCAATTATTATTCAGGCATCTGAATGCCGTGGGTAGCGTGATAGCCAACAACAACACCGTGCCCATCATCTCCTGCTTCCATTTCCATCTGGAAAACAACGTGCTGACCGTCACGGCCACCAACCTGGAGACCACCCTGATGACCCGCATCGAGATGGAGAACGCTGTGGAAGAGGGCCTTACGGATATCGCCGTACCCGCCAAGCTGATGCTCGACACGCTGAAACTGTTCGAGGATGTCCCCGTCACCTTCAGCGCCAACGCACAGAACTTCAACATCGAAATCAGCTCGGGCGGAGGCAAATACAACCTATCGGGCCAGAACGCCGACACGTTCCCCACCTTGCCCCCCATGGAGGAGACCACGCAGACCACCATGCCCGCCTCGGTGCTGGCCGACGCCATCAACAAGACCATCTTCGCCGCCTCCACCGACGAGATGCGCCAACAGATGTCGGGCATCTTCTGCGAGATGACCCCCGAGCACGTCACCTTCGTGGCCACCGACGCCCACAAGCTGGTGCGCTATCGCCGCAACGACATCAAGTCCGACGAGCCCGTCAGCTTCATCCTGCCGCGCAAACCCATCGGCACACTGAAGAACCTCCTCACCAGCCGCAAAGAGGAATGCGATGTCACCATCAACTTCAACAAAATCAATGTCTTCTTCGAGTTCGACAGTTTCATGCTGGTGTGCCGTCTGGTGGAAGGCAAATACCCCAACTATGAGGCCGCCATCCCCAAGGAGAATCCCAACAAGCTGACCGTGGACCGCAACACGTTCCTCAATTCGCTGCGCCGCGCCAGCCTCTACGCCAACCAGTCGACCTACCAGGTGCGCCTGTCGCTGAGCGAGACGACGCTGAACATCACGTCGGAAGACCTCGAGTTCTCCAACGCCGCCAACGAGAAGATGCCCTGCGCCTACGAAGGCGAGCCCATGGACATCGGTTTCAACGCCAAGTTCCTCTCCGAGATGGTGTCGAACCTCGATACCGAGCAGGTGCTCATGGAGATGTCGCATCCCAGCCGCGCCGGCATCATCTTCCCCGTGTGGGGCGACAACGAGGAGCACCACGAGGACGTGCTGATGCTGGTGATGCCCGTCATGCTGGCCAACTAAGCCACATTCTCATAAAACCATCATAAAAAGTACATCTTTTCATTCAAAAGCCTGCGCCGTCGGCGCAGGCTTCATCATTTACGGACAAAGAAAAATACCCATTTACATAAAAAAGTATTCCATATAAAAAAAAGTTCGTATCTTTGCAACCGTTATGAGTGAAAAGAAACTGAAACGACGTAGCAAGATAAAACTCTGGGCTGGAAACACTTCCACCGTTTTCAGCATCATGCTGGTGCTGTTTGTTTTTGGTCTGCTGATGTTTGTGGAATACCATTCCTATATGGCTACGCATGCCATGCAGGAGCATATTGCCTATCAGTTGGACCTGACAACCGACGCCACTGAAGAGGACGCCCTGGCGTTGCGCGACGAGCTGCTGCAGCTGGACTATGTGAAGGAGGTGGACTACATCTCGGCCGACGAGGCGGCGCGCCTCTTCGCCCAAGAGCTCGACGAGGACTTCCTCACCCTGCTCGACAGCGTCAACCCCCTCTACCCCACCCTGATGGTGACCTTGAAGGTCAACCCCAATCCGCAGTACAACGACAAGATGCGACAAACCTTCAAAGAGGAGGTGGATGACTATGCGCTGGTGGAAAGCATCACCTACCACGAGGCCATGATCAACGACTTGAGCCAGATTTTCTACAAACTGTCGTGGCTGCTGGTCATCTTCATGATACTGCTGCTGCTGGTGTCAGTGGCGCTTATCAGCACAACCATCAAGCTTTCCATCTATTCCAACCGCTACACCATCAAGACGATGAACATGGTGGGCGCCAAGATGGGCTTCATCACACGCCCCTTCCTGCGTCGCAGCGTGCTCTACGGCTTCCTGGGCGCCCTGCTGGCCACGGTGTTCATGTATGCCTCCATCTACATGTTCAACAAGCAGTTCCATCTGGCAGTGTTCCATCCGCGCTATTGGATAGGCTACGCCGTCATCATCGGAGTCATCTTTGTGGTGGGCATCGTCATCTCCTATTTGGCCACCTATTTCTCGGTGCACAGCCATCTGCGCAGCACCAACAACAACGAATTCAACTAGTAATCAGAAAACAAACAAATCATTATGAGCAACAATAAAGTACCTGCCAAGAAAACAGCCGCCAGCCCTGCAACGGGAGCCAAGAAATCCACCGAGAATGCAGCCCCGAAGAACGACTACACCTTTGCCTTCAGCATCGTGAACTACATCCTGATGCTGCTGGGCATCATCGTGATGGGCGTGGGCTATATCCTCCTCGCCGGCGGCGGCAGCGACGACCCCAACGTTTTCAACTACGACATGTTCGACAACCGCCGACTGGTGGCGGCACCTGTCACCATCATGGTGGGCATCATCATTGAGATCGTAGCCATCATGCTGCGTCCCTTTGGCAAGAAGAAAGACTGATTATTGATTAGCTTTTAGGAATTATGGATTGGATTAAAGCCCTCATCCTGGGCATCGTCCAGGGATTGACGGAATATCTCCCCGTCAGTAGCAGCGGCCACCTGGCCATAGGCAGCGCACTGTTGCATGCCGACCCCGAGTTGAACCTTACGTTTGACGTAATGGTGCATGTCGCCACGGTGCTCAGCACCTGCGTCATCCTGTGGAAGGAAATCGTGTGGATACTGAAGGATTTGGTCAAGTTCAAATGGAACGATGGCACCAAGTTCTTCGTGAATATCCTGGTTTCGATGATACCCATCATGATTGTGGGCTTCTGCTTCAAGGATTATGTCGACGATTTCTTTGACGTCAGGAATGCACAGGAGCAGTTTGGCAACCCGCTGCTTATCGTGGGCTGCTGCCTGATGTTGACGGCACTGTTGCTGGCGTTCTCCTACTTTGCCAAGCCGCGCCGACGCGACAACATCTCGCCGCTGCATGCTTTCATCATCGGCATTGCGCAGGCCGTGGCCGTGTTGCCGGGCTTGTCGCGGTCGGGCAGCACCATCGCCACCGGTCTGCTTTTGGGCAACAAGAAAGAGTCGTTGGCGCAATTCTCGTTCCTGATGGTGATACCGCCCATTCTCGGCGAAGCGCTGCTCGACGCACGCAAACTGATACACCCTGCCGCTGAGACTGTCGCCACCACTGCCAGTGCCGCCGCACCGGAAGCCGCGATAGGCTATGTGCCACTTGCTGTGGGCTTTGTCGCCGCCTTCGTGGTAGGATGCCTGGCATGCAAATGGATGATCAACATCGTGCGCCGCGGCAAGCTCATCTGGTTCGCCGTCTACTGCGCCATCATCTCGCTGGCCTGCATCATTTTACCCTACGTATTCCCCACATTCTTCTATATCTCTCAATGAGCGGGAAAGCAGGTCTCATCATCGCTGTCGACAAGCCTGTGGGCTGGAGCTCGTTCCAGGCTGTCAACAAGGTGAAATGGCACCTGAAACGCGAGTTTGGCCTCAAGAAATTCAAAATAGGCCACGCCGGCACACTCGACCCCTTGGCTTCTGGGCTGCTGCTGATTTGCGTGGGCAGCGCCACCAAGCAGATTGAAGGGCTGCAGGCAGGCATCAAAGAATACACCGGCACCCTTGTGCTGGGCGCCACCACCCCCTGTTATGACTTGGAGCGCGCCGTGGATGCCGTCTACCCCACGGCACACATTACCGATGCCATGCTGATGGCTGCCGCTCAGCAGTTTACAGGACCTCAGGAGCAGGTGCCGCCCACCTTCTCGGCGGTGAAAGTGGACGGCAAACGGGCCTACGTGGCAGCACGCGACGGCGACGACGTGCAAATCAGCGCCAAACACATTGAAATCTACGACTTTGCCATCACCGCCATACGCCACGGCGACACAACCCTCTTCGCACAGTGGAGCGAAGCCAACCCCCTCAGCGACAGCGCTGTGGACAGCAGCCAACGTGAGCTGTACCGCGAGCCGCAGGGGCGTGTTCCCGAAGGGTTGCCACAGGTGGACTTCCGTGTGACTTGCAGCAAGGGCACCTACATCCGCAGTCTGGCACGCGACTACGGCGCCTCACTGGATTCTGGAGCTTTCCTCAGCGCGCTGCGCCGCGAAAGGATCGGCGACTACCGCGTCGACGACGCACTGCCCATCGCCGGGATTGAGACACAGATACGCGCCACGGAGCCTAAATACGAAATGTTAAAACAACTTTAGAGAGTATTATTTTCAACAAAACAAAACACTCTTGGACAATAACTTACGCACGTTATCGGGAACAGCAAATGTTAAAAGACTTGACAACGGGGCGAAAATGTTGTATCTTTGCAGCCGTTTGCCCTTGTCGGCACTGGCCGAGGGGGCTACGCCAGAGACGAAAACAATAATATTTATATATGATAAATACATTATACACTACAGTAAAGCTGTCCGATTTTGTCATCCGCGACTACAACCAGCCTCGCGAAAAGCAAGTACTGTCCATACCCAAAGACCTCATCGCCGAGCGTCCGCCCAAACAGCGTGACGACGCACGCCTGATGATCCTCAACCGGCAGACGCAAACCATTGAGCACAAGACGTTCAGAAGTTTCATCGACTATGTGGACACCGACGACGTGGTGGTGGTGAACAACACCAGGGTCTTCCCCGCCCTGCTGAAAGGCGAGAAAGAGAAGACCGGCGCACAAATCACCGTCTTCCTGCTGCGCGAGCTGAACCCCGAGACCCACCTGTGGGATGTGGTGGTGGACCCCGCCCGCAAGATACGTATCGGCAACAAGCTCTACTTCGGTGAAAACGACGCCCTTGTGGCCGAAGTGATCGACAACACCACCTCGCGTGGCCGCACCATACGCTTCATGTACGAAGGCAGCCACGATGAGTTCATCAAGATAATCAAAAGCATGGGACAGACACCGCTGCCCGAGGAGCTTCGCGCCATGCGCGACATCAACAAAGACGATGCCGAAAACTACCAGACGCTCTACGCCTCGCACGAAGGCGCCGTGGCGGCACCCGTGGCAGGACTGCACTTCAGCCGCGAACTGCTGAAACGCATGGAGGTGAAAGACGTGAAGCTGGCACAGCTGACGCTGCACGCCGGTATTGGCAACTTCAAGCCCATCGAGGTGGAAGACCTCAGCAAGCACCGCATGGACTCCGAGGAGATGATTATCGACGAAGAATGCTGCAACATGATAAACACCGCCAAGCAGAACGGCCACAAAGTGTGCTGCGTGGGCACCACCAGCATGAAAGCCATCGAGACGGCTGTGACCATCCCAGGCAAGGTGAGCCCCTACGAAGGCTGGAGCAACAAGTTCATCTTCCCGCCCTACCATTTCAGCATCGCCGACATGATGGTGACCAACTTCCACCATCCCAAATCGTCGATGTTCATCATGGTGGCCGCCTTCGCAGGCCTGGAATTCCTGCAGCACGCCTACGTCACTGCCATCAAGGAGAAATACCGCTTCAGCACCTACGGCGACGCCATGCTGATCATCTGATACTGTTTTAACTAGTTATACCAGTTCTTCTAGTTAAACTAGTTCAACTAGAAAGAAAGACCAAAACCAAGACCATGACGCCTCTAGCCGAACTTCTGCGCCCGACGACGCTCGACAACTACATAGGGCAGCAACACCTTGTGGGACAAGGTGCTGTGCTGCGCACACTGATCGAGAGCGGGCAGATACCCTCCATGATATTCTGGGGGCCTCCAGGCATCGGCAAGACGACATTGGCCACCATCATTTCCAACACCTTGCAACGGCCGTTCCACACGTTGAGTGCCATCAGCAGCGGCGTGAAAGAGGTGCGCGAAGTGATAGAGCAAGCCAAAAACGAAGATGGTGCCATCCTCTTCATCGATGAGATCCACCGTTTCAACAAGTCGCAGCAGGACTCGCTGCTGGGTGCCGTGGAGCGCGGCATCATCACGCTGATAGGCGCCACCACCGAGAACCCCTCCTTCGAGGTCATCTCGGCACTGCTCTCGCGCTGTCAGGTCTACATCCTCAAAGCCTTCGGCAAAGAGGAGATGGAGCAGCTCATCGCTGCCGCCGTGGCCCACTACGCCCACGAGGGACGCACCGTCGAGGTGAAGGAGAGCGAAGCGCTGATGCGCATCAGCGGCGGAGACGCCCGCAAACTGTTGAACGCCATAGAATTAGTAGTGAACCGCTCGGGCGAAGGAACGGTGGTCATCGACAACCAGCGCGTCACCGACGTGATACAGCAGAATCTGGCTCTCTACGACAAACAGGGCGAGATGCACTACGACATCATCAGCGCCTTCATCAAATCGATGCGCGGCAGCGACCCCAACGGCGCCGTCTATTGGCTGGCACGCCTGATCGACGGCGGCGAGGACCCCGTGTTCATCGCCCGCCGCATGCTCATCTTCGCCAGCGAGGACATCAGCAACGCCAACCCCAACGCGCTGCTGCTCGCCAACGCCTGCTTCGAGGCAGTGACCAAGATAGGCTATCCCGAATGCCGCATAACACTCTCGCAATGTGCCATCTATCTAGCCAACTCGGTGAAAAGCAACGCCACCTACATGGCGCTGAACGCCGCACAGGAGGCCATCAGGAAGACCGGCGACCTGCCCGTGCCGCTGCATCTGCGCAACGCACCTACCAAGCTGATGAAGCAGATAGGCTACAGCGACGGCTACAAATATGCCCACGACTACGAAGGCAACTTCGTGGAACTTGAATTCCTGCCCGACCTGCTCAGCGGACACCGTTTCTACGAGCCCGGCAACAACAGTCGCGAGAACGAGACCCGCAAGCTGATGCAGTGGCGCTGGAAAGACAAATACGGATACTAAGTCACTGACGCCATGGCCGATGCACTGCTCACCATTGAGAACCTCACCAAAAGCTACGGAGAGAAACTCCTCTTCGAAGACATCTCCTTTGGCATCAACGCCGGACAGAAGACGGCACTCATCGCCCGCAACGGCTACGGCAAAAGCACACTACTCAATATACTGACAGGCAGTGTATTGCCCGACAGCGGCACCGTCACCTTCCGCGGCGACGTGAAGATGGCCTATCTGCCGCAAAACCCCGACTTCCACGACCACCAGACGGTGCGCAGCTTCGTGGAAGCCGCCGAACGCCCCGAGACGGTGGAGCCGTGGGACTTCCAGCAACGTGTCGAAGAGGTGCTCAGCCGTCTGGCGGTCGACAGCCTTATGGACCGCCCCATGGAGACACTCAGCGGCGGCGAGCAGAAAAAGGTGGCTCTCAGCAGAATACTGATCGACGACACCAACCTGCTGCTCCTCGACGAGCCCACCAACCACCTCGACATCGCCATGATTGAATGGCTCGAGGACTTCCTCAGCAAGCAACGGCTGGCGCTGCTGATGGTGACACACGACCGCTATTTCCTCGACAACGTATGCCAAGACATCTTGGAACTCGATAACGCCACGCTCTACCATTACCGTGGCACCTACAACTACTACACCACAAAACGCGCTGAGCGCCAGCACAATGAACGCGCCGAGGTGGAACGCGCCAAAAGCCGCTACCGCAACGAGCTGGAATGGATGCGCCGCATGCCGCAGGCTCGCGGCACCAAGGCACAGGCCCGCATCGATGCCTTCTACGAGCTCGAGGCCAAAGCGCACACCCGCTTCGAGAAAGAACGCGGCGAGCTGAGCGTGAAAACCGAACGTCTGGGCGGCAAGATACTGGAGATGTACAACGTGACGAAACGTTACGGCGAACAGAAGGTCGTCGACGACTTCAGCTACACCTTCAAACGTGGCGAGAAGATAGGCATCGTGGGCCCCAACGGCATCGGCAAGAGCACCTTCGTCAACCTGCTCACCGAACGGCTGCGCCCCGACAGCGGTCGCATCATCGTAGGCCAGACCATCCGTTTCGGCATCTATTCGCAGACGGGGATGCAGGTGGCCGCCGACCGTCGTGTGATAGAGATAGTGCGCGACGTGGCCGAAGTCATCGAGCTGGCCGACGGCAAAGAGATGACGGCACATCAGTTTCTCAGCCACTTCGGCTTCGACGACACCACGCAATACAACTATTTCGGCAACCTCAGCGGCGGCGAGCGGCGGCGGCTCTACCTCCTCACCGTGCTGATGGCCAACCCCAACTTCCTCATCCTCGACGAGCCCACCAACGACCTGGACCTCTACACGTTAGAGATACTGGAACGTTTCTTGGCAGGCTACAAGGGATGCCTCGTCATCGTCAGCCACGACCGCAGCTTCATGGACAACATCGTCGACCACATCTTCGTCTTCCAGGGCGAAGGCAAGATAAAGGACTATCACAGCAACTACAGCCGCTATCTGGCTGAACGCCAGCAACAGGAGCGCGCCGCCAACAAGCAACGCCGCGACGAGAAGCCACAATACGAACGCAACAAAAGCCAGAAACCCCGGGCCACCTGGAAAGAGCAGCAAGAATACAAACAGCTGGGCGAAGAAATCGACGCCCTCACCCTCGAGCGCAGCCAGCTGGAAGCTCTGCTGTCAGGCGACACCCCGGCCGACACCGCCCAGATCACCGCAGCAGCCACACGCATCGGCGAAATCATCACCGCCCTCGACGACAAAGAGTTCCGATGGCTCGAGCTGGACGAACTGATTAACAACTAGTTCAACTAGAAAAACAAAAAAAAGCATGAACACGCTAGAGTCCCTTCGCCAGCAGGCCAAAGAGAGCAAGACAGAGTTGACCGCCAACGACATCCGCGACATCATCAGTCGCCTCGCCCCCAATGAGCTCAACAGCCTCATCCTCGACGAGGAGACCCCCGTGCGTCGCTACGAATACTGCTACATCCACGCCAGAGGCCAGAGCGTAAGCCACAAAACCGAAGTGCGCACCGTGGCCTGCGACGAAGCCCTGGAGCAGCAAATCAACACCTTGGCCAATGCCGAAAGCGAAAGGCCCTACGTCAAGCTTGCCGACAACAGTCTCATCGAAGCCCTCGATGCCGCTCCCAAGTTCAACACCGAAGGCTTCCTGGGCAATGCCCGCAAGAAGATAAGCAACATCGTCAGCGGTAGCGCCGCCATCGACCACAAGCTCGTCGACCTCACCCTCGCCGACGGGCAACTGGCTGAGCAGCAGCCACTATTCCTCATCAAGAGCAGCTGCAGGATAGACGACTGTCCCCGTTGCGAAGGGAAGAAAATCATCGAGGAGACCGACAAGAGCGGCATCATCACCAAATCGGAATGCAACGCCTGCAAAGGACTCGGCCGTGTCGCCACCGTGGCCTTCCTGACAACGAAAATCAGCAGCAAGGAAGTCAGTATCTTACTACCTCTCAATGGCGAGATCGACAATCTGAAAGAGTCCACCTTCGAGACCCACAAAGGCCACGACACCACACCATGCCGCATGGCTACCCATGTCAACAGCATCGACGAAGAGTGCTACGACGAATACATCACCCCCTACCTCGAGCACATCCACGACAATATCGGCGTAGACAACGCATTGGAAGACATCTACTACCGCATCATCCCCTGCTATCTGTTCCAATACCGCAGCGTCCTCACCGGCGACTATCGTGCCGCCGTCCTCGTCGACCCCTTCCAGATTCCCGAGCTCATCTTCAATCTCACCTCCACAGGCAGCAAGCTAGCCACCGGGATGAGCGACACCGTGAAAGGCATCGGCCAGTTCTTCGGCCGGGTCAGCCAATCGAAAGGCCACAAGGAACGCTCCGACCTGCTCCACAGCGCCCGCCTCATGATAGCCGTCACCGTCTCCGACGGCAGTGTCAGCGAGACCGAGAAACAGTCGCTCCTCGCCTCCCTCGACGGACTGAAAGTCTTCTCAAGCTCTGAACAACAGTCGCTTATAGAGTTGCTCAACGGTTCCGACAGCAACTTCCTCACCGACGACGATTATTGTTTCAAAGACAAAGACACCGCACAGACGACCCTCATCCGCCTGCAGCAAATCGCCGCAGCCCACGACACCGTCTGCGACGCCGAAAGAGACATCATCGAACGCCTCCGGCTGTCAATTTGAGGCTCTTTGTGCCTCAAATATCATAGCTTCGACAGCCTATACACATTCACTTCTTGTGACTTGCATTCTGGCATTGCCATGCCTACAGGAGCTCCGATATATGTAGGATCGCACACAATGTAGCGACGGCCATCAAGCTCCAGATAGTCACCATCAACATTTTTCGAAAAAGCCACAGCAGTGGCCATGTGTCCTGGGAAATGCAACAACACGACATCGAGACCTAGCAAATCACGGACCAATATACTAAAAAGGATACTTCTGTCCTCACAGTCACAATAGGGATAAAACAACGTTTCATCGGCAAAGAGCGAACGTTCATTACCAAACTGTTCACCGTCTGTTTGATATTCAAAGCCTGTCTGAATCCATTGAAGTAATGCTTGTGCCGAATTCACCTCGTCAAGATTTTCCATTTTCTTTCGCAGAATAGGATACAGCTGTTCCTTAACAGGCTCACTGAGTGACGCATTGGCATAGATATCCCAATTGGCTGCAATATGCGGATAGGCATTGAAATAGTCAATCAGATTCTTGTTCACCGACACTGGCAGTGACCATGCCGGGGGCATCTGCGACCTAAAGGTCCGCTGAGGACAACTCTGATGTGCCAAACGAGGGTGTGTCAGCATACGCAGACTTGCCGTGTGCTCATTGGGGAAAGAATGATCCAGCACATCAATTTCATCACTATCGTCACCGCTATCATCTAAAAGAAAAAAAAACGTCCCGTCAAGGTCCACATAAGCATATTCGAACACTTTCACATCAAAAGACAACAATATCTCCAAACGACCTTTTTTCGTCTCTGCCAGACGCGAGCTATAACCCGACTGCGCCAACAGCCAATGCATCATCAAGGGAGCCTCCTTTTCACCGGCCACGCCAGCCGCAACCCTTTGCAACAATAAAATATAGCCCCAATCGTTGAGTTGTAGTTTATTCTTGATGCCAAGGCAATCTGCCAGCAGCTCTTCACAATTCCCGTTGGACATTGCCAGCCAAGCCTGGGCTATGTCATCCGGTTTGGTGGATAGCAATTGTATCGGGGCTCTTTGTGGTTTACGAACTTGGACATCCATACCAAAGTATCGGATGTGCAATGTCGTTCCTACAGGATTCTGTGGCACGGGTATCGGCACATCTGGCACAGGAGAGACATCAGGCAGCGGAACGATTTCCTTATATGGGATTGGCTCGGGTTGCCGGGGTTCCTCTTGCTTGGGAGCCACAATCGGCTGTGGCGGCTTGGGCTCTTTTTCTCGTTGCTCTGGAGGTTTCTTGCCCACCGTTGCCCAAGCGGACCTCACAAACTCGGCATATTCTTCGTTAGCTTTCTTGCGGAAGTTCTGATATTCGTCAATCTGCTGCTGACGGAAACGACCATAATCGCCCATCGCCTGTTTCTTCCAAGCCTCATACTCTTCTTGGGGTGTCTGTGCATAAACAGTCCCTATTGCCAACAGCAATGCTAATAATGCAATCTTTCTCATAACACAACCACTTTCTTTGTCCATCTGCCTATCTTTACTAAATAAACACCCGTGGAGAGTGCCTCCGAAAGGCTGTGACGACGACCGGTAACATCAAATACCATCACAGGTGCATTGGGATGATTCTCCAATCCTTCAATGATAATGTGTCTCTGTTGTACATAGACTTTGTATGCTATTCCTTCCACATCGTCGATGCCATCAGGGTTCTTCCTTTCAAAGGTGGCCTCCAACTGTATATCATCCGTCACCGTGACAGTACGCACCACTGCGGTGTCGCCGTCGCTCCATCGCACGAAGCGGTAGTCTTCAAAGGCACGAGCCTCCAATGTTACCGAAGTGCCGTAGGCATAGCTGCCACCTCCTGTCACTTGTCCCATCGAGTAGTCGTTGGCTGTCACTGTAACCGTGTACATCACAGGCTCGAAGACTGCAGTATAAGTGGCTTCACCAGATACTGTCACCAGACGTGGGTTGGAAGTGTTACCATCGCTCCATTGTGAGAAATAATAATGGTCATTCGCTGTGGCTGTGATGGTCACGGTCTCTCCGTTATAGTACATACCGCTACCGGTAACGCTGCCTATCGTGGTGTCATTGGCATTGACCGTAATCTGATATTGCTGGTCTGCTTCAAAGATAGCCGTGAATGTGGTATCGCGGGTCAGTGTCACTAATCTTGGGTTGGTGGTGTTGCCGTCGTTCCACTGAACAAAGTGACTGTGCTGTGCGGCAGTGGCGGTGATAGTGACTTGTGAGAGATAGTTGTACTCTCCTCCACCTTGCACCGTTCCAAGTGTACTGTCGTTGCTGACAACGGAAACGACATAAGTGTTTATCGCAAAGACAGCCGTTACAGAAGTATCTCCGACTAGATTCATAGTACGGGGATTGTCGGTATTGCCATCATTCCATTGCACGAAATGATAGCCATAGTTCGGAGTGGCAGTTACCACTTCTACCAAGTTGGATGGCTTGGTGTGTGACACCGTTCCCATCGTGTTGTCGTTGACATTGGCCGTGAGACCAACCAATATGGCCGTCAGTACAGTGTCTTTGGTCAGCGTGAAGGTAATGGGGTTGTCTGTGCTGCCGTTGCTCCAACGGAGAAAGTGATAATCAGTATTGGGAACAGCCGTGAAGGTAAGTTGTGTAAGGTAGTTATAGTTTCCACCAGTCGTCGTCACCGAGCCTCTCGTATTGTCGTTTACGGCACAGGTGGCAGAGTATTGGTTGGGAGCAAAACTGGCGGTGAAGACAGTATCTTGCAGCACAACCACTCGTCTTGGATTGCTGGTGTTGCCATCGTTCCACTGAGTGAAGTGGTATCCATAGTTAGCAGTAGCCGAAATCCATACCGCCGTATTGTAGTTCACTGTATCGGTTCCGCTAACAGTACCCTGTGTGGCATCAGCCGTATTGACACCAAGGGTGTGCCTGTCAATGGCAAAGTGGGCGGTGAGGGTTGTATCACGTGTCACAGTGATGGCTCTCGGATTGTCTTCGATGCTGTCATTCCACATAGTGAAGTGGTAGTGAGGAACTGGGACTGCTGTAAGTGCAACTTGAGAGAGGTAGTTGTATGAGCCTCCACCCGTGACACTACCGAGGGTGACGTTGCTGCTGTTTCCAATGACAAGGTAACTGTTGAAGGTAAACTCCGCCGTATATTGTGCCGAGTCCGTCACCACCACACTACGGGGATTGTCTGTGTTGCCGTCACTCCATTGCACGAAGTGGTATCCGTAGAAGGCTGTCGCTGTCATTGTGGCTGTGGCGTTGTGGTTATAAGTACCACTGCCACTTACACTACCCATACTAGTGTTACCGCTCACCACTCCCACAGCATAACTGTTGATGGCAAACTGAGCAATATAGGTGGCGTTCTGCGTCACCGTCACCAGACGCGGGTTGTCGGTGTTGCCGTCGCTCCACTGGGTGAAGTGATAGCCGGCATTAGGGTTGGCGGTGATGTTCACCGGCGTCAGGTAGTTGTAGCTGCCGCCGCCGCTGGTGGTGCCTATGGTGGGGTTGCTGCTCTGCACGGTGAGGATATAGCTGTTGATCTCGAACTGCGCGGTATAGGTAGCGCTGTTCTGCACGGTGACGCTCCGCGGGTTGTCCGTCACGCCGTCGCTCCACTGCGTGAAGTGGTAGCCATATTCCGCCACCGCCGTCAGTGTAGCGGTGGTGTTGAAGTTGTAGGTGCCGCTGCCGTAGGCGCTGCCCATCGTGGGGTCGTTGGGTGCGGCGGTGATGGTGTAGCTGTTGGCGGCGAACTGGGCCGTGAATGCCGAGTCGCGCGTCACGGTGATGGTCCTCGGGTTGTCGGTATTTTGGTCGTTCCACTGCACGAAGTGGTAGCCGAAGGCGGGCGTCGCCGTCAGGCTCATCTCATGCAGGTAGGTGTAGGTGCCGCCACCTGTCACGCTGCCCATCGCGATGCTGTTGCTTGTGCCTACGATGCTGTAGGTGTTCACGGCGAAGTAGGCGGTGAAGCTGGAGTCTTGTATGACGGTGATGGTGCGTGGGTTCTGTGTGTTGCCGTCATTCCACCGGCTGAAGTGGTAGCCATACACCGGTGTCGCCGTGAGGCTCACCAGGTTCATGTAGTAATAGACGCCGCTGCCGCTCACGTTGCCCCAGCCGGGGTTGGCGTTGCCGACGGTGATGGTGCTTATGTTAGAGACGAAAATAGCGGTAAAGTTGGTGTCGCGCACGGCGGCCATATAGCGGGGGTTCTGCGTGTTACCATCGTTCCATTTCAGGAAGTGGTATCCGTCGTATGCCGTCGCCGTCATCGTCACAGGGGCGTTGTACCCGTAGGTACCTGAACCTGTGGTGGTACCCCTCAGCGGGTCGTTGGGCACGACGGTGACTTGGCTGTTGTTGGGCACGAAGATGGCGGTGAAAGCGGAATCCTGCGTCATATTGACGGTGCGCGGGTTGGTACCATTGCCGTCGTTCCACTGGATGAAGTGGAAGCCTGTCTCCGCTGTCGCCTGGATGATGGCCGAATGGTTGCTGCAGGTAGGCTGCTGGCTGACGGCGGCACTGCCCATCGTCTCGTTGTTCGTGCTCACCGTCAGCTTGTAAGGCGGAGCCTCAACGATGTTAGAGAAATTCTCCCAGTAGTCTGTTGTATAATAATTCATTACTGCACCGCAGGGAACACTGACCGTTCTACTGTTGCTTACCGATGCAAAGGTGTGTGAATAAATGGTTGGAGGCGTAGTTCCTTTCATCTCTATTTCCGTAATAGTTCCAATACTACTATATGCATAGTCTCCGATATTTGTAATCGTGGCCGGGAATGTTAGTTTGCCAGCTAACAGGCCGCATCCGTTGAAAGCACGGGTGCCGATGGTGACAAGTGTTGTGGGTAGTTCGGGCATTTCCATTCTCACGCAGCCCTTGAATGCACTATCGCCTATGGTTCTTGCACCTCCAAGGTTGATGTTCTGCAAACGGAAATTCCCACTGAATGCACCAGTGCCTATCGTCTGCACAGTGTTACCAAGAGTAGCAGACACAATACGGTCGCATTCCGCGAAAGCGTTACGTCCGATATGCCGAACATTATTTGTATTCAACGACAGAATGTTGTCGCAGTTGTAGAATGCTCCTTCTGCAATAGTGTCAATACTTTGTGGTATTATGAAATTTCCTGACAAGTCGCTTCTGTCTCGGAAATTCCACGCACCAACATATCGTAGTGAATCTCTCCAAGGAATAGTGTCTAATAAATGATTGAAAACAGTAAATGCACTATCAGGGAAACGCTGTACCCCTGTTCCTATCTCAATCTGACCAATATTGTTACATCCATCAAAGACTTTACCCCCATTCATCTTTTTACATTCTTTGGCATTGAAAAAGACAGCAGAAATATTAGGATTATTTGCAAAAGCATAATCCCCAATAGTGTCTATTGTAGTGGGGACATTTACTGTTCCACCAAAAGTATGGCCATCAAAACAATGTTTGCCAATGTATCTAATAGAATCTGTCCTCGGAATACTATCGAAAACATTCACTCCTAAAAAAGCTGAATCAGGAAAACGCTGCACGTCATTTCCTATGACGAATTGAGGAAAATGGTCTGGCCATATATTATACACACCAGCGCAGAATGCTTGATAAGCCCTCATATGCATACAGTTCTGTGCATTAAAAAATACAGTATCAATTGCTCTACAGTTATTAAAAGCGCCATCTCCTATTGACTTTACCCCTTTGGGTATACTTATTACATATAACGAATCATAGGAACCAAATGCATTGGGAATAATGTTCTCCACACTGTCACCAATAATTAAAGTTTTAAGTTGACCTAAACCAGTGTTATAAAAAGGACTTGGTTGATTATGAATATACTTTAAAGATGTTTGGCAATTTTTTGCATTATAGTGCAAATAGCTTATGTTATAACATCCAGCGAATGCCTCGTTCCCAATAGTTCTAACATTGCTTCCTATATACAAACTATCTAAATTCGTACACCCCTTGAACGCGCGCTCACATATTGCCGTAACATTATTGGGAATTATCACAGAAGATAAATTCGAGCAATTCATAAAAACATCTTCTGTAATTGTTGCAATAGAAGAAGGTATTGTTATTTTGGAAAGATTCGTACACCCATAAAAAGCACTTGGGCAGATAGTATCTACCGTTTCAGGAATATTTATTGAACCCAGGCTAGCACATCGGTAAAACGCACCATTCCCTATTGAAGACACACGACTTCCAAATACAACTGAATCCAAGTCTGTACATCCAGAGAATGTCTGATTCTCTATTTCTGTAACTGAATCTGGTATTTCAATAGAATTTAAGGCGGTACAACCTTTAAGTAATTGTGATGGTATTCTTCTTACATTGTTTCCAAAAACGACTGTTGTTATTGTTTGATTGAGGAAGAAATTATCAGATGGTGAATTCGAATAATCCGACCAACCACTTTGCACAAAATAGCCGTAATTATAGTATGGTACGCAGGTACAACTATCCGCGTTGTAATATAATGTGTCAAAACTAAAACCTCCCGAGAATGCACGTAGCCCAAGATAATTAACATTTCTCCCAATGGTTACGGAGTTAATATGTATATGTGTCCAATAGAGTAGGTTGTCATTTATTCTTGTAACAGGATAAGTATGATTATTGTATGTAACAGAATCAGGAATAATCAGCCTTAAATCAGAAGAAAAGCTGGCAGAAGTCACTTCAATAGAATTACCTTCAAAAATATTACATCCTAATTGTTGCCCTGAAGCAAATGTCACAATAAAATCCTGGGAGTAGCCGTTAATAGTTGCGGCCAATAAAAAGAATGTAAAAAGTATCTTTTTCATTTGCCAGAAGCTTTTGGTATTATTTCTTCAAATAAAGACGGTAAATTGGGATTGCTATTTATCACATTATCCCTATACCACTTCTCAATACTATTTCGTAGTAATAAACTATGATTTACAAAAGATTGCCAATCAGGTCAACTCAACCCAGATTGGCGATATTTTGTATCATTTTTATTCAGGTCATTTACAGCAACACAATTACCATTCATTAATACATTATTCTCTTCAAAGAATTTTCTATCAAGTTTTACTAGTTGCTCCACTATTGTGGATGGAGTACTTGGATTAGAAACAAATTGATTGATGAATGGAAATTGAAAAGATTCAGCAAAAAATAAACTACTATTTACAAACTGGGGGTATTCTTCCTTTATTTTATTGTTTATACTATTCAATCCCCAAATATTTGACCAATAAATGCCTACGCAGTCATTCGATTTCCCACTTACATTCTCACTAAAATTAATTAACATTTTGAATTCATTTATTACCATCACTAGTTTTGCCACAGTATCAAATTCCTGTTGTTCGAGATTATGTTTCACGTCTTGCGTATTTACCAATCCTTTATATGACAACAGTATGCTTATGAATGCAAGCACAATTCCAACTAATGTCACAATAGCATTCGATTCTTTTGTAAAATAGCACCAATTAAATATTATAGCAAGCATTAGTACAGTCAATGCTACGGCAATAACAACCAATGCGATTATTCCTTTTTTTGTGCGATACCTTTTCTTCATATTACCTACTTTTATTGTTTTACTGTTTTCCATCATCGTAAACTAACTCTATATCGAAACACCGCCGAAACACCACCGAAGGATTGCCGACTCATCCCCGTGCTGTAGCTGCCGACCCTGTGGAGGCACGGTTTGACAACAATCTTCTGTACTATTTACCCCATTCTTCATTGTTTCTTTTCTTTATTGCGCGGTGCGTAAAAACAGACGGTGTGGAATGGCTCTCTCGTGGGCTGGTCTTCCGCCAACAATCGTAGTCATTCCACACCGCAGCGACGGTGCGCGTCTGACTATTCTCGATTGTGGTATCCCCGCGTCGGCGGGCAAAGGTGGAAATTCGAAGACCAAGAATAGCTCTATCCGCTTTCGTTATCTGTCTGTCATCTATCTGTTACATGCGCTGTAGGTTTTCGTTTGACATCGGGTTTTATGGCCTGTTACAAAAACATAATGTAATATATCGGCAGATATGTGGTGTTACTTTCTATGTTAGAGGCCCCTTCATTCGACAGCACCACAGCAGTCTTTATCTTGTAGTCGGGATTTGCAATGAAACGGTCGAGCGAGCGATGGGTGGAATAGTCTTTGCCTAATTTCACCTCGATGGGCAATACCGAGAGGCTGTCATAATCATCGACCAGGAAATCCACTTCGCCTTTCTGCTTGTTGTCATAGTAGAAAAGTGTATGCCCATGGGCCTGCAGTTCGGTGGCAACAACGGTCTCGTAAACAGCCCCGAGGTTGATGCCCAGCTGGTCGTCCTTGATGGCGGTGACATTGTTCCTGAATAGGATGTATGACAGCAGGCCCACATCGTTGAGGTAGAGTTTCAGCAGGTTCTTCTTGGCAGAACTTATCAATGGGAATGTAGGGTTC
>JAILAT010000009.1 GCA_024681475.1 Bacteroidales bacterium | reverse complement strand
TTTTTTTCGATGGGGTGGGAGATTTTGCTCCGAGATTCGTCTATATAGGCGTAAAGAACGAAAAGAAAAATTTTGTTGCTTTAAGGAATATTAGTAATATTGCTGATAATGAGAATGATATGTGATGCGGAAAAATAATATGGGGAACAGTGTGACGGAGTGAGAAAAAATATGTATATTTGCAAACTAATAATAATGGATAGTTATCAGAAAATAGCAGTATGACAAAGACAGTAGGAACAATATCAATATTAGTTTCCGCATGGAGTTGCGGCGTCTCCCTATTCCAACTGCTGAAAGTGTGGGATTTCGGTCTTTTTGTTCTGGTTGTTGATCTATTTTTCGTCTGTGGAGTAAACATCTTTCTTGTGCTGACCATTTCAAAAAAGAAAAAAAAAGATGCCTCGAACCAGTCGAACTTGTCAAATGATTCGGATCGGTGTGGGATATTGAGCACAGGAGAATTGCGGATGCTTTATGGCGAACTGGGTCTGGATGCATCAGCTAGCGACGACGATGTGAAGACGGCCTATCGGGAGATGGCAAAGCGCTACCATCCGGATTTCTATGAGGATGCAGAACCCAATGTCCGCGAAGCTGCTGCTGAGCGTTTCCGTAGAATTGGTGATGCCTACGCTCAGATAAAGTATATAAGAGGAATGAAATAACTGTTTGAACTGTTAATATAATAATATGAAATATCCTATTATACCACAACCCCATTTGAAAGGGCTTGACAAAGTTGAGCTTGTTGACCGTCTTTTGAAGCGACGGCCTGTGGAGACAGAGGAATTCTACTATGGCCGCGAGTACAAGACCTTCTACCATTACTATCGCCGCTTTGAAGATATGGACCTTGAGAGTTGGATAGAACTGGCTGGGGAGATATATCTTCATGTAATGACACCTGGCAAAGATGGTCAGCGTCCCCCTTTGACGACGTTTGATTTTCGTAGCGAACTGGATTATTGGTTTTCTCAAACCACAGCTCACTATTGCATTGACTGTTACCGCAAGAAGCGCTCTTTTACTCTCTATGATAATGAGGATGCTTTGGCAAGCAAAATGGAACGAGAGGTGGAAGAAGACTTTGGTCCTAAAGAAGTGAAGAGTGTGATAGAATTGATGCCTAATGAGCGATACCGTACAATTATGACCCTGCGCTATCTAGAAGAATTGGAACTTCCGGAGGTGGCTGAGCGTATGAACATGTCTATGCCTGTGTGCTATCGTACCCTTAACCGTGCTCGGGCTCAGTTTTTTGCCCTCGTCATCCGCATCTATGGTATTCATCCCAAAAGTAAAAATGTAACACAATAAAGAAAACCATGGAAAACAAGATATACAACATAACCGACAATCAGCTCGCAGCGTGGATGGAGGAAAATCTGCCCGAGGACGAAGATGCACTGGTGACGGAAGCTCTGGAGAATGATGCCTACTTAAGGCAAATTGTTGAGGCTGCTATGGATGTGGAGGATATGCTTATTATGGACTATCTGCGCGAAATCTATCGTGGCAGCAAAGGAGAGAATGATGGCGGTACTGATGGTGGTGGCTTGCATCCCGTGCTACTTTTTGGTGCAGGCACTCCTCATAACGACTGGGACGCTCGGTTCGTGCAGCTGAGACAGAGCGAGATGGCTGAGGGACAGGAAGAGGAATACCATCGCGCCGCCAATGCCGGCGAGGAGCGTAAGATGAGTAGAAGTAAGTCGTCGGACAAGAGTGGCTTGTGGGTAGATAGAGCATTGTTTGGCAGTTTCTTTTTAATGCTGGTGTCGTTTGCGATTCTGCTGTACGAAGGCGTGGTCAATGAAAAACAGCGGAAGACTGAATCTTTCAAGGACCTTACGGAACTGAGAAGTAGTGACGATATTTTGAAATCTCATGGTGTAGAAAAGGCTGATGTTCCTGCAGGGCATTATGCACCTCATTCGGGCAAGATGATCTCTCCAAAGGATAACTATGTGAAACACAATCGTGCAGATGACTTCACCTTTGAATGGAGTAGCGACTATGCAGCCATCGTTGATGTAGTACTCGATGGTAAGCAATTGGAACTTAATACACTGGATGGTAAGCAGAATAGCTATACCATTCCTGCAAGCAAACTAAAATATGGCAATACAATGCAATGGAAAATAACGTTCACCAACCCCGATTCAGAAGAGGCGTATGAAGGTTTGGTGATGCTTTATGATGAGGTTGGATATTAAATACATACATATTATGAAGTACATACCCATATTTTTTTATGAAGTGTTGATTGGAATCTTTGGCGAGGACTCGTTTATCGTTAATGCAATTAATTGGATATTATATGCTATTCCGATAATCGTAGTTGTTGCTTTTATTGTTAATGCTATTATTGAAGTGATAAAACAGAAAAACTAAATTATTGATGTGATGAAACCTTTGGTCTGCGGTATTGGGGAATGCCTTTGGGATAAATTGGAAAATGAAAAAAAGCCAGGTGGGGCACCCATGAATTTTGCCTATCATGTCGGACAATTGTTAGGAATGGATAATTCGATAGCTATCAGCTCTGTCGGCAATGATGTTCTTGGTAAAGAAATTGTCGAAGAATATGATAGCGTCGGACTCCGCCACTCGTTGGCTGTTGACCCAATCCATTGTACAGGAGTTGTTGAGGTGAAGTTGAAAGACAACGGAATCCCCGATTATGATATTGTTGAAAATGTAGCATGGGATTACATACCTTTCTCGTTGGAAACAAAACAAATGGCATCAAAATGTCGTGCCGTCTGTTTTGGCACGTTGGCTCAACGTTCGGAATTTTCAAGAACCAGTATAAATAGTTTCCTTAATATGGTGCCCAAAGATTGCTTGATTATCTTTGACGTAAACCTTCGTGGTCGCTATTACACCAAAGAGATAATTGAGAATTCGATGCGCAAATGCACTATTATGAAACTGAATGAAGAGGAGCTGCCTGTGGTTTGTCAATTGCTTGAAATAGAAGAAGGCACACCGGAGGAACGTTGTCGAAAAATGATGGAGCTATGGTGTATTGACACGGTAATCTATACTTGTGGAGCGCACGGTTCCTTTATTTTCACAATGGATGAGACCTCTTATAGAGACACCCCCAAGGTGAACTTAGTGGACACAGTCGGTGCTGGAGACTCTTTCACTGCTGCATACTGCGCAGCAATTCTCAAAGGATGGCCACTAGATAAAGCACATCAGCTGGCCGTCGATGTCAGTGCTTATGTGTGCACAAAGCATGGTGCAATGCCGAAACTTCACCAATTATCATAAATGACCCATTATCAAAATAAACGATATAATGTCCCAAGAAATAGACCTTAGTCCCAGGAAGATACTGAGCTATCTGACTCATCTTGAGCGCAAGCTGCCGCAGCGCGAGTTTCGTCTCTATCAGCCTTCGGTGAGCAGAGTCAGTGGTGTGATTAGCAGCGCGCTGCTTACCGAGGAGTGCGCGAGGATGCTGGCCTTTGTGGGGCTGGACGACTATAGGACAGAAGTCTCCTACGCCCCACTCGAGGATGGGGTGGCCGGCAACATCAGCCTCAACGACAATGCCGCACCTGCGGTTTGCATCCAGGTTGCCGACACGCACCGCTCCAACTGGCCTGCCACTCTCGCTACCCTTGCCCATGAGATATGCCACAAGCTACTCTTTGTCAACGGAGTATACTCATCATACTTGGGCATGATGAATGAGGTGTATGTCGACTTGGCTACGCTCTATGTGGGTTTCGGAGAGCTCATTCTGCAAGGTTATACCACTACGGCCACTGGTTCCAAGCATCTGCTGGGCTACCTTACGATGGACACCTATCGCACCACCAGTGTCATCGTCGCTGCCGTACGCTGCGATGGCAGTCTGTCCGACGGGCTTCTCACCAAGCATTGCGATGACCCTCTAGTGCTTGAAACCCTGGATTTGTGGAGAAAACATGACGACAAGACCCGCGCAGTGAGCGATGCCTACGTGGCCCTGCAGCGTCCTGCAGCGGAGCGGCAGCGCAATCTCCGCGTCCTGCGCCAACTGCTCGAACGGTATGAACAGCAGTATATTGACATCCCTTCGCAGCAGACGGCAGACCGCCTGTTTGGTGAGCAGGACGCAGACGCTCTGACACCCGTCGCCGCCTTTGCTGCGCTATATGAATACAATATCCTCAAGCAGAATGCCTTGACCGTACCCTCGGTGCACAAGAACCTTGAAGCGGCGCTTTATTCCTTCTTCTGTGCAATGAAAAAGGAGCAGCACGACTTGCCGGTGCCGTCGGCGACTGAATATTGCTGCCCCCGTTGTGGTCGACAGGGTCGGGCCGCTAGTGGCAAAACACTCCTGGTGCATTGCCCCTGCGGTCATCACTTTGTAGTCGAAACCCACCCGTGGAATCCTACACAAGGGCAGCGTGCCGAGCGCGAGCGCGAACAAAAGCAAGTCGCCGCGCAAGAATCACACTGGCTGGAGGCCATGCCTTGTTGGCTTCGGCCTCTTGTGCGGCACTATCTTAAAAAAGCAGACAAGAAGGGCTGAGGAACTCCTTAGCCCTTCTTGTCAATCCCCAAGTTGCGATTCTTGTAGCCATACAACATTGTGTCTCGTCTGAATCCGTCCTTCGCCATCGTAGATGTTGGTCGACAAGAGCGTGATCACGACAGCCAAGATCACTCCCAGGATGATGGTTGGTAATGCTCTGGCTATTTTTCTTTCGCCCAGCAGCTGGCGCAGACTGTCGGAAAAATACCACAGACCTGCGAAAAGACAGCAGAAATCGATGGTCATCAGATATCCAAGCACATGGGTGAAATATGTACCGTACAGCCCCGTCAGCAAGGACCCAATCAGCCGGTATTGCCAGGCGGCAGCGATGAGGGCAGCCAATCCGGCTGCCAGCAGGCGATCCCATTGCCGATAGCAGCGTTCTTTGATGAAGTCTATCAACATATTGCCCAGCAGAAAGATGCTCAAAACGGCCGTCGTAGTGTCTATCAGCAGTATGGGTAATTCCTTTGGCAGGTTGTTCCATAAGGAAATGTAGATTATGGTCATGCTGACGAGAGCCACCACCGACGCGATGAAGGTCAGCACAGACCACTTCATTTTCCGTAGCATCCATTCCAATGGCGGCACAAAAAACATGCCGATGGCAAAGCCGGCACCCGTGCGGTACCAGCCAAGAATGGCTACCATGCACCCAACAAGCATTGGCAAGGATTTGACTGATAGTGTTTTGCGTATCAGTCCGTAAGTTGTAAGTATTATGGCCAGGACTTCAGCCGTAATGGACAGTAGCAGTGGCCATCTTTCTTCTCCATTCAGTTTTACGCAGGCTACAAATGCAGCCAGGCCTACTAGGATGCAGGCGCAATAATAGATGATTTGCTTACTTCTCTTCATGATTGTCAGGATTTTGGTTCATTGTGCTCAATTGTTTTGTCGTTTCTTCTTTTTGCCAGACGACAGCACCATGTTGCAGCTCTTCGCCACACTCCTCCCAGGGATTGTCGCTGTCGCGGACGATGGCCCAGCTGAGTAGCATGGTGTTGTCGTTCATCGGAGTGCAGTCTCCCATGAGGCGGCGATGTCTCTCCAGCGGTATGTCCACCATCCAACGTCCGCCCACCAGTGTGCAGAGTGTCTCGTAACGCGCCCCTTCGAGGGTGAAAGCCATCTGTGCGTGGATGCTGTCGGTGGCAGTCATGCTCATTGTGTCGTGCTTGCCATTTGGAGAAGACCAATGGCTTTCTGTGTTGATTGTCTGTGCCCACAGGGGCCATGCTGCCCAAAGCAGCAACGGTAATAATGTCAGTTTTTTCATGGTAATATTGTTTTTTTGTTTTGATGTTCTGCCTATATAGACGAATGAGTTATGCATTTCTCCCAGTAGGGATAAAAAAAAGAATAGAACCGTGCATCTAAATCAACGTGAGCGATGCTGTATTACTAAAAAAACCACCTTCAGGACATTAATTGATGAGGTGTATGGCTAACGAGAACAATGCCATAAACGTTATTATTATAAGAATTATCAGGCTAAATCTATTTACACTCTTTTGAGAGTCGGATGTCTCTTGTCGGTCGCTCTTTTGTTCATTGGGTTGTATTTGTTTTGTTGCTGGGGGAATGGTTTGATTGTCAGTTATGGGAACGACAGGGGGTGTGTTGTCAATGGATTGTTTTTCCTTGATCGGCCCATCTATTGCCAACCGGAACCCAAGTCCGGGGACACCTGATGTTTCATCATAATTGCTGCGGCTGGTTGTTCTGCAAAAAAGTAAGCATGTGTTGTAGTCGACAGTGTTGGCTCTGCAGCCTCCCCGCGTCACCCTATAGGGTTCGTCGGATTCCAGCACTTGGGGATTTACTTGTGGCTCGTCGTGATAGAGATCGTATTTGTCCTGTACCCATTGCCAAACACACCCCGTCATGTCGTACAATCCAAAGCCATTGGGTTTATATTGTTTGACGGGAACGGCTTCCAGCGGATTCCCTTTCTCCATGACTTTTGTTATCTCCTCAATGTGATCCGATCCACTAAAACAGTAGCCGCCATGCAGTATTCCACCTTTGGCTGCATATTCCCATTCTGCTTCTGAGGGAAGTCTGAATGGGGTTTCCGTCATTTCCTTGAGTTTTTCGCAAAAAAGTTGCGTCTCTTCCCATGAAACCAAATCTACAGGTGCATCGGGATGTGTCGGTTCCGAACGGTTAAAACCCATTATCGTTTCCCACAACGATTGCGTGACAACGGTTTCAGCAATGTAATAATCGTCCAATGTTACCTCATGTTGAGGGAATTCGTTTGTGTCGGCCATTATCTCATAATGGTCAGCCCCCATCCGAAAGGTGTTGCCTTTTATGTAAATCATCTTAAATTCGATATCACCTATTTTGAATGTGATATTGCGATTTGAATCTACTGTAACCATAGTGTATCTTATTTTTTGTGTTATTAATTCATTCTCTATTCCCACGGTGCCGATGCCAATATGCTGTTTGCATGCATTTGTGCATCTGTGTATTGTTTGGTCTGATGGTCAAACAGTGTTTTATGGCAGATGGTGCAGGTTTCGAAAAGTGCTAGTTGAGATCCTGGCTCTAGTATGGCTATAAAAACTTGAGAACTGTCCTCGACTTCGTAGCAATGTCGTGTTGAGTCTTGCACTTGTAGTCGGCCATCGGCTAATGTCAAACAAGTGGAAATGACAGGCTTGGCTGTATGGCCTCTGACGAGTATCGGAGGAACAACTCCTAAACATAATAAGAGGGTCAGTCCTATAAAGAACTCTTTCTCTCTTTTGATATACAGTACTGTAGTCCATATTAATGCTGCGACCATTAGGATACCAATAGCTGCTATAAGCTTCATTATGTTGCTGTCCCACCACATATTAAGTTGTTGTTTAATGTTTTGTCATTTATTATTCACAAGTTCGTTTTTCTTTCTGCCTATATAGACGAATGAGCGAAGCATTTCTCCCAGTAGGAATGAAAAAAAAATGTATACACCGATAATCAGCTAGAAGGATAGTGCTGATTATGTTGCAGTTTTTATATTCTTTTTTTTAGGAGGGATGCCCCGACATCTGTTTTTTTTGTATCTTTGCATTTTGATATTGTATCATTGTATTCATGTCGAAGCTGCTGAAAATAATGGTTTTATGCGTGCTATTCTGTGCGCTGGCTCCTGTCGCCCGGGGGCAAAAGATTATTGAATACGCTTCGGGCATGGGTTCGCGCGACCCCGAGAATGCCAATGTGTGGCTTCTGTTCGGCGGTGTCCGCGCCAATCATGAGGGGATGGTCTTGCATTGCGACTCGGCCACCTTCGACACAAAGCAGAACATCTTCACCGCTTTCCGCCATGTGCGCATGGAACTGACCGACACCACGACGCTGCTGGGCGACTATGCCGAATACGACGGCACTACGCGTATCGCTATCGTCGCTGCTGATACGGTGGTGCTCATCGATGGCAAAACGACACTGAAAAGCGACATTCTCCAATACGACCGCAACCTCAGTGTGGCTTCCTACTACGCATGGGGACATACTACGCACGGCTCCGCATCGCTCGATAGTCGCAAAGGCTATTACCATAGCGACACACGCGACCTCTACCTCTACGACGATGTGCTGCTCAAGGACTCCAATTCGCGACTGGTGACCGATACGCTGCATTACAACACTCGTACAGAATTGGCGGAATTTGTGTCGCCGACACACATCTATAGCGACACCGCTACCGTCTACAGCGAGCAGGGCTCTTTCCATACTGGCACCCATCAGGCGCGTTCGTTCCGTGCCTCGCAGGTGAAAAACCGTGAGAAACAGCTGTTTTGTGACACGCTTTATTACAACGACAAGAATGAGTTTGGCGAAGCCTTTGGCAATGTGGTGATTAAGGACACCGTGAACGATGTCACCTGTTATGGCCACTATGGCATTACCGACCAGCAGGCCCGCATCTCGTGGGTGACCGATTCGGCGCTCGTTCAGTATGTCGACAAGGGCGACTCCCTCTTTGTCCACGCCGACACTATGTGGGTGTACAACGATGAAGACCAGGAACTTGTGGCAATCAAGGCTTGCCGCCATGTGCGAGTGTATCGCGACGATGTGCAGGGCGGTTGCGATTCGCTCTACTACGATGCGCAGGACTCGGTGGCAACGCTATACTACAATCCCATCGTCTGGAGCGACAACTACCAGCTCACTGCCGACACCATCGAGGCACGTTTCGACACTTCGGGCATCCGCCTCATCGTGCTGAGCAGCAATGTCTTCGCCATCGAGAAGGTCGACTCGTTGAAATTCAGTCAGGTGAAAGGCCGTCACGCCGATGTCTACTGCCGCGACAACGATCCTCTTTATGCTGATATTCTCGGTTCGGCACGCATGACATACTACGTTATCGACGAAGCCCGCGACGGCTCCAAATCCATCATCGGTGTCAACGTTGGCGTGGGCTCCGACATGCGCATCTATTTTGAGAAACGTGAGCCTTCGCGCGTCGTCACCTACGGACACCCTGACATGAAGATGTATCCCTTGGGCCTTCTGCCCGAGGAGGAAAAGCAGTTGCCCGGATTCGCATGGCGCAGCGACATTCGTCCCCGTAGCCGCCACGACCTTTTTGTTCTGCCACAGCGCGACGATGTGTCACCGGAGAAGGCTGACAATGACTGACAGCGTGCCATTTTGGCACATTTGTCTTTTGGCTCTCCTTTGGCGACGTTCTTGATGTATATAAAAATATCAAACAATATTATAATAGAAACATGGAACCAATGGACAAGATAGAAAATGAAGAAATGAAGCAGCAGGCTGATGCACAGCCCGAAACGCCTGCAGCTGAGGCTCCCAAAGCAAACGAAAGCAAATCGACCAAGAAAGATAAGAAAAAACGTCACGACCACGAAGTGGAAGAACTTACCCTCAAGGTGGAGGAACTGGGCGCTAAGTTGCAGGAGATGAACGACAAGTATCAGCGTGTCTATGCTGAATACGAAAACTACCGCAAGCGTACCTCTGCCGAAAAGGCCGAGCTCATCCTCAATGGCGGAAAAGATGTCATCAAGTCGATGCTAGCTGTCCTCGACGACATGGAGCGCGCACTCGACAATCTGGCCGACGACGATGCCGCCAAGGAGGGCATGATGCTGGTATACAAGAATATGCTTAAACCTCTTGAGCAACGTGGCCTGAAGGCTATGGATGCCAAGGGCGCCAAATTCGACGAGAACTACCATGAAGCCATCACCCAGATCCCGGCACCGACACCCGAAGTGAAAGGCACCGTCATCGACGTGGTGAAGAAAGGCTATTTCCTGCACGACGACGTGCTGCGCTTCGCCCAGGTAGTGGTGGCATGCTGACAACCGGTGGCAGTTGGAAACATGGCTATCGGATAGAGATTCCATGTCAATCTGTCAACTATTTATGACGAAAGGAATGTGAAACTATATGGCAAAAAGAGATTATTATGAAGTGCTAGGGGTGGGCAAGAACGCTACCCCCGAGGAACTGAAGAAAGCATACCGCAAGCTGGCTTTGCAGTACCATCCCGACCGCAATCCTGGCGACAAGGAGGCCGAGGAGAAATTCAAGGAGGCCGCCGAGGCCTACGATGTGCTCAGCGACCCCGACAAGAAAGCCCGCTACGACCAGTATGGCCATGCCGGTGTGGATGGCAACTACGGCGCCCAAGGCATGAGCATGGACGATATCTTCTCGCAGTTCGGCAGCCTCTTCGGCGACCTTTTTGGAGGCCGTGGTTTTGGCGGCTTCAGCGGCTTCGGTGGCTTTGGCGGCGGCGCCGAGGGCCCCCGCGCAGTGCAGAAGGGCTCCAACCTGCGTATCAAGGTGAAACTGACGCTCGAAGAGATTGACCAGGGCGTGGAGAAAAAAATAAAGGTGAACAAGTTTGTGCCCTGCAAAAGCTGCAATGGCACTGGTGACCAAGGCGGTGTCACTGAGACCTGCTCCCACTGTCACGGCCGCGGCATCGTCACCGAGACGCGCCGTTCCATTCTGGGCATGATGCAGACCCAGAAACAATGTCCCTATTGCGGCGGCAGTGGCAAGACTGTCAAAAACAAATGCCACGACTGCCACGGCGACGGCATCGTGAAGTCGGAGGAGATTATTACCATCAATATTCCTGCCGGTGTGAGCGACGGCATGCAGCTGGCCCAGCGTGGACAGGGCAATGCCGCACCCCGCGGTGGCATCAACGGCGACCTGATCATCGTCGTCGAAGAACAGCCGCATGAACTCTTCGAACGTCAAGAGAACAACCTGTACTACAACGCATTCATCACCATTGCCGAGGCCGCTCTGGGCGCCTTGATAGAGATACCTACACTGCGCGGTAAGGTGCGAGTGAAGATCGACCAAGGAACCCCGTCGGGCAAGGTGCTACGACTCAAAGGCAAAGGCTTGCCCAGCGTCAACGGTTATGGCCGAGGCGATTTGCTGGTGCAGGTTAATGTCTGGGTACCCAAGAGCGTCAACAAGGAAGAGAAGGCCATCCTTGAGGAATTGAGCAAACATCCCAATTTCCAGCCCAATCCCACCAAGCAGGAACGTGGCTTCTTCGACAAGATGAAGGATTTGTTTAACTAGGGTGGGAGCGAAGCGCATGATGCTTCGCCCTCACTTCGAATATTCTATAATATGCAATGACCGAGGCGTTTCTGCAATATGTGTGGCAACACAAGCTGTTGGAGGGTGCGTTGACGACTGTCGACGGACTCTCTGTCGTTGTGGAGCGCCCTGGCGAACTGAACCGTGATGCAGGCCCCGATTTCAGCGATGCCCGTCTTGTCATCGGTGGTGTCAGTTGGGCCGGCAACGTCGAGGTGCATGTCAGCGCTTCCGATTGGCTGTTGCACAAGCACTCCGAGGATAGGCATTATGACAATGTCATCCTCCATGTCGTCTACATCCACGATGCCGACATCACCCTGCCCAACGGCTATCGGGTGCCCACGCTGCCCATCGCGTCAGCCATTCCCGACAAGGTGTGGAACAGTTACGACCAGCTGATGAATCCCGTGGAACACAAGGAGATACCTTGTGCCCCGAGGCTTAAGGAAATACCCGATTTTCTTTTCCAGCTTGGCCAGGATCGCATGATTGTGGAGCGAATGGAGGGCAAGACGGCCAACGTGAACCGACTGCTGGACGAATCGAAGGGTCACTGGGAACAGGCTTGCTACTGGCTTGTGGCTCACTATTTTGGCGGCAAAGTGAACGCGTTCCCCTTTGAATTGTTGGCCAAACTGACCCCCCTCACCGTGCTGGCCAAAATCAAGGACAACGCATTCCGGGTCGAGGCGCTCCTGATGGGGCAGGCCGGACTGTTGGAGGGCGACTTCGGGGAGGACTATCCGCTTGCTTTGCAACGCGAATACCAATACCTTCACAAGGCCTACAAACTCACGCCGTTGCAGCCCCACCTGTGGAAGTTTTTCCGACTGCGCCCCTCGAGTTTCCCCACGTTGCGTATTAGCCAGTTTGCCAACCTCTTGGCGCAGAGCAACAATCTTTTCTCCAAGATGCTGGATGCCAACGATGTGGACACGTTGCGCGCGCTGTTTGACGTTTCCGCATCCGACTATTGGACCACCCATTACCGTTTCGACAGTCCTACGCCTGCCAGAACAAAACGGCTGGGCCCTAGTATGGTTGACTCTTTGATAATCAACGCTTGGGTGCCTCTGCTCTTCGATTATGGCGAGCAGCATGGCGACCAACGTCGTAAAGATCTGGCGCTGACACTGCTGCAGCAGCTGCCTCCCGAGAAGAACCGTATCGTGCAGATGTGGGCCGACGAGGGGGTTCATCCCGCCAATGCTGCCGAATCGCAGGCCTTGTTGCAGCGCTACAACGGCTATTGCAAAGACAAACGCTGTCTGGACTGCCAGCTGGCGTTCAAACTGATAAAAGGATGACGGCTTGCAGAACAGCAGCCTTCATTATGATATAAAATGCTGAACTGATGACTATTGCCCAATTGACCACCCTGCTTAAAACCAACGACTTGTCGCTGGGTTCGCCCGAGGCATCGTTTTCCGTGCTACTCACCGACAGCCGCAAACTCACCAATGCCCCCGGCACACTCTTCTTCGCCATCCGCACCTTGCGCAACAATGGCGTCAAATATGTCGGCGAGCTCTATGCCCGAGGAGTGCGCAACTTTGTGGTAAGCAGCGACTTGGAAGAGGAAATGCGCGCCAGGTTGCTGGCGTTGGACGGTGCCAACATCTGGTTTGTGAAGGATGTGGTGGCTGCGCTGCAACGTGTGGCGGAATATCACAGAGAACAGTTCGATATCCCTGTGGTGGGTATCACGGGCAGTAACGGCAAAACCATTGTAAAAGACTGGATTGTGCAATTGCTCGCCTCCGATCACCACATAGTGGCCAGCCCCAAAAGCTACAATTCGCAAATAGGTGTCCCTCTGTCGGTATGGCAGATGGGTCCCGAGCACGACTTTGCTGTCTTTGAGGCCGGTATCTCCGAGACAGGCAAGATGGAGGCCCTGAAACGTGTCATCAAACCTACCATCGGCATTTTCACCAACATAGGCCAGGCCCACGACGAGAATTTCCTCACCCGTTCGCAGAAGGTGGCCGAAAAGCTGTTGCTTTTCACTCATTGTGAGGTGCTTATCTATTGTTCCGACCACAAGGACATCCAATCCGTCGTCTCCGAAAATGAGAGTATTCGCGCCTTGAACCGTTTCACCTGGGGACAGTCGGAGAACAACAATGTGCGCCTGCTGGAGTCGCGTGTTGAGGACCGCGACACGGTGCTTGTTGTTCAATATCAGGGTGCTACATTCAATGTTGCCATCCCCTTCGTCGATCGTGCCTCCATGGAGAACGCCATGCAATGCATCACGCTGATGTGCTATCTGGGTTATGCCTCCGACGAGATAGTGAGTCGCTGCAGCCGTCTTCAGCCTGTCGAGATGCGTCTCGAGATGGACGAAGGCATCAACAACTGTCTGCTCATCAACGATAGCTATAGCTTGGATATCAACTCGTTGAGTATTGCGCTCGACTTTGTGCAGCATGAGAAACAGCACTATCGCAAGACGCTAATCCTGAGCGACTTCATGCAGACCGGCATCTCCGATGGCGAGCTCTATGCGCAGGTGGCCCAGCTCATCGCCTGTCGTGGCATCACCAAACTCATCGCTATCGGCGACGCGCTGTCGCACAACCGCGACAAGTTTGCCGACATGAATGCCATTTTCTTCGCCACCACCGAGGAATTTCTGCACAATTATTCCTTCGACAACTTTGAAAATGAGACCATTCTGCTGAAGGGTGCCCGTGTGTTCGGTTTCGAGAACATCGCCAAGGCGATGCGTCGCAAACTCCATGAGACTATCATGGAGGTCAACCTGGATGCCATGATTCAGAATGTCAACTACTACCGCACATTCATCAAGCCCACCACCAAGTTGATGGCCATGGTGAAGGCATCGTCGTATGGCGCTGGCAAGGTGGAGGTGGCCAATATACTGCAGTTCAACCATGTGGACTATTTCACTGTGGCCTATTGCGACGAAGGTGTCGAGTTGCGTCGCAACGGCATCACGCTGCCCATCATGGTAATGAACCCCGAAGAGGAGAGTTTCGACAACATTATACGCTACAATTTGGAGCCGGATATCTATAGTTTCCGTGTCCTTCAACGTTTTAGCGAGGCCGTGAAGCTCTACAACAAAAACGGGCAGAAGACCGCTATCCATATTGAGTTGGACACGGGAATGCACCGTCTCGGCTTCGTCACCGACCAGCTGCACGAGCTGGCGCGACTGCTCAAGGACCCCGACTCGCCGTTGCAGGTGAAGAGCATCTTTTCGCATCTGGCATGTAGCGAAGACCCCGCCATGGATGATTTTACACGTGGCCAAATCGCTCGTTTCCAGGCCGACAGCGCGCTGCTTAAACAGGCTCTTTGCGACGATGGCATCTGCTGCCACATCCTCAATTCATCGGGCATCACCCGTTTCCCCGAGGCGCAGATGGATATGGTGCGACTGGGTATCGGCCTCTATGGTATCTCGCCGGAACCACAGGTGCAACAACATCTTACACCTGTCAGTACCCTGAAAACGCGCATCTCGCAGATCAAGGACATCCCTGCTGGCGATTCGGTAGGCTACAACCGTCGTTGGATTGCTGAGCACGACTCGCGTATTGCCATCATTCCCATAGGCTATGCCGACGGTCTTTCGCGCCATCTGGGCTACAGCAACGGCCGTGTGGAAATCAATGGCGTAGAGGTGCCTATCATCGGCAGCGTGTGCATGGATATGTGCTTTGTCGATGTTACGGGGGTGAATTGCAACGAAGGCGACGAGGTCATCCTCTTCGGCTCGGCACATCTGCTGACACAGATGGCCGAAGCTGCCGGCACCATTCCTTATGAAATACTCACCGCCGTATCGCCGCGAGTGAAGAGGGTGTACGTCACCGACAATTGATATTGATAACTAATAATTTGTGACCCAATGGCTGTTAAGTTTTTCAATCCACGGATGAGGCTGGCCGACATTATTATGGTCAACCACAATATCATACTTCTGCTTCCCCGTTTTGGCATCCCGCTGGGCTTTGGCGACAAGTCGCTCGAGGAGGTGTGCAGCAGATACAACGTCCCCGCCGATTTCATGGTACAAATATGCAACGTCTATACGTTCGAGGACTACCAGATTGGTGAGGAGGACCTGAAACAGATGGATATGAGTATGTTGGTGCCTTATCTTTTGGCCTCACACCGCTACTATACCGAAGAACGGCTACCGCACATCGAGGCGCACCTGATGCGCATTTCCGACAGTGTGGACCCCAAATATGGCACGGTGCTCAAGCAGTTCTTTGCCGACTATCGCAGAGAGATTGCCGAGCATTTCCGCTGTGAGGAGGAGTTCGACTTCCCCAACCTGCAGAACCTGCAACAGGGCATTAAGCCGAAGGTCTCCATGTCGAACCACTATGAGGAGAGTCATGCCAATTTGGTCGACAAGTTGAACGACTTGCCGAAGATAATCTATAAATACCTGCCAGGCAATGTGTTGCCCGAAGAGACTATGGAGCTTGTCTTCGACATCCTCCAACTTTCGTCGGACATCCAGAAGCATGCCCTCGTCGAGGACAAAGTCTTGTTGCCTTATATTTCAATATTGGAAAGGAAGTTGGCATGAAAGCACTTGTTTCTGTGTTGGTTGCGGAACCTAGCGAAATTGTATGCGAGGGATTGAAGACGCTTATAGAAGCATCGGGAAGTTACAATTTCCTTTCTCCAGTCCACCAGTTGACAGGATTGTACGACCGATTGGAGGTGATTCGGCCTGATGTGCTGATCCTCAATCCAGTATTACTTTCCACACCACTCAATCCGGATGTCTGCATGTCGCCGAAGCGTCAACTGACGGCATTGGCCCAGGCACGTCCCTCAATGCCTATTGTAGCACTTGTCTATCAGTATGTTGAGCAGTCGTTGTTGCATCAATTCGACGATATCGTCGACATCACTGCAGGTCGCAGCGGCTTGTTGAATGTTCTCAGTTCGGTGACCCATCAGCATACTGCTGCCACCGAGGAGGCTATGCCCCTCGATACCAAGGAGAGCTATGAGCTCAGCGACAGGGAGACCGATGTGCTTGTCCTTGTGGCCAAGGGATTGAGCAGTAAGGAGATAGCCGATGCGTTGCACATCTCTATCCATACCGTCAACTCGCACCGCAAAAATATCACCGCCAAGACGGGCATCAAGTCTGTCGCGGGTCTCGCTGTCTATGCCATGCTCCACAATCTGATGGAGTAGGCATGTATGATAGGATAGAAAACAATGGGGGCGTATCATCAGATACGCCCCCATTGTCTATTTGATACCAAGCGCTTTTTAGCTCTGTTTCAGCGTGGTTTTGAGGTATTCAGTGCACTCTTCGAAGGTCTTGAAGGTGTGCTCTTCGGGGACTAACTCGGGGATGACATTCATTGTCTTCAGCATGTACATGGGCTGTGGCTGGATGATGGTCATCAGCACCTGGGTGCCACGGGCCTGGATGTCCTTGATGGCTGTCTCCATGGCGTAGAGGCCCGACTGGTCCATGAAACTGACGAGACGCATACGGATGATGACAATCTTGGCGTCGGTGGGCACATCGTTCATCACCTCTTGGAATTTGGTGATGGTGCCGAAGAAGATAGGTCCGTTAAGACGCTGAATGTAAATGTGGTGCATCATATCGGGAGTGATGCCGCCCTCGTCGCTCCAGGGGCTCTCTTTGTCGAAGTTGGTCATCTCCGACGAGCTGTAGCCGCCCTCCACGAGGTCGCTGGCGCGCTTCATGAACAACACGCAGGCTATCACCATGCCGATGCCCACAGCGGTGAGCAGGTCGACGAAGACGGTGAGCAGGAAGACGGTGATGAGCACGAAGGCGTCGGCACGCGGTATCTTGGCGATGTCCTTAAAGCCTTTGAAATCAATGATTCCCCAGCCTACTGTGATGAGGATGCCTGCCAGCACTGACAGGGGCACCCATTTCACCAGTGCCCCCAATCCGAGCAGGATGGAGAGCAACAGCAGCGAGTGGGTCATGCCGCTGATGGGTGTGCGGCCGCCGCTCTTGACATTGACCACGGTGCGCATGGTGGCGCCGGCGCCGCCAATGCCACAGAAAAGTCCGCTAATCATGTTGCCAATACCTTGTCCGATAAGCTCTTTGTTGCTGTTGTGCTTGGTCTTGGTGATGTTGTCGGCAACCACAGAGGTGAGCAGCGTGTCAATGGAGCCGAGGCCTGCCAACGTGAGGCCCGGGATGATGCTGGCTTTAAGGATGTCAATCCAGTTGACGGAGGCGAGGTCCACACTGCTGTTGGCGAAGAAAGGCATGGGCAAACCCTTGGGAATGTTGCCAATGATGAGACGGTCGTCGAGATGCAGCAGCAGCGAGACGCAGGTCATCACGATGAGGGCTACCAGCGTGGCGGGCACTTTTTTGGTGATCAGGGGAAACAGATAGATGATGAGTATGGTGCCCAAGCCAAGCCACAACGCGTTGAGCGAGATGCCGTTGGCAACGATGGTGGGGAACTCGGTGATCATCTTGATGGTCTGCACTGGCGACTTCAGTCCGATGAGGGGATACAGTTGTTGCAGGATGATGATGACACCGATACCGCTCATGAAACCCGACAGGACAGGGTAGGGGATGTAGCGCACATACTTGCCTATCTTGATGATTCCGAAGAGAATCTGAAACAGGCCGCAGAACAGTCCTGCCATGGACATGGCCAGTAGCACCTGCGAGATGTTGCCGCTGCTGGCGGTCCAGGCTCCCGAAATGAGCGTAGCCGTGATGACTGTCATGGGTCCGGTGGGGCCGCTGATCTGCGATGGCGTGCCGCCGAAGAGGGCTGCGAAGAAGCCCAGCAAGGTGGCGCCAACAAGGCCTGCCAATGCACCTAAAGCGCTGGGGTTGATGTTGGTGCCCGTGGGGTCGATGCCGCCAAAGGCTTGGATGCCGAAGGCCAAAGCAAGGGGAAGGGCCACAATTCCGGCAGTGATGCCGCCGAAAATGTCGCCTTTTAGGTTCTTGGTTGTGAAATTTGACATTGTTATGTTGCTATTATCTGTTGATTTATAGAATATTATTCTGTTTTTCTCGTAAAAAATCTTTTGCAAAGGTACGACTTTTGAAGATTATTGTGTATCTTTGCAAATTATTTTATTGAAAAAAGAATCTTATAGTAATTATAACCAATTAACTTTTTGATAAGTATGTTACGCAAAGTTCGTGCCGTTGGTGCTTTGGTTTGTTTTTTGGCCATCACGTTGCTGTTCCTCGACTTCACAGGGGTGCTGCAGCATTATCTGAGTTGGGTTGCCAAGATGCAATTCTTCCCCGCTGTTATGGCTGGAAATCTGTTCATCATAGCCTTGGTGCTGGTGGTGACTCTCTTCTTCGGCCGCTGGTACTGCTCGGTGCTCTGCCCCTTGGGTGTCATGCAGGACGGCTTCAACTGGGTCGCCCGCATGGTGAAGAAAAACCGATTCCACTATGTGCGCGAGCGTGCATGGCTGCGCTACGGTGTGCTGGGCGTGTTTGTGGTTGTCGTGGTGCTTGCCGTGTTGGGCGTGGTGTCGATGGCTTTTCCTGGGCTGATTGAGCCCTACAGCGCTTTCGGACGCGTGGTGACCAACCTGTTCCAGCCCCTCTATCAGTGGATTAACAACATGATAGCCCAAATCACATTGCGTCATGAGATATATGCTTTCTACCCTGTCGATGTCTGGCTGAAGAGCATCACCTCGCTGGCTGTGGCACTGCTGACCTTCGTGCTGATAGGTGTGCTGGCGCTGCTCAAAGGCCGTTCGTGGTGCAGCAATATCTGCCCTGTGGGCACCCTGCTGGGACTGGTGTCGCGTTTCTCGCTATACAAACCTGTGATTGACAGCGACAAATGCAAACGTTGCAAACTTTGCGAAAAGAACTGCAAAGCCTCCTGCATTGATGTTGAAAACCAATACATTGACTACTCCCGCTGTGTAGCATGCATGGACTGCATAGGACAGTGTAAATTCGACGCGCTACGCTACCGCAACAGCCATTTCCGCATCCGCCCCGAATTGACCAGTCCGGCCAAAAAGAAAGAAGAGAAGGTGGACGACTCGCGTCGCAAATTCTTGGCCACCAGTGCTATCGTGGTAGCCACCAGCACCGTGGCAGCGCAGGAGAAAAAAATCGACGGCGGCCTTGCAGTGGTGGAAAACAAGAAGATACCGCATCGCGATGTGCCGCTGAAGCCCGCAGGCTCTATCAGTGTGAAGCACTTCGCCAGCCATTGCACGGCTTGTCAGCTCTGCGTCAGCGAGTGCCCCAACCATGTGCTGCGTCCCTCCGACAATCTGGAAAGCCTCATGCAGCCTGAGATGTCCTACGAGCGTGGCTTCTGTCGCCCCGAGTGTACGCGGTGCAGCCAGGTGTGTCCCACAGGAGCCATCAGGCCCATCACCCCCGATGAGAAAACGGATATCCATTTCGGCTTTGCCTCTGTCATTCAGGATAATTGCGTCGCCTACCGGGGCGTGAATTGTGGCAACTGCGCGCGGCATTGCCCCTCAGAGGCCATCCAGATGGTCGCCAGAGACCCCAACGCCAACCCTGACGACCCGACAACACTGAAGGTACCCTCTGTGATCACCGAGAAATGCACAGGCTGCGGCGCCTGCGAATATCTCTGCCCCTCCCGCCCGTTCAGCGCCATCTTCGTCACCGGCCGTGAGGTGCACAACTAAGCGTTTTGGGACTGTTTTTGGCAAGATTATAGTACTTTACCCGATTGTGGAAAAAAGCAAGAGGTGCAATAATTACACCTCTTGTTTTTTCTGTTGATTACCACAACTTTCTAGTCTTTTGTGAAATAGACGCCCGCACCGTACAATGGCACATTGGTCAGTCTTTCCTGTTCACGGTATCCGCTCATCGAGAAACGGACGCCGTGCATTTCGGCATTATTTTGAAGAACTGTCTTAAGTGATTTCGATTGCAGGTTCTCTTCCGCCTTCACTTCAATGGGGATAATCTGTGTTTCCTGTTGGATGATAAAATCAATCTCCAGATTACTTGTGTCTTTGCTGTAATAAAACAGAGACTGGTCAATACTTGCCGCAAGTTGGGTACAGACATAGTTCTCGGTATACATACCTTTCCCCTCCTCCATATTGTTTGGCATTAGAAGAGTGGCGGCTGGTGTGTTTGACAAAGCACCAAGCAACCCCACATCAAGGAGATATAACTTGAAGGCAGAAAAATCTTCATAGACCTTCAATGGCATAACAGGTTTAGAAACTCTCGCTACCCGATGAACCAGCCCTGCGTCAATCAACCATTGTATGGCCAGTTCAAAATCCTTCGCACGTCCGCCTTCACGCACTACATTATAGACAAACTTCTTGTTTTCTTTTGAAAGTTGTGAAGGGAGAGAGTTCCACACCTGGGAGATTCGCTTCATTTCAGATGTTGTGGTATGTTTTGACATATCCTGAGAGTAAGCAGTCAAAATGCTCTTTTGTATTTTCCGAACCGCATTGGCGTCGTTTGAGGTTACAAACTTTGACACCGCACTCGGCATGCCTCCCACAAAATAGTATTCTCTCAACAACTGGATGAGGGTGGAGTGAAGCCCTTGAATGGTGCGCCAGTCCCTTTTGATCAAGAGGTCTGCCATTGTGTCATATTCCTTGGCTCTAAGAAACTCATCAAAAGTCATAGGGAACATCCTGACCATATCGACCTTGCCGACAGGGAACGACTCACCGTGACGCATGGCTATTCCAAGAAGCGAACCGGCCACACAGATATGGTATTCCGTCGCATTTTCGCAAAAATACTTAAGCGACGACAATCCTCTTTGAAGCTCCTGTATTTCATCAAGAATGATCAATGTCTTACCAGGTATTATCGTTTCTTTTGTAATGGCGCTAATATTCAGAATAATTCTGTCGGTGTCATAGTCCTCTGCAAACAAATCTTTGACTTTGGCGTTATTGTCACAGTTGATGTATGCTACATTCTTGTAACATGTTTTCCCAAAGTGCTTCAAGATGTATGTTTTCCCAACTTGACGTGCGCCCAATAGGATCAGAGGCTTCCTGTCTGGAGACTCTTTCCATCTAACTAGCTCATTTATAATATTTCTATACATATACTGTTGTGTATTTTCAAAATGCAAAGATACAAAAAAAATGTAATTAATAAAAAAAACAACATTTTTTATAGCCACTATAGTCGCCAAATGCGCATTTTTTATAGCCACTTTATGCTCCAAAGCAACATTTATCATAGTCACTTTCACCACAAATCCATATTTTTCCGTAATACACTAATATACTACACAAAAACAAGTGTATCTTTAATCAGAGATAAAAACATGTCGATAGTGGTGCGGTAAGAGATATTTTTTGCCGTTTACCGAACCACTATCACGCATTTTTAATCCAACAATTCACATATTAGATATTAGATATAGAAATGATCGCACATGCTCCTGTGTCTTTACATGAAGGAGTTGGCGATTTGGGGAACCATATTTGAGATGAATTAGGGACTATTGATAACGGGGAAATACATTTATTCAGCAAAAAAAAATTACGAGGATATGTAAAAAAAATGTATCTTTGCATATTGAAAAAATGGGGAATCAATAGTTGAAGATTGATAATAAACCATTGGTTTGGGGATAAATAGAGGGTTCCCCTTCTTCGCTCAGATTAATACCTCCAAGCCGAGAAAAGAGGTTGTGCCCGACACGTATTAGGGTTAAGATGATGAAAAAAATTATGTTATTGCTGGCATTTCTGCCCATGGTAGTGTTGATTTCCTGCAACAATTCCGACACCAACGCCTCGCAGGAAGAAAATAGTGTTATCCCCAATATTACAGATCGGGGTGTGGAACCATTTTTTGTGGGCTCTTCATTGCTTGATATTTCTCCGAAGGGAAGTTTCTATGACACAATTATTTTAAACAAATTGTTTGATTGGTGTGAGACGTGTGGTGAAATGAGCGGACAAGGCGCAACAGAAATTGAATATTTGAAAATCTATCATCAGTTTAATGGTGATATACGTATCGTAAGATGTTATGGGGTGGCAAATGTTATCAAAGATGGAGATACTGTTATGACAATAGACTATGATGAGAATGCACAAATAACTGAGATTGCGATCCTGTCAGATATGTTTAAAACGGAGAATGGAATTCACGTTGGAATGGGAGCCTCCGACTTGTTGAAAGATTTTGACGCTCGTTTCACCACACAAAATGACTGGTTTGATGGTCATTCTTTCTTGTCAGAATATTTGATCGTCAATGTTCCTTCTTTGCCAAAACACATATTGTTACAGTCAGAATGTACAGATGAGATAGGTGCTTTTATGTCAAAAAAGCAAGAGGAATCAGGTAATGAGTGGGACTTCGATTATGAATGCACTCTTCCTTCGGAACTTGTAAATAACAACACGGTCAGCAAGATAATGATTACGAAGTAGTGTATCTGGCTGTAATTGTGAGAATAATAAAGAATTCTAACATGAAAACAACCCATTCTTTTTTCACGATACTGTTTTGTCTGATTGGCATATTCACATTGTATTCTTGTGGTAGCCTATTCAAGGACTCGGAATCCGATTCTGCCAGCAATGAGACAGAAATGTCCTATCAACAAGCGCTCCAAGAGCAAGTGTCTGATTTAAAAGATTATAATAGTACAGCTGCACAACGATGGAAAGAAGACGAAGAAGAAAGATTGGAACAGGAAAAATACTATTGGATGGATGGCGAATGGTATCTTTCTTTCACAGTCAATGACCCATATGTGGGAAGTCTCCATTACAATGTGACAATGAAGATTAATACAAGTGACAAATCAATAGTAGTCATAGATAAGAGCGATTCTGGCATTGGTTATAGTGGCACATACACCATTAATGAAAGCCAGAATATCATCTCATGTAGTGGCAATTGTGTGAAATTCGACCCAGACAGACAGCTGTTCTATGAAACAGCCCCCGATGAATGGGGTTTTAACAAAAGGTATTATTATCATAAAAACTGATGCTATTAGTCTTGCTTCACTAATAGTTGCATCCGACACAAGTCAAGGAGATGACAAAGAAGCATCCGCCAAGTGGCTTCATTGCGGTAGTCCTTCTTGTCAATCCACTTCGCCCTTAGGAATTTGTATCTCGGGGACAGCCTGATTGTGTGGCGCTTGATGCGAGACACTATCTTCAATACAGAGTGTCTGTGCTCCTAGATGAAAGACTTCATGGAAAGGGGAGAGGGTAATAAAAAAAACAGCACTGACTTTCAGTGCTGTTGGCGGAGAGACAGGAATTATATTCTATCTGAGCACTTTACTTTTGCTTTCGTATGCTTTTGTTGTATTCCGTTGCAAACAACTGAACCCTTGCAATATGCACCATCTTGTTGTGCAGAGTTCCTCTGTGCGATATCTGGCATAAAAAGACCTTCTTTTCGTTTCTGTGCATTTTTTTGAGGGCAAAAATGCACCGTGTTATTTATTCCTTGTTAGCATAACTTATTCAATTGTACAATAAATCTTATTTACGTTAATATAGTCAAAATAAAACGAACGGTGTCCATATTATTCTTGCTGCTGGCCGTTGGCTGTTGGCTGGCGGCACGGAATAAATGATGTGTGATTACAAACATTGCATTCATCCCCTCGGCTGTATGCTGCGGCGGTAGTCGCTGGGCGACTGGCCGAGGTGCTTGGTGCAGTAGCGGCTGAAATAGCTCAGCGAGGTGAAGTTCATCCGGTCGGCTATCTGCGTGAGCGACAGGCGCTCGTTGTTGAGGTATTTCTTCAGGATGGGCACCGTAGCACGGTCGATGAAGCTGCTCACGCTGCGACTGCGAGGTGAACACCCACCACACCTCGTCGCTCCAGGTGCCCACCGGCCCCTTCCTCCCGCGCAAGCAGCAGATACTCGACGCCCTGCAGGATGCCATCGACCACGCCGACATCGACGCTATGGCCCTCCGCCGCCTGCAGAAGCGGGGATTGTGAGGACGGGGTTCGGCGGTAACTGCTCATTTGGCTACGGATTTACAAAATGTGTGCCAGATGGGTTAGTGGTGGCTGTAGTCGTTGTTTCCAATCAGCTTTTTTCGCGGAATTCGGTGGGTGAAAGGCCCGTTTTGCGGCGGAAGTAGCGGCTGAAGATGGCCTGGTCTTCAAAGCCCAACATATCGGCGATGGCCTGCACGGTGAGGTCGCGCCGTATGTGGAGCAGCATCTTGGCTTCAGCCACCACCTGGTGATGAATCCAGTAGGCAGCCGTGTGGCCCGTCTCTTGTTTGACGACGGCGCTGAAATGCTTGGTCGACAAGCAGGCTTGCGCAGCGTAGAAGCCCACGTCGCGGTGCTCGCGGAAATGCTGCTTGAGGTCGTTGTGGAAACGCGCGCTGACCTGCTTGTCGCCACCGGGTTCGTTCAACTTGCTCTTACGGTAGTGGCTGAGCAGCCTCAGCAGGAACTCCAGCAGGCGTTTCATCAGCATTTGGCGGTCGGGGAGGTCGAGGCGTGTGATTTCGCGCATCCCTTCCACTACGTGCGTGATGATACGGTATTCGTGCTTGTCGAGCTTCACATTGGGGTGCGGCTCATAGCGATAGCGCATTTGTTTGATGATCTGCAGCAGGGGGTCGTTGAGTACCGACGAGTCGACAATGATCAGGGTGGCCAAGTAGTCGTCGGTTATGCTCACCTTGCGGAGGCAGTGGTTGGGGAAGATGGCACCCACGGTGTGCTGCTCAGAGTAGTCGGAGATGTCGTCGTACATCAGTTCGATGCGTCCGCGGTGACCGATGCAAATGACATAATCCGACGATGTGAACGGCTCGTCGCCTGAAGGCAACCCTCTTACATTGTCGAATACAACGATACCTTCCTCGCTGATTCTCTGATGGTAAAGGTCCATCGGATGGGTGTATGACTGCACTTTTTCCATAGTGCAAAAGTACGTTTTTTATTTGAAACGAAAAGAATTATCTGACTTTTTGCCAAACATTGCGGACGATATGTTATTGTGTGGGTAACTGGTTTGCTGTAGTTTTGCATTTCAAATATTAATACTTTTTTCTATGAAAAATAAAGCCATCTTATTCATTCTGTTCGCTTTCGCGGCTTGCGGCGTTGCACAGGCGCAGAGCGACAATTCCGTTCAGGTTGTCTACAACGGCACTTCGGCGACAGTCACCGTGGCCAACAACATCAGCCAGTATCTGACCGTCAGCCAGCAGGGGGCGCACGTCTCCATTGCGCAGAGCGACTCTGTGGCCAGCGAGATTACCTACACGCTGAGCGGCACTTCTACCGACGGCGAGTTCTATATGTCGGGCAGCTACAAGGCTACCGTCGAGCTGAATGGCCTCACGCTGACCAACGCCACGCCTGTCTACAGCGGCGCCGCCGTACACATCCAGAACGGCAAACGCATCAATGTGAAGGTCATCACCGGCACCACCAACACCCTTGTCGATGCCGCCAGTGGCTCGCAGAAGGGCTGCCTGTATGTGAAGGGCCACGCCGAGTTCAAGCAGCAAGGCACCCTCAATGTGGTGGGTAACGTGAAGCACGCCATCAAAGCAGGCG
>JAILAT010000015.1 GCA_024681475.1 Bacteroidales bacterium | reverse complement strand
TACCGCACTGCGGATAACAGGCCTATCACCTTCTGTGAATGGACACCCATTGCGGGCAGCATGCAGTTCTCGCGACGCGACTTCCAATTTGATTTCCTTGTCAACCAGACGCACCAGTATTCTCTCTTCGACGAGCAGGGCGAAGCACAAAGTTTCGACGAGCCTGTGCGGTCATACCCTCCAGTTCACTACACGCAACTGTATATGCAATCAGAGGACATTTAATCTCAATCAGATTTTAAAAGATTGGAAAAGAGGTCGACAACTTTTTCTTTTAAAATCTTTTATAATCTGTAGGAGAAAAAGTACAAGAATATGAAAGAACGATATGCACCCGATATCTTGAACTGCTTGGCAAATTTGAGCAGCGACGAGGTCTTCACTTCGCCGGAGTTGGCCAACAGGATGCTCGACCTGCTGCCGCAGGAGCTGTTCCGCAGTCCGAAGACGCGGTTCTTAGACCCTTGCAGCAAGAGTGGCGTCTTCCTACGCGAGATTGCCAAGCGCCTGCTTGCAGGTCTCGAAGAGCAGATGCCCGACTTGCAGCAGCGGATTGACCACATTATGACCAAGCAGGTCTTCGGCATCGCTTGTACCGACCTTACGGCCGAGATGAGCCGCAGGACACTCTATTGCTCCAAGCAGGCCAACGGCGAGTATAGCGTCAGCACCGCCTTCCACGACGGGCATGGCAACCTGCTATACGAGCGGTGCCACCACACCTGGAACGTGCAAGGCCGCTGTGAACACTGCGGAGCCAGCAAAGGCGAGTATCTCCGCACCGACAGCCGCGAGACCTACGCATACCCTTTTATTCATAAATCAATCAAAGAAATATTCTATAAAGATATGCAATTCGACGTTATCATTGGCAATCCACCCTACCAACTGAATGTGGGTGTTGAGAAAGAAAACTATGCAATCGCAATATATCATAAGTTTGTACAACAAGCGAAAAAACTTAATCCTCGTTATTTATGTATGATTATCCCTGCTCGTTGGTATGCAGGAGGTCGTGGGCTTGATGAGTTTAGAGATGAGATGTTGCATGATGAATATATCAAAACAATTTTGGATTACCCAAATTCAACAGATTGTTTTCCTGGTGTAGATTTAGCTGGAGGTGTATGTATATTCTTACGAGAAGCAACACAGAAACATAAGGAGGTACGGATTGTTTCATATAAAGGAAATGAGATGACCTCAGAAATGGACAGGCCTCTGCTTGAAAAAGGGTTAAATACATTAGTCAGACATAACAAGGCAATTACAATATTGAGGAAGGTACAACTTTATAAAGAATCCACTTTTGATTCTGTTGTGGGGCCACAGACTCCTTTTGGATTTGTAAGTTCATTTAGAGACTTTAAGGAAAAGCCCTTTTTGAATTCGATCAAATATTACACTTACGGTTTTACTGGGTATGTTTCACTTGATCAGGTAAAAAAGAACCAACAATGGATCAAACCGCACAAAGTTTATATTTCTAAAGCATATGGAGAACGAGGAGATTTTCCATATTTATTTCTTGGAAAGCCCTTTTATGGTGAACCAAACTCTTGTTGTTCTCAAACATACCTTGTGGTTGGACCTTTTGAAAATAAAAACATTTGCGAAAATGTAATGACATATATTTCCACGAAGTTTTTCCGTTGCATGGTAATGTTAAAAAAGAATGCTCAAGACAATATGAGCTATGTGTTTGGGTGCGTCCCCATGCAGGACTTCTCTCACCCGTGGACTGACGAGATGTTGTATAAGAAATACGGCTTGGACAAGGACGAGATTGCCTTTATCGAGAGTATGATACGACCAATGGAGTGAGAAGACATCGCCGAAGGACCGCCGAAGGATCATAAAACCCACATAGAACCCATGCAGACGACAGAACAGATACTCCCCACGATGCGGCGCGCGGTGCCGCAGATTTACATGTACGACGATACGTCGTTCCCCGGCTGGATCAAGATAGGGCAGACGACGCGTGCCGACGTGCGGAAACGTATCGACGAGCAGCATCCCATCACCGAGCCACACAAGACCTATCACCTGCTGTGGCACGACAACGCCTTCTATGCCGACGGCAGCGGCGAGAGTTTCAGCGACCACGACCTCCACGAGGTGCTGCGCCGCATGGGGAAAGAGTTAGTAGGCGAGTGGTGTCGCTGCTCGTTGCGAGAGGCCAAGGCGGCCTATGTGGCGGTACGCCACCGCGACACACATATCGAGACGGTACGCGACCTCGACTACGATATGCGCGAGGAACAAGAGAAAGCTGTAAAAGACACTGCCGACTACTTCGCCCACATGGATAAAGAAGAGCCCGACCGCCCCAGCCACTACCTGTGGAACGCCAAGATGCGCTTCGGCAAGACCTTTGCCACCTACCAGCTGGCCAAGAGGATGAAGGCCAAACGGGTGTTGGTGCTCACCTTCAAGCCCGCCGTGGAGGATTCGTGGAGGGACGACCTGCTGCGCCACCGCGACTTCGAAGGATGGCAATATTATAGCAGCCGCGAAGCGGATGCCACTAACGCATTAACGCACTCACACAATAACGCATTCCCCTTAGTTGTCTTCGGGTCGTTCCAAGACTATCTTGGCAGAGACCGCTATGGCAACATCAAACCCAAGAACGAATGGGTACACAGTATCGACTGGGATTTAATCGTATTGGACGAGTATCACTTCGGTGCCTGGAACGACAACGCCAAGAGTCTGCTCGACCTCGGCGATGCCGACGCCAAGCGGCGGCAGGCGGAAGAGGACGAGGTGATGAGCGAGAGCGGCATCGACGTGGAGAGCGGTCGCGCATGGGACGACGAGGATATTCCCATCACCGGCAAGCATTTCCTTTACCTCAGCGGAACACCCTTCCGCGCCCTTGCCACAGGCGAGTTTATGGAGAGCCAGATCTTCAACTGGACCTACCAGGACGAGCAGGCACGAAAAGAGGCCGTCGGCGGCCCCTATCTGGAGATGCCCACCATGGTGATGATGACCTACCAGATGCCGCAGGACCTCGGCGCCATGATTGAGCAGTGGGATATGGACGGTTTCGACCTCAATGAGTTTTTCCGAGCCGAAGTCGTGCGCGACCGTAAGGAAGCGAACGGTGGCAAATCTGAAGGAGTTGCCACTTTCGTGCATGAGAAGGCGGTGCAGAAATGGCTCGACATTATACGTGGCAAGACACCCATCTATGGCGACAGCAGTTCGCCCCTCAACGAGTATCCGCCGCTGCCCTTCGAGGATACCCGTCTGCTCGACCTTTGTGCCCACACGATGTGGTTCCTGCCCAATGTGGCCTCGTGCGACGCTATGGAAGCTTTGCTGCGACGTCCGGCCAACGGCTTCTATCAGAACTACACTATCATCAACTGCAGTGGCACGAAGGCCGGCATCGGCGTGGACGCACTCGGGCCTGTGCGCGATGCCATGGGCGACAACCCGTTGACGACACGCACCATCACGCTAACCTGTGGCAAGCTGACCACAGGCGTCACCTTGCGTCCTTTGGGTGGACTGCTGATGCTGAGGAACTGCTCTTCGCCCGAGACCTATTTCCAGACGGCCTTCCGCGTGCAGAGCCCCTGGACGACCACCGACAAGGACGACCCCACGAAGAAGACCATCCTGAAGCCCACCTGCTATGTGTTCGACTTCGCCCCCAACCGTGCCCTACGCGAGGTGGTGACCTACGCCAACCAGTTAGACGTCGACAGCAACCGCCGTATTACCGACAAGGTGAATGACTTCATCAATTTCCTGCCAATATTGCAGTTCGACGGCAGCTCGATGAAGCGGGTGGATGCCACCGAGATACTTGACTTTGTGGACAACGGCACCAGTGGTACCTTGCTGGCACGACGCTGGAACAGTGCCCAGCTGGTGAACGTCGACAACGCCACATTGCAGCGGGTGCTTGACAACCCCGAGGCGCTGGCCACTATCATGAAGATTGAAGGCTTCCGCGCCTTAGGTAGCGACATCATCGAAAATATCGTCAATCGCGCCGAGCGGATAAAGAAGCTGAAACGCGAAGCGGGCGACAACCCTAAGAAAAAGAAGGAACTGACGGCAGAGGAGAAGGAATACCGCTCCAAGCGGCGCGAGGTACAGGAGAAGCTGATGAAATTCGCCACGCGCATTCCCATCTTCATGTACCTCACCGACTACCGCGAGGAAAGCCTAGAGGATGTTATCCGCAAGTTGGAACCTTCGTTATTCGAACGTGTCACCGGCCTCACCATCGACGACTTCGACCTACTGCTGCACATCGGGGTATTCAACCGTGCCCAGATGAACGACGCCATCCTGAAATTCCGCCGCTACGAGGATGCCTCATTGGCATACACCGGCGTGAACCGCCACGCTTCCGACACAAGAGTAGGCTTGATGGATAGTACTGTGCCTATTGAGGCGCTGTTAGGTTGATATAATTGTATTGAAAAAAACAGAGGACGGCTCGCGCCGTCCTCTGTCATTGTATAATCAGATAGATGATTACTTGTACTCAGCAAGGATGCCGGGCACCTGGTCGGGGGTCAGACGGCCGTAGACCTTGTCGCCAATCATGGCAACGGGGGCCAGACCGCAAGCGCCGACGCAACGCAGCGTGTTCAGCGAGAACTTGCCGTCGGGGGTGCACTTGCCAACCTGCACGTTCAACTCGCGCTGGAAAGCGTCGAGGACCTTCTCGGCACCACGCACATAGCAAGCCGTACCCAGACAGATGTCAATGGGGTGCTCGCCCTTGGGCTCCATGGTGAAGAAGGAATAGAACGACACGATGCCATAAACGCGCGATACAGGAATATTCAGCTCGTGAGCCACAACTTCCTGAACCTCGGCGGGCAGATAGCCAAACTTGCCCTGCACTTGGTGAAGCACATTGATGACCTCACCGGGCTTGTTACCAAAGGACTTTGCAATGTCCTTAATAACTTTGATTTTATCTTCAGATAACTTGATGTTAGCCATAATTCATTATGTTTTTTGTGACCCATGGCCTGTGACCTGTGAAACAAACACGTTCATCTCACCGGTCACCGGCCACTCATCACTGATTATTTACTTCGTTGCCTCCAATTTGTCGCTTTGGTCGGTATAGGTGGTATGCAGCTGCTCGTGGCTCAGGTGGCCGCAAGGCTCGCCGTAGTACTCTTTGTAGATGGCCTGTACCTCTTTGTTCTCGTGGCTCTTGCGGATAGGCTTGCCAACATCCTCGCGGTAGATGGCTTCCATACGCTTGCGGATGATGTTGCTGTCGCCATGGTGATAGGGCTGACCAGCGCCGCCGATGCAACCGCCGGGGCAAGCCATCACCTCGATGAAGTGGTAGCCGTTGGGGTTGCCTTCGCGCACCTGGTTCATCAGGATGCGGGCATTTTTCAGGCTGTAAGCCACAGCAATCTTCAGCGGGAAGCCGTCGAAATCGATGGTAGCTTCCTTGATACCCTCGAAACCGCGGGTCTCTTCGAAATCGATGCGAGGCAGTTTCTTGCCGGTATGCACCTCATAAGCGGTACGGAGAGCAGCCTCCATCACACCACCGGTGGCGCCGAAGATAACGCCAGCACCCGTCGACTCGCCGAGCGGGCTGTCGAAGTCCTCTTCGGGCATATCGTTGAGGTTGAGGTTGCACTGACGGATCATGTGAGCCAATTCGCGGGTCGACAGCGAGAAGTCAACATCGCGGTTGCCGTTGACGCTGAGTTGCTCGCGAGCCAGCTCGCTCTTCTTGGCCAAGCAAGGCATGATCGAGACGACGATGAGGTCTTCGCGTTTCACACCCAGCTTCGGAGCCAGGTAGTTCTTGGCGACGGCGCCGAACATACCCTGCGGCGACTTGGCGGACGAAGGATACTCCAGCAGATCGGGGAAGTTCTTCTCGTAGAAGGCAACCCATGCGGGGCAGCAGCTGGTGAACATAGGCAGTTTCACCTCTTCGCCCTTCAGGGCCTTCTGCAGACGGCCGAGCAGCTCGGTGCCTTCCTCCATGATGGTGAGGTCGGCGCTCCAGTCGGTGTCGTACACATGGTCGAAACCGAGGCGACGCAGAGCGGCAGCCATCTTACCCGTGACGATCTCGCCGGGTTTCATGCCGAATTCCTCACCAAGGGCCACGCGGACAGCGGGGGCGGTCTGCACGACGACCTTCTTGGTCGGGTCGGCGATAGCCTTCATCACATCGCTGATGTTGTCAACCAGCGTCAGAGCACCCACGGGGCACACCTGCACGCACTGGCCGCAGTTGACGCAGCTGCTGTCGCCCAGCGGCTGGTCGAAAGCGGGAGACACAACGGCCTGGAAGCCACGGTTCACACCGCTCAGGGCGCCAACGCTCTGGAACTTGTTGCACATCGACTCGCAGCGGCGGCACATGACGCACTTGTCCATGTCGCGGTACACGCTGAGGGTCGTGTCCTTCTTGTAGGTCGACATCTCGCCCTTGAAGGGGATTTCCTTGATGCCCAGGCGTTTGGTCAGGCTCTGCAGCTCGCAGTCGCCGTTCTTCTCGCACTGGAGGCAATCGTTGGGGTGGTCGCTGAGCAGCAGCTCGACGACAGTTTTACGGGCGTTGATGACGCGGGCGCTGTGGGTCAGCACTTCCATGCCTTCCATGCAGTCCGTGGCGCAGGCGGGAGCCAAATTGCGGCGGCCTTTTACTTCGACAACGCAAACACGGCATCCGCCGGGTTTGTTTTCAAACTTCATCCCATCGAGCTCGAAGTAGCACAACGTGGGAATATCGATACCGATCTGGCGGGCAGCTTTCAGAATAGTGGTGCCTTCGGGAACCTGGACCGGCTTGTTATCTATTGTGAGATTAATCATTTTAATTCCTTTTTAACTTATGTTTTACATTTCGGTTTGCATCGCCGCCCTGGCGGCACATATTATATTGTATTCAATATTAATGGCACAGCGGCGGGCGACAGTGTTTCGGTTTATTTTACGGAAATAGCACCAAACTTACAGTTGCCCATGCAAGCGCCGCACTTCAGACACTTCTCTGTCGTGATGCGCATGGAAGCCAACTTGTGACCAGGAGCGATGTAGTCGGTACGCACGATGCACTCAGCGGGGCAGCCCTTCTGGCACTTGCCGCAGCCGATACACTTCTCGGGATCAATAACATAATTCATAAGTTTCTTGCAGACGCCGGCGCGGCATTTCTTGTCGACCACGTGCTCCACATACTCATCCCAGAAATTGTCGAGGGTCGAAAGCACGGGGTTCGGCGAGGTCTGGCCCAGGCCACAGAGAGCGGTGTCCTTGATGACATTGCCGAGGTTACGCAGCTCGGTGAGGTCTTCCATCGTACCGCGACCGTCGGTGATCTTCTCAAGAATCTCGCACAGACGTTTGTTACCCACACGGCAGGGGGTGCACTTGCCGCAGCTCTCCTCGCAGGTGAACTCGAGGTAGAACTTGGCGATGGCGGGCATACAGCTGGTCTCGTCCATGACGACCATACCGCCCGAACCCATCATAGAGCCGGCAGCCACGAGGCTGTCGTAGTCGATAGCCGTGTCGAGGTGCTTGGCCGTGAGGCATCCGCCGGAAGGACCGCCGGTCTGCACAGCCTTGAACTGACGGCCGTTCTTGATACCGCCACCGATTTCGTAGATAATCTCGCGCAGGGTGATACCCATGGGGACCTCGATCAGACCCACATTGTTGATCTGGCCGGCCAGAGCGAACACCTTGGTACCTTTCGATTTCTCGGTACCGATCTTGTTGAACCACTCGGCGCCCTTGGTGATGACCACGGGAACGTTGGCGAAGGTCTCGACGTTGTTCACGTTGGAGGGCTTGCCCATGTAGCCGCTGACAGCGGGGAACGGAGGTTTCAGCGTAGGCTCACCACGCTGGCCTTCCATGGAGTGGATAAGAGCCGTCTCCTCACCGCATACGAAAGCACCGGCACCGTAACGCAGCTCGATGTCAAAATCGAAGCCGCTGCCGAGGATGTCGGTACCCAGCAGGCCGTATTCGCGAGCCTGCGAGATGGCGATTTTCAGACGGTCGATAGCCAGAGGATACTCAGCACGGATGTACACCAAACCCTTGGTGGCGCCGATGGAGTAGCCGCAGATGGCCATAGCTTCAATGATGCTGTGGGGGTCACCCTCGAGGATGGAACGGTCCATGAAAGCACCGGGGTCGCCCTCGTCAGCGTTGCAGATGACATATTTCTGGTCAGCCTTGTTCTTGGCGCAGAGCTCCCACTTCAAGCCCGTGGGGAAACCGGCGCCGCCGCGGCCACGCAGACCGGAGGCTTTAACCTCGGCGATGACCTGCTCGGGGGTCATCTCGCTGAGGCACTTGCCAAGGCCTTCGTAACCTCCGCGAGAGATGCACTCCTCGATGTTCTCGGGATCCACAAAACCGCAGTTGCGCAAAGCGATACGCAGCTGTTTCTTGTAGAAGTTCATGTGCTTCGAGTCGGAGACGTGCTGTTCGTTCTCGGGGTCGGTGTAAAGCAGATCGGGCACCTTACGACCCTTGATGATGTGCTCCTCGACGATGCGGCGTGCATCTTCGGGCTTCACCTGGGTGTAGAAGGTGTTGTCGGGCATGATTTTCACGATAGGTCCGCGCTCGCAGAAGCCGAAGCAACCGGTCTTGATGACCTGCACCTCGTCCTGGAGGTTTTTCTCGGCGAGGATCTGATGGAACTGTTCGATAATATCGAGGCTGTTGGACGATTTGCATCCGGTACCGCCACAGATAAGGATATGCATTTTATACTTTGCCATACTCAACCTCCTGCTTTACTTGTCGATAACTTCGTAATTAACAGGGATGATGCCCTCAACCAGTTCGCCGTTCTGGACATACTTGGTGAGGATTTCGTCGGCGCGGTCGTTGTCAACGTGACCGAAGACGATGGGGTCCTTGCCAGGAACGCGCACCTCGAGGGTGGGCTCAGCGTGGCAATAGCCCATGCAGCCAGTCTGCGTGAAGACAGCGGGAATGCCGAGCTCGTCGGCCTTCTGCATCATGTGTTCCATAACTTTCTTGGCACCAGCGGCGATACCGCAGGTGGCCATAGCTACTTTGATTTGCACAAGCGACTCGGGATGCTCGGCTTTCTCACGAACATCCAGATTCGACTGAAGCTTTTCTCTCATGGCTTTGAGGTCTGCCAGTGATTTAACTTTTGTCATGTGTAAACTCTTTTAGTTTGTGGATTAATATTTATTTACTTTATTTATAATGTTTTGCAACAATTATCGCATTTCTCAACAAAGTGCAAAGATACGCATTTTTTATATATATGCAAACATTTTGTAAAAATATTTTTTCAAACCCCGATTGCGACACTTACTGACCCGAAAAGACAATAGAAATATTGCCTGCTAAAAGCTTCACGGCAATGGCCAACAGCACTACTCCGAAGAACTTACGGAAAACATAAATCACGTCGGATCCCAGCCACCGGTTCAGGCGGTCCAAATGCTTGATAACCAAATAGTCGATAACAATATTCAGCAGAAGTCCGATCATGATGTTGATGTCGGCATACTCGGCACGTAGCGAGATAAGCGCAGTGATGGCTCCTGGCCCGGCTATTAACGGAAAAGCGACAGGGACAATACTTGCCCCCATCGACGAGGCCTCATTCTTGATGAATTCGTGGCCTGTGATCATCTCCAACGAGAGGATGAACAGCACTGCTGCACCGGCAACGGCAAACGACGGTGCATCGATGCCGAACAGCCTCAGCACGGCGTCGCCCACATAGAAAAACACAACGAACAGAGCCAGCGCCACAAGGGTGGCCTGCAACGGCTTGATGGCCTTGTTCTGGCTGCGCATCGACAGGAATATCGGCAAGGAGCCCGTGATGTCGATGATGGCAAACATGACAAGAAATGCGCTGAATATCTCAACAAAATTGACTGTGTGCATCATACTCCTCTATTTATTCCATTGGCACTGAAAACGGCGCTCATACTCCTCGATGAGCATGGGGCGGAAGTCGGGATGGGCGATATTGATGAGGTCTTCGGCACGATGTTGGAGTGTGCGGCCTTTGAGGCGGGCCACACCATACTCTGTCACAATATAGTCCACGTCGTTGCGCGTAGTGCTGACGGCAGCGCCCTCTGCGAGGAATGGCTTGATGCGCGATATGGTGCCGCCGGCGGCAGTACTGGGCATGGCAATGATGGCCTTGCCCTCCCGGGCGAGCGAGGCGCCACGTATGAAGTCCACCTGGCCACCGATGCCGCTATACTGCCGCATGCCGATGGTTTCGCTGGCCACCTGGCCCTGCAGATCGACTTCAAGACAGGAGTTGATGGAAATCATGCGCTCGTTTTTGGCAATGACCAGGGGGCTGTTGACATAGTCCACCGGATAGAACTCCACATCGGGGTTGTTGTCCACAAAGTCGTACAACTCGCTGGTTCCCATGATGAAAGTAACCACGGCCTTCCCTCGGTGAAGAGTCTTGCGGCGGCCATTGACGACACCTCTTTTCATCAGATCCATCACGCCGTTGGAAAACATCTCACTATGGATGCCCAGGTCGTTCTTGTCGGTGAGCGACAGCAGCACGGCGTCAGGGATGGCGCCGATGCCGAGCTGCAGCGTGGAGCCGTCGGCCACCAGCGATGCGCAATGCCGTCCTATGGCCAGCTCCACTTCGCCAGGCTCAGGCAGATGCAGCTCCTGAAGGCGATAGGCACAGGGTATGATATGATCCATCTGCGACACGTGTATCATGGTGTCTCCATAGGTTAAAGGCATCAGCTCGTTGGTCTCGATAATCACAGTCTTGGCAGCACAGATGGCCGCTTTGGCGTAGTCGCAGCTGACGCCCAATGAGCAGTAGCCCTCCTCGTTGGGCGGAGTAGTCTGGAACACAGCGACATCGCAAGGAATATCGCCACCAATCATGGAGGGCACATCCTTGAAATAGGCGGGGAAGAAATCGCCTTCGCGATGTTCCACAACGTCACGCGAATTGGCAGAGAGGAAATTGCTCACATGACGGAAATGGCCATAGCAGCGAGGTTTGTAGCACGGGTTGTCGCCCAAGGTCGTCATGTGGAAAATCAACACATCGTTATAGTCTTCGCAATGGTCGGCCAGCGTCTGCTGGATAAGGCGTGGTGCGGCGGCGGCGTGCCCCATAACGACACATTGTCCGTCGCGAATGTCCTTGATAGCCTCTGTGGCCTTGGACACTTTTCTCTTGTAATCTTCTTTCCAGTTCATTGTATATCAATCAATTATTAAACAATAACATCATCAGGGCGACAATGCCTTGCCTAACTGTGGACACACATGAAGGAAAAGTTTTCGGTTTCTCGGGGGTATCTCTCCGAAAGCAACCGTCGACAACAGCCTTTGGACGCGAAAGCATTGCCAAGCAAGTTGTGGTGGCAGGTCTCCTGGCTGGTCCATGGCAGCCGACGCCTTCTCAGGTCCTGTAGGGCCCAATGGCATCGTGCCGGCTGCTTGTTCGTGACTCACAGTTGCGCGACAGCTCTCGATTTGCACGAGATTCCCTCTTAGTCCACCCCATTACAGGGCGGAACCACTACAACGGTTTTGTTTCAAACAACTATCGTCCAGACTCTTGCGCACTTGCGCCGATATCCAAACGCGATGCAAAAATACCAACATTCCACCATTCCCACAAGTTCACCGGAAAATAAATGTTGCCGCGAAGCCCTAACATCCTGTCTTTTAAGACTATAGAGACTGACTGCCAATAGTGTTCCGTTTTTTCTTTCTTCCAAAGTACTACAGATTCTGTTTCTGCGTTAAAAGGTGGTATGGAGAAGACGAATGCCATAGCCCACCTGAGCCGTCTGGCGGAGCTGCTGAAGAAGGAGCAGGAATGTGAAGCCGAGGCGCAACGCAAGGCGCTGACCGCCGACAGCGTGCACAGCGGTTCGTGCGACAGTTTCTGTCACTATCCGGTACGGCTTGGACATTCGTCGCACAACGCATTGGGGCAGTTGGTCTTGCCCGTCAGCTTCGACACCGACCCCGACGCCACGGAGAACGACTTCGAGCCCGGCAAGCCAGTGGCATTCTTCTACCTTTCGGCCGATGGCGAGGCGGTGGTGGACCTGCAGCACCCCTGCATGGTGGACCGCATCGGCGACGGGCTGCTGCACATCGTCGTGCCAGGCCTCAACGCGCTCAATTTCATCGTCGACCACAACAAGCACACATTCTTGGGCATCCACACCTGCGTGGAGAGCACCACCTACAACATCATGCAGGAGTCGCTGCGCGCCGCCATGCGCTCTACCGACGAGCGCTTTGTACGGCTACGCGACACGCTGACCGGATGGCAGCAACCGCGTTTCCGGCGGCTGCCGCCCGTGTCGTTCCCATGGCTCAACGCACAGCAGAACAAGGCTATACAGTGCATCGTGGAATCGCAGGACGTAGCCATCGTCCACGGTCCTCCAGGCACCGGCAAGACGACGACGCTGGTGGAGGCAATCATCGAGACACTGCAACGCGAGACACAGGTGCTGGTCTGCGCTCCGAGCAACGCGGCGGTGGACTGGATATGCGAACAACTGATGCGTCGCAGCGTGCACGTGCTGCGCATCGGCAACCCGCTGCGCATGAGCGACGAGATGCTGGAATGCAGCTACGAACGCCGCTACGCTGCGCATCCCGACTTCCACGAGCTGTGGAGCATACGCCAAACCCTCAACGCCCGCAACGAGAAAGGCAACGCCGTGGGCGGCGAACAACTGCGCAAACTACACAAACGCATGACGGAGCTTGAGGTGAAAATCAATGCCGACCTGTTCGAACAGGCCCGTGTGGTGAGCTGCACATTGACAGGTGCCGGTTTCCGCCTGCTGGAACGACGCCATTTCGGCACCCTCTTCATCGACGAGGCGGCACAATCGCTCGAACCTGCCTGCTGGACCGCCGTGCTTCATGCCGACCGCATAGTGCTGGGCGGCGACCACAAACAGCTGCCACCCACTATCCACAGCATGGATGCGGCACGTGGCGGGCTGGCGGTGACGCTGATGCAGCGCGTGGCGCAATACCATCCCCAGAGCGTCACCATGCTCAACATCCAGTATCGTATGCACCGTGACATCATGGCGTTTCCTTCACGCTGGTTCTATCATGGACGGCTGGAGGCTGCCCCCGAGGTCGCCGACCGTCTTGTATCGCCCCTCGACACGCCGCTGACATGGTTCGACACCTCGCTGCAAGACTCTCCCGAACGACAAAGTCGCACACAGAGCAAGATGAACACCGCCGAGGCGCGTCTTACGGTGCATCTGCTGCGTGACTATATCGAGATGATAGGCGCCGACCGTGTGCTGAGCGACCGCATCGATTTCGGCATCATCTCGCCCTACCGTGCCCAGGTGCGCCTCATACGACGGCTGCTGAAGATGCAACGCTTCTTCAAGCGGCTGCGGCCACAAATCAGCGTGGGCAGCGTCGACGGTTTCCAAGGCCGCGAGCACGACGTCATCATCCTCAGCATGGTGCGCGACAACGACAGTGGCGCCATCGGATTTCTCAGCGACCTGCGCCGCATGAATGTGGCCATGACGCGCGCCCGCATGAAGCTGATTGTTATAGGCAACGCCGAGACCCTCTCGCACCACAAGTTCTACAAGGAACTCATCGAGCATTTCCAAACCCACGGCCAATTCGTGGTGCTGCCCAAAGAAGAAGAGACAGAAACAACAAAACAGACGTCCCATGAACAATGACCTCCACTACAAAGGCAAAGCCATCAAGGCCTTCCGACTGACAGGTGCCAATGGCATGGATGCCGTCGTCACCAACTTCGGCGCCCGCATTGTGACGCTACGCGTGGCCGACCGCAACAGCACTCTGCGCGACGTGGTGCAAGGCTTCCACACGCTGGCCGACTACCTTCCTGAAAACCACGCTTCCGACTTCGGGGCAGTCATCGGGCGCTACGCCAACCGCATCGCCGGAGGACGCTTCACGCTGGACGGCAAACAGTTCCAACTGCCCGTGAATAACGGCCCCAACTGTCTGCACGGCGGTCCCAACGGATGGCAGTATCAGGTGTTCGACCTCTTGGAGCATCAAAGCAATAGTCTGACATTGAGACTCATAAGTCCAGACGGCGACAATGCATTTCCGGGCACGGTGACCCTCACGGTGCGCTACACGCTGACGGACAACGGCGCGCTGCGCATTGACTATCATGCCACAAGCGATGCCACGACGCCGTTCAACGTGACGAACCACAGCTATTTCAACCTCGACGGCACGCAGATGAGTCCCGCCGACGACGGCTGCTGCAGCCTCATCCTCGACCACCTGCTGACCATCGATGCCGACCGCTACACGCCCACCGACAACACTGCCATACCGCTGGCCGAACATGCTGCGGTGACGGGCACACCGATGGATTTCCGAAACGCAAAAGCCATTGGAAAAGAGATTGGTGCAGACTTCGAACAGCTGCACATCGGCCACGGCTACGACCACAACTATGTGCTCAACACACGCGGCGACCTATCGCGTCCCTGCGCACGATTGGAGAGTCCTGCCTCGGGTATCGTCATGGAGCTACACACCTCCCAGCCAGGGCTGCAGCTCTACACCGGCAACTTCCTCGACGGCGTGATGGGCAAGGAGGGCGTGAGCTATCCGCGACAGAGCGCCGTGTGTCTAGAGACGCAGAATTATCCCGACTCGCCCAACCGCCACTGGCCCGAGTCGCCAGGTTTGCTACATGCAGGCGAAGAATTCAACAGCACGACAACATTCAAATTCAGCACCATATGATAGACCTTCAGCTCATCCGTAACGCTTTCGCCGACCGTTTTGACGGCGAATCCACCCTCTTCAACGCCCCTGGGCGCATCAACCTTATCGGCGAGCACACCGACTACAACGGCGGCTTCGTCTTCCCGGGTGCCGTCAGCCAGTCCATCACCGCTGCAGTGCGTCCCAACGGCAGCCGCACCGTACACGCCGTCGCCCTCGACCTCGGCATCGACGACACCTTCAACATTGACGACGAGCGCGGGCCCGAGAGTGTGCATCTGCGCTATCTCTTTGGCGTGGTGCGCGAAATTATGAAACTAGGTGTCGCCGTGGAGGGTTTCGACATCGTCTATGGCGGCGACATTCCGCTGGGTGCTGGCATGAGCTCGTCGGCGGCGCTGGAAAGCTGCGTGGCCACAGCACTGAACACACTCTTTGCCGATGGCCGTATCGACAAGATGACCCTGGCACGCGTGGGACAGGCCACCGAGCACAACTATGTGGGAGTAAAATGCGGTATCATGGATCAGTTCGCTTCCATGCACGGCCGCGCCGGACAACTGATGCGGCTGGACTGCCGCAGCGGAGAGTTTGCATATTACCCATGGAAGCCAAACGGTTACAGCCTTGTGCTCATCAACAGCTGCGTGAAGCACGAGTTGGTGGGCTCGCCCTACAACGACCGCCGAAACAGCTGCGAGCACGTGGCAACGCTGGTGGGCGTTGAGACCTTGCGCGACTGCAGCTGGCAACAACTGGAAGCAGTACGTGACCAGCTGAGCGACGAAGACTATCGTCGTGCACGCTATGTGCTGGGCGAGAAAGAGCGTGTGCTGGCCGTCTGCGACGCACTGGAGCAGGGCGACTACACCACTGTAGGCCAGCAGATGTATGGAACACACCTTGGACTGCGCAACGACTACGAGGTGAGCTGCGAAGAAATTGATTTTCTCGTCGACAAGGCGCACCAACACTTGGTGACCGGCGCACGTCTCATGGGTGGCGGCTTCGGTGGTTGTGCCATCATCTTGGTGGCCGACAGCCAAAAAGAGGCCTTTCTGACCGACACCGCCAAAGCCTACGAAAACCGCTTCGGACGCCAATGCCAAATCATCCCCGTCACCATCGGCGACGGAGCAAAAAAGCTCTGATAGTATACATTCTTATTACTCCTTGTCGGGAGGCACACCCATGCGGTCGCTGCCCCACACGGCATTCATGGCGGCGAGACACTCTTGGCGCGTGATGTCGTTCTTGCGCTCCAGCCAGCGCTGGTAGAAGATGCAACCCGACAGGCCGACGCGATTGATGACCACATCGCCGGCGAAGCTTTCGCATGTCGGCGCGCCACATAGGCCACAGTCAATCTGGGGCAGGAAATTCTTGAGTTTATTGATACGCTCCATCTTCTGGAACGCCTTGGTACGGTCTTTGTCGAGCACTAGCATGGAACGCGGCTGCACGGCATCGACGAAGGCATTGTCAAGCAGATAATCGCGGTAGCGGTCCACCTCGCGATCGCGCGGCACCTCGCCATTGCGCTCACGCTCGGCGGCTTTGCGGGCACGTCCATACATGCGCTCGCCACAGAGGAAACGGTTGTCGTAGCTCAACAAGGCACCGGCGCAGCCCTGGTCGCAGGCACGCAACTCGAGGAACTCCACACCTTCCACCTCGTCGTTCTCCAGCTTGTCGAGGAAATCCATGACGTTCTGGATGCCGTCGATGGCATAGCTGCGTTTGGCCAGACAGAGGCGACGCTCGCCATTGGTGAGGGTGGAGAGGATGGCGTCGCTGGAGAGACGGATGGTCTGCCCTTGTTTCAGCACGTAGTTCTTGCCTTGTTCCTTGATTTTCTTGTAGACACGGTTGTAGAGCGAGTCCATGTTGATGACGCCGTCGATGATGGAACGTTTTTCGCCCACAGGAGCCTTGACAGCGGCGATCTTGGCGGCGCATGGTGTGACATAGAAAACGCCAATTTCCTCGCGTGGCACGCCACGGTTCTTCATCTCCTCGATGATATACATGGCCGAGAGGTCGAGCGGAGTCTTCACAGGGATAATATTCTCCACAAGAGAGGGATAGCGTATCTGTATGAGGCGCACAATGGCGGGACAGAAGCTGGAGATGAGGGGACGGATGTCGGGGTGCTCGCGGGCGTATTGGTTTTTGGCGTCGGCAAAGATGCCGGCGGTAGTCTCCACCTCGAAGACATGGCGGAAGCCGAGGTCCTTGAGGGCGGAATAGATGCGTGTCACGCTGATTTCGTCGGGGAACTGGCCCAGGAAAACGGCAGGGATGAGCGCCACCGAATGGGGGTAGGCGTGGATGTCGTGAAAGTCATCTTCCTTGACATAGATGGCATTGACAGGACAGGCCTCGTGGCACTTGCCGCAGTCAATGCAGCGGTGTTCCTGAATGGATGCCACGCCGTGGCGTATGCGTATAGCCTCGGTGGGGCATATCTTCATGCAGCGCGAGCAACCTATGCATGAAGATTCTTCTATTTCGAGTGCGTGAACAAACATTTCTCTTTGATATTATTGTTGATACAAAAAGTGAGGGGCAGCTGTTAGGCGAAGTTGACCATCATCTCCACCGTGGTGCCTACGCCGACCTCGGAGGTGACGTTGAGCTTGTCGACATTCTTCTGCATGTTGGGCAACCCCATGCCGGCGCCGAAGCCCATGTCGCGCACCTCGGGGCGTGCCGTGGAATAGCCTTCCTGCATGGCCAAGGCAATGTCGGGGATGCCTGGACCTTTGTCGGCCACCACCATATTGATTTTGTCGCTGTCGATATCCACCAACACCTTGCCGCCGTAGGCGTGGGCGATGGCGTTGACCTCGGCTTCGTAGAGTGCCACGACGACCCGCTTGATGATCTGCGGCGAGACGTTGAGCTGCTTGAGGGTCTTTTTCACCGAACTGGAAGCCTTGCCAGCGTTGACGAAGTCGCCCTCGATGATTGTATATTCTTGATGCATAATGTTATTGTTTACTTGTTGATGAAAGGGTAACGGTTAGAAGATGGGCTTGAGGCCGGCGTCCCACAGCAGTCCACAAGTCTTGAACATGGAGTATTTGGTACTGATAATCACCATGTCGTTCTCCTCAGCAAGCTCAATCATGTCGTCGGTCACCACCTTGCCGCGCACCACGACGATGATGTCGAGCGTAGCCATGTCGCAGGTACGAATGGTCTGCACATTGCAGAGGCCAGTGATGAGCATCGGCGTTTCGTGCAAAGTAAGCACATCGCTCATCAAATCGGACGCGAAGGCCTTCTCCACCTCCTCATCGAGGCGTTGCTCGCCGAGGCACAGCTGGCCATCGAGGAGCGTTATAATTTCACGGATTGTCATACTTTTTGCGTTGTGTTTTATGGATTTATAATATTGTTATTACAATAGTCTTTTTAAGAGTGCAAATATACAAAGATTTTTTGAAACGGCAGCCCCTGCAGGAAATTATTTTTGCAATGACGACAACAGAAGAACGTTAGCAGACTAGCTGACAACGTTTTGCGGAAGGACACAATAATTCCCCTTTTGCCACGTTATGAAAGGAAAAAGGAACAAAATGAGACCTCCATTACTGAAAAAAGGCGACTTGGTGGCCCTTGCCGCCACGGCACGCAAGGTGGCCCCCGAAGAGGTGCAAGCCGCCGTGGCGCTGCTGGAGAGCTGGGGGCTGCGCGTGCTGGTACCCGAAGGACTTTTTGCCGCCGACAACCAGATGGCCGGCAGCGACGAACATCGCCGCGACCTGCTGCAGCAGTTGCTGGACAACGAGGCAGTGTGCGCCATCGTATGCTGCCGTGGAGGCTACGGCACGGTACGCATCGTTGATGCGCTGGATTTCAGCCGTTTCGCTGCCAACCCCAAATGGATAGTGGGTTATAGCGACGTGACGGTGCTCCACAGCCATCTGGCCGCACGCATCGGCATCGCATCGCTCCACGCCACCATGCCCCTCAACATACCTGCCGACGCACTCTCCGCACACTATGCATCCATCGACACGATGCATCAGCTACTCTTCGACGGTTCAGCATCTTACTCTTTTGACAACCGCACCGCCGCCACCAACCGCACGGGCGAAGCCAACGGCACCGTGGTGGGCGGCAACCTGTCGATACTATACAGTTTGCTGGCCTCGCCGTCGGACATCGACACCAGCGGGAAAATATTGCTCATCGAAGACCTCGACGAGTATCTCTATCACATCGACCGCATGATGATGGCGCTGAAGCGTGCCGGCAAACTCAGCGGTCTCAAAGGACTGATAGTCGGCGCATTGAACGACATGCACGACAACGCCATTCCCTTTGGCCGCGACGCCGAACAGATAGTGCGCGATGCCGTGGCGGAATACGGCTACCCTGTAGCCTTCGGAGCTCCGATAGGACACATCGGCACCGACAACCACGCCGTGGTTCTCGGTGGCCACTATACCCTGAAGGTGGCTCAGGACAGCGCCACCTTGGCCTGCTAGCTGGACGAGCTTCCCGACAGCAAGACAAATTCCCATTTTCCGCTCCTCTCTGCGAGGGCCCGAACTGTTATAAGTTATTAAAAAACAAATATTTTATTTCATTATTATTTTTTTTTGTATCTTTGCCGCTTCAAAAGTGTCAAAAGAAAGAATATGTTGTTGATATACGTACCACGGCTGACAAACCGGATTGGATACACCCTAAACGTGATATTCAACCACTTGCTGCGCGCCGAATACGAAATCACCACCAACAGCGAATTCTTTGAAAATCAAGACAGGGCAAAAATTTGCTACGGCCCCAAACCGCTAGGCGACGGCCTGTACATCCGCTCGTGCGAACTGCTGATGCAGACCACCATCGAGCCTCAGGAGCCCAAGCCTTTCCGCATCGGTGAACAGGCCGCCATCTTCCCCACCTACAACGCCAAGAGCGCACTGCCTTTCGACGTGCTGGCGGCGGTGTTCTGGTGCTTGTCGCGCTATGAGGAGTATCTGCCTCACCGTACCGACATCCATGGCCGCTACATTGCGGCGGAAAGCACTGCTTTTCATGGCGATTTCCTCTGTGAGCCCGTGGTGGACCAGTGGGCTCTGATGCTGGCCGACGCCATTAGGCAGCGATACCCCGACACGGTCTTCGCTCCACGGCACTTCGACTTCGAGGACACCTTCGACATCGACGCAGCCTACTGCTACAAGCACAAAGGACTGTTCCGCAGCGTGGTGGGTGCAGTGAAAGACCAACATCAGCGCCAAGGCCATGGCACCTTCAGCCAACGTGTCAGGGTGCTGAGAAACAAGGAGCAAGACCCCTTTGACACCTTCGAGCGCATCCTCGAGACACACAAGCGTTATCCCGCCATCAGCTTGAAATTCTTCCCCCTGATGGCAGACTACAACGTGAACGACAAGAGCATATCATACCATTGCAACGAGTTCCGCGAACTGCTGAAACATCTCGACGACTATGCCCAGATGGGTATCCACGCCTCATACGCCTCATACGACGACGAGCGGCTGCTGCCCAAGGAGATTGAGCGACTGGAAACCATCCTGCACCGCCCCATCATTCGCAACCGCTACCACTTCCTGCGTTTCAACCTGCCGAAGTCATATCAGAACTTGATGTACAACAACATACAGCATGACTTCAGCATGGGCTACGCCGAAGAGCCCGGCTTCCGTGCCGGCACCTGTGCCCCCTATCCCTTCTTCGATCTGGAGAGCGATTTCGAGACACAGCTGATGGTGCACCCCTTCGCCGTCATGGATTCCACCCTTTTCTTTTACAAGAAGATGACTCCGCAAGAGGCCGAAGCGGTATACATGACCCTGCTGGAACGTGTGAAAGCTGTGGAAGGCACCTTCTCGGCGCTGTGGCACAACCCCACGCTCTGCGAGACGCTGGGGTGGCAAGGCTGGAGCAGCGTATACGACCACGTGCTGGAACACGCCAACGAAATGAAAAAAAGTTAATCAGGATACACAACAAGACCATGAGTACCAACTACAAAGCCAAGCTGCACAGTATCAAAGCCTTCGTGTTCGACTTCGACGGCGTGATGACCGACGGCAGCGTGTGGACCTATGGCGACGGTGAGACTGTGCGATGCGGCAACACCAAAGACGGCTACGCCATCCAATACGCAGTGAAGAAGGGCTACACCATAGCCCTCATCACAGGAGCCACCTCGAAGAGTATCGACAACCGCATGGAAGCGCTGGGTGTCAAGGCTATATATACCGGCTGCGCTAACAAGATGGAGACCTACGAACGCTTTTTGACGACCTACAAGCTGCAGCCCGACGAGGTGGTCTGCATGGGCGACGACATACCCGACTACGAAATCATGCGACACTGCGGTGTGGCCGCCTGTCCCGCCGATGCCGCGCAGGAAATCAAGGAGATAGCTGACTACATTTCACTTTACCCGGGCGGACAAGGCTGCGTGCGCGACATCATCGAACAGACACTGCGGCTACACGGGGCCTGGTTTCACGCCGACGCCGTGGTGTGGTAGCCAACACAACATACTGACCATGAAGCATCTGATGTACATAACACTCTGTCTGCTGGCCGTCTTGGCCGGCAGGGCGCAGACAGTGTCGCACAACGACACCGTTGGAGTGTACACCATGCATGGCACCTACTACAGCGACCGCTTTGTGGGGCGCAAGACCAGCAGCGGCGAGGTGTTCAACCAAAACCGTTACACGGCAGCACACAAAACGCTGAAATTCGGCACCCTGCTACTTGTCACCAACATACACACCGGACAACAGGTCATTGTGCGCGTCAACGACCGCTGTCCGCGCAGTAACGTGCTGGATATGACACGCAAAGCGGCAAAACAGCTGGGCATTGGCTCACAAAAGGTGCATGTGCAGGTGCTGCCTGAGCGATACTACACCTACTGGGAACACCAGGAAGAGATGAAAGATGTGCTGATAGCCGGCAACTTCTGGAACTACGTGAAACAACCCGAACGCGCAGAGCAGATCCAGTCCCACAACACCGCAAAAGCCGCTGAAAACAAGAGCACAACGACGCAAAAAAGCAGCAGTACCAAGAATGGCAACGTCCAACACCAGTCCACGCAGACACCGAAGGCCGAGAAAGCCGAAGAGCATAGTGTTGCCAAAGAGCCCCTCTATGACTTGGAACTGGGCCACTACGCCAGCCGCAACACCGCCCAGAAAGCCACTGAAAACCTGCCCTTATACTATCGCGACCTGACGGGTTACCGGAGCGATGTGGACCGTCGCGACATCACCTTGGTGCTCCATCTGGAGGCTCCAAAAAGCCGGGCTGAGGAGGTGCAAAAGGAGCTGCAAAGCCACTTTCCGGAGGTCAAAATGGTGAAATCGAAAAAGTAATCTCACTTCGCACTGATTCTTAGTGTATTACGATTTTTTTTCACATTTTTTTATAAATTTATTATTTAGTATCGGGAATTCTTCCTATCTTTGCAAGTCAATTGGTTGTCCACTATGCCATTCGCATAGGGGTGTGACAATTGAACAATTAGATTGAAAATAAATAAATTATAATAAATAATTACTAATAAAACATGAAAATCAAAATCAAAAAAAACATATCAATTTGCCTTTTGATATTAGGATTTTCATGTGTTGGCTATGCACAGCAGGAGATGATGTTTACTCAGTACATGTTCAACCGCTTGGCAATCAATCCAGCCTATGCTGGTGCCTCGGGTTCGATGTGTGCCATGGTGCTCTATCGTAACCAGTGGATCGGCTTCAAGCTGGACTCGCCAACACCAAACCAGGAGTCGGGCAAAACACCTGTTGACTACCTATTCTCATTCGACGCGCCCGTGAAGGCATTGCATGGCGGTCTCGGCTTCACACTGTTCTCCGACCAGATCGGCTACAACTCTATGCTTCGCGCCGATGTGGACTATGCATTCCGCATCTATTGGGGCCCTGGCAACCTGGCGGCAGGTATCGAGGCCAACATCATGAGTGCCGGAACGGACTACACCCAGCTGCTGGGTAGCGACGACCTGCCTGGCGACTATAACATGGTAGTGAACAACTCGAGCGACCCGATGGTTGGCGCACAAGAAGTTGAGAACGAGATGCTCATCGATGCCTCGACGGGTATTTACTACCAAGTGCCCGGAACCTACTACTTCGGTTTGTCATTGAAAAACATACTGGCGGCACACAGCGATGTGCTGAACTACAAGAACGCACGTGTGCTCTATCTCACTGGCGGCTACGAATATGTGCTGCCATCCAACCCGTCGTTCCGCCTGCGTCCCTCGGCATTGGTGCGCACGGCCGACTTTTCCGTATTCCAAATCGATGTGGACTGTCTGCTTGAATACCAGAACCTGTTCTGGCTGGGCGCGGGCTACCGTTTCCAGGATGGTGTGCAGGTGCTGGCCGGCGCCAACTGGAACAAGATGAAGATAGGCGTATCATACGATATGACACTGTCGAAGATCGGTGGCTACAAGGCCGGGTTCAGCAAGGGTACGCTGGAAGCCTACTTGCGCTACTGTTTCAAGATCATCATTCCTCCGAAAAACCCGTCGGTTTACGAAAACACCCGTTACCTGTTGTAGCGGCAAAAGTGCATACCACGTAAGAGCATAACAAAAGAAAAAAGAGAACAAAACGAAACAAAAAAACGGAACTATACGTTAAAGATGAGAAATGACTACTAGTGTAGCATCATCGAACATGAATAAATAATATAAAGAAATTTAATCATTAATGATATGAAGAAGTTGTTTTTCTTATTCGCAGGAGCTTTGCTGCTTTGGGGCTGCAAATCCTCAGACAAGGGTGAACTGGTCGGTGTGCAGAACCGTCCTATCTTTGAAGACATCGATCTGAAGGGAATGGTGTTCATCAACCAAGGTAACTTCAGTATGGGCGCTGGCACGCAGAACGCCACCTATGGTGTTCCCGAGCAGCCGCGCACCATGCAGGTGGGATCGTACTTCATGGACGAGACCGAAATCACGAACAATGAGTATCGCCAGTTTGTGAACTGGGTTATCGATTCGGTGGCACGCCGCATGCTCGGCGAAGCCGGTATCGATGGCTTCCTGATTGAGGAAGACGAATATGGTGAGCCCATCGACCCTGCCATTCTGAACAAGAAGGCAAAAATCAGATGGAACGACCAGGAATACCGCGAGGCGCTGGAAGACCTGTATCTGCCCGAGAAGGATCGCTTCTACCGTCGTCGCACCATCGACCCTGCGAAACTGAATTATGAATATTACTGGATTGACTACGCCGAGTCGTCCAAGAAAGAGAAAGCCACATCGGTGAAGTCGGAATACGACGGCACGATGTTCGCCAACCGTCCCAAGGGCTTGAACAACCGTTCTTCGCTCATCCATCGCGAGGTGGTGAACATCTATCCCGACACGCTGTGCTGGGTGCATGACTACACTTACAGCATGAACGAGGATTTCACCCGCCAGTATTTCACCTCGCCGGCCTACGACAACTACCCCGTGGTGGGTGTCAGCTGGATCCAGGCCAAGGCTTTCTGCGTGTGGCGTTCCAACTACCTGAACCAATATCTTGAAAGCATCGACTATACTCAGATGAACGACTTCCGTCTGCCCACCGAGGCTGAATGGGAATATGCCGCACGTGGCGGTATCGCTGGCGAGTCTTATCCGTGGGGAGGCCCCTATGTGCGCAACCCGAACGGCTGCTTCCTGGCCAACTATGAGCCTCTGAAGGGCGCCTATGACGACGATGGTGGCGTGAAGACACTGATGGTTGGTCACTATGCTCCCAACGACTACGGTCTGTACGACATGGCCGGCAACGTCGCCGAGTGGTGCTTGGATGCATACGATGTGTCGACCTACGTGATTGCCAACGCTTTGTCGCCCTACTACAACTACAACGCCGACAACAACGCTGCTCCCGCCATGAAGAAGAAAGTGGTGCGCGGTGGTTCGTGGAAGGATCAGAAATATTTCATCCAGGTGCAGACGCGTACCTTCGAATTCCAAGACACCGCCAAGTCATACATCGGTTTCCGCTGCGTGCAGCCCTACTTGGGCCGTGTGAAGGGTGACAACCTGAAATCGGCTTCCAACGTAGCCAGATAAGGCGACGGACCATCCACCCATACTATTATTGAATAATACAATAATATATACTGAAAGAAGAAAAACATCAAGATAGCATGAGGCTCTGCGGTGACTAAGGTAACAACGCCACCGCAGGCCCAAAGCAAAAAGAACAAAATATATCAAAAAATAAGTAACACATAAAAACCAAAATTATGAGTAAATTAGACAACCTTGTACGGAGTAAAGGCTACAAGAATTTCATGAGTAAGTTGTACGGATGGGGCGCATCGGCCGTGATCATCGGTGCATTGTTCAAAATCAACCACTGGCCTGGTGCCGTGCCTATGCTGATCCTTGGTATGGGTACTGAGTCGTTGATATTCTTCCTGTCCGCTTTTGAGCCGTTGCACATTGAGTGGGATTGGAGTTTGGTGTATCCTGAACTGGCTGGCATGAAGAGTGACAGCAGCGAGATGGAGCTGACGGGTGAGAAACCCACACTGAGCAAAGACCCGATGACGGCACAGCTTGACAAGATGCTGAACGATGCCAAGATAGGTCCCGAACTGGTGGACCGTCTAGGTCAGGGCATGAAGAACCTTGCCGATACTGCAAACTCGATGAACAACATGACCACCGCAGTAGCCGCTACGGACAAATTTGTCAACAATATGGACGTCGCCGCCGAGGCTGCCTACGACCTGTCGAAGGCTTATCAGAGCACAACCGAGAAAATCAACAACGATGCTCAGATGTCGTCGGGCTATGCTGCCAGCCTGAAGGGTGCCACGGAGGCCGTTACAACCTTGTCGAACCTGTATCAGGAGACCGCCAACTCGCTGCGTTCCGGCGATGTGTCGTATGTCGACGAGATGAAACGTCTGGCTTCGAGCCTGGCTTCCATCAACGCCATGTACGAGATTCAGATGCAGAACTCCACGTCGCAGCTCGAGGCCACGAAAGAGGTCCAGGAGCGTATGCAGACGATGGTTGCCAACTTTGCCGAGTCGGCAGAAGGCGTGCTGAAGTATCGCGAGCAGGTCGATGCCCTGACGAGAAAAGTCGCCGAGCTTAACAATGTCTACGGCAATATGCTGGCTGCAATGCAGACCCGCATCTAAGCGCAGAACGGCAAGGAAAGTCCTGCAACAGCGCCATACAGGCTGAAGAACAGTGCAGTAGGAGGCGTAATGTGCAAGACAGAAAGTTAAATAATTAATGGTTTAAAAAAAGAAAACACTAGAATATGGGTGCTACAAACTGCCCGGAGACCCCGAGGCAAAAGATGATTGCAATGATGTACCTTGTGTACACCGCACTGCTGGCACTGAACGTATCGGTGGAGATTCTTAACGGCTTCATCACGGTGGGTGACGCCATGAACGAATCCAACAAGAACATCGAGCTGCAGCTTGCAGATGCATACAACCTCTTTGACCAAGCCTTGAACAACGACTCGGTCAAAGTGATTAAATATTACGAGGCGGCACAACAGGTGAAAGCCCATTCCGACTCGCTGAAGAACCTTATTGATGACTCGCGCTGTGGTTTCCTGTGCTATATGCAGAACAAAGCCGTGGTGGTGGACCACTCCGGCAAGAAGGCCGTCAAGCGTACCATCCCGCTGAGAGACAAAAACGGCAACCCGCTGCTCGACAGTGCCCGCGTCGCTCTGGATCTTGGTGGTCTGGACATCATCGGCAAAAAGGACAACACTGAATCGGGTACTAACTATTTCTATGGTAAAGGCGACAAAGCCAATGGTAAAGCCATAGACATCAAGAATAGCGTGATTGCTTACAAAGAGAAAATCAACGCCATCTTCGCCGACACGAATCTGACGCAGGACACTGTGGAAGTGAACTACGCTATGAACGTGGAAGGTGAGTTCTGGAGTTCGCATGCTGGCCGCAACGTGTCGTGGGAGGAGTACAACTTCCACCGCACCATCGCCGTGGCCGACATGGTATGCCTGTCGAGCCTCAAGGCCGAGGTGATGAACTCGGAATACGACGCTGTGAAGCAGCTCTTTGGTATGATTGGTAAGGAAGACTTCAAGTTCGACCAGGTGACGGCCATCTGCCGTCCGTCGTCGACCTATATCATCCAGGGCGGCAAATACGAGCTGCGTGTGAATGTGGGTGCCTACGACTCGAAACGTGAAATCCGCGCCATCATCAACGGTCAGGAATACAAGAGCGGTGCCGACGGCTCGATTCTTTACACTGCCGGTGCCGGAGCTCCTGGCGAGAAGAAAGTGCACGGTGTGGTGTACATGATGAAAGACGGTAGAGAAGAGGAATACCCCTTCGACGACAGCTACTTTGTGGCTGCTCCTGTTGCCGTGGCTGAGCTGACCAAGATGAACGTGGTGTATGCCGGTATCGACAACCCGATTTCGGTGTCGGTGCCTGGTGTGGCCTCGAAGGACGTGGTGCCTACCATTGCCAGCGGCAACGCTACCATCCGCAAGGATGCCGGCGACGGCAACTACATCATCAACGCCACCAAGATAGGCAAGGTCACGCTGAATGTCAGCGCCAAGGTGGACGGCCAGACGAAACACATGGGCTCGAAAGAGATCCGTGTGAAGAGAATCCCGACGCCGACGCTGAAGATAGGCAACTACAAGAGTGGCGACCAGGTGATGAAGGCCGAGATTACAGCTAACCCCGTGTTGCGTGCCGCCATGGAAGATTTCGACTTCCAGCTGCCCGCTCTGAAGATCACCTCGTTCACCTTCAACGTGCAGGGTTCGGGTGCGCTTGACCTTACCGGCAGCGGCAACCGCCTGACACCTGAGATGATTAGCCGCATCAACAATGCAAAACGTGGCCAAAAGGTGTACATCACCGACGTGACGGTGAAGACCCCCGACGGCGTGACGCATTCGCTTGACTGCACTCTGAGACTGAAATAAACATTAAAATCGAAATACCATGAAGAAAGTATTGTTTTGCGTAGGATTGATCATCGGCCTGACCGCCATGTTTAACACGGTGTCAGCACAGAGCATCATAGATGCCGAAGATGACAACAATTTCAACAACTTCTACGACAAATCGTTTTCGGTAGGCAAAGAGGCCATGCCCTACGCCTATCTGCGCGAAACGGACGTGGTGTGGGAGTATGCCATCTGGAGAACCATCGACTTCAGAGAGAAGTTCAACCAGTTCTTCTATTTCCCCACCGATCCTTCGAAAAACACGCAGGGTCGCGTCAGCTTGACCAACGCCATCATGCAGGCACTGCAAAACGGTGACATCGAAGTGTTCCAGGACGATGATATGGTAACGCCACGTACTTACGAGGAACTCAGGAAATCGTTGACCCAAAGCCGCACAATCCACATCGCCGAATACGACGATTGGGGTGACGAGCTGGAAGGTCGCGACACCATCATCACTGACGAGTTTAAGCCTGAGGACGTTTTCTCGGCACGCATCAAGGAATATTGGTACATCGACAAACAGGATACGCGCCAGAAGGTCCGCATCGTTGGCCTGGCACTGGTCTACAACTATTGCAAAGACCGTGACGGTGACCGCATCTGCGACCCTGTGGAGATGTTCTGGGTACCGATGAACGACATGCGTGTGCGCAACGCGCTTGTGAAGGTGAAAGCCTACGATGAGAACAACATCAACGCCCAGCGTAGCTACGACGATATTTTCGTGCAGCGCTACTTCGACAGCTTCGTGTATCGCGAGTCGAACCGCATGAACCGCAGTATCGCCTCCTACCTGACTGGCCAGAATGCCATCATCGAATCGCAAAACATCGAGGAAAAGATTTGGAATATCGAATCGGATATGTGGGAGTATTGATCTTTATTTAACATCATAGAAGATAAGAGTTAAGGGTCTTCGCAGATTCTTAACTCTTATTGTATAGTCAACGGTGCTGATGCGACAGAAAATATATATACTAATAGCCACTCTTCTGCTAACCGGAAGCCTACGGGCACAGCTGGTGGGACAAAGCTTGGGGCAATACTACGAGCACAGCCTGATACATCAGGAAGAGTCTGCTCCCCTACCCTACGTGCGCGAGAGCGACGTGGTGTGGGAACATTGCATCTGGCGCACCATCGATCTCAGGGAGAAATACAACCAGTTCTTCTATTTCCCCACCGAGAAAAAGGGGTCGGACGGACGACTAAACTTTGCCTACGTAATCTGGAATGCGGTGGTGGCCGGAGAGCTGCCCATCTACGAAGACGACGAATTCAAGGTGCGTATTGATAATGACGACTTCGTCTACCGCTACACCAAAGCGGACACGCTGATACTGGAAATCATCGACGACGATGAGAACTACGAGTACAAGACAGTGCTGGTACCCAAGGAGTTCCTGTCGGAAGAGGTTCTGCAAATCAGACTGAAAGAGGCGTGGTACATCGACAAACAGACGACGGAACAGTATGTGCGCATACTGGGATTCTGCCTGACGAAAGAGATGTATAAAGAGCATGACGGCGACCTTGACTATATCGGCACTGCCGAGTTGTTCTGGATACCGATGCAGTCGCCCATGACGCAGCGCCTATTGTCGCGCAAAGAAGCTTATTTTGAAGACAATATCGCTCATCTGCCCACATGGAACTACATCTTCCGCTCACGCATGTTCGACAGTTTTATCACGCGGGAATCGAACCGGTTCAACCGAACCATCAGCGACTACTTGACCGGAACCGACGCCATCATGGAATCGGAACGAATAGAATGCAAACTGCTGAATATCAGTCTTGATATGTGGGAATATTAACATCAAGACACAAAAAAAAGACAACCATGGACATAAAAAGACATCTGGAGATAGCAACAGCACTGGGCTTCGATGATTGCGCCCACATTTTCGAAACAGCATTGAGCCACAGCGACGACGCCGAGTGCCCACTGGTGCTGCCGCTGGTAGGCGAATTCAGCGCCGGCAAGACGACGCTCATCAACGCCATGACCGACAGCAAAGTGCTGGAGACAGGCACCTACCCCACCACGTCAACCATCTACGAAGTGCACTTCGGCAGCGACGAGGCGCGCGCCATGGTGCTCCATAGCGACGGCACCAGCGAAGAGCTGGACACCGACACTGACTTGGACAACAAGAAACTGGCCGACGCAACGGTGGTGACCCTGTTCGACACCTCCAAGCGCGTCCCGTCGTCCATCGTCTTGGTCGACACGCCAGGCCTCTCGTCGCCCGACATACGCCATCGTCAGGCTCTGATGGAGTTTCTGCCCCAAGCCGACGGCATCTTGCTGACCATGGACATCAACCAGCAGCTGACCAAATCGTTGGTGGACTTCGTGAAGACCGCCAGCATGGCCAAGCGCGCTATATACCTGATACTGACCTGCGCAGACACCAAGTCGCCCAGCGAGGTGGAGGCCGCCATCTCCTATCTTCGCGCCAATCAGGAGCTGGCAGTGCGCGACATCGTGGCAGTATCGGCATTGAAGGACAACCTGCAGTCCTTCTATGGTCTGCTGGAGAAAATACAACAAGAGAAAAGCGAAATACTGCAACAGGTGGACACAGCCCGCTGTGCTGAAGCCGCCACAACGATGCGCAAACGTATCGAGGAAGTGCTGGCTGCAAGCAACGATGGCGACAAACTGGAGCAAGCCATCGCCGAGAACCGTTTGAAACTGGAGCGCTACAAGAAAGAGGTTGCCCATATGAACGAAGGTCTCAAGAGCGAGATAGAATCCGCCAAAGAAGATAGCCAGCGTCAATTTGAGCAGACCATCGGCGAGCGTCTGATGGACATCATGTCCAATTCGGGAGGCGACTACAATGCCGCCGCCCTCTCGGCCATCAACAATACCAGCGCGCTTATCCTCAACGACTTCAAGAGCGAAGTCAAGTCGCTGCTGCGTGCACGTTCCGAAAAGTTGGACGACCAGGGCATGGAGCTGATCGACGAGATCGATTTGTCGCAATACCATATTGGCGGTCTGGGCTATAATCTGGACCTCAACCGCTTAGGGCATGAATACGACGGCATCATCGCCATGGGCGTAAAGATGGCCGTGGTGGCCGCCGCCGGCGCTGCCGGCGCAGGGCAAGGCGGCTCGGTGGCCATCAACGCTGCCGACACAGCCTCGGACATCCTCTTCGACGGCGGCGCCATGATGCGTGCCGCTCGCCACATGACGGGTGGCAATATGGCAGTCACTACGACTCCTACAACCACCACCGGCACCACGGGAGGCAGCGAACTTGTTGTCGTGCAACCCCAGGCACAGCCGACACCGGCACCGAGGCTGCGCCGCGGACAGGGCGGTCTGGTGGAGAGCCTTGTGGGTCTGGTGACCGACAACGCATTGGCCAAGCCGCAACGCCGCCGCGCCATATTCGATTACATGGAAGCCGTGCTTCTCCCCTCCTACCGCGATGAGATGGACCTCATTGCCGAAGAGCTGACCTCTCAAGTTGAGCAAACGCTCATGGCGATGGCCAGCGAAAACGTAGAAAACATGCAGCAACGTCTTGAGCAGATGAAGGACGAGCACGATGCGCAGAGCGCAGCCTTTGAGGAGCGTGTCGCACAGCTGCAGCAATACCTGACCGAGATAGAACAATAGCAATAGCAATAGCAACGCACCATGGCACAATTGGAATGGACAACCGGAACCATCGTCGCGGCCAGCATCATCGCTGTCCTGGCCGCCATGGGGGTCGTCATGTTTGTGCTATGGCGTCGACAAAGCAAGCAAACCCTTCAAGCGCAGCAAAAAGCCAAACAAGCCGAAGACCAACTGGCCTTCGACACAGTCACACACCAGAACGTTGTCAAAGAAAACGAGTTGTTGCTCGGTCGGTTGCAAGATGAAAACCAAAAGCTGAATGAAGCCTTAGAACAACTTGACAGCCAGCAGCAGGAGGCAGCCAATCAGCTCAAACAACGGGAGATGGAGATGGGCAGCCGCATCCAGGACCTGCAACAGCAACTGGCGCAGAAACTGGGGACTGAAACCCACGAAGCGCCCCAGCTGGCGGCATTGTTGCAGGAGACCGAGAAACAGAAGAAGACCATCAAATCGCTGGAAGAGGAGCTGGAAGATGCGCAAGATGAGCTCGACGAGCTATCGAAAAGAAACAAAAAAGCCAGCACCGAACTCCACGAACTGAAAGACAAATACAGCGAAAGCGAAGCGGCTCTCAGCCAATCCCTGAAAGAGACAGCTGCACTGCAAGACAAATTGCGTGAGCAGACCGAGGCGCTGCAAATCAAGATGGAGTCGTTGAGCTTCGTGCAGGAAATCCTTTCGGCACCCGAAAGCCACGACGAGCAGGCCGCAGCACGCTACAGCCGCATCGAAGCATTGCAGAACCTGGTAGAAGGCGACATGAAAGAAGCCGTGAAAAGCACCTTCGGCACCCTCGACGACGAGGCTCAACGGCTCATGGGCAGCGAGCTGACAAAATGGGTGGTGACCCAGAAAAAGAGCTGGCTAGCAGGCAAAACAGCAGTGGCTTTCGTGGGACAATTCTCGGCAGGCAAGACCTCCATTGTCAACCGCATCCTGTCGCAGGACGACCCGACCGTGCCACGTCTACCCGTTCGTACAGGAGCAACCACAGCAATCGCGACCTATATCACTGGCGGCGAACACACAGAATACCGCTATTTCTCGCACGACAACCGCCTGCGCGCCTTGGAGGCCGACGTCTTCAACAAGGTGACCAAAGAGCTTCTCGACCAAGTGGGCAGCGTGCGCAACCTCATCAAATATTTCGTGATGACCTACGACAACCGCTATCTGGAGAACCTGAGCATACTGGACACGCCAGGCTTCGATTCGGGCGACAAAGAAGACCACAACCGCACACTGGAGGTCATCAACGAATGCGATGCACTGTTTTGGGTCATCGACGTGCAGAGCGGCACCATCAACCGCAGCTCCATCGAACTGATAAAAGAACATCTCCATAAGCCTTTATACATCGTAATCAACAAGATAGATACCGTTGCAAGTATAGAGGTGGAGCAAGTGGAGAATCAGTTACGCGAGACTTTTGAACGGGAAGGTTTTGCCGTGGCGGGCTACATACGATTCTGCGCCAACGAAGAGATCGCTCCGCTCAGCGACATCATGACACCCATACAGTCCATCACACGCAGCGAGGAGACCAGCGACTACCTGCGCCGTCTGCAACGCCGCATGAAAGAATACCTGGAGGAACTGGAGTCGCAACAAGCCAAGAAATACGCCACCTATCAGCGTGCCACCAACGACTACAACGACGCCCAGGAAGAGTTCAACAAGGCCTACAGCACCTTGGCAGGCAACTGCGAATGGGCCGCCAACATCATCAACGCCTCGTGGACCACACACTTCCGCATCGCCGGCATAATAGGGCCCTCGGACAAATACGAACTCTCGCGCAACAACGGAGAAACGTTGAAAGACCTGATTATTAACAGTATCGCTGACGCCAACCTGAAACGCATCAGAGAGAACTACGAAGAGACCACCAACGCCAGCAAGATGATACAACGCACCTTCACCGAGCTGATGGAGAGCCAGAAACGTACCGGCATGATACGCAAGGCGTTGGCCGACCTTAAAAAACAAATCAATCTACTAAAAGAAGAGGAGAACTGATACCATGGCAGACAATAATATCTTCGAAGAGCTACAAAGCAAGAAACAGCACACGCTGACACTGATACAAAAAGCAGAGACAAAAGGCTGGATCAGCGCCGACGAGGCGGAACGCTATCGCTACAAGATAGCCAACGATGTGCTGACCATCGGCGTGATTGGCCAGATGAAAGCCGGCAAGTCGACGTTCCTGAACGCCTTCGTCTTCGAAGACGACGTGCTGCCCGCAGCAGTGACACCCATGACTGCCGCACTGACTGTCATCACCTATGGCGACGAGAAAAAGCTGGAGGCCGAATTCTATAGCCGCGAAGAATGGGAAGAACAGTTGATGACGGCACAGATGAACCCCAATGATGCTGGCAGCGACAGCCTTCGCATGAAGATATTGGCAGCCAAAGAACTGGTGGAGAAATCGCAGCTGCCTGCCGACGAGCTCGACACCCTGCTGGGCAGCACCAAAGAGGACAGCTTCGACAAACTGACCGATTATGTGGGCGCCGACGGACGCTTTGTGAGCATCACCAAAGCGGTGACACTCTATTGGCCTGCCGAATATCTGCGCGGAGTGCGCATTGTGGACACGCCCGGCTTCAACGATCCCATCGTGGCCCGCGAACAGCGCACCATCGACTTTCTGCAAGCCGCCGACGTGGTGCTGCTGATGCTCTATGCCGGCCGGCCCTTCGATGCCAACGACAGAGAAATACTGTTCAAACACATCGGCGCCTGCGGCATTGGCCGTGTGCTGATAGGCATCAACAAATACGACATCCCCTTTGGCAACGGTGAGACAGAGAATGAGATTGGCGACTACGTGGTGAAGCAGATTCAGGCCGCCGCCAGCGCCACCGGGAACCACAACCTCGACGACTTGCTACTGGATGCCAAACCCATCCCGCTAAGTGCCGAGATGGCGCTCTTGGCACGTCTGCCTATGAGCCGAATCAACGCCGACGAGCGCTACTCGTTCGCCTGGAAACGCCACCTGGACACCTTCGGCATCGGCAGCCAAAGCGAACTGCTGGCGCTGAGCCGTATACAAGAACTGAACAGAGCGGTGCGCAGCGTCATAGCACGCGAAAAAGAGGAAGTGCTGCTGCGCAAGCCCCTCAATGCCATCCTGGCACGCTGCAACGCTCAAATCAAAAAGACAGAAGAAGAGATCCTACTTGCCAACAATGAGATTGCACTACTATCCACTCCCAACGAGGATTTGGAGGAGAGGCAACACAACTTGTCGCGTGTGAGCAAAAAGATGGAGCGCAAGATAGAGACCCTTGGCGAGGACCTGGGCGAGGTGATCGACGACATCGTGCGTAAGGGCTGCATCGACATGGAGAATGCCGTGGACGCCAGCTGCAAACGTATGAACGGCATTATCGACAACTGGGGCAAGCTGGCCAAGGTAGACAACCTCAACGCAGACCTGGACCGAGAAATGCAATTTCTCGCCACACGCACCCTGCGCCGCCTCTACGACGACATCGCCCGCGACACACGTTTCAAGATAAAACGCACTCTCGACGACTTCTTCTCCGAAGCCGAGGACGTACTGACCAAGCTGCAGAGCACCGACGACTTCGACCCGCGCGACTTTGTGAAAAGCGTCAGCAACAAGATAGCCTTCGACAGCGACGGCCACAGCACCTTCGGCATCAGCGGCAGCGACCGCCAGGCTCCTAGTGTACGGAGCTGGCATGAGACGGCGCTGAAACTGGTAGGCATATACATCAACACATACACCTTCGGCTTGGCTGGTGCCGCTGTGCGCATCACCTCACACGAGAACTACCAAGTGGAAGCCAAACGCCGCATCGTCGACTTGCAACGCAATTTCAAACCCCGCGAATATCTCGAGCCCATACAGACCAGTAAAGAGGACATCATCAGCGGCGTGAAAAAAGCATTCATCGAAGAATTGTTGACACCCATACAGCAACAACTGACTGACCTCGAGACCCAAAGCAGCGAGAAAGAGCAGCACCTACAAGCAGCACGGCAACAGCAAGCCCAACTCACTGCTCGCAAAGCGGAACTGACGGCCAGCGTCAAAGAGTACGAGC
>JAILAT010000005.1 GCA_024681475.1 Bacteroidales bacterium | reverse complement strand
GGGCCAAATCCCATCGCCATAAAATCCAATCCCATCCCATATTGGTTCTACTACAAATAATCCATTTGTGTCAACCAATCCCCATTTCCCATCTTTTTTCTGAGGCTCGTAATTGTCATACTCACCACCGCTCTTGCAGGCGGACATCATCCCAAGGGCGCAAACCATTGCGCCGAGCAAAAACAGTTTCTTCATTGTCTGCCTGTGTATTGTTTTACTTCATTTTGTTGTTTCATTCAGTCAGTTTCACCGCGCTCGGGAGCGCGGTGTTGTTTCGGTGCGTTGTCACGCCTCCGTCGGCTCTTCGCCCGGTGTCTTTAAGGTCTGCATAGTCGAAACCGGTGTTGCCGCTCTCCCATTCGCCACGGTTGATGTAGTTGGTGATGTTCTCACTGATGTATCGGTAGAATAGTATGCCGAGAATGTACGACTTGAAGTCCCAACCATCCACGCTGCCCCTCATCTCGTCCGCTATCGCCCAGATGGTGCGGTGCAGTTCGTTTCGTTCCTGCTCTTTCTTATTATCTGTCATTGTTATAACTATCTTATTGTTCGTTATGACCCCATCGTTATTCAATAGGAACCACATTTTATGATAGTTATAACGAAAAAAAATGCGTTATTATTGCCTTCTAATAATAAAAAATGACCCCAACGGGTATTCCGAAGGGGTCATTGCCATTTCATACCGAGTGTTATTCACTCATCCTTACAAGTCTCTAATGGGACAACCAGTGGTGCATCTTCGTTGGATGGTTTGCTCTCAACCAATCCACAAACAAATCACAGTCCTCATCGGACAGTTTGTTCTTGATGATGAGCAGTGCTGTGTGCCGATGATGATAAGAGATGCGATGTCGTACCAGATTTAGACAGACGTGCTTGAATATACTTTTAGACACCAATCTCGCCACCCCCACAATTCCAGACAAGCCGAATTCGTCAAAGCAGAAATATGTGCTGACAAATTTGGGAAGGAAACTGATTAAGGATTGTACAGCCGAGTAGAGTGTGGTTGTTTCCATTAAATTCGTTGGAATAAAAAATTGGTCTCAGTCAAAGAAAAATTGGTCTCAGATTTTGAACATTTTCCATCCACCCATCCCCATCCCTTGCAGACACTCTTCCGATTGTATCGGTGTGTGGATATTTGTCAGACTATCAATATCTTTCTGCACAATCCATCCTGATGCAACCGGTGGAAACCACCGTCCGGAGAGCAGGATGGTGCAAAAAAGAGAAAGACACTGACAATCTTTTTGATTATCAGTGTCTTTCTTTGTGTTTCGGGGTATTTTTACCCCGTCTCAAGTGGAGCTGCAGAGAGTCGAACTCTGGTCCAAACAAGTAACTGATGTGCTTTCTACATGCTTATTCTGTGATTGTTTTTCGAGTCGACGCCGGACACAGACACCCAACGGCAACCTTATCCCCTAAGATGTCACCGGCGGCCCGGGGCTTTCCGCTGGCTATCCCGTCATTATGAGCACCCCCTGATCACCCGCCGACGGGCGTGGTAGGTGGGAGATGTCTTGTCCGCACAACTGTTGCGCGGATTAAGCCAACCTACTGTGCTTCGGTTAGGCAGCAAGAGCGTAGTTATTCTCGCCAATTATTGTTCTGCATCGGTTTTCAAGGCTGCTGATGCGTGAGCCTGCATGCTTACATATCCATTATCCTTGCTGTCAAAACCGGTCAGCCCCTCGATGGAAATGTATACAAAAAAAGCTCTCGGGGTGAGAGCTTCTCTGTTTGGCGGTCCGGACGAGACTCGAACTCGCGACCCCATGCGTGACAGGCATGTATTCTAACCAAACTGAACTACCGGACCAGTCGCAAATTGTTAAAGACCTTTCCTTTTTTGCGAGTGCAAAAGTACAAACTTTTTTCTTACTGGCAAATTTTTTTTGCTTTTTCGGGCAAAAATATTTCTAATCGACTGATTATTAATAGTGATTATTATTGCCTAGCTATCGCAGGCGGGGGCTCTTTTTGCTTCTGTGCGCAGCCGTTTTGAGGAAAATTCGTATCTTTGCAAACTATTAGCCGATGCGCCGAGTGGGCAAAAAGCGTATAACAAACTGAGCAGCAATGAATAGCATCAAAAATATTATTTTCGATTTAGGTGGCGTGGTCTACGACATACGCTACGAGAATGTCGCCGAAGCCTTTGTGCGTCACGGCGTAACGAACCTGGGCGAGTTCTACACCAAGCAGTTCCAGACTCCCGAGATGGACCTCTTCGAGATGGGGCTGATGAGCGTCGAGGAATACCGCGACTATGTGCGGCGTGCCACGGGTGTGGCCTTGACCGACGAGGAGGTTGACGACATCGTCAACGCCATCCTTATCGATGTGCCGCGCGAGCGCGTGGAGCTGCTGCTGGAGCTGCGCAAGCGCTACCGCACCTTCCTGTTCAGCAACACCAATGCCATCAACTACGCCTGCTTCAAGAAGCATCTGCGCGAGAAGTACGGCTTCGACATCTTCGAGGAGTGCTTCGACCATGCCTATTTCTCGCACACGCTGCATCTGCGCAAGCCCGCACGCGAAGGCTTCGCCACCATCATCGGCGAGCAGCACCTCGTGGCCGCCGAGACGCTCTTCATCGACGACATCGAGAAGAACCTGCAGGGCGCCCGCGACGAAGGGCTGCAGGTGTTCCACCTCGCCGAGGGGACGATATGCGACAACGCCGAGCTGCGGAAGCTGCTGGGGTATTAGGCTCCTTGTTTTTTTGGGGGGATACGTTGAGACAGAATAAAAAAACAGGGTACCTTCGGCACCCTGTTTTACTCTTCGCTAAGTGCTGTATTACATAGCGTTGACTTGCTTCATTAACTTCGATTTGAGGTTAGAGGCTTTGTTCTTGTGGATAACGGAACGCTTTGCTAACTTGTCGATGATAGAAAGCATCTTGGGCAGACGCTCGGTGGCGACGGCCTTGTCCTCCAATGCTCTGAAATCGCGCAGTGCATTACGCATAGTCTTAGCGTAATATCTTTTCTCCACTCTTTTCTTCTCGTTGGAGCGAATTCTTTTTTTAGCTGACTTGTGATGTGCCATAATTGTTACTAAATCTTTTTTTACTTATATTAATTTTGTACTCCGTGCGGGATTCGAACCCGCGATTTTAAGAATGAAAATCTTACGTCCTAGGCCAACTAGACGAACGGAGCATCTTGCTAAAAATCAACGATTTTGAAGCGTGGCCACAACAAAACTTGCGTTGTTTTCGAGTTGCAAAATTACAAACTATTTTAATACTGGCAAAATTTTTTTCACAATCGGTGTTGAACAAGTATCCGATACTACTCCGTATCTGCCTGAAAACGAAAGCCTAAGCGCTTGGCAGTTATCATCGATTTTTTGTTCACATCGAGACGCATCTCACCGACGGAGGCGACCTTCACCTCGTCGTAGGGTGGAGAGAGAAGATCGAAATTGGTGGTGTACTCCATGGCGGACTCGATAATGCCCTGAACAGAAGCCTCATCGATGACGGAAGTATGGAAGTTGTTGTAGAGCATGCCGAGCTCGCGTTTGCCCTCGATGAAGTAGTGTTTCTCGGAGTTGATGAAGATGCGGCCGATGAGGTAGCCGAGGTCGGCGTCGCGCTCGTAGATGAAGGAGTCGGCGAGGAAGTTGTAGATGTGTATCACTCCGCAGTAGGAGCGCGTGGGGTCTTCGCGGATGTAGGCAGACTTCATGACCTCGTGGTTGCGCGAGAACTCGAAGATGTTGGTATGCATCGTGAAGATGAGGAGGTCGCTGGCGAAACGTATCTCGAACTTGAAGTCGCCGTGGTCGATGAATTCGAAGCGCATGGCGTTCTCACCCGTTTCGTCTTTGGCTTTCAGCTGGGTGATGATCTCCTTGGCCAACGAGCGGAAGAGCTCGAAGGAGTCGCAGGTGGACTCGTAGATGCTTTTTTTGAGCTGTCCTTTGCTGAATATCAGTTCGCTGAGGGATTCTTTCAATTCCATGGTTGCTATATAATATAAGGTATATACAATATTTAATGGGCCGAGGGGCTTTTGGCGTCGACCTTGTCCTGGAAGCGGCGGGTGTCGATGATGAAGCGTTCGTGGGTGCCTTCGCCGATGAGGCCGCACTCGTCGTAGGCCTTGACGCTGAAGGTGAGCTTGCGTCCTTCGACCTGGGTGAGCACGCTGTCGCACCACACGCGCATGCCTACTGGCGTGGCGGCGCAGTGGCTCACGTCGATATGGGTGCCCACGGTGCCCTGCCCTGCTTCCAGCAGGGGCACCACGCTCTCGTTGCAGGTGCGTTCCATCAGCGCTATCATCATCGGTGTGGCGAAGACCTGCACCAGACCGCTGCCGATGCGGTCGGCAGTGACGGTGGTGTCGACCACCTGTTCGAGGTGTCCTTTGCGTCCTGTCTCTATCATGTGTCGTCGTGTTTTGTTGTCGTAACGCCGAAAGCGGTATTTTAGTATCTTTGGGGTGCGTTTTTTTGAGTGTAGGGTTATAGAGCGTAAGCCCCTCAGGGTCTTTACCGGAGCTGTGTGTTTTTCGCAAAGCCGTGGCTCCGTTTGTCAAAAAAATGGTTTCCGGGCAATAATATGGAACAATTCGCGTTTAATGAACAGCAGTGTCAGGACTGACGTGGCCGCTGGCAAAAAAGAAGAGAACATGGAAGAGACAAAAGAAGAAATACTGAAAGTGGAGGGAGTCTCCAAGACCTTCAGGCTGGGGAAGAAACAGCAGCGCATAGAGCGCACCAAGGAGAAATACAAACGGGCCGTCGACGACCTGTCGTTCACCGCCTACCGTGGCGAGATATTCGGTCTGCTAGGCCCCAACGGTGCCGGCAAGACCACGACGCTGCGTATGCTGGCGACCCTGATAAAGCCCGACAAGGGCGACGCGCTGGTGGACGGCATCAGCGTGGTGAACCAACCCGACGCGGTGCGCGCCCGCATCGGATTCCTGACGAGCGAGCTGAAGCTGGAAGACTTTTTCACGCCGAACTACTTGTTCGATTTCTTTGCCCGTCTGCACAATGTGGACCCTGCGGTGGCCAATGAGCGCAAAGAATTGCTGTTCAAGCGTTTCGGCATCGACAATTTTGCCGAGGTGAAGATTGCCAACCTGTCGACAGGCATGAAGCAGAAGACCTCCATCGTCATCTCGCTGGTGCACGACCCCGACATCATCATCTTCGACGAGCCCACCAACGGACTGGACGTGCTGACAGCACGCACAGTGACAGACTTCCTCATGGAGCTGCGCGACGAGGGCAAGAGCATCATCCTTTCGACCCACATATTCAGCCTCGTGGAGCGGCTGTGCGACCGTGTGGGCATCATCATCGACGGCCAGCTGACACACTGCGACACGCTGGCGGCGGTGTGCGACGGCATGACGCTGGAAGACCGCTTCTTTGAGATATACAAAGAGAAGAAAGGAGGTGAAGAATGAGCCGCAAGAACAACGTATGGACCATCGTCCGCAAGGAATATGCCCGCTTTTTCGGCGACAGAGCCATGGTTTTCACCGCGGTGCTGATGCCCGGACTGATTATCTACTGCATCTACGCGCTGATGGGCAACAACATGGAGAAGAACTACCTTCCCGACGAGACGACGCCGACGGTGGTGTTCGTCAACAACATGCCCACGCAAATGGCACCGCTGTTCGACTCGCTGCCCTACCAGCTGGTGCAGTGCAACTTCAACCCGATGGACATCATCCACGACAGCCTGCCCGACAAGCACTGCTCGATGGTGTACTTGTCGTTCCCGAGCCATTTCGACAGCCTGGTGGAGCACTACGACCCGCAGAGCGGCGAGACGGCACCTAACATACAGATATACTACAACAGCGCATCGCCCAACTCGCAGGCGGCCTATGAGACCCTCGCCTCAGTGCTCAACGCCTGGGAGACGACGCTCTGCAACCGCTTCGACATCAACGCCGGCAATGATGTCCACTACGACGTGGCCGACGACGACGAGATGCTGGGCAACCTGCTGGGACAGCTGATACCGATGCTGCTGCTGATGCTGCTCTTCTCGGGCTGCATGGCTGTGGCGCCGACCTCCATCGCCGGCGAGAAAGAGCGCGGCACCATCGCCACGCTGCTGGTCACCCCGATGCGCCGCAGCGAGCTGGCCACCGGCAAGATACTGAGCCTCTCGACCTTCGCACTTCTGAGCGGACTGAGCAGCTTCCTGGGCATCATCCTGTCGCTGCCGCGCATGCTGCACGCCGACGAAATGGACATGCCCACATTGGGCTACAATGTGGTCGACTACGCGGCGCTGCTGTTCATCATCCTGAGCACGGTGCTGGTCATGGTGTCGGCCATCTCGCTCATCTCGGCCTTCGCCAAGAGCGTGAAGACGGCGACGACGATGGTGACGCCGCTGATGGTGATCATCATGTTCATCGGCATGCTGCCCATGATGGCAGGCGAGACTACCGACAACCTGGCCCTCTACCTGCTGCCGTTCTACAACAGTGTGGAAGCCATGTCGGGCATCTTCTCGTTCGAGACCTCCCTGCTGCACGTCTTCGTGACAGTGGTGGCCAACCTGGCCTACACGACGCTGGCCATCTTCGGGCTGACGAAGATGTTCGGCAGCGAAAAAGTGATGTTCGGAAAATAGCAGAAAAAACAAGCCAATGCATACCGCCGCGCCCAGCAGGGCGCGGCGGTATGTTTTTATGGGCCTCAATCCAGGGGACCTAGGTCTGCCATATACGCTGAATATTAGTCTGTTTCAAAGAAAATGGCAATAAACATTTGGCTGTTTCAGAATTATTATGTATCTTTGCAGCGTCGAATAGAGGTGCAGAGAGATTTTGTGTTTCGGAAATTATTCTACAACAATTAGTTACATATATATTAACCAAGACTTAACCCTATGAGACAGTTTCACAAGTTTTTGATTCCGATGGTCACGCTGGTGGCATTGCTGCTGCCTGGCGTGGCTCGTGCTCAGGGAGCGGCGACGCTACCCTACAGCACGGGGTTTGAGACCACCGATGACAACTCCGACTGGAGCATCATCAACGGCTCGCAAACCAACAAATGGTTCATGGGCACCGCTGCGCACAACAGTGGCAGCCAAGGACTGTACATTTCCGACAACTCGTCGGGTACAACCAACAACTACGACGGCACCTCCACCTCGGTGGTCTTTGCCGTGCGCACCATCGACTTCAGTGTCGCAGGACAGTATGCCATCTCCTTCGATTGGCGCTGTTACGGCGAGAGCACTTACGACTACCTGCGCTGCTTCCTGGTGCCGAGCAGCACCACCTTCACCGCCGGCACGCTACCCTCGGGTGTGACTGCCTCCGGCACCCCCTCGGGCTGGATAGACCTGGGCGGAAAAATGAATCTGGGAGGCGCAACATGGAACAACACCCTTGAGACTTTCAACATCACCACACCAGGGACCATGAAACTGGTGTTTCTGTGGAACAACGACCTCAGCGTTGCCAACCAGCAACCTGCGGCAGTGGACAACCTGCAGATTGCTGCAATCTCCTGCCCTCTGCCCACCAACATCACCTACACTATCGACGGCACCATCTCCTGGACTGCCGGCGGCACCGAAACGGAATGGTTGTACCGCCTCAACAACGACGCTTGGATCTCCACCAATACTACCTCGGTGCAATTCAACGACCTGAATGCCAACACGCAATACACTTTCACGGTGCGCGCGGTATGCGGTGTCGACGATACCAGCATGGGCGCCACACTGTCGTTCCTTACACCCTGCGGAGCACTCACAGCCCTGCCTTATGTGCAGAACTTCGATAACGCCACGACAGGCGGCAGCACTTCGGCAACATTCGTCAATTGCATGACGCGCCTGAACAACGGCACCTCCTATTTCGGATTTCCCTACGTGGGCAGCTCGACATACAACCACACGCCTGGCGGCTCCAAAGGCCTTTATTGGTACAACTCCACCACTACAGGCACTTACGGCGACTACCAGATCATAGCGCTTCCCGGCGTGGACGGAGACTTGTTCACCATGGACCAGCTGCAACTGTCGTTCTGGTCGCGCCCCAGCAGCACAAGCTACAGCCCGCAGTTCCAAGTGGGTGTGATGACCAATCCCAACGATGCCAGCACCTTTGTTGCGGTGGCTACCGTGAACGTGGCCAACAACACCAACTGGCAGTTTTTCGAAGTGCCGCTGACCAGCTACACCGGCACAGGCACATTCGCTGCCATCCGCGCACTGCGTCCCACCAGCTCGTGGTATGCCTACGTGGACGACATCACACTGGAAGCCCAGCCCACCTGTCCGCGTCCTACGGACCTGGCCTTGGACAGCGCCACGACGACAGACCTTTACATCTCGTGGGCCGACAACACACAGGAGAACTATCAAGAATATATCATTGAATACCGTTCACAAGGCAGCACATCGTGGCTGTCGACCACAGAATACGGCACCACCGCGACGCTGAGCGGCCTGACATCGAACACGGCCTACGACATCCGAGTGTTTGCCAACTGCGGCTCGGGAGACACCAGCGCAGTGGCCGAAGCCACTTTCCGCACTGAGTGCGACCTCATCAGCCAGCTGCCCTACAGCGAGAACTTCGAAAGCGCACCCGTAGGCAGCAGCTCGACAGGCAGCGCCTTCGTACCCTGCTGGACACGCCTGAACAACGGCACCTCGTATGGCGGCTACCCCTATGTAGGAAACTCGACGACATACAACCACACCTCGGGCGGCTCGAAGGGCCTGTACTGGTACAACACCTCGACGACAGGCTCCTATGGCGACTACCTGTATGCCGTTCTGCCCCCCGTGGACACCAACTTATACCCCATCAATACCTTGATGCTGAACTTCTGGGCCAAACCCAGCAGCACAAGCTACAGCCCGCAGTTCCAGGTGGGTGTGATGAGCGACCCGACCGACATCAACACCTTTGTGCTGGTGCACAACGTCAATGTGCAGAACATTACCGACTGGCAGGAATTCTCGGTCCTCATGGGTCAATACGTTGGCAACGGCAACTACGTGGCCATCCGCACGTTGCGCTCCTCGTCGGCATGGACTGCCTATATGGACGACATCACACTTACGACGGCACCCACATGCGCACCCATTGTGTCGCACAGCGTGACCAGCACCGTGTCGGCCGCATTGCTGAACTGGGAATACGACACCCAATACCCCAATGCGCCGACAGGCTACACCGTGTCCTACGACTTCACGTCGAACAACGGTGCCAACCCCACGACGATATCGGTCACCGGCCCCACGTTGACGCTGACGGGTCTGGATGACGACACCAACTACACGGTGACCATCACCACCGATTGCGATGCTAACGCAGTCTACACCTTCCAATTCAGCACCATGGCGCTGCCCTGTGCAGAGTGGGACGACTCGGGCACGGGCTTCGGCGGCCCCGCCGACACCCTCACGGTAAGCACCCCCGGCACCTCGACCACCAACGTGATGCCCGTCAACAACGGCTACAACTACAGCTATTGCCAGCACCTGATACTGTCGTCGGAGATACCCTCCACCGGTCCTCAGGCCATCAGCGGCATCGCTTTCGAATATGCCTACACGCAGCCGATGACGCACGCCACCAACTGCCTGATATACATGGGCAACACCACACGATCCAACTTCAATGTCAGCTCAGGGTCGTCGGCCGACTCCATGTTCGTGCCCTACAACCAGCTGACGCTGGTATACCAAGGCCCGCTGAACTGCACTGTCAACGGCTACAACTACTTCACCTTCAACCAAGGAGTATTCCAATACGACGGCACCAGCAACATTGTGGTCGCCATTGTCAACAATAGCGGTTCCTACGACGGTACAGCCTACGTGTTCCGCTATCAGCAGACCTCTGGCAGCGCCATGTCCCACCGCGTATACAACAACTCCACACCTTACGGTCCCGTCGATATGGATGCCGCCCGTGCCGGCCAGTCGTACTGGCGCACCAACATGAAGCTCACGACGGGTGGCGGTGGCGACTGCGTGTCGCTGGCCACCTGCTCAGCACCCGCGGCACAGCTGCTACAGGACGACAACGGCGATTACGAACTGTCGTGGATTCCCGGCTATCAGGAGACCTCGTGGGATGTGGAATACCGCACATCCAGCGCCACAACGTGGACGTCGTTGCTGACGAACACTACCCAGACAAGCTACACCTTCCTGAGCAGCGACCTGCTGCCGGCGACAGACTATCTGTTCCGTGTGACGGCCAACTGCTCCGACACGACGATAAGCACCACCGTGGCGTACACCACACCGTGCTCGATGGCGGCACTGCCCTATATGCAAAACTTCGACAACATCACCACCAGCACAAGCACCACGAACTACGGACTGTTGCCCAACTGCTGGGACTATGTGCTGACCGGCTCGAGCACCTACCAGGGACAGAGCTACCAGCCTCGCGTGTACTACAGCACCAGCAACTCGAACAGCGGCAACTATTGCCTCTACCTCTACGGTGTGGGCTACTTCATGCTTCCGCCTATGAGCGCACCGCTGGACTCCCTGACACTCACATTCAACGACTACATCAGCAGCGCCTACTACGGCCTTGAAGTGGGCGTGATGGAGAACGGGAACTTTGTGTCTGTACAGGATGTGACTTCACAACTTTCAGTCAGCACCCACAACCCTGTGGAGGTGAGTTTTGCCAACTACCACGGCACAAGCCGCACAATAGCCTTCCGCAACTACTACACCTCGTCGACAACAACCTACTACAGCTACCACTACATCGACGACATCGTGGTTGATTACTTGCCTTCCTGCCCGCGCGTCATCGGCGTGGCGACAAGGAGCCTGACAGACAACAGCGCTGTGATCGAATGGACCGGCAACGGCAACTACGAAGTGGAATACGGACCTGCAGGCTTCATGCTGGGCACCGGCACAACGACCACCGTGACAGCTGCCGACAGCATCGATATACAGAACCTGACGTCCAACACCTACTACGATATATATGTACGTGAGATATGCGCCTCGGGCGAAGGCTACGGAGCCTGGTCGTTTGTACACCATTTCCACACCGAGTGCGATTTGCTGTCCGTACTGCCTTTCGTGGAGACCTTCGAAAATGCCACTACTGGCACCAGCACGACGGGCAGCCCCTTTGCCGAATGCTGGACGCGCCTGAACAACGGCACCTCGTATGGCGGCTACCCCTATGTGAGCAGCACGAGCACATACAACCACACCTCGGGCGGCACCAAGGGCCTGTACTGGTACAACACAACAACGGCAACCACTTACGGCGACTACCAATACATTGTGCTGCCGCATATCGACGCCACGACACTGCCCATCAACACGCTGCAGCTGAGCTTCTGGGCCAAAGCCAGCAGTTCGAGCTACTATCCCGTGTTTGAGGTGGGCGTGATGAATAGCAACACCGACACTGCCTTCCAGCGCATCTCCACTATCAACGTGGGCAACAGCACCAACTGGGAGGAATACACCACTACGTTCAGCGACTACACCGGCAACGGCAGCTATATAGCAATCCGCGCACTGCGTCCCACCAGCTCGTGGTATGCCTACGTGGACGACATCCGCCTGGAGATCCTGCCCGACTGTCCGCGTGTGGTGGAGGTGACGGTTCCCACTGTAGGTCTGCAGAGTGCTGTGGTTTCGTGGTACGACACGAGCAGCAACAGTGCCTGGATAGTGGAATACGACACTGTCAACTTCATCCCGGGTTCCGGCGCCAGCCATTATCCCGCCATCACCGTCAGCGGCGACACAAGCTATATGCTGACGGGTCTGGATTCGGGCACGGTGTACCATGTGTATGTCTATCCCGACTGCAACGGCGCTGTGGCCGACCGCTATGTCCGCTTCACCACGCTGGCCGGCGCTCCTGCCACGGTGCCCTACGCCTGCAACTTTGAGCAGAGCGGCGTCAACGGCTGGACCCTCGAAAACGGCACCCAAACAAACTATTGGATGGTAGGCAACGCCACCGGCAACGGCGGCCGTTCGCTCTATGTCACCAACGACGGCACGAGCAACAGCTTCACCATCACAACTACAAGTTATGTCTTCGCCATACGCGACATTGAGTTTGCCTCGGCTGGAGAATACGCCTTCAGCTACGACTGGAAATGCCAGGGCGAAAGCAGCTATGACTTTATCCGCGCCGCTCTGGTGCCCGCAGGCACGAACTTCGAGGCCGGCAGCTACTGCGGTTTCAACAACGCTTCGGCCATGCCCGTCGGCGGCATAGCCCTCGACGGAGGTTACCGCCTGAACCTGCAAGGCAGCTGGCAGAACCTGACTGGCACTTTCAACATCACACAGCCCGGCACCTACAAATGGGTGTTCATGTGGCGTAACGACGGTAGCGGCGGCACACAGCCTCCCGCAGCCATCGACAACGTGACCATCATGCAGAACACCTGCCCCATGGTACAATCGTTCACTGCTCTGCCGACGGCAAACAGCATCGACCTGACCTGGAGCGCCGGCGGCAACGAGACATCGTGGCTAGTGACGGTGGGCAGCACCTCCACGGTGGTGACCTCGCCTTCGTACACCGCCACAGGTCTTACTCCCAACACGAACTACACGGTGAGCATCCGCGCCATCTGCGGTGCTGGCGACAGCAGCATGGCCTACACAGAAACCATCCATACGCCCTGCGTGGCCGTGTCGCTGCCCTACTCGGAGAACTTCGACAACGTCACGACGAGCACAAGCACGACGAACTACGGTCTGATGGCTGACTGCTGGAGCTACACCTTGACAGGATCCTCCACCTATCAGGCCCAGAGCTACTGGCCCAGAGTGTACTACAGCACCTCATACCCCCACAGCGGCAACTACTGCCTCTATCTCTATGGCGAATGCAACATGATGCTGCCGCCGATGCCCACGTCGCTCGACAGCTTGCAGCTGACGTTCTGGGACTACACCACGAGCACAAGCTACGGCCTGGAGGTGGGCGTGATGGAAGGCAACAACTTCATACCGTTGCAAACCATCAGCACACCGACGAGCACGCATGTGGAATACACCGTCTACTTCGGCAACTACACCGGCAACAGCCGCATCATCGCCTTCCACAACTACTACACCACCAGTTCAACGTCGAACTACAGCTATCACTACATCGACAACGTGGAGGTAGACTATCTGCCCACCTGCCCCCCGGTGATGGATATCACGGCAGCGAATAGCACCACGTCGTCACTCACCATCGACTGGACAGACCTGAGCTCTGCTCAACAGTGGGAAGTGAAATATGGTCCTCAAGGATTTAACCAGAACCAAGGCACCACCATCACTGTGTCGCAGCATCCTACCACCATCACGGGTCTCGACTCAGCCAGCCTGTATGATGTCTATGTGCGTCCGCTCTGCTCTGCCACCGATATCGGCGACTGGGAGATGGCCACGCTCATGACAGGCATCTGCGAAGGCATGGCAGCCTTCTACACTGGCAACAACAACGGATCCGCCTACTATCTGCCTCTCAACAACTACTACAACTACACCCTGACGGAGACCATTATCGACAGCGCTGAGCTGGCACATGCCGGCTTCTCCGCCGGATCGGCCATCGCGTCGATAGCATACTCCTACAGCTACAGCTCGGCTTCGACCGTCAAAACCGACGTGGACATCTGGATTCAGCCCACTACGAAGACAGTGTTTGCCAGCACTTCGGACATCGAGGCTATCAACCCCGCCACGGCCATCCAGGCATACCACGGCGACCTCAACTGCTCGCAGGGATGGAACTACTTCCAATTCCAGGATACGTTGCCTATCACATGGGACGGCCACAGCAACCTGCTCATCATCGTTGACGACAACAGTTATGACTACGACGGCAGCTCGTACACCTTCAACTACACCAATTGCAACGGATACAAGTCCATCTGCTACTACAGCGACTCCGACAATCCCAATGCCCACAGCCAGTCGTCGCTGAGCTCCTACAGCGGTTCCAAGACATACTACAACTACCGCCCGACGATGCGCCTTATCAGCTGTGGCAACGCCTCGTGCGCTAAACCCAACCTGCAGACGGTGTCGAACATCGACTACCAGGGTGCTACGCTGAACTGGAGCGGCAACGCTACGGACTACGAAGTGAGCTGGAAAGCGTCCAACGCCACCAACTGGGAGCCCGAAGTGACTGTCACCGGCGTGTATAGCTACACCGTCAGCGGATTGCTGCCTGCTACACAATATGTATTCCGCGTCCGCGCACTGTGCAACCCGGACGAAGAGGTCATCTCCGACTGGTCCACGGGAATCTTCACCACCGACAGCCTGCCTTGCTTCGCTCCTACGGCACTGCACGTTGTCGACTCGGCCTACACCACCGTCACGCTGGGCTGGACGGTCGGCACCTCCGAGACGAGCTGGAACGTCCACGTGTGGAACTCGACCTTCGACTCGACCTATACCGTCAACAGCAATCCTGCCACCCTCGGCGGTCTGGCCGACAACACAGGCTACTCTGCAGCAGTGGCAGCCCTCTGCGGCGGCCTGGTAGAGTCCGAGTACAGCGACACCATCAGCTTCATGACGGCTCTGTGCGCTGTTCCCACCGGCTTGACGGCAACGAACATCACCACCAACTCGGCCACCATCACCTGGAACGGCACCGCCAGCAGCTATGAGCTGCAGTACGGTCCTCGCGGCTTCAACGAGGGCGCCGGCACCATCGTGACTGTCAACGGCACCAACTACAACCTGACTGGTCTTGACAGCGAGACCGAGTATGACGTGTCGGTCCGCGCCGCTTGCGACGAGGCCAACGGTGTGTACAGCACCTACACGGCACGCTACGGCTTCGAGACCGAAACCGAGGTGATTGGCATCGCCAGTGTCGACGGACTCAATGTGAACATCTATCCTAACCCCACCAGCAACTCGACGAACATCACGCTGAGCGGCGTGACGGGCGAGGTGACCATCGCCATCATCGACATGAACGGCCGTACGGTGCGTTCCACCACGATGAGCTGCGACGGCGACTGCGCCACGACGATCGAGGTGAGCGACCTGGCCAGCGGTGCGTACTACGTGCGCATCAGCGGCGCGGAGGTTAACACTGTGAAGAAACTGGTTGTCAAGTAATCTTGACGACCTGCCAATAGCAGGAATAGGGCGTCTTCGGGCGCCCTATTCTTTTTTGGAGAATCAAAATCACTAGTATTAGGGATTGTAGGATTTCGGAGAAGGGTGTATTTTTGCACTGTGTTTGAAAAATGAAAGGGCGTGAGCAATATGGCGCAAAGCATTAAAATAGCGGTAGTTGGATTTGACGACGAGCGACGCGGACTGTTCTGCAAAACGGTGCAGCGGAGCTTCGGAGGCTACTCTCTGGATTGGCAGGATACGGCCGACCCCGAGCATATGCCTTTGGAGAGACCCGACGTTATCGTGCAACTGGTGGACAGCGCCGACCTGGACGAGTCGCTGGTGATGACACCGCAGCTGATTGATATGCACATGAAGCTTGTGCTCGTCTTCGACCGTTACGACGCTTTGGCCGCCACCCAGCACGCACTGGACACTGCCAAGCTGGGAGACCTGGTGGGCGCCCAGACGGCCATCGCCAACCACGAGAACGGCCAAGGCATAGAGACAGTGCTGCAAAAGGTGGTGGACGCCCACGAAAACAAGGTGGGCACGTCGCGCCACGTGCATGTGAAATACGGCAAAGATGTGGAGAAGGCCATCAGCAAGCTGGTCGACGAACTGGCCCACTGCCCCAGTCTGGCGGAAAGCAACACGTCGACGCTGCCGCTCAGCAAGCGCTACCTGGCCATCCGTCTGCTGGAGCGTCCCGAGGCGGCGCTGTCATTGCTGAGCCACGAGCCCAACTACAAGGCACTGAAAGAGCTGTCGGACAAGCTGGTAGCCCATCTGGAGCGCGAGCTGCGCAAGAAACCTGCCGACATCTTCCATGAGGCGCGCCACGGCTACATCAGCGGCGCTCTGGGTGCGACGCTGCACCACAGCGACGACAACAGCGACCACACGCTGACACAAAAGATTGACGCTGTGCTGACAAACCGCTGGTTCGGTTTCCCCATTCTGATAGCCGTGCTGCTGCTGGTGTTTGAATGCACCTTCGCTTTGGGTGCCTACCCACAGGACTGGATACAATCCGGTGTCGACTGGCTTTGCGACCTGCTGAGGGGCGCGATGCCCGACACATGGTACACATCGTTGCTTGTTGACGGCGTGGTGCAAGGCGTAGGTGCCGTGCTGGCCTTCTTGCCCAACATCATCATCCTCTTCTTCTTCATCTCGCTGATGGAGGACACCGGCTATATGTCGCGCGTGGCCTTCCTGATGGACAAAATCATGCACAAAGTGGGCCTCCACGGGCGCTCGTTCGTGCCCATGCTGGTAGGCTTCGGCTGCAATGTGCCCGCCATCATGGCCGCCCGCAGCATAGAGAACAAGAAAGACCGCACACTGACGATGCTGATGATACCCTTCATGAGCTGCGGCGCGCGTCTGCCGGTCTATATGCTCTTCGTGGCCGCCTTCTTCCCTAAGCATCCTGCGCTGGTGATGATGTCGCTCTACGTGATAGGCATCGCGCTCTCCATCCTCTTTGCGCTGGTGATGAAGCACACCCCCTATTTCCGCAAGCCTGCCGAGGACTTCGTCAGCGAGCTGCCGGCCTACCGCAAGCCCATCTGGAGCAACACCTGGCACCACATCTGGGAGCGCTGTATGGACTACCTGAAAAAGATAGCCACCGTCATACTATGGGCCTCCATCATCATCTGGGCGCTCTACTACTTCCCTCGCAACAAGGAGCTTACACAGCCCTACGCCGACGAGATAGCCCTGCTGCAGACACAACAGGAAGGTGCCGACGCGGCAACGCAAGCAGTGCTGACCAACGCCATCGACTCGCTGGCCTTCGAGATGGACGTTGTGCAGAAAGAGCACAGCGCACTGGCGCACATCGGCCAATGGATAGCCCCCGTGATGAAGCCACTGGGCTTCGACTGGCGCATGAACGTGTGCATCATCACCGGTCTGCCGGCCAAAGAGGCCATCGTCAGCACCATGGCCATCCTCTACCACCAGAAAGACGAGGACAAGATGGTCGACTCGCTGGCCGCCAACCCCGACTTCTCGCCGCTGAAAGCTTACAGCTTCCTGCTCTTCGTGCTGCTCTACTTCCCCTGCATAGCCACCATCGCCACCTTGCGTCGCGAGATAGGGCGTGGCTGGGCAACGTTCAGCGTGGTGTTCTCCATCGTGCTAGCCTGGCTGGTAGCCTTCGGCGTGTTCCAGATAGGGTCGCTGATGTAAGTCGCCAACAGGGTAAATTTCTTAAAAAACATTAAAACTCTTCACACTACACACTAAAAAACGTTGATTGCCGTTTTCTAGGAAAAGAAAACATCCATCGACGACAATGCACAACACTATCAGGAAATATTGCCCCACCATGGTTCTCATACTGATAAGCATTGTGTCGATATGCTTTATTGTTGACCAGTTCAACGACTCTCAGCATCTGGCCAAGCAAACAGCAATGACATTAAGCATGATGGTGGAGGACAACGATATAGACGTGGATGATGACGACAAGGATGACGTTGCAACACAGTCCTTACATCTTGAGGTTTCTCCAACGCACATTCTTTCAGCAACAAACATTAAAAAGATAACAGAAAGCAAGTGTCCGATGGCATTGCTGAGAGGACAGGTGAGACGCTATTCACAGCGAAACAGTCTTGCCGACAGCTATAACTATACCCTTTTGTCTGCATTGTATAGTGGCGTGGTTTCCAACCATGCCACTTTTTTTTGCCATCCAAAACACTATGCAACCACCTTGAAGAGCGACAGAGGTGCCGACAACAGCCTACAGTGGCCAAGACAATACGGTAGCGCACCCTCACGCCAGGCGAAGGGCCAAAGCACCAGAAAAGAGACAACATATTTATTAACCCTTAATACTTTACACAATGAAAAAACAAATCATTTTGAGTGTGGTCCTAGTTGCCGCGATGAGTCTTCTTGCATGCCAGAAAGACGAAAAGCAAGTAATTGAGTTCAACGAGCTGCCTGAGGCTGCGCAGACTTTCGTAGAGACTCATTTCTCCGACAAACAAGTGTCCATTATCTACCACGACCGCGAATTGACCGACAATGAGTACGAGGTGATCTTCTCCGATGGTGCCAACATCGACTTCACCAAAAAAGGTGAGTGGGACGAGGTGGAAGACCGCGATGCCGACGGCGTACCGCAGGCCATCATTCCGCAGGCGATACTCGACTACGTGTCAACTAACCACAATGGACAATACATTGTGCAGATAGGCAAAGAGCGCAACAACTACGAGGTGGAGCTCAACAGCACCGTTGAAATTGTATTCGACAAGAACGGCCAATTTATCAGGTACGACGACTGAAAAAGGCCACAGCAGTATGCTAAAGGCACTGACAAGCGAGGTATGTAGCCTCGCTTGTCGTATTTCTGAGGCTTTCAAAACGAACCTCAGATGCTGAAAGTGATGGACTCCGGCGCAAGTCGTGCAACGGTCGAGCCACTCTGCAAAAAGCAAGTAACGACCTAAATAACAGCACTTAACATAAAAAAGGAGTAAACAATAGCCTCCCACAATAATTTAAGACATTTTACGTTATAAAAAACAAAAAGGAAAATATGATACGACTGAATTGTTTTTTCCAGACCAACGACGACGAACAGTACCAAGAGGCATTGCAGGCCGCAATAGCCCTGACCGAACATTCGCAGAAACACGAAGGATGCATCGCCTACGACGTGTTCCAAAGCGCCACGCGCAAGGATGTGTTCATGATTTGCGAGACGTGGGAGAACCTCGCGGCACTCGACAAGCACTCTGCCACGCCGGAGTTCAAGAAATACTCGCCCATGATGCGCCAGCGCGGACAAATGAAGGTGGAACGCTTTGAATTATAAGGCCATGAAAGTATTGATGATTAACGGGAGCCCGCGGGCCAACAGCAACACGCGCCTCGCCCTGGAAGAGGTAGGCAAGACTTTGAAAGAAAACGGCATAGACTACGAGATTGCCAACATCGGAACCAAGCCGGTGCACGGCTGCATCGCCTGCGGGCGGTGCGGCGAGCTGGGGCGCTGCGTATTCGACGACGACCCCTGCAACCGCTGGGCCGCGCTACTGGCAGAGAGCAATGCCCTTGTGGTGGGGACCCCCACCTACTACGGCCAGCCCAATGGAGCCTTGTTGGCACTGATGCAGAGGCTGTTGTATTCACAGTCGCATCTTGCCATGCACAAGCCTGCCGCCGGCATAGCCATCTGTCGTCGCGGGGGAGCCACGGCGGCATTACAGTCGCTCACCATGATGTTCCAGCTGCAGCATATGCCTATGGTCACGTCGCAGTATTGGAACATCGTCTACGGCCGCGCAGAGGGGCAGGCGGCACTCGACAGCGAAGGCATGCAGACCATGCGCGCTTTGGGCCGCAACATGGCATTCCTGCTGAAACGCATACACCTCCAAGAGCCCGTGCAATATCCTGAAAGTGAGCCCTGGGAGCCCATGCATTTCATCCGCTGACAAGCCACAAAAGCCCCGCACAATAAAAAAACCGTATCGGCGTTACGACAATATGAGACGACGCACAACCCAAATACTCACACTATCGCTCCTCTGCCTGCTGCTGGCCTCATGCAGCAGCAGCCGTAACGTGAATATGCGCAAGCACCGTCGCAGCCGCCACTGCGACTGTCCCACTTTCGGGCAACGCATCGACACGGCTACCGACAACAACGCTGCACGCTTCACTGCACTGAACACACTATGACATCGCAGGAGGAGCACTATAAAAACATCTTGGCTCGCTATCTGCCCGAGGCTTCCATCGACAGGGTATACCGCTACATCGTGGAGAACGCCATACACTTCAAAATAGCGCCACAACGCAGCAGCAAGCTGGGCGACTACCGTCCTCCCATGCGAAACAGCGCCGGCAGCACACACCAGATCACCATCAACGGCAACCTGCGCCCCTATATGTTCCTGTGGGTGCTGATTCACGAAATGGCTCATTTGGAGACCTTTCGCCAATGGGGTCGGCGAGTGCAACCCCATGGACCCGAATGGCAGGAAAGCTACCGCCAGCTGATACAGGCATGGAACTTGCCGGGGATGTTTCCGGAAAGCCTGCGACCCCAGATTGCACGCTACGCCACCTCGCGCCCCCTGAAACGCGCATTGCTACAAGACATTGAAGCACAGCTCTCGGGAACGACACTGAATGGCACTCTGGTGAGCCAGACGCACCTCAAGGACCTGCCCGTCGGGAGCCGCTTCCAAATGAAAGGGCGCAAAGACCACCTCTTCCAGAGCGAAGAGAAACTGCGCACACGCTACAGATGTATAGACCTCGTCACCGGCACACATTACATCATCAGCGGTGCCGCCGAAGTCGTCCCGCTCCCCTAGCAGCGTAACTTTTTTCCGTCGGTTTGCAAAAAAAGATGTATCTTTGCAGCCGAAAAGCAACTTGAAAAACATCGACTATGGACAACAATTTCAAGATAAAAATCGACAATCTGGTCAATGAAATCAACCAGGTCAACGACCTGAGTATCAAACTCTCCATACTGAACTATATGGAGCAGTCGGCCGCCTACATGCTGTGGCAGCTGGAGGACGAAGAGCGCATTGACGAGGATTCGCGCGACTATTAAAAAAGATAAAAATGAGAAGAAAACGACTGTGGACACTGGCGTTGCTGGTCACCGTGCTGCTGACAGGCTGCTCGGGAGGTTACTCGTTCACCGGCGCGTCGATACCGCCCAACGCCAACACCATCTCGGTGAAGACATTCCCCAACTATGCCTCCACAGTCAATCCTCAACTTAGCCAGAAACTGACCGACGAACTGCGCAACCTCTATTCGTCGCAGACACGTCTCAACGTGGTGAACGGCGACGCCGACATGGAGGTATCGGGCGAAATTACCGCCTACACCACGCGTGCCGCGGCACTGTCGTCGAGCGACGAGGTGTCGATGAACCGCCTGTCAATCACCATCAAAGTGAAGTTTGTCAACAATGTAAATCCCGACGACAGCTTCGAGACCTCCTTCACGCGCTACCGCGACTACAATGCGGCGCTCAATTTCTCGTCGGTGGAGAACAGCCTGATGGGCGAGATCGTCACCGAGCTGTGCGAGGATGTCTTCAACAAATCGGTAGTCAACTGGTAATCAACACTCCATGACGACAGAACATACCGTTCAACGCCGCAAGGGTCGACAAATCAGACGCATCAATACACTGATGGGTCTGCTGATAGCCCTGGGAGGCAGCGTGGTGTATCTGCTGACGCTAGCGCCCACGGTAAGTTTCTGGGACTGCGGCGAATTCATCTCCACATCCTACAAAATGGAGGTGGGACACCCTCCAGGAGCGCCGCTCTATCAGCTGCTGGCGCACGGGATGACGCTGCTGGCCGGCGACGCAAGCCGAGTGGCATGGTGGAGCAACTCACTGTCGGCCCTCGCCGGAGGGCTGACAGCCATGTTCCTCTTCTGGAGCATCGTGCGGCTTGTCCATGCTGCCGGCAGCGACAGCGGCCTTGGCGACGACAGCACCTTTGAGCAGAATACGAAACACTGGTATACAACAACATGGCTTGCCGCCGCTACGGGCAGCGCCTGTTATCTGTTCTGCGACACGGCGTGGTTCTCGGCGGTGGAGAGCGAGGTGTACAGCCTGTCGATGTTCTTCTCGTCGGCCATCCTGTGGGCCATGCTGCGGTGGGCGCAGAGCGACGAGAGGCGCGGCGCAGGACGCTGGCTGATGCTCGTAGCCCTACTGCTGGGTTTGAGCATCGGCGTGCACCAGCTGAGCTTGTTGACCTTGCCGGCATTGCTGCTCATCTATCTGATAGTCAGGAAGCAGACTCGTACCACGCTTCGCTCGGCTTGTGGCCGGGCAGCTCTCTGCCTCCTCTTTTTTCTCATCGGCCTCACACCCTACTGCATCATCCCCATCCGCGCTGCAGCCAATCCACCTATCAATCAGGGCGACCCGTCGACCATGGCGGCACTGCGCGACTATGTGAACCGCTCGCAGTACGAGAAAGCGCCCCTCCTATACGGGCGCTGCTTCAATTCGCCCGTCAAGGACATCACCGACGACGGCAAAGTGGTGTATGCCAAGGAGATGGACATGCTGTTCCCCCGAATGTGGCGGTCTGGCGACAACGCCGAGAGCTACTATTGCGACTGGGGTGGCCGTCACGGCAAGATGGTACGCGTGGACGGCCGCGAATACTACAAGCCCTCGATGGGCGACAACCTCACCTTCTTCGCCAGCTACCAGCTGGGATACATGTACTTGCGCTACCTGATGTGGAATTTTTCAGGACGTTACAACAATCAGCAGGGCTTCGGCAGCTTGCAACGCGGACAATTCATCACAGGCATCGCACCTATTGACCGCCAACTGGTTGGCACCGCATCGAGGGTGCCAGCCTCGTTGCACCACGCCGGCCACCACCGCTACTTTCTGCTGCCTTTCCTGCTCGGGCTGGCTGGCTGCTTCGCACTGGCGCGTCGCAGCCGCAAAACATTCTGGATCACGCTGTTAATATTCCTCACCTCCAGCGTGCTGCTGGCCATCTATCTGAACCATCCGCTCTACGAGCCGCGCGAACGCGACTACGCATACATCCTCTCCTTCTACACTTTCGCCATCTGGATAGGCTTCGGCGTCAACTGGCTGGTGCCCAACGAGGCAGCTGAGGGATGGCGGAAACACACCCGATACATCGCGGCACTGCTGGCGGCCGTCGCAGCACCCCTGCTGATGGCATCACAGAACTGGAGCGACCACGATCGCTCTGGCGACTATGTGGCGTGGGACTCGGCACGCAACCTGCTGGAATCGTGCGAACAAGACGCCCTCCTCTTCACCTACGGCGACAACGACACCTATCCCCTGTGGTATCTGCAAGAGGTGGAGAACATGCGGCCCGATGTGCTGATTATCAACACCAGCCTGCTGGCCACCCAGGACTACGCGGCGAATATGGAACGCCGCCTCGCGGCAGGCGGCCGCTACGACACAAACCACGACGACATGACCCACATGGGGCCATTTTACAGACTGAGAACCATACTCGAATCCAGTCAGCGTCCGCTCTATTTCAGTATCTACTGCCACGACAGATACCGCGACAGCTACACATCCTGGCAGTTGTGCGGCATGGCGTGGCGTCTGGAACGTGACATCCTTACCGACAGCGTCGACACCCGGCGAGGTCAGCAACTCTTCACGCAGACGCTGACCTGGCACCCCCTCCACGAGGCGTCGCTCGACGAGACGGCATACAACTTTTTGGACCAATATTGGAGATGTGCGCTGCTGACTGCCGAGCAGCTGACCCTGCAAGGCAATCCGCAGGAAGCCCTCGCCGTGATGCAGGCAGCCCAACAGCAGCTGTCCGACAGTGTGCTGAAAAACATGACGCTACGGGGTGACATCCTGCACACCTACAATTTGATAGCCAGCACCACCACCGACAGCGCCACATGCGCCGAAGCTCTGCACCAGCACAACAACTGCAAAACGACACTTCGTCGTGACCTGCTCAAACAGCTTGACTACTACGCCACCTTGTCGCCTGACAACCAGCAATATATAGCATCTACACTGGTGCCGCTGCTGGCATTACAGGAAGAGCTGGCCTCCCAAGGGAAGCAATAGCAGCATACCATTGCATAGAAACCCTGACAGGATTACGTTTTGTTTTTTTCGGCGAAACGATTGTTTTTTTGTATTCATGCTTGCGCAAATGGATTTTTTTTCGTATTTTTGCAAAAAGAATATTCACAAGAATGAAGGCATCTATACAAATCATAACAATCTGTGTATCAGCATTACTGCTTGCCGCCTGCAGCCACAACTCCAACAAAGAAGACAACGCCAAGAGCGTGGCAGCGTCGCGCTACACGTTAGAAAATGCAATACAGATATCCATCAGCGACCCTGAGCAGGCGCTGATGATCGTCGACTCGGCTGAGATGCTGGGCAACGCCAGTGCTTTCTATGCCGAGCTGACGCGTGCCAAAGTGTATTACCATGGCGAATCCTTATCCTCTGAAGCTCAATCAATTTGCCAAAAACTGCTGGAGAAGAAGGATCTGAGTTTGGAGCAGCAGGCGGATGTACTCAGTTTGCTTGTTGCTATTGCCAACGGACGTCAAGACGACGAGATGCTTCTCAAGTACAGCACTCAATATCTCGAAATATGTCGGCTGTCTGGCGATAATATCGAAATGTTTGTCACCCAAGCGAATATTGGAGAGGTGCTTATCCGCCTGGGGCGCACAGAAGAGGGTTTCGAAAAAATTGACGATGCCATCAATCAACTCTACAGAGTACATAAATTCTCCGAGATGGACGCTTGCATCCGCTGCTTGAAAAGAAAGATTCGCTCACTTGAATGGATGGGTCGTATGGAAGAAATAATACCTGTAGCCCAGAGTATTCTGGAGATGCTGCAAGACTTTGCCGACAATCCGAGTGTCTACAACGACCTTTCGCCCAGAATGCCCGATGAAGAGATGATACCTGTGTACATCGACTACTATACAGGTCAAGCCTATGGCTTTCTGGCATACTCCTATGCAACGCTGCCCGACAGCCAAGCACAGGCACGCCACTACTGTCAACTTTACGAGCAGACCGACTACGGCAATAGTTTTGACGGACGCAAACTGATATCCTCAACATGGTGCAAACTAGGCTATTATCCCAAGATGCTGACCTTCTACGACGAGCTGGAAGCCAAATGGGGTGACGACACAATGCACCATGACTATGCCATCTTGCTATACAACCGGGCGATAGCAGCACAACATTACGGTCACCTGGAACAATGTATTGATTATCTTAATCGATACGCCAGCTTGAACAATGAGCTAAACAAATCAGAGCGAACAGCGGCAGCACAAGAATATGCAGCCCGCTTCCGCGAACAGGAGCATCTGATGGCACTGGAACAAGAAAAGCACTTGTCGCATCGCAACGCCATCATCGCGGGAGCAATGACAATTATTGCTGTTCTTGTGGCCTTTTTTGCCATGTATCTGAATATACAAGCACGTAGCATCCGAAGAAAGAATGCCGCCCTTAAGAAAGAAATCACCGACCGTATTGCTTTCGAAAAGAAATATCTGACAGCGGAAGGGCATCTGGCTGGCGACACGGGAAAGCCGACCGTACAGAAAGAATTGACCCCTGCCGAACTCGCCGCATTGAGCGACAAGGAGTTGTTCAATTATCTGCGCCACTATATTGTGGACAACAAGCTCTTTACCGATTCACGCATTGACCGACAATACCTTATGGACCATCTTCATTTGAGCAAAGACCGTCTGGGCGCCGCTTTCGCACAAGGGAGCGAATACAATTCTTTGACGGCATTCCTGAATGAAGTCCGGCTTATCTACAGCACCCAACTTTTGACCAACCAACCCGAGATGTCCGTCGCCGATGTGGCCACAGCCTGCGGCTTCACCAGCAACAGCCTCTATACCCGAAACTTCAAGAAACGCTATGCGCTGACCCCGTCAGAATTCCGCAAAAAGCAAAAGTAAGAAGCAGCTCTTTTTACACCACTTCTTTTTCTAACAAACAGGATGGAAATGGCCTTCAACAAGGTCGTTTCTCCGGTAAAATTTTGCTTGGACAAATCGGCAACTCATCTTATTACACATTGATATTCAATAATTTCTAATTTTAACATTTTGTAAATGTGTCAAAATTGATTGATACTTTGTATTTTCGTTTGTGGGTAAAAAAAATAGTGTATATTTTTGCATCCGAAAACAGAAAAGGGAGACCCTCAAAACAAAAGCTAAACGGAAGATCATTATGGAAGACACTCTCAAAACAAAAGCAGAAGGGACTCTCAAAACAAAAGCAGAAGAAAATCTCGACAGAAAAGCTATGACACTAAAAGAACTTCATAGCTCGCTACCTTATATCGTTAGCGCTGTTGTCATTTTCGCATTGTGCCTCTGTGGCTCAATCATCAACAATTGATCTTCCCGACAAACCAAAAGGCTCCACCCCTACACAGAAACTACTGGCTTCACACAACAGATTGGAAATCAAACCCTCTTGTAAGTACAACTGACGAAGAACATGTTTCGACCTCTGTTTTCAAAAAGGTAGTCCATAAGACCCTGCCCTGCAACACTGCAGGGCGCTTTTTTTGTGTCTATTCCCAGCGCAGCGCCTGGATAGGATCCAGATTGGCAGCCTTCTTGGCAGGATACCATCCAAAGAAAACTCCCACGGCGACACAGACGAAGAAACTGAGTGCAATGGCCGAATAACTAATGATATAGGGGGTCTTCATCAGCATGCTGGCGATGTAAGCCATGCCGATGCCCAGCACGATGCCAATCATGCCACCCAACAGGCTGAGCACCACACTCTCGAGCAGGAACTGCATAAGGATATCGCGCTGCTGGGCACCGATGGACATACGTAGGCCAATCTCTCGAGTACGCTCAGTGACAGTGACATACATAATGTTCATAATACCGATGCCACCCACCACAAGCGAGATGCCGGCAATGCAGGTGAGCAGTAATGTGAGCAGCGACATCACCGAGTCCATCGAAGTCAAAATCTCGTCCATCGTCATCACCTCGAAATCGTCCTCGTCGTCGGGTCCGATGTTATGTGTGGAACGCAAGATATGCGTGATTTCCGTTGCTGCCAACTCGGAGGATTCCTGATTTATTGCGCTAGCCATCAGCATGTTGAAGTAGTTGATACCCATGAAACGTTTCTGCACCGTGGTATAGGGTGCCAAGGCGAGGTCGTCGGCATCTTGGCCCATGTTGCCCTGCCCTTTGCTCTTCAGCACGCCGATGACTTTCATCGGTATGTTGCCGAAGCGGACAGTCTGCCCCACAGGATTGCTGCCGTCGGGGAAAAGTTCATCGACGACGGTCTTGCCGAGGACGCAGACCTTGGCATAAGACTTCACATCCATCTCGGTGAACATCAGTCCTCGCTCCATGGTGTAATTGTTGATTATCAAATAGTCTGGCGACACACCCGTCACCGCGCCGGAATGGTTTCTGGAGCCGTAAACCATCTGAGCGCCCGTCGATACTGTCGGCGAGAAGGCCGCCACATAGTGGCATCCTTCCCGGAGGGCATTATAGTCCTTCAAATCCAGGCTTTTGGAGACCGATTTGCCCATATCGACACCGCCACGGCGCTGGCGTGCCGGCATCACCATGATGGAGTTGGTGCCCATCTCGGCAAATTCATCCTTCATGCTCTGCCTGACACTCTCGCCCAACGACAACATAGTGATAACGGCAGCAATTCCTATGATGATACCCAGCATGGTGAGCATGGCGCGCATCTTGTTACGGCCAATGGCTTGCAGGGCTATTTTCAGCAGATTGGTAATATTCATTGCTCACATTTATTTGCTTTACTGACAGTTAAATTGTCATGGAGTCCTTGTCACATCAATAGTCGTCGCCCACAGGCAAGGCCTCCAGTGCCACCTGGGCGTCCTGGGTGTCCACAGGAATGTCATCGGTGATATGGCCATCGCGCAGTTTGATTGTCCGGTTCGTAAAATTCGCTATATCAGGCTCATGGGTAACGAAGGCGATAGTAGTGCCATTGGCATGGAGCTTCTGGAACAACGCCATGATTTCGTATGAGGTACGCGTGTCCAGATTACCCGTTGCCTCGTCGGCCAGCAAGATGACGGGATTGTTGACCAAGGCACGGGCTATGGCCACTCGTTGTTGCTGACCGCCAGAGAGTTGCGTCGAAGTATGGTTCTTGCGCTCTTCGAGACCGACAAGGCAGATGGCCTCCATGGCGCGCTCGCGGCGCTGACGCGCACTGTACTGTTTGTTGTAAAGCAGCGGCAGCTCCACATTCTCCAACGCCGAGGTACGCGGAAGGAGGTTATAGCTCTGAAACACAAAGCCTATCTTGCGGTTGCGGAGTGTTGCCAGCTTACGTTTCGACAAGTCGCGCACATTGGTGCCGTCGATGATATAGTCGCCGGAAGTGGGCGTATCGAGACAGCCCAGGATGTTCAGCAGCGTCGACTTGCCGCTGCCCGAAGTGCCCATGATACTGACAAATTCGCCCTGCTCGATGCCGAAAGAGATGCCCCGCAACGCGTGGACCACCTCGTCGCCGACCTGAAAATCTCGCCGCAGATTGTTTATCTCTATGATACTCATCGTTTTCCCAACTATTGAATGCACCTCACGCCACTGCAATTAGCGTTTCTTCCTTTCCGGCGGGCCCATCTGAAAGACACCACCCTTCTCTTTCTGTTTGCCTCTCACCTTGGCCAAGCTGCGCACCACCGTCTCACCTTCCTCGACACCACTCTTGACAACGACATTGACGCCATCGCCCAGTCCTGTACTTATAATCCTCTCTTCCAATGTCTTCTGCTTCTGGACAAAGACTGTCGTCACCTCAGGGCCTGCCTGAGAGCGCTGCACGGTGTAGCCATTCTTCTGCAGATAGGCCTCCATCTCGGGGTCGATCTCGAGCGTGGTGGCCTCCAGCGACACCAGCACGCCTTCATCTTTGTCAGTAAGGATGCTGATGTTGGCCGTCATACCGGGAAACAGTTTTCCATCAGGATTGGGAGCATCTATTATTACCTTGTAAGTCACTACGTTAGAAGTCACGGTAGGCTCCAGCCGAATCTGTCGCACGCTGCCGGAGAACTGGTCGAGAGGAAAGGCATCGACAGAGAAAAACACCTGTTGTCCATCCCTGATGGCACCGATGTCGGCCTCGTCGACGTCAGCCTCCACTTGCATATCTACCAGGTTCTTGGCGATGGTGAAAATGGTCGGGGTGCTGAATGCGGAAGCCACGGTCTGGCCCTCCTCCACCGACTTGCTCAGGATGATGCCGTCAATGGGAGAATAAATTTCGGCATATTTCAGGTTGGTCAACGCATTCTCGTAGTTACTCTGTGCGGTGATGAGCTGGTTCTTGGCCTGTTGTAGCTGTGTCTCGGCCTGGTCATACTCTTCCTGGGTGGCGGCCTTCTTCTCGTAAAGCGCAGCGATGCGGTCAAAATTCTTCTGTGCCAGCAACTTACTGCTCTGCGCAGTACTCAGGCTAGCCTTCGACTGCTTCACCGCCTCGTTGAGTGTCGACTTGTCGAGCTCTGCAAGGAGCTGCCCCTTCTTCACCTCGGAATTGTAGTCCACATAGAGCTTTTCGACGATGCCGCTCACCTGGGTACCCACATCGACTTTGTAGACGGGCTGTATTTCGCCGGTAGCGGTGATGGTGTTCTCGATAGTGCCCTGCACTGCGTCATCGGAGTTGACCTGCAACATCTCCTTGGGGTGCATCAGTACAACAGCCAACACAAGAACGACGAAGACCAGGGCTGCGACCGCAATGATTATTATCGTCTTTTTCTTCATAATGAATGATATGCTTTTATAGTTTTATCTCTTTACCAGTGTAATTGTCAAGCAGCTTGCTGTCAAGTATATAGGAGTATTTGTTCTGCAGATATTCGTTCAAGGCGGAGAGATACTTGTCCTGCTGCTGAAGCATCTCCACGGTGGTGATGGCTCCGGCGGCATATTTCAGCACATAGACCTCGTAGCTGGCATGATAGGCCTTGACCATCGCCTCGGTGGTGCGGAAACGGTTGAGCGACTGGCGCGTGTTGAGATACTGCGACTCAATCTCTTGTGTCAACATGAGTTGTGTATTGTAGTTGGTCAGATCTGCCTCGCGCAGGTTGATTTTGCTTTGTTTGTATTGCACATAACTGTTGCCACGGTTGAGGATGGGGATGCTGAGACCCAGCGTGAGGCTAGAGCCGAGGCCACCGCCCATGTTGGTCACCGGGTCGTCGCTGAGCACCTTGCCGTCGCTGTAAGAAGCTCCTGCATTGACACTTAGCGATGGCATATAGGCCGCCTTGGCCATATCGACATTGTATTTCGCAATGTCCACGTTCATCTCGCTGATCTGCCAATCGGGCATGGCACGGCGTGCCTGGGCAAGCACCGAATCGAAATTCTCCAGATGCTGTTCTTCGGCACTCAGGCTGTCGCCGCCACGCATGGCAGTCAGCACGAAGGGTTCCTCCCAGAAGAGCAACGTGCGCAAAGCCAGTTGATTATTGACGATGGTCAGGCGTGTGTTCTCAATGTCGGAGAGCGCCGAGAGGTAGTTTGCTTCCAGCAGCTGGTAGTCGCTCTCGAGCAGACGTCCCACCTCGTATTTCACCTCACCCTCAAGCTGTTGCTGATGGCTGGTTTCCAGCACCTCCTGTTGGAAGGTCAGTTTCTCTTCGTTCATCAGGATGGTGAGGTAGGCGGAGATAATCTGGCTACATATCTCGTTCTGTTTCTGTTCCACCATCAGTTCACGCTGCTCGGCCGTCAGCTGGGCCTGTTGGTAGTTGCGTAAGTTGCTGAATCCGTTGAACAAAGTAAGGCTGGCATTGACGCCACAGTTGCTGCTGCGCGTATCTTGTTCACCCCACGCCCAGCCGCTGCTTGCCGATGCCGACACCGACGGCAGAAAATTGAGTTTCGCGCCTGTCAGCGCCACCTGCGCCGCCTCGCGGTTGAGTTCGGCGGTGCGGACATTCACGTTGTGCTGATAGGCATAACGCAGACAGCTGTCGAGTGTCAACCGCACCGTGTCCTGTGCCTGGGCGCAATGTCCGAGAACCAGCATCAATATTGTTACAAAGGCCAAACCTTTTTTCATGCTATATTATTATTAATTAACCTATTGCTTCACAGCCGTACCCAGTGCTGACAATAAGAACGGAGCACGGTGTGGAACGACTGTTCCTTTCGGCTCTAATTAGTGTGGACTATATCCAAATTATTGCAAAGGAGGAGAAAAAATGCAATGCATGAAATTATTCTTCCCCGTAGGCGCAGTTAGTGAGCGAGCCACTCTTGACCGTCAGCACGATATACTGCCAGCAGTCGACAGGTTTACCTTTTTTGTCCTTGGCAGGCTCCCATTTGCCTGGCAGGGTCTTCACCACACCTTCCACAATATTCGCAAACTCAAAGAGTTCACCCTTACCTTTGCTGATCACCTGCCAGTTGCCCACCTCGCCTTGGCAGTTGACCATAAAGGCAATCTTCACACGGAAGATACGGTCTTTCATACGTTCGTCTTGTATTTTCTTGTTGGCCAAATAATTACGCAGCATAGGCAAGCCACCCTCATAGGTCGGAGCCTTTTTGGGCGACTTGAACTTGCCCACGGCCTCCACGAGCTGGTCGTCTTCAACGGAATACACCTCGGCAGTGTTGCAGATGCTGACAGTGGTCTGCACGGCATCCTCTTCAAAGCTTCGTGGCGACCAGTCGGTACGGGTAATAACACCATCTTTCACCCTGATCTTCTGCGTCTTATAGACCATATAAGTCTGAACACTGAACGAGTTGGAATCGACGGCGCCGTAAAGCACAGCGTAGTCGCCGGAAAGCCAGGTAGCCAGCATCGGCAGCTTCCAAGGCATGACAAAAATAGCCGTATTGTGCAGCGGGAAAGCCTCGTAGTCGTAATACTCCGAGCCGACATGCACGTCGATGGAGGTGAGGAAAATGGAGTCGTTGCGTATGAGCCAATGGCCGAACATAGGTCCGCAAGTGTCACGAATCCAGCTGTATGGCGTCACTATCGGTTGGTTGTCCCACAGGCCCATGGCCAACGGCATCTCGCCCTGCTCAAAACGGCCCACGTGTCCATCAAAGAGCACCTCCTCGGCATCCATGGTGCAACGCAGATAATAGTTGCGGTAATCCTTGTAGGTATCCATGATGGCCTTCTTGGCGATAAGGCTCTCATTGTCAGCAGGAATCTCCTCGAGTTTCTTCATCTGTTTCTTGTCGTTCTCCGTCACCAGCACGTTGCGGACCATACAGCCGCGCACCACCTCGATATAGCGAATTCCCTTGGCCTCCTCGGTCTTGGCCTTAGGGGATTTCGGCGGTGCAACAAGTTGTAGCATAAGCACTCCCGAAAACCAGTCGGCAGCCACCGAGTTGCCCATCTGCATCGTGTGGACCTTGGTGATGTTAGTCGGGTTGAGATCAATGACAGGGGACAGCGTCTCCTCAAAAGGGGAACCGATCTTGAAATAGGCCGGCACGGCAGTGGTGTCGATGCCGCCCTCCGTCCATAGGTTGCCCATGCGAGTCTTGAAGTTCTTGGCCTCCACGCTATCAAGGAGAAGCATCACCTTGCCGTTGAACTCATTGAACTGATAATAGGCGATATGGCCACGTGTCAGGTTAGTCTTCCAGGTAGTGAACGGTGACTGCTCACCCGACTGGATGTAATAGGTCTCCAATACAGAGGGAACATCCCAAGCGATATAGAGAACATATTTTTCTCCGTTCCAATAGATTGTGTCGGGAATCTGGTCGTTGTTGGCTGCAGCAAGCCGGGAAATCGGCATTACAATGGCTAGCAGTCCTATCAGCAATATTCGTTTCATAAATAAGTTTTTTTATAAAGTAACGCACACAGGCGCGAATTCGTATTTTTTCTATGAAGTTTTTTTATCTTGGCAGGGTTGTGAGAGTAAAGGTGTCAACTGATACTCTGGCGGTTATCAGGCCTGATCCGAGCCAGAGAAATGACTGATGACAGCCTCGCTGTATTTCTTCGATACAGGAATCTTTTTCGTTCCCTGTGTGAGTTCGAGCATCAGACCGTCCTTGTCCATCTTGAGCGACTTAACATTTTCGATATTAACCATATAGCCCTTTTGGCAACGGATAAGACCCTGATACTGATCGGATGTCTCGATGCGCTTCATCGAATTATGCAGAATGAAGGTATCTTCTGTTTCCTCGTTGATATAGTGGATGTTGCAATAGTTGTCGGCGGCCTCAAGGTAGAGCACATTCTTGCGGCGCGTGGAGAAAGCCAGCTTGCCTCCGAGTGTCCGGAAATTATAATATTCCTCGGCAGCAGGAGTCGCAGAATCCAGTCTATCAGCGAATTTCGACAAACGGACAATAGTCCTGTCCTGATCGTAGATGACAAAAACCAACACTGTGATGATGTATGGCACCACCATCATGGCAGCCAAATTAAGCGACAGGCGCCACATGAGGTCGAAATAATTGAGCTCGTTGCCCAGATTGGTGAGCGAAGCCACCATAGCGAGTAAAGAAATCATGACAATGAGCTCTACCGACACCCAGAGAATAAAATGAAAGTCAAGCAGTTCGCGATTTTTTGCCACTCGATAGAAGAGATAGCGGGACACCAGCGTCACCACCAGACCCGTGGCCACTTGCAGAGCGATATAAGGGATATTATTCCAGTTGGATAGCTCTTCGCCGGTGCGCAGAAAATCTACCGGCCGGATAAAAGCGTTGAAAATAGTGGCCAAAACCAGTAGGGAGACAAGAAACAGCAAGGCTGCTCTTATGTCCGTGAAGAAAAACGGAATTATGCTATTCTTTTTCGCCATAAATGTGAATTTTTTTTAACTTATTTCACCCAAAAATTATCTATTTTGCCAAAAATAACTCAATTTTACCCAATTTATTGCGCAAAATATCAATTTTAACAAACTTGTTCGATTTTTTTGGTATACCTTTGCAATTTCAAAAAGCGCATTGGGTGCATATAATTAAATGGTACATATTTAAAAATACATAAAATGAAAATAATAGGAACAGGAAGTGCTTTACCCGAGAAAGTGGTGACCAACGAGATGTTGGCCAGCTTTTTAGAGACAAGTGACGAATGGATTTCGACTAGAACGGGTATCAAAACCCGCCGACTGCTCAGCCACGAAACACTGATAGATCTGGGCGTGGAAGCCGGCAAGAAAGCCATGGCTGCCTCCGGGCTGCAAGGCTCTGACATTGACTATCTTATATGTTCAAATGTTGCCAACACCTATGTAACCCCCTCCATCAGTAGCATCATACTTTCGCAAATAGGCTGCAAATGCCCCTGCCTCGACGTCAACTGCGCCTGCACGGGCTTCATCTACGCTCTCGACATAGCCGAAGCATTCCACAAAGCCAAGAAATACAAAAACATACTTATCATCTGCACCGAATCGCCGTCGCGCTACTGCAACTGGCACGAACGCGAAACGTCGGTACTGTTTGGCGACGGTGCCGGCGCTGTGGTGGTTACTGACGGCGACAATTTCGTCGACTCGATCGTGACCGGCGACTCGCACACCGACGTGCTTTACTACAAACGCACCATGGAGTTCACCCCCTTCGACCGCGCAGAAGAACGCACCACCTCGCTGGTGATGCAGGGTCGTGAAGTGTTCAAGCTGGCTGTGCGCTCCTGCACGCGCGACATCCGTACCATTCTGGAACGCAACAACATGAAGCCCGAAGACTTCCAGTATTTCTTGCTGCACCAGGCCAACTTGCGCATCATCGACTCCATCAGGGAGAATATGAAACAGCCGGTGGAGAAATTCCCCACCAACCTGCAGAAATACGGCAACACCTCGTCGGCGAGCATCCCCATCATGATTGACGAAATGTCGCGTGCCAACATGTTCGAGGACGGTGCCAACCTGCTGCTCAGCGCTTTCGGCGGCGGCTTCGTCACCGGCGCTGCCATCATGAAGTGGGAGAAGATCAACTACAACGACTAAACACCGAAACAAAGACACATAACTTCACAACAATCAATAACACAGAAAACTAAAAAAAATACAGAGATATGAAACGAGTAGTGATAACAGGAATGGGATGCATCAGCCCGCTAGGCAACCACGTAGACACACTGTGGGAAAACCTGTTGGCTGGCAAATGTGGTATTCGCACCATCAGCACCATCCCGCTGGAAGGCTTACCCGTCACGGTAGCCGCTGAAGTGCTTGATTTTAAAGCTGAAGACTTCAATATTGACAAGGCGATGATACGCCACAACGACATCTATGCGCTCTACGCGCTGGCGGCAGCCTCGCAGGCCATGGAAGACAGCGGACTGAAAGCCGACGTTGACGTTGACCCGACACGCTTCGGCGTGGCCATCGGATCGGGCATCGGCGGCATCCAGACCTTCTGCCGCGAGCACAGCGTGCTGTTGGAGCGCGGCCCGAGACGCATCTCGCCGCTCTTCATCCCCGAAATGATCGCCAATATCGCTTCGGGCAACGTGGCCATCGTGCACCACGCCGAGGGTCCCTGCCTGCCCGTTGTAACAGCCTGTGCAACAGGTACTCACTCCATCGGCGAGGCTTATCGCATGATCCGCGAAGGCAGAGCCGACGCCATGATCACCGGCGGTACCGAATCGGCCATCTGTCCCATCGCCATAGGCGGCTTTGCCAGCAGCAAGGCCCTCAGCACCAACAGCGACCCACTGGCCGCCTCGATGCCTTTCGACGCCCGTCGTAACGGTTTCGTCATGGGCGAAGGCGCCGGTGTCCTGGTTCTTGAAGACTATGAGCTGGCCAAGAAACGTGGTGCCCACATCTACGCCGAGGTGGTGGGCTACGGCAACACCTGCGACGCATACCACTACACCGCTCCACGTCCCGACGCCAAGAGCCAGACCAACGCCATCAAGCTGGCGCTGCAAGAGGCCGGCTACAAGGGCGAGAAGCTTTATATCAACGCTCACGGCACCAGCACGCCGCTGAACGACAAGACCGAAACCATGGCCATCAAGCTTGCCATGGGCGAAGAGGCTGCCCGCAAGACCGTCATCAGCAGCACCAAATCGATGCTGGGCCACATGCTGGGCGCTGGCGGCGCTGTGGAGATGATAATCTGCGCCAAGACGCTGCAGGACGGCAAGGTGGCGCCGACGCTCCATCTGGACCAGCCCGACCCCGAGTGCGACCTGGACTACACGCCGAATACAGCCCGCGACTATGCCGCCGAGATGACCATCAGCAACTCGTTCGGCTTTGGCGGACAGAACGCCTGCGTGGCACTGCGCAAAATATAAAAAGAAAACTGATAATCAAATAAATATCATCGAATTGGACAAATAAAACTAAATAGCAATGAATAGAGACGAAATCAAAACATTCCTGCCCCACCGTGAGCCGATGCTGCTCGTTGACGACGTGGTGAAAGAAGGTGAAGAGTCGATAGGCCACTACCAAGTGCGTGGAGATGAGTTCTTTCTGCAAGGCCATTTCCCCGACTATCCTGTGGTTCCTGGTGTAATATTGTGCGAAATCATGGCGCAGAGCTGCTGCATCCTTATCAAGGATGAGCTGGTGAACCGTACGCCTTTCTACGCCGGCATCGACAATGTGCGCTTCAAAAAGCAGGTGCGCCCCGGCGACCTCATCACTATCAAAGGCAAAGTGACGAACCATCGCGGCCCCATCTGGGTGTGCGATGCTCAGGCTACTGTGGACGGCCAGCTGGCCGCCAAGGGAAGTCTGACATTCTCGCTAGTGGACAACAAATAACCCATCAAATCATTACATCACAAACAAATACCAAGAAAGATCATGAACTTACTGAAAGATAAAGTAGCCCTCATTACAGGTGCCAGCCGTGGCATCGGCCGCAGCCATGCACTGCTGTTTGCCGACGAAGGTGCCGACATCATTTTCACCGACCTGGTGGAGAACGACAACAGCGCCTCGCTGGTTGAAGAACTGAAAAGCAAGGGTGTCCGCGCCCATTTCCTGGCCTCGAATGCCGCCGACTATGAGCAGACTGCAGAGGTAGCCAAATGGGTGGCCGAGAACTATGGCCGTCTGGACGTGCTGGTGAACAATGCCGGCATCACCAAAGACAACCTGATACTGCGCATGAAACCTGAAGATTGGGACGCCGTGCTGGCCGTCAACCTGCGCTCCGTGTTCAACTTCACCAAGGCTTTCGCACAGATGATGATGAAACAGCGTTCCGGCTCCATCATCAACATCAGTTCCATCGTGGGTATCAACGGCAACGCCGGCCAGGGCAACTATTCGGCTTCGAAGGCTGGTATCATCGGCTTCACCAAGTCGATTGCCAAAGAGTTGGGTTCGAGAGGCATACGCTGCAATGCCGTAGCTCCCGGCTTCATCGAGACGCCCATGACGCAGCAGCTGCCCGAAGAGGTGCGCAAGGACTGGATGAGCAAGATTCCGTTGCGCCGTGGCGGTACGGACCTCGACGTTGCCAAAACGTCGCTGTATCTGGCCTCCGACCTGTCGGCCTATGTCACCGGACAAGTGCTGTCGGTCGACGGCGGCCTGGTGCTGGGCAACTAATTGCAGACCAAAACACTCATAAGAAACAATCAATAATCACGACACAATAGAAGAATAGATATGGCACTGAAAATAGTAGTATTGGCAAAGCAGGTACCCGACACCCACAATGTCGGTGCCGATGCCATGAATGCCGACGGCACGGTGAACCGCGCTGCGCTGCCCACCGTGTTCAACCCCGAAGACCTCAAAGCGTTGGAGATGGCCTTGTGCATCAAAGACAGCCTGCCCGATACGAGCATCACAGTAGTAACCATGGGACCTCCGAGAGCTGCGGAGATAATCAAGGACGCCCGCTCACGCGGTGCCGACGACGGCTTCGTGCTGAGCGACGCCCGTTTTGCCGGCGCCGACACGTTGGCGACATCCTATGCCCTCTCGCAGGCCATCCGTCAGCTGGGGCATGTCGACCTGATTCTCGGTGGCCGCCAAGCCATCGACGGCGACACGGCACAGGTGGGACCCCAGGTTGCCGAGAAGCTTGAAATTCCGCAGATTACCTATGCCGAGCAACTGATCGACATCAACGAGAAAGAGATCACCATCCGTCGTCGCCTGGAGCGTGGCGCCGAAGAGGTGAAGGCTACGCTGCCGGTACTGGTGACCGTCACCTCCGCCGCTGCAGACTGCCGTTATCCTAACGCCCACAGACTGATACGTCAGGCCAAGGACGAAGTGCGTCTCATCACGGCCGACGGCATCGACGCCGACATGGACCGCCTGGGTCTGAAAGGCTCGCCAACGAAGGTGAAAAAGATTGAGAATGTGGTGCTGGCGCACAAAGAGTCGGTGGTGCTGCAACCCACCGAGGCTGCGCTCAACGAGCTGAGCGCCACGCTCATCAAGGAGCACATACTCTAAGCAATAAACTGAATTAGAAATAAATAACTAACCCAAGAGAACAATGAATAACGTATTAGTATATTGCGAACTGACAGAGGACAACCGTATTGCCGACATCAGCCTGGAACTGTGCACCAAAGGCCGCCAGCTGGCCAGCCAGTTGCAGGGACGCCTGCAGGCTGCCGTGATGGGCAACGCGGTGAACAGCGCCGCCGAGTCGCTGTTTGCCTATGGCGTCGACGACGTGTTTGTGGCCGACGACAGCCGTCTGTCGCCCTATCGCACCCTGCCTCATTTCAATGTCCTTTCCAAGCTGATAGAGACCCAGAAGCCTGATATCGTGCTGTTTGGCGCTTCATCGGTGGGCCGCGACCTGGCTCCGCGCATCGCTTCGTATCTGCGCTGCGGCTTGACAGCCGACTGCACGTCGCTGGAGATCGGCTCGCACACCGACCTGAAGACGCAGACCACCTACGACAACATCCTGATGCAGATGCGTCCGGCCTTTGGCGGCAACATCATCGCCACCATCGTTTGCCCCGAGACCCGTCCGCAGATGGCCACAGTGCGCGAAGGTGTGATGAAGAAAGAGATTTTCGACGCCAACTACCGCGGCACTATCATCCCCATCACGCTGGATGCCAGCCTCGACGCTGCCGACAAGGCCGTGAAGATCCTGCGTCGCGAGATTGAGGAGCAGAAAGTGGACATCAAAGGAGCCCAGATCATCGTGGCTGGAGGCTACGGCATGGGCAGCAAAGAGAACTTCGAGCTGCTGCACCAGTTTGCCCGCCTGATAGGCGGTACGGTGGGTGCCACGCGCGCCGCTGTCGACGCCGGATTCACCGAAGGCGAGCGCCAGATTGGCCAGACAGGCGTGACGGTGCGTCCCAAACTGTACATTGCCTGTGGCATCTCGGGTGCTGTGCAGCATCGCGCCGGCATGGAGCAGAGCGGAAAAATCATCTCCATCAACACGGACCCTGACGCCCCCATCAACGCCATTGCCGACTACACCATCATCGGCGACGTGATGACCGTCATCCCGCAATTCATGGCCTGCTATAAAAACAACCTGAAGTAGAGAACGATAGGCATATAGGCAGCATAGGCATATTAAGCTAACCAAAAAGAGACAATTATGAATTTCTATACCGACAACGAAAAACTATCCTTCTACCTGCACCACCCCGATATGGAGCAAGTGGTGGCAGCAAAAGAGAACAATTACGCCGCCGCTGGCACCCATCCCGAGGCTCCTGCCAACAAGGAAGAGGCCCTGGAGCAATATGACATGGTGATGCGCCTGCTGGGCGACATCGCCGGTGACATCATCGCCCCCAACGCCGAAGAGGTGGACCATGTGGGACCGCAGCTCGTCGACGGCCGCGTGGAATACGCCCCCGGCACACGCCAGAACCTCGACGCGCTGGTGCAGTCGGGGCTGTATGGCATGACGCTCTCGCGCCAATACAACGGACTGAATTTCCCGCGTGTGACGGCTGTCATGGCCGCAGAAATCATCGCTCGCGCCGATGTGGGCTTCGCCACCATCTGGGGTCTGCAGGACTGCGCCGACACGGTGCAGCAATTCGCCAACGAGGCGCTGAAAGAGAAATACTTGCCCCGCATCTACAAGGGTGCCACCTGTTCCATGGACCTCACCGAGCCCGACGCCGGCAGCGACCTGCAGTCGGTGCGCCTGAAAGCCACCTGGGACGAGGCCAACAACTGCTGGCGTCTGAACGGCGTGAAGCGCTTCATCACCAACGGTGACGCCGACCTGCACCTGGTGCTGGCACGCAGCGAAGAGGGCAGCACCGACGGCCGTGGCCTGTCGTACTTCATCTTCGACCGCGCCGACGGAGGCATGGTGGTGCGCCGCATTGAGAACAAAATGGGCATCAAAGGCTCGCCCACTGCTGAGCTGCAGTTCAACAACGCTCCCGCACAGATTGTCGGCGAGCGTCGTCTGGGCCTTATCAAATATGTCATGTCGCTGATGAACGGCGCCCGTCTGGGTGTTGGCGCACAGAGCATTGGCCTCTGCGAGGCAGCCTGCCGCGAGGCCGAGGCCTACGCCGCCAGCCGCGAACAGTTCGGCAAAACAATCGACCAGTTCCCTGCCGTGCAAGACCTGCTGGCACAGATGCGCGCCCGCACCGACGGTGCCCGCAGCCTGATGTACGAGACGGCACGCTACGTGGACCTCTCGGCCACCTCGAAACCCGCCTCACGCGTCGCCGACATACTGACACCCCTTGTGAAGCTGAATGCCAGCGAGTTTGCCAACCAGTGCGCCTACGACTGCATCCAGGTTCACGGCGGCAGCGGATTCATGAAAGAATACGCCTGCGAACGTCTGTACCGCGACGCGCGTATCCTCTCCATCTACGAGGGTACCAGCCAGTTGCAGGTGGTGGCAGCCATGAAGGGCATTGCCAGCGGTGCCTATCTGAAACAGATTGAGGCCTACGACGCCAGCGTGAGCGAAGCGCTGAATGCACAGCCCGACGACGAGCTGGCACACCTGCGCACACTGCTCTGCGAAGCCACCGAGACCTACCGCAAGCTGTACGACACCGCCGCAGCGGAGGGCACCAGCAGCCTGCGTTTCGAACACAGCACACGCGCACTCACCGAGGTGCTGAGCTACATCATCATGGGCTACCTGCTGCTGCTCGACAGCATGCGTGACAAGAGCTTCATCGCTTCGTGCCGCTTCTTCGTCAAGGAAAGCATCGGCCAGTCGGCCCGCCGTCTTGCCGAACTACAGAACTGCTAAAAGCACTCAATATCAATGAAGAGAGGATGCCGAACGGCATCCTCTCTTCATTTCTCCACCACCCTTTGCTGCTCCAGCTGCAAAAGATAGCGTTTGGCGGCAAGACCGCCGGCGTAGCCTCCCATGCCGCCACCCGAAGCAATGACACGATGACAGGGCAAGAATAGGCTCAGTGCGTTGGCTCCTACCGCATTGGCCACTGCACGCACAGTGTCGGGACGGCCAACGGCGCAAGCCAAATCGGCGTAGGAACAAGTGGTCCCGTATGGTATCTCCGCCAATGCCGCCCACACAGATTGCTGGAACTCGGTGCCCACGGGCAACAATGGTATCGTGAAGCTATCGCGTTGAAGATGAAAGTATTCGTCCAGCTGCTGTCGTGCCGCATCGAGCGTGGAGGAACAAGTTGCCGTCCTAGGCGACGCCAACAGCGTTGACACACGGCGCAGGATAGCATCATGATGCGGAGCCTCGCACCAGTCGCAAAGGCAGAGGCGACCCTCTAAGGCACCTAATAGGAGCGTTCCGCAAGGAGACTCGTAATACTGTATAGCAACCATTTGCATGGCTTATCTAACAATGATGACTCGGGGTGTTTCAATCTTCTCCTCTTCGTACATCAGCTGCTCCTCCTTGAGGTCGGGCAGACTGGCCGGCGTGCCAGGAAGCTTCACTTGAACCTCACCTATCATCGGGATGGGATCGGCATTCTCTCCTGGAACGGCACTACTCGCCTCACATTCAGTGCCAATCTCAATCATGGGAAACATTTTGACAACCGAAGAGTCCTTCGAAGAAATCGGAGCCATCGGAGCATGGAAAACGGTAAAACCTTGGTGTTTCATGGTCAGAGTGGTATCGACAGGCTTGTAACCCCACGCCTTAATCTGCAACCGATAGGTTCCCAAGGGTATCGACTTGACCGTTATCAAGCCATCTAAATCCGACACGCCCGAAGCCACCTCCTGACCGTCGCGCAGCAACCTGTATTGAGCAATAGGAATGGGCGCATTCGTCTTGTTGTCGAAAACCATGCCTTTGAGCGTGCCCACCTCCACATCGGAAGCCGTCCGTTGTCCAGCCTCGTGAGGAACGGTGGGATTCACCTCCTGCGCCATCGCATTGCCACTCAGCGCCAAACCAAGCGTCAGGCCGGCAATGGTAGCCACCTGCCCCAGCTTGATACGGCTGGCCAGCGAGCGTTCCAAATAGCGCATCTCCGCCTCGCAGTAGGGGCATGTGCCACGGCAATCGCCCTTGTGGGTGCAGGGTTTCTGCTCCAGCGGGATGCCGTTCTCCTCGGCAATGTTCCGCCGCAGCGCCTTGAGCTCTTCACATATCTGTTTTCCTCTATGCATACATCGGTTTTACTATCATATTATTAAGTAATACAATAGGCTCCATTTCAAGTGCAAAAATACATATATTTCAACAATTGGCAAAAAAAAATTGGTATAATTGTTTTATCATTTCTCAGTTATATTATAATGTATTTATCGCACCGTTCTTTATTCTATCATTTTTTACGTCAATTCCACAAAAAAGTTTGCAGTATTTTTTGTCTTAACAAACCTTAATCTGTCAACCATTTTAGGGAAAGACAATATTTTTGTCCATTATATCGGTTTTCATGTTTAAAATAAAAAAAATAGATGAAAAACGAAATCAAAAAAGCTGGTATTTAGCATGTTTATGTAAAAAAACAAATAATATAATTGATTAATTTACAAATTTTTACAAAAAAAAATTATAATAAAGGCGTTAGTTTAAAAAAAAGGCGTATATTTGCAACTAGATTCGACGCGAGTTGTTGATCTATGCAAAAAAAGCATTTGTACTGATTCTGTATAGTATTTACCCCAAAAATCGCCATGTCAGAAAAGTCATTGATACTGAGGCTTTTTGCTCATATCTATATATTTCGGTCTATGTCTTTACCATATCGAAGAGAAGAGTATAGATAAGAATAAGAGGTTTCTATTCTGACAGGTCGGGCAAAACCTCGACACATAGGAACTAGGCAACATTGATTCCATGCTTTTTTGGTTGAGTTAATATTAGCAAGTGTCGGGAGTCAAACTTGCGGGCAAAAGGTGAAAAGGCTATGGCTATCAATTTGCAGAAAGGCCAGCGCATTGAAATAGGCCTGCAGAAGGTCGGCGTTGGATTGGGATGGGATCCCAACGAAGGTACAGGTTTCGATTTCGACCTGGATGCATCGGCATTCATGCTGGGCGAAAACAAGAAACTTCCACAGCAACCTGTGGCAAATTATCGCAGCCACATTGGTAGCCTTGTTGGTGACTATACCGCTGCTGTTGAAAGTCTACGCCTCCAAAGTCGCGGTAGCGGGTGTGGATCTTGGAACACAAATAAAGGCTTTGGGAGATCTGTTCTCCACCCAATGGCTGCCCATGGTAGCTATTGCTCTTGTTATTGTGCTTATCTACCAAGTGCCTATTTTTATCCGTATGGCATCGGAAGACTAGTGTAGTCGCGAAAAACAGGGAAGACTATAGACACCATGAAAAATTTGAATCAGAAAATTCGTAAAGATGCATCATTGGTTTTGCTGATGGTTATATTCTTTATAGTATACTATTTCATCCTCATTGCTATTGGTATCGCTCTGTTTGGCGGCGCTTTCTGGGTGACGTGGCAGATTCCAGGTGTGCTTTCCGGTTTGGAATCCTTTGATTTTCGATTGTTCATTGTTGCTATAGTGGCTTTTTTGGCCATGTGGTGGTTCTGTATTCAAATTGGATGGTTTTTGGTAAAGCCTTTGTTTGTTGTTAAAAAAAACAAAAGAGAGGGATTGCTTGAGATTCAACCAGATAACCACCAAGAACTATTTGAAATAGTCAAGGATGTAGCCCGTGCTACGGGTAATAAAATGCCCAAACATGTCTTTCTTTCATCCGAAGTAAATGCTTATGTGTTCTATAATTCAACAAGTTTATGGTCGATTTTCTTTCCTTCAAGAAAAAATCTGACCATCGGTATCGGACTGATCCGTGGATTAAGCAAGACTGAAGTTAAGGCAATTATTAGTCATGAATTTGGCCATTTTTCGCAAAAAACAATGCGTGTTGGCTCGATTACTTTCCGATTGCTTAAGACTGTCAGAGAAATGGTTGAATATGCTCAGAAACGGCAATCGGATGATGCAATGGCAAGAGTTTCTTCAGATTATAGATGGTATTTCCATTTGGAGGTCTGGCCAATTGCGCTAATCACAAAGAGTGTTATATCATTCTATAACTGGATTGATAGAAAGGAAAAAAGACTTTCTCGAAATATGGAGTTTGAAGCAGATGCCGTAGCCTGCTCCATCGTGGGAAATAGAGCAATGATATCTTCTTTATGTAAGCTTGAAACGATATCTGAAAGATATGCCTCCTATGAGAATGCTGTTTTTCATTTATTGCAGAATGGTTTTTATCCTAATGATTTCTGGAATGGCTACTTGTTCTATGATGGTCTTTTGTCTGAGAATGACACATTTAGTATTTCGTATTCTGATGAGTTCTTGTCTCCTGCCACAGCAGAGGTGTTGCCTCCTTCATTAATTGACTTTTCTGTGTCGAATGAATATAATACTCATCCCTCGATAGAGGAGAGAATCGCTAATGCAAAGGAACAAAGTGCTGTTGTTTCTCACGCGCAAAAAGAAGACGCTTCACTCCTTGTTCCAACAGATTATCTTAATGAGACGGGGATATTGAAGATGAAGCGAATGGCTAATCATCTCTGTGAGCAAAATGGAGACAATTCCAGCTTGTGGGATAACCTAAGCGAAATAGGAATGGAGAAATACAAAGAGTGGTTAGGGACGTTTTTCCATAAAAGATTTGCGCCACGTTATATCTCGCCTTTTATTGATCGGGAAGTGACCAATTTCCCGAAGCCTCAGATAAATGAGAATGAAGAGGTATCTTTTCCTTTTACAGATGAGTATCGAAAGATGTTGCTTTTTTATCTGCAAGGAATTAGAGATTGGAATATCTTGATGAGCATACGGAATAATGGGAATAATACGGTTTTCAGATATGACAAGCAAAATTACAGCAATGCAGAAGATGTATTGAAAATCCACCAAGAGTATTTAGATTCATTCACTCCGCGTTTGCAGAGCCTCGATGAAAATATTTATAAGTTCTTGTGGCATAAGGCTAAGGATAAAGAGAGGCTCGAAACGCTTTATTGGGTGATGTTGTATAGTGCTAGATGTATGCATGATCTGGGTGAATTGAAACAATATACAAACCAGATTTATGCTCAATTTGATTATTTCCGTCAAAATGGGAAAGATGTGTCCGTAAAGGATAGCGTTGTCGCGCAAATTGAAAAAGAATTTAAGTTTTTCCTAAACAATTTCGATTTTGACAGCATTGATTCTATGATAGGTCACTGGGTTGACTCTAATAATGTTTCTGTTCATAAGCATTTGGAAGAGATGAAGGAATTCTTGGGGGATACTAACATCGTACCTAGCATAGTAAAAGTGAATCATCTACTGGATGATGTTTGGGCTATCTTGGAAAGACTTCAGAATTGCTCTAAAGACGAATGGAGGCAACGAACCATTGCTGCTTATAAGGGTGAAGAATATGATGCCAAAAATGCAGAATCTGAAGAGTTAATATTCCAATATGTGGAAGTAAAAAAAACGGAAGAGAATGAGAAGGAGGAAAAGAGTATCGAAGAGGAAGAGGAAAGGAACGAGAGAAGGGACAATGAAGATTGTTTAAATACTAAATGTCTACAGTGCAATCACTATACTGAAAAGATTTTGAATACAGAATCTCAGATCGCTATAGGAATAGATGCCTTGGCTCCAGGCATTGGCGTTCAGAATGTAATTGGTTGGTGCAGCTTAGATGATACTCCAATAGAAGATGATATGACAGAGTGTCCTTCATTCTGTAAGAAAGCGTCTATTTCTGAAAACAATTCTGTGCCAAAGAATGAACACATTGTCGAATATCCAACATCCACAGATATTGTAGATTTAGATAAGGATGTGATTAAGGTTTTAGTGTTGGAGGCGAGAGAAAAACTATATAAAGAACGTATTGATCCAGATATAATTGTTGAAGATTTAATGCAAAGAGAATTAACGGAGAGAGAGGCTAAAATTATTGTCAATAAAGCCATGAGAAGATAGCGACAAAAACGATTGTTGAAAAGAAAAGAGCCACAACATTAACAAACTTTATACGTTATATTTATCTGTATGAATGAATATCTGATCATATCAACGAGCATAGACCTGATGCGGACAGCATCAGGAAATATCGTATTCATTTCATCAGATGGAAACTACTCTTCTTTTGTTTTCACCAACGGTGATTCTCGTGTGATAACAATGCAGTTGGGCCAAGTGGAAAGGGTATTGTCTGAGCAACTTCCACATTCTGGTTCGGACTTTATCAGAATTGGAAAAAGTCTTATTATCAACAGAAATTATATTTCTTATATCAATATCCAGAAGCAACAGATTGTTCTCTCTGACGGCTATTCGTCAAGTCATTCATTGACAGCATCCAGAGAGGCATTAAAACAGTTGAAAGAATTGGTAGAAAGGGAACAAAAAAAACATTGAATATTGTGAACGAAAAGATGCACGACATAGAAGAAAACGAAATACGAGTCGTTGGGGGTGGGGAAAAACACGACGACAATAAGAAAGTGCGCTGGTGGGTTTGGTGCATTGCCGGTTTTGTATTGATAGGTATTATCCTCTTAGCCATCAACCTGTGGCCCAAACCCTCACCATCCATAGGAGGTGATGACTTCCAAAACAAAGAGGATTCTCAACCTAGTAGTATTTGGCTCAATAATTTTGATGATAAGCTTCCTTCATGTACTATTATTAATGACACTGTAATTGACACACTACACTTGACAATCTACACACCATATAACGCACAACCAGAACTATTGGTTGGTGGCATAGACACTACAGATACCGATATTATCCTTGCTGCAATGGCTGCAGATTTGAGACGAGATAATGGCAAAATTGTGGGTGCTTTTGTGTATGCCGGAGAACCACTTTCCTGGGGTCTTTCCAAGAAAGGATACTGCGCTATCATTGACGGAATGATAACCATCGGGATGGCAGACAACTCGCCTCTCTTTGAGCAAGCCACCGAGCAGGGAGGATATTTCTTCCGCCAATACCCTTCTGTTGATAAGGGTGTAATGATTGAAAACAACCCTGAAAACGCCGCCTTCCGTCGTGCTTTGTGCGTTTTGAATGGGAAGATATGTATAGTCAGTTGTACAGACCGCGTTATAATGAATGACTTTAGCAATAGTCTTGTAAAACTCGGAGTAACGGAAGCCATTCTGCTCACTGGCGGTACTGCTGACGGCTGGAGCAGGGGTGACGATGGAAGTATTATCCGCTTTGGTATCCCCCATACAAAAAACAAGAAATATAGAAATTATATCATATTTCGTAAACAATAACAGATAGTAATCAGGGCATTTTGTAGTACGAAATACCCGCCAGTTACACATTTCGTACAGTACACATGATACTACATACAACACCCGTCAGAGGGCTCTGACGGGTGCTTTTTTATTGCTATTTTTGCAACCGAAATTCAATAAAAATAGCAATATGAGTAAACACATGATGAAATTGGCCGTCCTGTCTCTGGGAGTATTGACAGGTATCTCATGCCAGCACAAATCGGATGCTCCTAATTTCCTTAACAACCACAACCTGTCCGCTTCCGAGATTCAGCAACTCGACACATGTCGCAGACAGTTGTATGATGGTAACTACCGCTTTTGGGTGCCCCTAAACGATACCACCTTCTTCGACTATTTCTTCTCTAATGCTGAAAACACCAAATCTGACGGGCGTACTTTACGCATACTCCATTACGGGGATTCCCAAATCGAAGCCGACCGCGTCACTTCTCAGTTACGCGATCGAATGCAACAACTATTCGGCGGAGAAGGCCCAGGGTTGGTCCCATTTAAACAGACTGTTCCAGCTCTCACTGTAAAACAACGTACAGATGGGATTCTTATTGGACAGTCAACATACGGAAACAAAACATTTGTGCGTTGCAAGGATGGCTGTTATGGTCCCATGCTCCGCAGTTGGCACTTGAATGGGAACGCAAAGCTCACCCTTTACACAGACAAAGGACGTTACGTACCGGAAAGAACTCGTAACTTCTCCCGTGTCCGCATCTTACTTCACAACGATGACATACCAACCAAGATGCAACTATGTATCGCCGATAGTATTACCTCTAATACTTGTCGTCAATCAGGCGTCCAATTATTCGATTGTAGCAATGGTAGACAGGCAGAAAAAATCGAGGTTACGCTACATGGGGAGTCCGATATTTATGGATTGCTTCTCGATGGCGGATATGGTGTGGCGGTCGACAATATTGCAATGCGAGGCAGTGCCGGTACACAGTTTACTATGGTCGACTCTCTACAGCTGGTACAGGCATACCAGATGATGGATGTGGGAATGATACTACTCCAGTTTGGCGGCAACGCCATGCCTGGAATTACCAACCAAAGCCAGATAGCCCATTACTGCAAACGTATCGGGAGACAGATAGACTATCTGCACGCTGTGTGTCCCGAGGCTGCGATAATGTTTGTCGGTCCTGCCGATATGGGAGTAAAAAATGGGGGAAACATAACATCCCATCCGATGATAGCCGCTCTGGACGATAATTTGCGAGATACCGTATTGGCTCATGGTGCTGCTTACTGGAGTGTATATCAAGCGATGGGCGGTGATGGTTCTATGGCGAGATGGGTAGAGCAGGGTTTGGCCAACAAAGATTATATCCACTTCTCCTATAAAGGGGCGGCTATGATGGGTGGCATCTTGGCAGATGCAATGGAACGTCAATATCAGTTTTATCGTCTTCGCAATGGAATAAAGAGTTAGTCCAATGAATACTGTGCTCTCGTTATTGGTGTCTGTTTTAGGGTTCGACAGTTCCCATCCACTGCTTTTTACTCAAAGTCACTTTTGGGTATTCTTTCTGCTGGTATATGCTGGACTGTACTTTATAATCACTCGCCATTGGCAACTTACCGTCCGTAACGCATACTTGTTTGCTGTCAGTCTATTCTTCTATTATAAGACTTCTGGAATTTTTGTTTTTCTGCTCATTTTCTCCACAATAATGGGATGGATACTTGGAATCGGTATGGATCGTAGTTCATCGTCATACCGCCGCAAAGAGATGATGATTATCGGGGTGAGCATCAATCTACTGATACTTGGATTCTTTAAGTATGCCTATTTCTTCACGGACATCTTCAATGAAACTTTTGGTACAGACTATTATATTGCAATAAAGATATTATTGCCTGTAGGTATTTCCTTCTACACTTTTCAGAATATCAGCTATATTGTCGATGTTTACAAACATAAGATAGCCCATGTCAATAATGTCTTAGACTTTGGATTCTACACTTCATTCTTTCCACAACTTGTAGCGGGTCCGATATTAAGAGCCGACCAATTTGTACCACAACTGTACAAGCCGTTTCATCTCACCCGTCGTCAATTTGGATTGGCCGTCTTTTGGATTCTGAACGGTCTCGTTAAGAAAATTGTTCTCAGTGACTATCTGGCCGTCAATTTCGTGGACCGCGTCTTTGATAATCCATTGTTATACACACCTTTTGAAAATTTTTCAGCTTTAATGGTCTACTCTTTACAGGTTTATGCTGATTTTTCTGGCTATACAGACATTGCTATTGGAGTAGCCTTGTTGATGGGTTTTCATCTGCCTGTAAACTTTAATTCTCCCTATAAGGCCCAAAATCCGACCGATTTCTGGCGACGCTGGCATATCTCACTCTCCCATTGGTTGCGGGACTATCTCTATATACCTCTTGGAGGTAATAGAGGTGCTGGATGGCTCAGTTATGGACTGCTAACACTCATCCTTGCTATTGCATCCTTCCGCCTACACAATCTGTGGTTCACTCTTACAATCGTCATGGTATTGCTTATAATAGCATTGCTCTATTGGATGCGACCCGCCCATCGGCGTGAGTTAGGCACAAACGTCAACAACATGGATACTATGCTTCTTGGCGGCATGTGGCATGGTTCGTCATTCAACTTTATCACATGGGGTGGTCTTAATGGGTTGGGAATATTGGTTTACAAATGGTGGAGCAAACGAACTTGGCGGACACGAATTATTACTCTCATTACAATCACTGCTGCACTCTGGGTACTTAAATTCACAACACACCATCCGTTGGTCTATATTCTTAGTTTCATCTCTATGGTTTGTCTTGTTGGGTTCTCTATCCTAGCACTTTGCACCAAAAGACCAACACTTAGTATAGTGTGGAATACTGGCCTCACATTTGTTTTCATCAGTTTTACAAGACTGTTCTTCCGAAGTGGTTCAAATCTTGATCCTGCAGAAGCCAACGAAATGGCATGGAATACAGCAAGTCAGATGGTACACCAAATTGGATCACGATGGGACTTGGTTCAGATACCTGAAATAGTGGGGCATTATTGGATGGTCTTTCTTCTCTTTGTCTTTGGTATGGTGATACATTGGCTTCCCACTCGTTTTAAGCGCCGCTACCGTATCTGGTTTGCACAAATGCCCCTCTGGGGAATGGCTATCGCCGTTATTGTAACAATCATTATTCTCCATCATTTTATCACTGCCGATTTGCAACCGTTTATTTATTTCCAATTTTGATAAAATATAAAAAAATATTGTGTGCGACAAAAGTGTTCCGTTGAAGATTAACTCCTCTATGAAGTGTACCTTTTGAAGGAAATGTTGGCTAAAGAAAGAGTTGTTTTCCAGTAAGGGAAGTGGGGAGAAACCTCTTCCCTTACTGTTACCTTTTCCGTCTTCTTTACAAAAAAGCAGCAAAATGACACAACTATGTCAGCTGATAAGGGACCCAATTCCCTTGACTTTTACTATACAATCATAAGTTTCGTTTTGGCCAGGAATACATTTTTAGCATTCTAGCAAAATAATTTCTCCCGTTTCGAGAAAAAATACTACTTTTGCACTTTCTTTTGGAGGCAAAAACATCATGGATTCAATAGAGGAAAAACGTTTTCAAAGCAACAAGATAAAACTTCGCATCGTGCTAGTCATCAGCCTGATAGGCACCTTCATGAATAGCATCTCCAACTTCATGAGGGGGCTGATGATGCCCCTGTTCGCCAAGGCCGACGAGGCGGGGCAATTCGCCTATTTAGATGCCTTGGACAATGCTATGTCAGGTATGTATGGCGGAAACTTCCAAGGGATGTTCCGCGAGTCGTATGAGCTGATGATGAGCCTGCCGAGAGGTTATTATCTGGGCGTTGCGCCACTGTATGCCATGGCGTTCATCGGCTGCATCATGATGTGGAACCTGCACAAAAACGGATTCCACCTCTACTCGCTGGGGCAGCTGCTGGTGGTGCTGGTGACGGTGATCTTCCTAGGCCGCGACATGGTGAACTACGGCCAGCTGATGATGACGCTGCTGTTTATCACCTTCTATTTTATCATGTTCAAGTCGCTCGGAGCCTTTGGCAACAAAGCCGACGAGGATGAACAGAACGAAGAGACACCCTCCAACACGGAAGAGCCTACTGAATAAGACCTCTTCGATAATCATCACAATCAACTCATTCTCAAACAAATAAACCTTACCTCGGAATTTCTGGAGGTTTTTTGCGGAAAAATAGGTGTTTTTTCAGGGTTTTTCCTGAAGAAACTGTTGTATCTTTGCATCAGAAAACGAGGGAGAAACGCTGCGACAGCGACAAGCCCCTCAGCAATTAACACAAAAAGTAATAACAAAATAATAGAAAGGGCAAAATCATGAAAACAAGCAGACTGATGTCAATCATCCTCTTGGGCGTGGCGCTGACGGTCACGCCAGTGTATGCACAAGGACGTGGCGGCGGTGGCGGTTCGCGCGGCGGTGGCAGTAGCCACAGCAGTTCGTCGTCGTCGAGCCGTGGCGGTGGTGGCTACAGCAGTAGCTCATCGTCGCGTGGCAGTTCCTATTCGTCGGGTTCCAGCTCGCGCAGCTCGTCGTATTCCGGCAGCTCGTCGTCGCGTGGCAGCTCCTATTCGTCGAGCAGCAGTTCTCGCAGCTCCTCACCCCGCAGCAGTTCCTACTCGTCGGGGTCCAGCTCGCGCGGATCGTCGTACTCCGGCAGCTCGTCGTCGCGTGGCAACAGCCCTGCCCACCACAACAGCGGTGTGAACGCTGGTCGCTACAGCGGCAGCAGCTCTTCGCGCAGCAACGAGGGCACCTCGCAATACGGTGCTGGCCGCGGTTCGTCGCGTGATGCCTACAACAGAAGCACAGGGCCCGCTTCGTCGACACATTCGCGTGGAACAAACGCAGTGTCTCGCGGTGACAACCCCACCCCTGGCACCGGCCGTGGCACTGTGAACGAAGAGAACCCGCGTGGCGGCAACGGCCCCAAGCCCGGCACTCCATCGCAATCGACCCGTGGCGGTGACCGCTACGGCGACGTGAACTACGGCGGATCGCATACGCGCTACGCTCGCCCTGGCCATCCTGGCGGCCACATTCCTCCCTCGCATCGCCCCATACATCCTGCCCCCTACTTCTATCACCCCTATCACCACTGCATGATTCACATGCGCCCCATCATCTGGACGCCCGTGTGCTACCATCCCTACTGGCATTGGCCCGGATTCTGGGTATACTGCAACAGCTACTGGTATGATTATCATGTGACCGATGTGGTAGTGGTCCATGAATATGTACACCAGCAGTACGGTGTCGACATGGTGAGCTACGCCATCAGCGACGACCTGATGTATGCCATCGTGCGTGACGGCGGAAAGACCTACATGCAAGTCTACGACCAGAGCGACAAAGTGATTGCCGAGCATGAAATCAGCAACAAATACATCAAGACCGAGATAGATCGCGAGAACGGCGGCTGCTGGGTCTTCAAGAAGAAAGACAAAGACCCGCTGCTCTTCCTCTACGCCGACGGCGAACTGCTAATCTACGAGGCAGATTGAGCCACCTGGCACAAAAAAAAACGGGACCACGAGTGCAGAGTGACAAAAACATTCAACCAAAAACCACACCGCGCACCGCGTTCCCATTTTACCCCTTAACGGACTTCTGCGAAAAAAATTTTGCGGAAAGTGTTAAAAAAGAATAACGGCAATGCCGTGACGACCCTCCCAAATACACCAAAACGCACAAGCAAAGCACATTACGAAAAACTTTCTTTCAGATTGAATAGTTTGATTGGTAAATCCAGCGCCCCATCATTGGGGCGCTGACCGTTTATGGTGTTGTCCTCGCCGCTCAGCTGATGATGCTCTGGAGACGTTTGCGACGGGCTCTGGAAAGCTTGTAGCAGTCGCTGCCGACACAGAAATAGGTACACGACTTGCTGATATAGAGCTTGTAGCGCACCCCGTCGTCGTCGTACAGCGTGGCCTCATAGTCGGGACGGAAAGCGATGGGGACGTGCTTGCCGCGGGCAATGGTTTCCATGAAGAGGTCGCAGTCTATCTGCTCGAATTCGTCCTCACCGTAGGGAGAGACTTCCACATCGACAATAATGTAGCAGTCGTAATTGTCCTCGAAGCGATTGTTGCGCCTTGTGGAGGAGCCCAGCAACAGCAGAGCGCAGAGAGGCACCAGCAAGGCCATTTTTCTCACACGAAATGCCATCAATAGTCCATCATTTGGCTTGCGCGACATACCCTTCATGCTTCTTCCAACCGTTCGTGTGTGACAACATCTGCGTACTTTATTTCTCCTCCAGCACGTCGCCGTGGTCCTTGACGATGGCCTCGTAGAACCATTGCGGGTATGGCGGATGCGAGGGCGACTGTACCACGCCGGTGGCAGTGGTCTTGATTTTGCCGTTCTCTTCCTGCTTGACGTTGCCGTCCATATACTTCATCAGCAGCAGGTGGTCGAGCGCCGTCCAGTGCTTCATCATCTCGTCGGCCATCTGGTTGGAGGCCTTGTTGAGAGCGTTGACCATGCGCACATCGTTATAGTTCTCCACCTGTTGGCTGAGTGTGGCCACCTGGTCTATGAAGCTGTATTCCAACTCCGACTGTGCCTTGCGGACATCCTTGATCATGGCATCATAGCGCAGATAGCAGAAATTACTTACGCGGTTGAAGAGCCAGAACGCCGCCGTCTCGCTCCATTGGCTCATGGAGCCGTTGCCCTCCTCGAAACAGACAGGCACCTGCGTGATGCCGCAGAACATGGGGCAGTAGCAGGTGGAATAGGTATCGTCCACGCCGAACCAGATGATGCCGCCCACCTTGTCGGGCAACCATCCGCGGCACTGTGCCACAAAGCTGAAGCCTGTCTGCTGCGTCGAGATGGCACGCTCGTGGACATACTTTTTGCCGTCCACCTCGAAATCCATGGGGCGCCAACGGTAGGGGCACGCAAAGGGGCCGGCGCCGACGTCCTTGGTCATGTCCATCGGCGTACCCTCGAAATGGTCGCGCATGAGCTCCATCACGTCGTGCACATCGAGCTTGCGGTCGGGCTTTATCCACAGCGGCATACGCAGAGCGGTCTTGTCGCCCATGGCATAGGCTTCGTATTGCTTCATATTGCCGTTGATGCGGTTGAAGATGGCGTAGACACGCGCCTCGCAGGCACGGAGACCGCTAAAAGTCAGCGGATTATAGGTGTCGGCATAAGAGAAGTCGGCATCCACATAGGCAGCGATGCCGTGCTTGGTGGCGAACGACACCACATCCTCGCTGTAGACGCATTCCACCTCAGGGCTGAAGATACAGTCAAGATGACGGCTGCTTATGGCCGTATGCTTCGCCTTCTTGTTCCATTTGCCCTGTTCGCGGGGGAAAGTGGTGATGCGTGCCTGGTTGGCGTGGCCGCTGACGTAGCCGTCGGGCACACGACGTGCCACCCACACAGCACCCTTCTCGGCGCCCTTGCTGGTGATTTCGAAAATCCATACCTCGTTGGGGTCGCACAGCGAGAAACTCTCGCCGCCGTCGGCATAGCCGTAGCTCTCCACCAGCTCGGCCATCACCTTGATGGCCTCGCGGCAATTCTTGGCACGTTGCAACGTCACATAGATGAGGTTGCCATAGTCGATACCTGTGTCATTGCCTTTGTCGAGTGGCTCGATGCCTCCCCAGGTGGTCTCTCCTATTGCCAGCTGGCACTCGTTGATGAAACCCACCACATTGTAGGTGTGCGCCGCCTGCGGTATCTCGATCTGGAACTTGAGGCTGCCATAATTGTAGAGACGCAGCATCTCGCCGGCGGCATGGTCGCCGCCTTTGTGGTAACGCAGCTGCCCGTAGCGTGTGTGGCTGTCGGCGGCGTAGGTTATCATCGTGGAGCCGTCGGCACTGGCGCCACGCGAAACGATGAAATTGGTGCAGCCCGTAGCGTGCAACGCAGGCAGCATCAGAGCCCAGATAAGGAGACTGTACAATATGGATTTCATGGGTTTCCGGTATTTTTTTGTTAATGGTTTAGGCTGTATTGTTAGAGAAAGTGACCAGTGAAGCGATAGGTCCACTGGTCACTCACCACTATTTGCTAAAGAAACTTATTTTGCCTCAATTACACGACCATGGTCGTTGACAATCTGGCGATAGAACCACTTGGGATATTCGGGCATATTGGGCGAAGCGCAGCCGCCGAACTCAGTGGTCTTGAAGCGTCCGTTCTCCTCTTTCTTGACGTTGCCGTCCATGTATTTCACCAGTAGATACTGGTCCAGCTTGTTCCACTCGGACATCATCTTGTTGGCCTGACGGTTGGAGAAGTCGTTGAGTTGTGTGGTCAACTCCTTGTCGCCCATATCTTTCACGCGGCTGTCGAAGCGGTTCACGTCGGTCACGAAGCCTTGCTCCAGGGCGGACTGCACATTCTGCAAGTCGACAATCATATCTTTGTAGCGGCTGTAGCAGAAATTGGTCACACGGTTGAAGAGCCAGAAAGCCGATGTCGACGAATACTCGACCATCGAGCCGTTGCCTTCGCGGAAACACTCGGGGATCTCGGTGATGCCGCAATACATGGGGCAGTAGCAGGTGGAATAGGTGTCGTCAACACCGAACCAGATGATGCCGCCAAGCTTGTTGGGCAGCCAGCTGCGGCACTGGGCCACAAAGCTGAAGCCCGTCTGCTGCGTCGACGTGGCGCGCTCGTGGATATACTCTTTGCCGTCGACCGTCCAACCCATGGGGCGCCAACGGTAGGGGCAAGCGAAGGGGCCGGCTCCGACATCTTTGGTCATATCCATGGGAGTGCCCTCAAAATGGTCGCGCATCAGGTTCATCACCTCCTGCACATCGACCTTGTGGTCGGGTTTCACCCACAGGGGCATACGCTCCTGAGTGGCATCGCCCATGATGTAGCGCTCATATTTCTGCATTCCCGAGGTAATGCGGTTGAACATGGCATAGACACGGGCGTCGCAAGCGCGGATACCGCTGAATGTCAACGGGCAGTATGTGCCGCTGAAGTCGAAGTCGGCATCCTTGCCGTCATACCATCCACGCATGCGGGCAAAGGTGATGACGTCGGCAGCATACACGCACTCCACTTCAGGCTCGAAGATGTAGTCCAGATGCTTGCTGCTGATGGCGGTGTGCAGACCTTTGCCTTTGGCCTTGTTCCATTTGGCAGGCTCCTGGGGGAACTGGGTGATGCGCGCCTGGTTGGCGTGGCCGCTGACGTAGCCGTCGGGAATGCGACGGGCCACCCACACGGCGCCGTCCTTGTAGCCCTTGTAGGCCTTCTTCAGTACGGGAGTGCCGTTAATCGTATCGTACTCAGCACGTTTGCCTATTATCTCAAGAATCCATACCTCGTTGGGGTCGCAAATCGAGAAGCTTTCGCCCTCGCTGTAGTAGCCGTAGGTGTCCACCAGTTCGGCAATCACCTTGATAGCCTCGCGGGCGTTGGCGGCACGCTGCAGGGTGATGTATATCAGGCTGCCGTAGTCGATACCCATCACAGGCGTTTTCCAGCATTCCTCGCGGCCGCCGAAGGTCGTTTCGCCGATAGCCAGCTGGCACTCGTTGATGTTGCCCACCACGCTATAGGTATGTGCCACCTGCGGTATCTTGATGAGCGGACGGCCAGTGTCCCAATCCACCACCTGGAACATCGTTCCGGCGGGATAGTCGGCGGCCTTGCGATAGTATAGCTCACCATAGAGCACATGACTGTCGGCGGCGTAGGTTATCATCGTCGAGCCGTCCTTCGTGGCGCCCTTCGTGAAGAGGAAATTGGTGCATGCCATCGCGCCCTCGGCAGCCAACAGGCTGACAAAGAGCAGGCAAGCTGCTGCTAATTTACTGATTCTTGTATACATATATTATTCCATTTTAATGATTAACTATTCAAACACTTGATACCAAGCAACAGACCGACGGGCTGTCCAGTCCCTATTCTTCTATTACAGCAGTTTCTTCTTGAGGTTCAGTATCATGTCCTCGGTCATGCGGTCGAGGTCGTACTGAGGGTTCCAGCCCCACTCGTTGCGGGCGCAGCTGTCGTCCATCTTGTTGGGCCAGCTGTCGGCAATGGCCTGCTTGATGGGCTCCGGCTCGTAGACCATCTCGAAGTTGGGATAGTGCTTCTTGATGGCGGCGTA
>JAILAT010000029.1 GCA_024681475.1 Bacteroidales bacterium | reverse complement strand
CCTCGTTTGAAAACCACCATCCAGCCATCTCCGGGACCATAGTAGTTGGCCACTTTATCCTCTATCGCATATTCGTCCCAGGGGAGCTGTGTGTAGTCATCTTCAGAGTTTCCCATACCGCCATTGAATATATAGCGAGGCGTCCCTTGTGGAGTATGGTTCACCACAAAGGAGAGAGGACCTTTTTTATCTCTGAAATCAGTCCAGTTGCCGCCAAAACCAGTGCCTGGCTGTATGATGGCCAAGACTTTGGGAACGATTTCATTTTGGCTGTATAGATGTACATAGGCAGTCACACCCTCGCAACACAAGAAGAGCAACGAGAACCGCTTGGGACCGTGCTCATCGCAGAAGGCGGAATCTCGTTTCATAATGAACCAATGGCAGAAAGGCTCACCTTTAGGTGTCAAATGGTGATGTTTTGCCCTGTCGTCTATCGGCGCCATCGACAAGCGATTCACACCCAATTCCTCAACGCTGACGCTTCGGTGAGCAAAGATGGTGTAGCCTCTGAAATGATCGGCAACATTATCACATAATTCTGCTTCATTCGTGTTGTAGTCGCAATACACAAAACTGCGGATTCCCATATCTCTGCCGAGGGTGTTGCAATACTTGATAATACCTCCGTCAAGGCCGCTGGCGGGATAATACACCGAGTTCCACAACAACAGCCTCAATGGAAGCGGTTCATCTTGAATCTGTTCTACTGTCAATGATTTCAGAAACTCGTCTTGATTTGGGCGGTTGACTTCATCGTCGTACTCGAACCGTAAGGAACAACCATAACGTAAATGGCAATTCTTCATCAGTTCCGTCTTTGCTTCCAACATTTTTTTATAATCTGTTATATCTTCCATAATATACTTTTTAATTACAATTAACAGAATTGCAAAAACATTATTCCCTTAAGCGTTTTCTCTCTCGGTAGTGCTTGTCTTTTTGTCCATCATTAGGGCTGATTGCTTTTTTGTATCGAAAATAGCTTACAATGAGGTCGTGAGCAATGCGCATCACCCATGAGGAAAACTCGTTTTTTAATTTTAAATTGTATTGTTCTCTTCTGAGTTTAATAATAAACTTGTAAAATGTATGCTCGAAAATTTCATTGGCTATTTCATTGTCTTTTACCATCGAATAGATGTAGCCAAAAACCTTGCACTCATAACGCTCAAGAAGCACCATAAAACTATTGGCATCACCCTCACGATATCTTAAAATCAGATCATTGTCTGTTAGTTGAGGCTCTTTGTCCACCCTCTTGTTTTTTTTGTTTCCTGTTTTCATCTTCTGGTGATTTAATAACATTAGGAAGTGTGTTTACAAAGCGTTATAGCCAGCAGTGATGTCAAAATAATATTTTTCGGTATTGGTCGCTGTAACGGTTGGCGGTTCCTCTGTGCCAACAGGCCACACCTTGAAAGTCAGACAGTCTATTTTACGACCATTTACAATCATGAGTTTTTGTTGAACAAAAGAGTTCTCTTTTTCACTGTACTGATAAATCACATCCATCATGCTTCGTTCCAGGTGGACGTAATTATCAGTCTCGTTTATCACAAATGGATTGTCTTTGTTGCAACCTTTCTTTGAAGGGTCGTATTGATAGGTGGTTCCCAATTCCATCAAGTCCAAAAGACCATTGCCGTCAAATATACGAACCAATGCGATGGCATCCTCTCTGTCTTCATTAGGATAACGAAGCATATAAGTTTTCCACATTGACCATTTTAGACTGACTTCTCTCGACTTATCCACAACAAACCTCTTATGATTATCATCTAAGTCTTTTTTGTCGTTTTCATCCAGGGATCTCAGCGAAAGCCATCCTTCCAGGTTGTCCACTCGTTCAATGTTACACTCCTTGGCGACAGAGTGCATGATATTAAGATAGTTCCAATAGGTTTCCTTGATATCAAACTCGGTCTCAGACTTATAATCATATCGCCTTATGTAAAACGTAGTCTTTGGTTCATTAACCTCATCCTTCTCACACCAGTAATAGGGGAAATGGTCGTTGTCCCAGTCAAGTAAGGCACAGTGAATACAAGCCTGTGGCCAGTCGTAGATTAAAGGCTTGATTGGAAGGTCCATGTCATATGCCAAAAAGTAGATAACGCGACTGACATAAGCAAGAAAGGTTCGTTGGAGGCCATAATAGTCGGAGTCAAAAACAACGATTTCGTTTATTCCTCCAAGCATGGAGTCGACGGCCTCAATAATTTTTCCTTTGGCAAGCATTTCTTTGACACGTTCCAGCTTGCGAACGATATATTCTTTTTCAAAAGTACAAGCAAAGACATACGGCTGCTTGACCTCTTCGTTCTCGAACATGCCAATCCAGAGCAATGTTGCGATAAAACCCTTATATAGGTCTTCTCGATAATAGGCGGCTATTTTTTCACGCGAAAGTTCATCATCGATACTTCTTATCACTTCGACAACGGGGTATTTGCGTTGAAAGGATTCATCCTTTTTGTCGGACACTGAACCATTGTGCCTAGGTTTCACTTGGATTAAGGGACTGACAAAACCATTGATTTCGTCGCGGTGTTTTTTGATATATTCTTTCATTTTATTGCTGGTTTGAATTTGTTTGTAGTCTTTCCAATGCTTCAATAGCATGTTTCTCACCTTGGTCAGCTGCCAATTTATACCAATGGCAAGCCTCATCAATATTTACATCTACCCCATCTCCATTTTCATACATTGCACCAATATTACTTTGTGCATCAGCATAGCCTTGTTCTGCTGCTTTTATAAACCAGTTCATTGCCTCAGAATAATCCATGCCAACCCCTTTTCCGTAATAGTATAACGCACCGATATTGCACATGGCATAAGAATTACCTTGTTCTGCTGCTTTGAGATACCATTTCATAGCCTCATTATAGTCTTGTTTTACTCCTCGCCCATCATCGTAGAGGAACCCTAAATGAGACATAGAACAAGGTTCGTTTTGTTCGGCTGCCTTTAGAAACCATTTTTTTGCTTCAACATAATTTTGCTTAACACCCATTCCATTTTCATACAAATTGCCAAGATAGAATTGTGCACATGCATCACCCATATTGGCTGCTTTTCGATACCATTTCTTAGCCTCATGATAGTTTTGTTCTACACCAAGTCCCTTTTCATACATGGTTCCAATTTCACACATTGCATCAACATCACCCTGTTCGGCCGCTTTATTCAGCCACTTACGTTCTTTTTCATAGCTAATTTCTACGCCATTCCCATCCCGATAGGCAACAGCCAAGTTCCATTGTGCATCCACGTATCCTTGTTCGGCCGCTTTTAGAAACCATTTTATTGCTTCTGCATAGTTCTGTTTGACGCCAATTCCAAAATCATACATTCGACCAACATTATATTGAGCATCGGCGTTACCTTTTTTCGCTGCTCTTTGATACCATTTTATAGCTTCAACATAATCTTGCTGAACGCCATCACCACTCTCATATAAAAGACCAATCTTATTCATAGCATCAGCATGTTCTTTTTCGGCAGCCTTATAGTACCAATCTAATGCTTTTCTGGTATCTTGGGGCATACCATCGCCATAATTATACATTATGCCAAGATTGTACATTGCATTTGCATCACCCAATTCAGCTGCTTTTATGTACCATTTTATTGCCTCGGTGTAGTTCTGTTCTACACCTTTGCCTTCACTGTACATTACACCAATAGTATTAATGGCGACTTCGTTGCCTAATTTGGCTGCTTTTTTGTACCATTTCATGGCCTCTTTGTAATCTTGGGCAACCCCGTTTCCATATTCATATAGAATACCAATATTTCGCATTGCAACTTCATTGCCTTGTTTGGCAGCCTTGCGATACCATTTCATCGCCTCAGCATAGTCCTGTTTCACTCCATACCCCCAGTAATAACAATATCCTATTAGTTGCTGAGAACTTGAAGAATCAGGATTCTTGCGGAACCAGCGGAGAGCCTCGTCTTGGTTTTGTTCCACACCAAGCCCATTCAGATAAATCCTACCAATCCGACATGTCACGCTTCCTACAAGAATCTGACATTCATCCCCATCAATATCAAATGGCTCCGTCGATTTAAGGTACAGCTGCAAGGCTTGGGCATAGTCCTGTTCCACCCCATTGCCCCAAAAGTACATCTCGCCCAGATTGTACATTGCGATGTGGTTGTTCTGTTCAACCGATTTTTGGAACCATTTGAAGGCTTCGGAGTAGTCTTGCTCCACACCTCTTCCATCGTAGTACAGTTTTCCAAGAGAATCCTGTGCCTCATCATCTCCCTGTTCAGCCGCCTTACGATACCAACATGCAGCTTCGGCATAATTCTGCTCTACACCGTCACCATCCTCGTAAGCCAACCCCAGTTTCCATTGTGCGTTTACGTCGCCTTGCTCGGCGGCGAGGCGTAATTTTGTCATTTCATTTTGGTTTTCCATAATCTTAAAAATGCTTATTATTAATATTTTGTTTTGTTTGCTATTGCCTTCCCCTTTTCTGTTGCAAGACGGGCCGGATCTGGAACAATCCCAACCCTCCAAAGGTCAAGTCTGTCGGCATCGAAGCACGCGTCAATGGTTGGATTTCTCGTTTTATGCGCCATGGTGTGAAGACGACAGGCCTCTTTTAATAATATCAGGTCTTCGTCAGATACAGTTTTTAGATATGTGTCTCTCAATGTGTCAATCCATTCTGCGGCACGTTTGCCGTGATTAATGTCATCGCCATCATTTAATCGACACGAATCATGTAGGTATGCAAACAAAGACACTACAAGTGGATTGACCTCTGGCGTGATCAGTTTCTGTCCATTGGAGTAGACCCTATCCCAGTGGCTTATACAATGAGTCTCACCAAGTCTCCACCGGGAATGAACAAATTGGCGTATTTCTTTTACTATCTCTTGCATATGTTTTTTTTATAAAGGTACATTCTTATTCGGTCGTTTGTGCATCCTCAATCGCCAAATAGCTTCTTGAGAAGATTGGAGACGGCTGTAATGAGTGTGTTGATTGCGATAAAAGCAAATATCGCCACCATAAAACACATTATCATAGCGATAGCTCCTACAAGAAGCATTACAAATGCCGCCAATAAACTTGACAAGAAACCGTGTCCTTGCCGGGTGTTCCTTATGGTGTAAAGTATCGGGATTATAGCCATCATACCAGAATATACCACATAACCATATTCTTCAAAGTTTGACTCATAGGAATCCATACCAATAAAAAGGAAGAGTAATGAAAAGGACATAATGGCTGCAGCGTGAGTAACCGGTATCATTGTGACAAAAGTATCGGTTTTAAGATTTTTGTCCAATGACGATGCGATGTTTCTGTATGTGTCGTCAAGCAGGTTATACAATGCTCTCATCACGCTTTTATTGGCTACTGTTGTATTCTCCGTCTTTTGCATTACAAACCGGCGGATAGATATGGTCCAAGTGAAGAGGCATAGCAGCATAGCCATCCAACTTATTCCCCAATCTTTTCCATCCGTAACCATACATACAGTTACAAAAATGACAATCAGGGTTATCCATCTAATCCATTTCGACAGATATGGCCTTGCATAACCTACTGCGATTGTGGCGATGGAGAAGAGGATAAAAAGGGTCATGCAGTCTTCTATTCGGGAAGACAACCAAGAGGTAAGGAACAAGACGGATGACATTGCCAAGAATGCCAACGCGAGGAAATGGTGAATTGTTGTGTGTTTCATAATTTATTGTTGATTAAAGAATTGTGTTAAGTCGAAATAATAAGATTCGGTGGCTCTTTTGCCATTGCGGTATACGTTATAGTTTGGACTCTCTATCCATTTTGAACCGATATGGTGCATAGAGACATTGGTCAGTTCTCTATGTGTATTTTCTGTGGAACTCCAGTAGATGACAAAATCTGCGATGGCATCTTCAAAGCGGGAATGTTCTTCCCAAGGAGTATTAATGGTAAAGGGATTCTCGATGCAACATCCTTTGTTCTTGCGACTATACTCCTTGTATTGGCCTCGATTCTCTACAAGATTGTTGTCTTCCAATAGTTGCAGCATTTGTTCTCGCTCTGTATCATTCTCCATATATAGGTTTGTCGCATAATCAGCAAGATAAGCATCCTTATTGCCAATACATTGAAAACCTTGCTGTACAAACTCCGCTAATGAGAAAGCGTAATGAGACGGGTCGTAAGTCATATGAATACTTTTGCGGAAAGAAACAATTACTTCATATGCGATGAGGTATGATAGTCTGCCATCATCGCTGTAGTTCATCCAATCCACCAAGAACTCCGGATTTCCACTGCCCGCCCACAGGCTAAGGTTGCCCAAACGCATACAAAAGTCTTCATAGCACTCGGCTTCTGAAGAATTGTCATTTATCGTCACCCTGTCACCCTCTATATTATAGAATGGTTGAGATGTACCCACGTTTTCCAGCAACAACGCACAATGCACATCTCTCATACGAGGGTTGTACATCAGAGGGTGTGTGATTTTGCAGCCTGTCATTGCCAGGTGATCCAGTGTTAATGTGAAAATTCTGGAATTGATTCTTTCTGCTATCTGTAATTTCGATGGGGACTCACAGGCGGTAAAAAGTTCAGAAAGTGTCAAATCGCCTTGACGGAGATGAGCCTGTATCTCATTAAGTTTGGCTTGTACATTTTCAGTTGGTTCAACCAAGAAGGGAAATAACTGGTATACAACGAATGGGTCTCGTCGAAGTCTGTCGCAGAGGAGGGTTGCGACAAAACCTTTATAGAGGTCCTCCTCATAACACTTTAAAACGTCTTGACGAGAAAGCGGACGAGGTATCTGTTTGACCACTTCTGTAAATTCAGGGAAATCGTGCAGGGTTCTTTCCAATCTACTGTTGGGCTTCCCCTTCTCTGTTATCATCCAATCCACGGCAGGTCGCTGATACCCGACCCATTCCGATGCTTTTTCTTCGAGGTAATTCCGTAATTTCATATTCATCTATACTTTATTATTATACTATTAAGCGGCGAGGAGGGGGCGTTACAGCCCTGCCGCAGCCGTTTTAAACTCACCATTCATTCTTTTTACGTAAGAATGAACCAATTTTACAGTACGCTCACGTGAGCATTTTTCAATCACATGGAAGTAACAAGTTCTTCCTTTGGTACGGAGTTCGGCAAGATTTCTACTATCGCTCTTTACAATAGTGCGGGTGTCAAACTTGACAATGACGTCAAATTTACTTCTGTTACTTACTTCTTCGATTTTTTTGATTTGTACCATAGTGATAATGTTTAATTATTTATTATTTATTATTTGGTTTTATTGTATCGTTTTATGCTTAAAATGTTGTTTATGTTGACACATCTCTGAAAATCAATGATATACAATGCTTTCAGAAAGAAAGTTGTAAATGAGAAAGATGTGTGTTCGGATTTGGGTATAGGGTGTTTCTATCATCAAGAATTGACTATTTGGAGAGAAATTCGTATCTTTGCATTGCTATACGGCAATAGGTTCTATCGTAAGACGCTGATATCCAGTATGCGAAATGTTGTCCGCATGAGATGTCGGTTCTGGCGAAGGCAAGGATTATCGAGGGGTTTTCGAAGGAGCGCCTTAGTATGCCGTCGGCTCAGCCGACAATAAGACAAATCGTAAAAAATGTGATTTTTAATATTAATTTTGGTCTAAAAATGTGATTTTTTACTATATTTGCATTTGTAAAAATGTGATATTGCGCAATGGAACTGCTTAAAAGAAAAATAGATAGCTATCTTTTAGACTGGAAAAACAGTCCCAAAAGGAAGCCGTTGGTCGTAACAGGGGCCCGTCAGGTTGGAAAAACGGAGTCTATCAGGGCATTTGGAAAAGCCAATTATAAATCGGTTATCGAGATTAACTTTGTCCTGCAGAAAAAGTTTAGGGCGATTTTTGATGATGGATACGAGGTCGATACAATTGTCAAGAATATTTCGCTTCTGGAACCCTCTTGGAAGTTCATACCACATGAGACCCTGTTCTTCTTCGACGAACTGCAGAAGTGCCCCGACTGTGCAACTTCGCTGAAATCGTTCTGTGAGGATGGCCGCTATGATGTCATCTGTTCTGGCTCGTTGATGGGCATCTATTATGAAGAGATTGAATCCAATGCCGTCGGATTCAAGGAAGACTACGAAATGTACTCGATGGACTTCGAGGAATTCCTTTGGGCAAAAGGATATCGGGAAGAGCAGATTGAGGACTTATACCAGCACATGCGGACCCTGCAGCCCTTCACGCAAATAGAGATGGACACGATGACCGACGTCTTTCGTGACTATATGACCTTGGGAGGAATGCCGGAGGTTGTAAAGATGTTTATCGACAACGGCCATTTCGGTGGCACATTGAAACTACAACGTCAACTACTGAAAGACTATGAGGAAGACATCACCAAATATGCCAAAGAGACTGACAAGGCGAAGATTCTCGCGGTCTATAGCCATATATCGACCTTCTTAGCCAAAGAGAATAAGAAGTACCAGATTTCTAAAATAGCCAAGGGGGCTAGAAACAGAGAGTATATCGGTGCTGTGGAGTGGCTGAAAGAGGCAGGGGTTGTCAACGTGTGCTATTGTTTGAATAATGCTGAACTGCCTTTGAAAGGCAACTATCAGGTTGATTACTACAAGCTCTATTATCATGACACAGGCTTACTCGTTGCTTCTCTGGACGAAGAGGCTCAAGAGGATTTGCGAGCCAACAAGAATTTTGGAACATACAAGGGTGCTATCTACGAGAACGTTGTCGGCGAGATGCTGCGTAAGTCTGGGTACGAACAATTGTATTTTTTCAAACACAACAACCCATCACTTGAGATGGATTTCTTTGTGCGCGATGCAGACACCCTGGTCCCTATGGAAGTAAAGGCTACAGATGGGGCGACAGCATCACTCAACAATCTGATTAAATGGGAGTCCTATCCTGATGTGAAATATGGGATAAAATTGGGATACAAGAACATCGGATGGAACGGACGGTTCTACACCTTCCCCTATTTTCTTGCGTTTCTTCTGAAAAGATTCCTGAAGGAGAGAAACAACCGAACCATGTAATCTAAAGAAGAATAATTTGTCGTAATTCAATGAAAGCCAGTTGGAGTTGTCTATTATCACCTTGCTGCAGGAACAGGGGTATGAATACGTCAAGGGCGAGTTTTTTAGGCAATACTTGTTTTATTCATGAAAAGTTTGTACCTTTGCAGAACAATAGACTAGTTGCTTAGAAAGATGCAAGAAGCTGGTAATCAGTCTGTGTGAGCAACTACCACTGACAATGTTCGCCATAATAGTGATGTATTAAAAGTATAAACAATGTATAATATCAGAAAAATCAATAACGACCTTATCTATGTAGGGTGCAGCGACCGCAAGTTAGCGCTGTTTGAGAATGTTTATCCCATTCCGCGGGGTGTGTCGTACAACAGTTATGTGCTGCTCGACAAGAAAACGGTGCTCTTCGATACTTGCGACAATGGTGTGGCTGGCCAATTCTTTGAGAATGTGCAGGCTGCCCTAGCTGGACGACAGCTGGACTATGTGGTGGTGCACCACATGGAGCCCGACCACGGTGCCACGCTGATGGATTTGTTGCTTCGCTATCCCGAGGCTACCGTCGTTGCCACCGCAAAAGCGGTACAGATGATGGAACAGTTTTTCGGCGCAAAACCAGCACATTTGCAGGTTGTTAAAGAAGGCGATAACTTGACTACCGGTAGCCATACGCTGACTTTCACGATGGCTCCCATGGTTCACTGGCCCGAGGTGATGATGACGTACGACAGCACGAGCAAGGTGCTCTTCAGCGCCGATGCTTTTGGCACATTCGGCGCATTGAGCGGCAATATCTTCGCCGACGAGATGGACTTCGAGTCCGAGTGGCTCAACGAGGCACGTCGTTACTATATCAACATCGTGGGCAAATATGGTGTGCAGGTGCAGAATGTGCTGAAAAAGGCCGCCACACTTGATATTAAGATGATTTGCCCGCTGCACGGTCCCGTATGGCGTGAAAATATCGGCTGGTTTGTCGGCAAACACGACACATGGAGCAAATATGACCCCGAAGAGAAGGCTGTGGTCATCATCTATGGCAGCATCTATGGCCACACCGAGGCGGCGGCGCTGCGGTTGGGCACTCTGCTGGCCGAGCGTGGCGTGAAAGGCATAAAGGCCTACGATGCCAGCCACACGGATGTCAGCGTGCTGGTGGCCGAATGCTTCCGCTCCAGCCATATTGTGTTGGCTTCCAGCACCTACAACAACGGCATGTTCACTCCCATGGAGCACCTGTTGCTCGATTTGAAAGCCCACGCCTGGCAGCGTCGCACTGTGGCGCTCATCGAGAATGGCAGCTGGGCAGCGCAGAGCGGCAAACTGATGCGTGCCGAGCTGGAGCAGATGAAGGAGATAACCCTTGTGGGCGATACCGTCGGCCTGAAGAGCGCCATGCAGCCCGCCCAGGAGGAAAGCCTTGCTACGCTGGCCGACCAGATTGTCGCTTCATTATAAAAGCCAATAAGACCAATATGTATGATTAGCCTTCAATAATAGATACCCATGATAGACAACAAAGCTATTTTCAATATCAGCTACGGATTGTTCGTCCTTGTGGCACGTCAAGGCGAGAAGGACAATGCTTGCATCATCAATGTGGCCCAGCAGGTCACCAGCGACCCTCTGCAGCTGATGATATGTGTCAACAAGACCAACCTGACGCACGACATGGTGCTGCGCACGCTGAAGTTCAATCTCTGTCCGCTGAGCGAGGAGGCCACGATGAAGCCTTTCCAACATTTTGGATTTCAGAGCGGCCATCAGGTGGACAAGTTCGCCGACTGCCAGCAGGAGCTGCGCACCGACAACGGGCTGCTATACCTGCCCAAGTTCATCAACAGCGTTATCAGCTGTGTGGTCACCAAGAGCATCGACTTGGGTACGCACACTCTCTTCATCGCTCGAGTGATGGAGGCCAGGGTGCTGAGCGACAGCCCCAGCATCACCTATGCCTACTACCAGCAGCACATCAAGCCCAAGCCCGTTGCCGCCGAGCCTGCCGCCGGCAAGAAGAAATGGGTATGTGAAGTCTGCGGCTACGTCTACGAAGGCGACGAGCTCCCCGACGACTTCGTCTGCCCATGGTGCAAGCATGGCAAAGCCGACTTCAAGTTGATGGAGTAGGTGAGGGGAATGTAGCGAACCGCTGGGAAAAACGTTGTTCTCCTATCGGGCCTCGTCCAAGTGCTCTTGGAGAGCCTTGATTTCATCACGATATTTGGCGGCCTGCAAGAAGTTCATCTCTTTGGCTGCCGTCTGCATCTTGCGCTGCAAGTCGCGTATCTCTTTGCGTATCTGCTCTTTGGTGCGCCGCTCGGGCTTCTTGGCTGTAGTCCCGGTCTGGCCGTAGGGTGCCGATGCTTCGGCAGCAATGTCGCTGCTCTTGTGGCCAGGAGTGTGCATGGCGTAGGGCGATGCAGCCAGTTGTGCGCCTTGTGCCTGCAGGCTTTCGGTAAGTCCCTGTGCGCCCGCCTCGCTTTGCTCGGCGGCCAGTTCGATCACCGAGGTCTGCCCGATGATGGACTCGGTGCTTTTCACAATCTGCTTGGGCACGATGCCGTGTTCCATGTTGTAGCGTATCTGTTTTTCACGATGACGGTTGGTCTCGTCGATGGCGCGCTGCATGGAGCCTGTGATTTTGTCGCCGTAGAGGATGGCGCGGCTGTGTACGTTGCGCGCAGCGCGACCGATGGTCTGAATCAGCGCACGGTCGCTGCGCAGGAAACCCTCCTTGTCGGCATCCAGTATGGCCACTAGCGACACTTCGGGAAGGTCCAGACCTTCGCGTAGGAGGTTGACACCCACCAACACATCATACACTCCCATTCTCAAGTCGCGCATGATCTCTACGCGCTCCAGCGTGTCCACATCGGAGTGGATGTATGCGGTCTTGATGCCGAGGTTGATAAGATACGACGAGAGCTCTTCGGCCATGCGCTTGGTCAGCGTGGTCACCAGCACGCGCTCGCCGTTGTCGATGGTGTCTTCTATCTCGTTCAGCAGGTCGTCCACTTGCGACACGGCAGGTCGCACCTCCACGACGGGGTCCAGCAACCCGGTGGGGCGGATGACTTGTTCCACCACAACGCCTTCGGCTTCGGCCAGCTCATAGTCTGCCGGCGTGGCGCTGATATAGATGGTCTGTCCCGTGAGGGCATAGAATTCTTCGTAGCGTAAAGGTCTGTTGTCCAGTGCTGAAGGTAGACGGAACCCGTACTCCACCAGTGATGTCTTTCGGTTGCGGTCGCCGCCGAACATGGCACCGATCTGCGGTATCGTCACGTGGCTTTCGTCGACCACAAGCAGGAAGTCGTCGGGGAAATAGTCTATCAGACAGAAGGGGCGTGACCCGGGAGCGCGGCCGTCGAAATAGCGTGAGTAGTTCTCGATGCCGCTGCAGTAGCCCAGCTCCTGTATCATCTCCAGATCGTAGTTCACGCGTTCCTCCAGACGTTTGGCCTCCAGGTGTTTGCCCATCTCGATGAGCTCGTCGCGCCGCGCGTACATATCCTTCTGTATGTTGAGCAGCGCCTCGGCCATGCTCTCCTTGTTGGTCAGGAAGTTGCTGGCAGGATAGATGGTCACTTCGTCGCAGCGTTCCAGCCGTTGGCCACTGACGGGGTCGAAGGTCTCGAGGGTCTCTATCTCGTCGTCCCAAAAACTGATACGATAGCAGAAGTCGGCGAAGGAGGGGAAGATGTCCACGGTGTCGCCTTTCACGCGGAATCGGCCGTTGGTGAACTCTATCTCGTTGCGGGTGTATTGCCCTTCCAGCAGTTTCATGAGCAGCTGGTCGCGGTCCATGCGGTCGCCCATGTGCAGATGTATCGTGCCACGTTTGAACTCTTCGGGGTTGCCAATGCCGTAGATGCAGCTCACCGAGCACACCACGATGACGTCGCGCCGGCCCGACAGCAGGGCCGACGAGGCCCGCAGTCGCAGCTTGTCGAGCTCTTCATTGATGTCCAGGTCTTTCTCTATGTAGGTGTTGGTCGAGGCGATGTAGGCTTCGGGCTGATAGTAATCGTAGTAGGAGACAAAGTATTCCACGGCATTGTTGGGGAAGAATTGCTTGAACTCGCCGTAGAGTTGCGCCGCCAGTGTTTTGTTGTGGCTCATCACCAGTGTCGGACGGTTCAGCTGCGCGATGACGTTGGCCACGGTGAATGTCTTGCCGCTGCCGGTGACGCCCAGAAGCACCTGGGCACGCTGTCCACTGCGGATACCTTCTGTCAGCTGCCGTATGGCCTCGGGCTGGTCGCCCATGGGTTCAAAATCCGATACCAGTTCAAAGTTCATTGTCTCAGTCTGTTGTTTCTTAGTTAGTTACTGTCAGCGAATACATGTGGCGTGCTCCACTGCTTTCATGCCGTCGATGGCCGACGAGACGATGCCGCCGGCGTAGCCTGCCCCCTCACCGCAGGGATACAATCCTTTGAGTGTCAGATGCTCGCCGTGGTCGTCGCGAGGTATTCGCACGGGCGACGAGGTGCGGCTCTCTACGGCAAGCACGCTGGCTTCGTTGGTGTAGAAACCGTGCATCTTGCGTCCGAAGTCGCGGAAGGCTTGTTGCAGACTTGTGGCGACAAAACGCGGCAGCACTTCGGCCAGCGCGACAGCCACGCATTCACCCATGTAGTTGCTCTTGTTCAGTTGGCTGGCGCCCTTGTTCTCGCAGAAGTCCACCAGCCGCTGCGCAGGTGCTTTCAGTCCACCGCCGGCAGAAGCAAAAGCCTTGCGTTCGACGTTTTGCTGAAAGCGAAGCAGGTCCAGGGGGCTCTCCGCGCCGAAAGCTCCGGCGTCGGCGGCCGAAACGGTCACGGCGATGCCGCTGTTGGCAAAGGCGGAGCTGCGGCTGGCGTTGCTCATGCCGTTCACCACCTGCTCGCCATTGGCGGTAGCTGCCGGCACGATGACACCGCCAGGACACATGCAAAACGAGAAAACGCCTCGTCCCTCGACTTGTGTCTTGATACTATAAGCTGCTGCGGGCAGCAGGCGCGAATAGTTGGGCCCATGATATTGTATCTCGTTGATGAGCGCCTGGGGATGTTCCACGCGGACTCCCAGCGCGAAAGGCTTGCTCTCCAATGCCCATCCACGTTGTGCGAATAGCTCGTAAATGTCTCTGGCAGAGTGTCCTGTGGCCAGTACGACAGCCTCACCTTCCACGGTGCTGCCATCTTTGCAGCGGACCCCCCGCACGTTGCCGGAACTCGAGAATATGAAGTCAACGACCTGCTTTTCAAACAGGTATTCTCCTCCGTGTTCAAGAATAGTCTTGCGGATATTTGCCATGATGCCGCTCAGGCGGTCGGTGCCGATGTGGGCGTGAGTGTCTATCAGTATCTCTTCTTCTGCGCCATGCTCCACCAGTTTGCGCAGCACTTCGCCGACATCGCCGCGTTTGGTGGATCGTGTGAAGAGCTTGCCGTCGCTGTAAGTTCCGGCACCGCCTTCACCATAGCACCAGTTGCTGCTTTCGTTCACCTGCCCGGCACGCACCATGGCGGTGATGTCTTTCTTCCTCTGTTCTACAGCTTTACCGCGTTCCACGATGATGGGCTTCCATCCCAGTTCCAAGGCGCGTAGCGCCCCGAAGAGACCCGCAGGACCCGCGCCGACAATCACCAGACGACCTCCTTGTCGGCTGTCGTGATACTCCGACGGCGCAAAACGGGGACCTAGCGGCTCACCGGTCATATAGACTTCAACGTCAGCGATATAATGTATGTCTCGGCGTGAGTCGAGACTGCGGCGCACGACGCGTACGGTGCCAATATCCTGTACAGGCACTTCTGCCTTCCGGGCGGCGGCAGCGCGCAACAGCGCGTCGGTGTGATACTCTTCAGGTCTCAGTTTCAGTTCCGTACGTATCATCTTGCCTCCTACCAGTGTGCCTATCACCCTTCAAAGGTGAAGCTTAGCATGAATGTTCTAGATTTCAGATTGTCAACCGATTGCGTGTAGATGTCCTTGTCCTCGATGCGTAGGTCCAGCAGGCCAAAACTCATCTTCAGCTCGATGGCGAATTTCACATAGCGCAGGTAGAAGTCGAAACCTACACCAGTGGTGTAGCGCAAGTCGCTGGTGTTCAGACGTACAATCGATTGGTTGTTGTTGTTCTTGTTGTTTCTCAACGAGGCGAAGTCGAATCCGTAGCTCATGCCGCCGGTCAGATAGGGGCGGAAGTTGCGGTAACGGAAGGCTCTGAATTTGAGCTCGATGGGTATCTCGCCATAGACCGACTCCACGTTGCGGCGCGAGTCCAGGCCTCCATGGGTTTCGTAGTAGCCCGTCTCCCAATTGTAGTTCAACGAGCGTGTCACCAATGTCAGTCCAGGCAATGCCCTTAAGTTGAAATAGTTGCCCAGACGCAGGTCTCCCAGCACGGCCAGATGGAATCCTGGCGCGTAGTATGAGGTGGTGCCTTGCAAAGTCTCGCGGACCTCGTCGTTTTGGGTATACGACTCCTTGAATTTCGACTGCGTGTAGCCCAACTGGATGCCATAGTGCACCTTCTGCTTGTCGAATGAAGCCAAGTAGGTGACCTGGGCCATCGCTTCGCTGCCGAGCAGTGCCAGCAGTATGAGCCATATAGTCAGTCGTTTCAATGTCATGGTCTAGGTGTTATTCGGTGGCTTCTGTCATTTCCCGTTCCAGACGCACGCGGTCGATGGGTATCACGCCCACCTGCTCGCAGACGATGCCGCCGGCCAGATTGGCGCAGCGCACGGATTCTTTCAGGTCCATCCCTGCAGCCAATGCCAAGGTTATCACGCTGATGACCGTGTCGCCAGCTCCCGAAATATCGGAGATGGAACGCACTTTGGCAGGCACCAGTGTCTCTTCCATCGTGCCGCTGCGAAAATCGCAGGCATACATGCCTCTGTTGGATAACGTGGTTAGGATGATGTCGTTATGCTGCGTCTGATGGATTTTCGCACAGGCTGCTGCCAAGTCGTGTTGCAGCGTCTCCATGCTGCTGTCGTCAATCTCCACATTCAAGCCTTCGCGAAGCTCTTTCAGGTTGGGCTTGAAGAGGGTGACATCGTGGAAATGTGAAAAGTTGCGATGCTTCGGGTCTACCGTTATCGGGACTTTCTTGCGGCGTGCCAGCGACGTGACCTCGTCGATGATGCGCGGGGTGATGACGCCTTTGTCGTAGTCTTGCAGGATGATGGCATCGATGGACATGGTTTTCATGATGCGTGTCACGCGTGACAGCAATTCATCCTCTTCCACAGTGCTCAGCGGGTGGGTGTCCTCTTCGTCGACGCGCACCAGATGGGAGTTGTTGCCAATCACGCGGCTTTTCACTGTTGTGATGCGGCTGTCGGACGCGATTACGCCACGACGGTCCATCTCGTTGTTGTACATAAGCTCCTGGAACTCACGTCCGTAATCATCGTTGCCTACAACGGTGCAGATGATGGGTGTCGCGCCCATGGCGCGCACGTTCAGCGCCACATTGGCGGCTCCGCCCAGTCGTTGTGAGCGCTCCGTCACGGCCACAACGGGCACAGGTGCCTCGGGCGAGATGCGTGTTACCGTGCCCCACATGTAGGCATCAATCATCACATCGCCGATAATCAATATCCGCTCTGTCTCTATCTTTTTGAATAATTCAGCAGTCGTCATCGTCTAGCTCCTCTCTTTGGTTTAGGGTGATTTCGCCGCGCAGGCTCATGGACAGCCGTTCGCGCACTTTGTCTTTGTCATTGGGGAAACGTCCCAGCAGATACATCATTTTTGTCACCGCCGCCTCGATGGTGATGTCGTGGCCGCCGATGACCCCGATGCGGTCCATGTCGCAGCTGGCCTGATATTGCCGCATCATCACGGCGCCAGCCTTGCATTGTGTCACGTTGAAGATGATGATACCACGACGTGTTGCGGCCTCTAGGGCGTCGATGAACCATGCTTCGGTAGGAGCGTTGCCCGAGCCGAAAGTTTCAATGATGACACCTTGTAAGTCGGGTGTCTGCAACACCGATTCCACCACGGCGGGGGTGATGCCAGGGAATAATTTCAGCACCGCGATGCGACGGTCGAAGGCTTTGCGCACCTTCAGCTCTCCGCTTGGCATGGGGAGTATCAGATGCTCCTTGTAGGACACCTTGATGCCGGCCTTGGCCAGCGACGGGTAGTTGAACGACGAGAAGGCATCGAAATTTTCGGCACTCACCTTGGTGCTGCGGTTGCCTCGGTATAAATGGCTCTCAAACAGGATGGTAACCTCGGGTATTATCACTTCGCGTCCCGACGCTATCTCCAGGGCGCAGATGATGTTGTCGCGGCCGTCGGAACGCAGCATGCCCAATGGCAACTGGCTTCCTGTCAGCACGATGGGCTTGGAAAGGTTTTTAAACATGAAGCTCAGCGCCGATGCGGTGTAGGCCATCGTGTCGGTGCCGTGGAGCACCACAAAGCCGTCGTAGTCCTCGTAGCGCTGCTCGATGATGTTGGCAATGTCCACCCAGAAATCCGGTGTCATGTTCGACGAGTCGATGATGCGCTCCAGCTCGCAAGAGTCTATAGCATAGCTGGTTCTGCGCAGCTCGGGCAACACCTCGTAGATGCTCTCCAACGCGAAGGGCTGCAGCGCCCCCGTCGAATCCTGCACCATACCGATTGTGCCTCCGGTATATATCAGTAGAACCTTGTCTCTCTTGGCATTCAGTTCATTACCATTCATACTCTATAATATTATATGTATTATTATCTTTTTTGGCATAACGCAAATTATCATTACATATTATCTTTTTTTCAAAAAAAAGTCTTTCCAGCGCACCGAAGCGTTGGAAATCACGCTGTCAACGGTACTTTTCTCCATACTGGGGCCCCATTTTTCACCGTCGTTGTCCATTTGTTGATAACTCCCCCTGAAAATGCTATGAAAATATTATCTATCATTTGCAAAATCAATAAGATACACGCGTTTTTTGTAGAAATGCGATTTTTGCGGTCGTTTTTCGCCATTCCGGGCCTCTTTCCAGGCCCGGAGTCCCCGCTTTTCCGTGGTCCTTGTGCGGTGCCGCAAAATTTTTTTCGCTGTTTAACACCGTGACGTACAGCTGTTTTGATTTTCCTGTCACATTTTTTTCGAAAAAAAATTTGGCCGGAACGGAAAATGGTTGTACTTTTGCATCCGCTTTCGCCCCGAGAGAGGGGCAGTTGAAAAAGAGGGAAGCGAAAGGACATTGAAACGGTTGAAACAAGAGATAG
>JAILAT010000016.1 GCA_024681475.1 Bacteroidales bacterium | reverse complement strand
AGGCCATCGGATTTCAAAGAAGATAAAATAACCAAAACCTATATAAATGAAAAATTTACAAATCAAATCGCGCATTACCCCACGCTCGTCCAGTACCATTGATATCTATTTGAAAGAAATCGCCCAACTGCCGTTGCTCACACTCCACGAGGAGTGTGAGCTGACACAGCGTATACATACTGGTGACGAGCGGGCGCTGGAGCGCATGGTTGAAGGCAATCTGCGTTTCGTGGTATCGGTGGCCAAGAACTATCAGAAGATGGGACTGGAACTGGAAGACCTGATAAGCGCCGGCAATATGGGGTTGATAACGGCGGCCAAACGTTTCGACGAGACGAGAGGTTTCAGGTTCTGTTCTTATGCCGTGTGGTGGATTAGACAGTCGATACTTCAAGCCATCTCGAAAGAGGGTCGCACGGTGTCGCTCCCTGCCAACCAGTTGTCACTTCTTTCCAAGATGGGACGAGAGTCGTCACGACTGGAACAAGAACTGCAACGACCCCCCACGTCAGCAGAAGTGACAGAACGACTAGAAGCCAACGAAGAGCACGTTCGTTGGCTGCTTCACACCTCCGAGCGTCCCGTTTCACTTGATGCTCCTGTGCTGGGAGATGAGGGTAGTATAAGGATAGAAACCATTGCTGACAATTCGTCTCGAACAGATGAATCCTTGATAACAGAATCGTTGCAGACTGAAATTCAAAGTGTTTTAAACATTCTCTCCAAGACAGAACAGAGCATCCTCAGAATGTCGTTTGGTATAGGTCAACCCTACCCCAACAGTTTGGAGGAAATCGCCACGAAGATGAATCTATCACGGGAACGTGTCAGGCAAATCCAGGTCAAGGCCATCACTCGACTTAGACGAAGTCCTCACAGAGAAAAACTTAGACTATATTTATAAATTAATAATAAGGGAAAATGCAAATAGATGTATACCTGATTACAGGAAGTGCTGAACACCATTTCCTACGGGATATGGTTGACATTTCTCTCGAACTAAGAAAAATGGGATATGCCGTATGGGATGATTACAGCCACCACCGCTATAAAATGCACCAAAGCATAAAACGGGAGGACATGGAAGAACGGAAGTGTTTGATAGCAGCCTCGAAATGTGTGCTGGTATATAACTATCCTTCCTTGCTCTCTCCTGCTGTAATGCACGACTTGGGACTGGCTATTGCGTTTGAGAAGCCAATCATCGCTATGGGAAGTATAAAAGGAGTCTGTCTGGGTGAGGATTCGACAGTGGAAAAGCAGCTTCCATGGGTGACTGTTGAGAACTGGAATGAGATGATGAAACGTATTGTTTCTATATGTGGCAAACACCCTCCCGTGCCTGGTGTTAAGAAAATCGAACGAAGAAGCACCTTACAACATCCAGATGACCCTATCCCAACAGACATCAACAGAACTGGCTTGTATGGCTATTGTGACAAAGAAGGTCGGACGAAATGCAAATACATTTATCAACTTGCATACGAATTTTCAGACGGAATGGCACGAGTGATATTTGATGAGAGGTTTGGATACCTTGGACAAAATGTACGAATAGCCATTGAACCTCAATATCAGCGCGCCCGTGACTTTTACTGTGGCCTTGCACCTGTTGCTTATAAACCCAGAGATGATCAAGCCTTCAAATGGGGTTATATTGACAAAGAAAACAATCTGGTAGTGCCATATATGTATGATGATGCACGTCGTTTTGAAGATTGCGGATTGGCTTTGGTTCATGTTGGCGAAAAGTATGGCCTGATAAACACCTCTGGCGAAATTGTTGTGCCATTAGAGTATGATTATATTGAATTGGATAAATTCAGCGAAGAAAAACCAGGCATTATCCACAAGGATGGCTTAATGGGGTTTGTCAATACGAAAGGAAAGATTATCATCCCTCCACAGTTTGAAAGGACATTTGGCTTTTCTGAAGGTGTAGCTGCGTGCAAGAGAGGCAACGAGTGGTATACGATAGACCTTACTGGGAAACGCTTGATAGATTTGCATTACGACGATGCCCTCTATTATTCAGAAGGTTTGCTGCCTGTTGCATTCTGCGATTTTGGTAACGACAAAGAAAAAGTCGATGGTAAAAGACACTACCGATGGGGCTTTTGCGACACGAATGGCGATGAGGTCATTCCGTGTCAGTATGATAAGGTGATGCCTTTCAGCGAGGGGTATGCAGCCGCCTGTTTTCATGGCAAATGGGGGTATATAGACCACCTAAATCGTGTGATGATACCATTCCAGTATAGTTTTATTATGGATGGTGGAAATGAACATGGAATGTTTGGACGACTTGCCGATGGTATTGCCAGTGTGGGTTTGTCGGACCAGGACGTTGGCAGAAGTCAACGAGGTTGCTATGAAATCAACAAACTGGGTCAGGATTTCCTTGATGATCGTACACTATACGGAACGCCTGTCTATGAAAGAGGATGGATGATTGATTGGCCAATTTATCCGTTTGATTATCCGAATGAAGCAATATGGCTTGAACATGCGGGAATCTGTCCAAGGCAATACTATATCACGAATATTTTGGCCTCCTTGATGCAACACAGGCTAAAGAGCATCCAAAAGCAAGGCGAATGGGGCAACAATGAAAACAAGGATTGAAAAGAGTACAAAAAAATCGGCAGCTGTCCCAGATGCCGATTTCCATTATTAATCCATAAAACTAAATAACAATCAATTATTTACCTTGACAAATGGCAAAAAATTTCTCTTGTTTTCTGATTGCAAAATTACCAACTGTTCCTTACCCTGGAAATCACTAATTATAACCATTTATCGGGACCCAATCGCTACCATTAGGGAGTAGGCCTACACTAATTTCTCCAAAAGCTCCCGAAATCAACCATTTGCAACTAGCCGATAATCGTATGACAAACACAATGGCCACAGACAGCTCAAATCAGTTTTGAGCAATCGTGTTCAACAGAAAGGGAGCCTGAACGATGGGCCTCACACCGACGGGGACAAGGCCTAAAAAATCTCGCGGATGGTCTGCGCCACACCGTTGACGACAAAGCTGTCGCCTACGGTTTTGCCGTGCAGGGCGGCGTAGATAGGTGTCTGGGCACTGATGGCAAAATAGTACTGCATGCCCGTAGGCGACTCGGGGTCGTTGACCACAAACTTGCCCGCCCCGACGCTGAGGAAGAAACGCTGTTTGTCGGTGACCACCACGGCACCGTGCTCGGCGCAGCTGAAGACAGGCATACGTACCGCCTCCTGCAGATAGCGCAGGCTGGCATTGGCATTGGAGAGCTGCTTGGCATACATGTCGCGGGCACGCATCATCTTGGTGCGGTAGCTGTCGTAGCGGTCCACATTGGCACCATAGTCGTTGCTCTGCTGTTGGGCGGAGTCCATCTCCTGCTGTGCCACATGGGCGATGTGCTGTTGGTGGGCGATGAGCGCGTTGACGACGCGCAGACGTTTCTCTTCGGGGGTCATAATGGTGCGAATGAATGATGGAAAGCAAACCGACGGGCAACCACATGGGGGCTGCCCGTCGGCAGATTGTTGTTATCGCTGATTGTCAGCACATCAGATGCGGCCGGGATAGACCTTCAGGGCCTCTTCGAGGCACTTGATGGCGTTCTTGAGGTCTTCGATGCAGAGACAATAGGTGATGCGGGCCTGATGGCGTCCACGCTCGGGGTCGACATAGAATCCCGTGGCGGGGGCCAGCATGACGGTGGCACCGTTGTAGCTGAAATCGGTCAGCAGCCACTGGCAGAACTTGTCGCTGTCGTCCACCGGCAAATCGATGACGGTGTAGAAAGCGCCCTTGGGCATGGGGCAGAAACAGCCAGGAATCTTGTTCACGCCTTCGACGATGACGTTGCGGCGTGCCACATACTCGGCCTGCACCTTGTCGAAATACTCCTGCGGGGTGTCGACGGCAGCCTCACCGAAAATCTGACCGAAACTCGGGGGCGACAGACGGGCCTGAGCCAGGCGCATGGCGATGGCGTAGACCTCGCTGTTGCGCGTCACCATGCAGCCCACGCGGGCGCCGCAGGCGCTGTAGCGCTTCGACACCGAGTCGAAGAGGATGGTGTTGCGCTCCAAACCTTCGAGCTGCATGACGCTGAAGTGCTTGTGGCCGTCGTAGCAGAACTCGCGATACACCTCGTCGGCAAAGAGATAGAGGTCGTATTTCTTCACCAGGCCAGCCACCTTCAGCAGCTCCTCGTGGGTGTAGAGATAACCCGTGGGGTTGTTGGGGTTGCAGATCATGATGGCGCGGGTGCGCGGCGTGATGGCCTTCTCGAAATCCTCGATGGGAGGCAGGGCGAAGCCTGTCTTGATGTCGCTGGGGATGGTGACGATCTTGGCGTCGCACAGCTTGGCAAAGGTGTTATAGTTGGTGTAGTAAGGCTCGGGGATGATGATTTCGTCGCCAGGGTTGAGGCAGACGGTGAAGGCGAACTGCAGTGCCTCGCTGCCGCCGGTGGTGACGATAATCTGGTTGGGCGACACATCGATGCCGTGGCGGTGGTAGTAGTTGCAAAGGGCACGACGATAGCTGAGGATACCGGCAGAATGGCTGTATTCGAGCACACCGTTCCACTGCGGAAGCTCACGGGCAGTGTCGGCCAAAGCCTTGAGGGCGCCCTTGGGTGTCTCGATGTCGGGCTGGCCGATATTCAGGTGATACACATGGATGCCACGCTCTTTGGCGGCATCGGCAAAGGGGACGAGTTTGCGGATAGCCGACTGCGGCAGTTCCAATCCTTTGTTTGAAATATTGGGCATAGCTTATTGTTTTTATTTTGTCAGTAATGGGGCTATTCGTTGATGACGTTGCCTTTGATTTTCAGCACCACACGGGGGTGATCCACTGCATTGGAGGTCACCGTGACGGTCTTGTTGAAGTTGCCCACATTGTTGGTGTTGTAGCGAACCTTGATGACGCCAGTCTTGCCGGGCATGATAGGCTCTTTGGTCCATGAGGGGGTGGTGCAACCGCAGCTGGCACGCACATTGCTGAGAATGAGGGGCTCGTTGCCGTTGTTGGTGAACTCGAACACGCAGTTGCCGTCAGCGCCTTTGGCGATGGTGCCATAGTCGTGGGTCTCCTCGTTGAAAGAAATCTTGGCGCCGTTGCGGGGCACTTCGTTGTTGACAGTTTCCTGAGCATTAAGACCTGCCGCAGCAAGAGCGACAAACAGACTTAATAAAAAGAATTTCTTCATAATAGGTGGTTTTTTTGTGGTTAATATTTCATTTTTGTTTTTGCAAAAGTACGCAAATTTTTCATTGTATAACTCTCCGAGGCTGAAAAAATTGTATTATTTAGAATTTTTAACGCTGGCAATCATGGGCCTTAGGGCCTTCGCAGCCTTCAAAACGCCACACCGACGCGATAGCCTGCGGTGAAGGCCAAGGGGCCTCCCTCGGGAAAGAGCATAAAGCTGTGGAAATAGTTGTTGTCGTTGCCCGTGCCCAGCGAAGGGCCGATGCCGGCATACACATCGAGCACAAACCAGCGCAACACCAGCTGGTAGCCGCATTCCGCCAACAGGGCGCCCTGGAAGGTGGTCTGCGCCGATGAGGCTCTGGCATTGAAAGGATGGTAGTCGAAATGGGTGACGACAAACTCAGGCTTCACATAAAGGCCTGCCAGCCAGCTGTCTGCGCCACGCTGCGGCAGCAGGCGCCACTTGTAGGCCAGCTTGACGAGCAGACCTTCGGAATGGGTGTCGTTCATCCAGTCCCATCCCATGCCTATGATGCCCAGGGTGAACTCGGCGCTGTGACGCGGGTCGAAAGCGCGCTCATAGGTGAAACGCGAAGAGCCACTGCCCAAGGAGAGCATCGTAATCTTGAAATCGTTCACGCTAGGGTCGCCACCGGCACTCACTTCATGGGCTGTTTGGGCTCTTCCTTGGACAGCAATTAGCACTGCCACAAACAGAATTACTCTCTTTAATATCCTATTACTCATACTATTACGAATACTGTTAACTATTTGATGCACTACAAAGATACGAAAAAGTGCACAATCTGAAAAAAAAGTTGTAATTTTGCAGCACGTTTCAGAGCGAAAAATATGGACAAATTGAAGTACAACATGCGTGGCGTATCGGCCGCCAAAGAAGATGTGCACAACGCCATTAAGAATATCGACAAAGGCCTGTATCCCAAAGCATTCTGCAAAATTCTGCCCGATATCTTGGGTGGCGATCCCGACTATTGCAACATCATGCATGCCGACGGCGCCGGCACCAAGTCGTCGCTGGCCTATCTCTACTGGAAAGAGACGGGCGACCTCAGCGTTTGGAAAGGGGTGGCCATCGACGCGGTGGTGATGAATCTCGACGACCTGCTCTGCGTGGGTGCCATGGACAACATCCTGCTCTCGTCGACCATCGGTCGCAACAAGAACCTCATCCCGGGCGAAGTCATCGCCGCCATCATCAACGGCACCGAAGAGTTCCTGCAGGAGATGCGCGACCTGGGTGTGGGCCTCTGGCTCACCGGCGGCGAGACTGCCGACGTGGGCGACCTGGTGCGCACGGTCATCGTCGACTCCACCGTCACGGTGCGAATGCCTCGCAACCAGGTGATTGACAACGGGAACATCCGTGCCGGCAACGTCATCGTGGGTCTGGCGTCCTATGGCCAAGCCACCTACGAGAAGAGCTACAACGGCGGTATGGGCAGCAACGGGCTGACCTCGGCACGCCATGACGTGTTCAGCAAATACTACGCCCAGCATTTCCCCGAGAGCTACGACCCTGCGGTGCCTAACGAAGTGGTATACTGCGGCGGCAAACGGCTGACCGACAGCACCGAAGTGGCTGGCGTGGATGCCGGCAAGATGGTCCTCTCCCCCACCCGTACCTACGCTCCCGTGGTGCGCAAGGTGCTCGATGCCTACCGTCCGAAGATTGACGGCATGATACACTGCAGCGGCGGCGCACAGACCAAAGTGCTTCATTTTGTGGACAATCTGCACGTGGTGAAAGACAACATGTTCGCCGTGCCACCACTGTTCCGTCTTATCCATGAGCAGAGCGGCACCGACTGGAAGGAGATGTACACCGTCTTCAATATGGGCCACCGCATGGAGTTTTACACCGACGAGACGACGGCACAAGGCATCATCGACATCGCCCGCGAGTTCAACATCGACGCGCAAATCATAGGCCACTGCGAGCCTTGCGACCATGCCCAGGTGACGGTGCGCAGCGAATTCGGCGAGTTTTTATACTGATATTATTAGCCCTTAAAGTAGGCAGGCCGCGCCCTCCGGGCGCGGCCTGCCTGTTTTATGTCACAACAGGCTGCATCTCATTTTTTCCACCACATCCTCATCGGCGGGCAGCCATCGCACAGTGTCCAGGTCTTCTTTTCCGAGCCATCGCGCCGCTTCGTGTTCCTTCAGCGTCAAGCTGCCACGCTCCACACGACACAGGAAGCAATGCATTGTCAGATGCCAGTCAGGATAGTCATACTCCACTGTGGAAAGGTATCTTTCCAGCACAACATGTGTCTCCAGTTCTTCCATTATTTCACGCTTCAAAGCCTCTTCAGGCGTCTCCCCGGGCTCCATCTTTCCGCCAGGAAACTCCCACCAGTCCTTCCATTCGCCATAACCTCGTTGCGTGGCAAAGATACGCCCCTCGGCGTCGTGGATGACAGCGGCGACCACCTCTACCTTTCTCATTGCGACAACTCGTTAATACAACTTGATGAAATAGGTGAACTCATAGCGTCCCTGGGGCGCCAGACGATGGATGTAGGTGCGCTCGGCGATGTCGCCAGCGAAACCATAAGTGTCGCAGATGCCGCACCACGGCTCGAGGCACACAAAGGGGCACCCCTCTTTGTCAGGAGCCCAGATGCCGAAAGCTTCGGCTTGGGGACAGCTGACTCTCAGCACCGGCCGACCGTGACGGTCACAGAGTTCGGCAGCAGCCACCTGCGCCTGCTCGATGATGAGGGCGTCGTGGGCGAAGGTGTCGGACATGAGGGGCATCTCTTGCAACAGCTGGACATCGGCGGCACGCGGAACGCGGTTTCCGTCGACGAGACAAGAGGTGACGACTGGGGCGACCTCCGCGTCATACTTGTCGAAGAAGCGGATAAAGCCATGGGGCGACTCATCGGGTTTGTAGTCGGGCAACAGGAATCCCGGGTGGGCGCCGATCTGAAAGTACAACTCGCGGGAGTCCTTGTTCTCCACCGCCCAGGTCACCTCCACCGCGCTGCCTTGGAGACGATAACGGGCTTCCAGTGCCAGAAGGAAAGGATAGACCTCCCGACGGTCGGCGTCGACCATCCTCATACAGCCCACACCCATTTCCTCGAACCTGCTGTCGCGGGCGAAACCGTGCTGCTTCATGGGATAGCTCCTGCCGTCGATGTGCAGCTCGTTGTTGAAGGGCTTCCCCACTACGGGGAAAAGGATAGGCGCATGACGGTTCCAGTAGTTGGCGTCGCCCGTCCACATGTATTCGCGGCCGTCTTTCTTGAGGCTTACCAGTTCGGCTCCCTGTTCGGCCACTTCGATGGTGATGGTATCGTTGCTTAGTATCATATTCAAATATTTACGGAGTGTAATAACCTTTTTCGACGCGAGCGAGTATGGTTCTGACCTGCTGCATGGTTGACGGGGGGTCATTCACCTTGATGAGAGGTTCCGTGCTGTAGGCAAAAGATTTCTCTCGCTCGGAGAGCTGTTGTTTAAAGGCTTCTTCGTCAAAGTCACGGCCCTCACGACGGGCCTGTAGGGCGCCGACGAAGAAAGGCTCCCAGCGCTGTTGCCAGTAGTAGTATTTCAGCAGGTTGCCCCAGAGGCGGTTGGCATAGTCGTTGAGCACAGGGCCACCCCAAATGGTGAGCAGCACGCGCGCCTGGGTCTCATAGTAGTCCCTCAACTCGCTGCTGTCGCCGCCCCATTCGCGTGCATCAGTAATCCAATGGTGGAAGTCGAATTCCCGCTTGGAGCAGAGCAACGCATCGGCATCCAGCGTCAGACGTCTGGCAGCATCGTAGGCGCGCTTCATTGCTGCTGTGTCGCCGGCCTTGTAGGCCTCGGTGAAGGCGTTGCGCAAGTCCATGAAGCGGTTGCCCATCCACTGCGACAACAGGTTGACGAGGTCGTATTCATAGCTATAGCGGTCCGACGGTTTCTCCATCAGCAGACGTATGGCCTCCAGCAGACGGTCGTTATTGTAGGAATAGTAGGGCTTGGTGTAGTAGGTGCCGTGACCCTCGAAATCGGGCCGCGCCACCATCTGTGTTCCCAAGCCATAGAATGACCAGTCCTTGTAGACGCTGTCGGCCAGCAGATGCCATGCTCGCCGCACCCTTCTGTCCTTTTTCCCATAGCGCATATCGGCCCACTGGTCGACAAAGTCCGTCGCCGGCACGCCCCACACCGAGGCGAAGAGATATTCGTAGGTCTGCGGGCTACAGTCGAAGCCTTCAAGGGTAGAGCCGACACCCACAAGGTTGTGCTCCGACTCGGCAAGGGCGCCCTTCAGCTTGCATTCCATCGCGTAGAGATCGCCCACCAGCATCGTATTGCCGCCGAAGTTGCCCAGATAGCACCAAATGAACGGCTGACCGTAGAAACCGGCGGGACGACCGGCGGCGCTGTCGATGGTGGTGCGCCACACCTCGGTCTTCTCGCAGAAATAGTCGAGCAGCACGAGGCTGTCCTGCGGGACGGCGGTGAGGTATGCCTGCAGCCGCTCGGGGGTCCACTGCTTGCGCTTGTAATAGAACACCCAGCTCATCTGCAGCCAGCGGGCCTCGGGGTCGGCAGACTGCATGGTGCGGTAGATATTTTCCGACACCGCAGCCAGATAGCCAGGGTCCCACGAGGGCGGATCCATCTCGTTGAAAGGGTCGCAGCCATATATGTGATTGGTGCCGTAGAGCGCCTGCTGCTTGGCGAGGTAGCGGCGCTGGATGTCGGCAAAAAGTGAGTCGGTGGAGTTGAGAAAACAGGTAGACTCGAAGCCGCACCATGGCGAGAGGTGCTGGATGTCAGCCTGGGGGTACAGCTCGGCGATACGTGCGGGGACATGCCCTGCGAAGGCAGGCAGCACGGGCGTCATGCCCAGCGCCCTTTCACGTTCCAGAATCTTTTTCTGCAGTTCCCGCTGTCCGTCGATCCACGACTGAGGCAGCGGGCCTCCAAAACCGTCGAGGTTGGCCATGCGATGCCACGGCAGATGCGCCGGACCTGAGAAATAGGCACGTATCTCCTCGTCGATCATCCCCATCTCGCGCCATACCTCCTGCCACACGGCCTCCTGGCCTGTCAGCGCCAAAGGAAGATTGATACCATTCAACGCCATCCAGTCGATAAAGCGTTCCCATTGTTCCCACTGCCACCATACCATGGTGTAGCCGTAGGTGCAGTAGTTGAGGAAGAAACGCTGCGGCACCACGGCGTTCAGGGTCTCGTCCTCCACCCGGGGCCATCGTCTGGGCAGCTCCAGCGGCTCGGTAGAGAACCACGACACATGCACCTTGGCATATTTGCGCAGATAGTAGTTCAAGCCGACACAGAGGCTGATCTCGTCGGTACCGGAGATGACGACCTTACCTGTCTTGGCGTCATTATGAAGCGAGAAGCAGTCCTCATAGATGGCCACCTTCTCATTCCGCTTCCCCGTAGTAGCTATTATTTCGGGTTCGATGACGAAAGTGAAACGCTTGGCCTCTTGGCCCAGCAGTCTCTCGGCCAGCTGTTCAGCAGCCTGCTGCGCCTGCCCTACACAAGGCGACACCAGCAACACAGCCAATAGCAGTATACTGTATACTTTTTTCATCTTCAATTGTCACTTCCGCATTACTGCCCTTTCTGCCAAAAGGACATCCTGCCTATCATTTTTCCACCTTCTGGCTTTTCTGCCAGGCCATGAATCCGCCGTCGAGATTGTAGACGGTGCAACCTTGCTGCGCGAGGATGTTGGCGGCCTTCATACTGCGTTTGCCACCGCGGCAATAGACAGCCACCTTGGTTTTTGCAGGATTGTAGCGAGGGCTCTTCATCACGCTTTCGAGAAAGTCGGGCTGGTTCACGTCAATATTTTCCGAGCCGGCAATATGCCCTTCGGCATACTCCTTGCCGGTGCGCACATCGAGGAGCCAGACATCCTTCTGCTGGACCAATTGGGCAAAAACATCCACCGGCACGGTGGTCACTTTTCCATCACCCAGAGTGGAAGTTTTACTTCTCGGACTGTTGCCGCAAGCCAGCACCGTCACGGCGACAAGCGCGATAAATAGCAATGTCCACAACATTGTTTTTGTACTGTTTATATAAAATGTTCTCATATTACGTATTGCAAAAATACGAAAAATAATTGGACTGGCAAATTTTTTATTCTGCCACAGCGCACGCGTGTTCTCTTTTTTCGTATTTTTGCAATCCGCAGAGGCAGTGGGAGGGAAACTTAATTCACTGATAACAAAATAAATAAGCAGTAGCACCCAAGAATGTTCATAGGCGAAACCATATCGATTGTCGTGGCCCTTTTGTGGACCGTCACGGCGCTCTTTGCCGAGGTGGGGTCGAAAAGGATGGGCTCGTTGCCGTTCAATCTGATACGAATGGCCATGTCGCTGATGCTGCTGGCGGCGACATTGTGGTTGACCATGGGAGTCCCCTACCCCCGTTTTGCCAGCGGAGCCACGTGGAAATGGCTTCTGTTGTCGGGAGTCGTGGGCTATGTCGTTGGCGACTACTGCCTTATGCAGGGCTACATCATCGTCGGCTCACGCATCGGGCAGCTGTTCATGACGCTGTCGGCGCCAACGGCGGCCATCACCGGCCGGTTGCTGATTGGCGAGAAAATGAGTTCCCTGGCCATCATTGGCATGCTGGCCACACTGACGGGCATTGCCATGTCCATCCTGTCGAAGAAGGAGGACACCGTGCGCCTGCATCTGCCACTGAAAGGCATTGTCTATGCCAGTATGGCCGGCATTTGCCAAGGAGTGGGACTTGTGCTCAGCAAGGTGGGCACACAGCATTACATGGCTGCTTTGGCCGTCGCGGAGCTCGACGAACAGATGGCTCCCGACGGCGCGCTGCTGCCTCTGCCTCTATATCTCAGTGTCCCTTTTGCCTCCACCATGATACGCGCCACGATAGGCCTTGTGGGATTCTTTGCCATGCTCATGCTGCTAGAGAAGAAAGGGTTGCAAAAACTGAACACTGCGACACACGACCGCAAGGCGATGTGGTGTGTGTTGGGCTCCACGCTCTTCGGACCTTTTCTGGGCGTCAGTGCCTCGCTGCTGGCCACTCAGTACACCTCCACGGGTATCGCTCAGACCCTCTTTGCGTTGACGCCTGTGCTCATCATCGCGCCATCGGTGTGGCTCTTCCACCAGAAAGTGACAATACGGGAAATCATCGGTGCCGTCATCTGTGTGGCGGGAGTATGCCTGTTCTTCATCTAGCTGCCCGTCGCGACAAGGGCATACAAAAAAAATAGCCATATTCGAGGCCTCGAATATGGCTAAGTGTTCAACAAATTCCTGTTCAGTCTTTCATTGCGGCGGCAATCTGGCTAGCCAACGCCTGCATCTCCTCGGGAGCCATGGTGATATGGTGCTCAAAACTGAGGTCTCCAGGCTGGTTGAGAGGCACCAGATGGATATGCGTGTGGGGCACATCCAGGCCCACGACGGCCACGCCCACTTTGATGCAAGGCACCACAGTCTTCAATGCACGCGCCACGCGACGGCTGAAGAGCTGCAAAGAGACGTATTGCTCATCGTCGAGGTCGAAGATATAGTCCACCTCTTTCTTGGGTATGCAGAGCACATGCCCCTTCACCACTGGATTAACGTCGAGAAAAGCGAGACATTCGTCGGTCTCAGCCACCTTATAGCAGGGTATCTCGCCTGCCACAATACGGGAAAATATGGATGCCATAATGCTTTGTGTTTACAGACGGTGGCGAGAGCATGGTGGAAAACCGCGACCTCCGCCAACCATCAGATTATCATCTATTAACGTTCCACCGAGAGGATCTCGAAGTGCATCGTGCCGGCAGGCACCACCACCTCGACCTCTTCGCCGGCGCGCTTGCCCAAGAAGGCCTGTGCGAAGGGCGACGACACAGAGATAAGTCCCTGTTTCAGGTTGGCCTCGCTTTCGGGCACGATGGTATAGACCTGCTTCATGTTGTTCTTCGTGTTGCGAATGGTTATCTTGGAGAGCAAGAGCACCTTGGAGGTATCGATTTTCGATTCGTCGAGCAGACGGGCATTGGCAATCAGGTCCTGCAACTTGGAGATGCGAGCCTCCAGATGGCCCTGGGCCTCCTTGGCGGCATCGTATTCCGCATTCTCAGACAGGTCACCCTTGTCGCGAGCCTCTGCGATAGCGGCGGCAGCCGCAGGTCTGTCGAAGGCTATTAACTGATGCAACTCATCCTTGAGCTTTTGCAATCCTTCTTCGCTATAATACTTTATTTCTGCCATTGTGGTTGTTTTTTGCCGTAATGGTCGGCTGTTAATACTTGTTTCTTTGTTCAGAACACACCACAGCGGACACGGTTGCCCAGTTCCGGCATGTGGGTTTTCTATATTATTAATAATAAGATTTCTTTCTTACAAGCGTTGCTAAAAGTCAGGAAAGGTCCATTGATGAACCTTTCCTGACAAGGGGTTATGTAGAACTTACTTCTTAGAATCGGAACGAAGCGCCAATCGAGTGCGTAGGTCTCAGATTGTACTGCGTGCTGAAAGCGTAGTCGATGGTAAGTCCTTTGGTGTCGTCATCCTTGGCAACAGGAATGTTGACCGAGGCACCGGCATGGAATCCGGCGCTGGAGGTAACACGCTCGCTGTTGAACAGGCCGTCCTGATAGACGAAGCCGGTGCGAACCTCGAAACGGTTGAGAATCGAGTACTCGGCGCCGATGCCGAAATAGTCTCTCGAGAAGGCGTTGGAGGTGAAGTTACCAACGAGAGTAAGGCGCTGATCCCATTTCTCGAACAGGAAGTCGTAGGCGACACCGATGTTGAGGATAGTGGGAAGCTCGATTTCTGCATCGCGATATTCCACCGTGATGAGGTTGCCGTTGTTGTTGGTCACCGAGAAAGCCATACCCGTGCCGCCGAACGACATGGAGGGTCCAATGTTCTTCAGGGAGATACCGAACTTCAACTCATCGTTCTCACCGGTCACATACTGGATACCGGCATCGAGAGCGACACCCGTGGCCGAAACATCGGAGGTCGACTCGTTGATGACCTTGATGTTCACACCACCATGGATGGAGCTGGAGAATGCGTGCGAATAGGCCACATTGAGGTTCATCAGCGTCGGCGAGAAGGTTCCCAGAGCACCTGGCTCGGGGTTCTCGGTCGTGGTGACATCAAGTTGACCAAAGTTCAAAGCCATCACATAGGCTCCCAACACACCCGAGCTACCGACACGGACAGCAAGACCGAAGGCATTGCTGGAGCCGCCGCCGCGCAGACCGTTCTTGCCGCCATAGAGCATCGTGTTGGAATAGGCGAACTCGTAACGCTCCACAAACGAAAGACCGGCAATGTTGGTGAAGAAAGCATCTATGCCACGGGAGTTACCCACGTTGAGGCTTCCCCATCCACGGCTATGCGCCCAAGGGTTGATTAATAATTCCTGTGCACCTGCCGTACCTCTACGGTCATCATTACCAGCCATAAGGCTGTAAGGGGTGACCGCCAGGGTTATGGCTACTACGGTTATTATTCTAAATATGCGTTTCATTGTCATCTTTTTTTACAGGGTTCAACAGACATTAGAATTGGAAATTATTCAGGTCAACAGGACGCATCGTTCCGAACCACTTGATAACACGTTCGCCAATGCCGGGGCATTCGAAGTGTATCAGATACAATCCGCCAGCAATGGGGGTACCTGCGGAGTTATGCAAATCCCAGTCGTAGGTCGTCTGGTTCGAAGGAGTGCCGCGGAAGCGGCGCACCACGGTGCCATCGACAGTGTAGATGGTGATGGTGGAGTTGGCAGGAACATTGATGAAACGGACCTTGGTCTCCAACTGGCTACCCGTCTCAAGCGTTGAGGCGCTGTAATAGGGGTTGGGCACCACATAGATCATACTCAGCAACGAATCCTTGTAGCTTTCGGCATCCTTGTTGTTTGCCAGTGCCTGATTGGTCAGTGTAACAATGTCGTCGGTCAACTCGAACATGTACATCGGGTTGTTGCTGTTCAGCGTATCCTTACCGACATTGAGCGGGTTGGAACCGTTGTTGCCATAGTAGTTACCGTAACGGCCATAGACATTCAGGTCGATGGTGACGTCGCAAGGTATGTCAGACTGCTTGTTGATGGTCTCTGTTGCCAGAGGCATATTCACCCAGCTCACCGTCGAGAAGAGGAAGGCGGCAGAGTCGCGGACAGGCAACACATACTTAGCACCGTCGAAGCGCAACAGACCCTGGTTGACCTCATTGTTCTTGATGGTGTAGAGATGGTCGAGCGACTGGAGCATCTTCACAGCCCAACGGCCGGCATCGTACGAGGGGCTCTTGTAGGTGGCCTTCGTGTAGCTGTCGGCGGTTACGTGGTAACGCGGGAAATCCTGCGAGATGGCATTCATGACATAGATGTAGTGGCGGCCGCCCATCACATAGTTCTCAGTACCCACCGAGATGGTTTGGACGGGGTTCCACAACATATCGCGACCATTGTACTGCACGTAGCGCGAATCCTCACCAAACATGATGTTCAGACGCTCGCCCGTAGCCAGGTTGATGGCGTAGCCCGGGAACCAACCCATACCGCGGTCGGAGATGTAGTTGGGGCTGTTGGGATCGTTGGAAGCGCCGCTGACAGTAGCGGTGTCGCCGTTCTTGTCGACAGATGCGTGTTTACGCAGCTGGAAGCGGTGAGCCTTGCCTTCGGCCTGAGTGTAATCGTCGCACATCTCAAGAACCGGGCAGCGCGTCCACTTCGTCTTGTCGGCGGTCAGTACGATACGCACGCTGGGCAGCTTCGACAGGTCGTTGAACATGATCGATTTGTTTCTCGTGTGGATAGAGGTTCTACGCATCAACTGATGGTAGTTGTATTTGAAATCGTTGGGACGAACCGAGCGCAGCGAGTCGATAACCGACGAGTCGGCGATGTAGTAGCGGAACGAGAAAGCGGGGTGGTAAGGCAGTGCGGAGCACAAGCCGTAGGGTGCCCACAGGCCACCGAGCACATCCTCAAAGATCTGATACTTGTCGACATCGTGGGTCTCGGTCTGGTCTTTCAGCTGGTTGTAGTCAGATTTGTAGTAGTCGTCGTCCAGATAAGCCTCCGACATCGAAATCGGGGTCGACTTGTTGTCGAAAGTGGTCAGGTTGCTGGCAGCATACTGAGCGCCGGAACGCACCCAGTTGTAAAGCATATAGTTGTCGTTGTCGGTGATACCGCTCAGCCACTGATGGTTGACATCGGCAAAGGTCATGTTGGCGCTGATGACAGCTTCGTTGCCCACAATACCGCCCTTCACATCGGTACCCGAAACGATAAGGTCGCTGGCAATAGCCTTCGGGTTGGTGATGGAGACTGCGATACCGAGGTCGAGGAACAGCTGCTCGTTGTAGCGGCCAATCACAAAGTCGGAAGTATCGGAGTACACCGAGTCGAACAGCGGCGAACCATCGACAGTGGAGATGACCCAGTGTGCTGTGTCGGTATAGTCGTCAAATTTGATATAGAACTGGCCCTGCTTGATGCTCAGCGGGTCGATAACGCGAACGTTGATAGGACCGGCATTCTGCTCATACTGGGGGTTGGGGATGAGGCAAGGATCGCTCATCGAGCCCGAGTAGCTACCACCCGACAGACGCTCGTTGAAAGTACCAGGAGCCTTGGCAGGCTGGCCAGGAGCACCCATCAGTTCATTCAGGGAAGCCTCGGTCAGCTCCAGAGCCATACCGCCGTTGCCGAAACCTTCGATACGGGTGATGTTCGGGCACAGACCGAAGGTGGCCTGGGCAACCGTACCGCCGTTCTCGGTGATAGGATCGTGAGGTATTGCCGTAATCGGGGTGATGGCACGGCCCTTCTCGTTCTTACGACCAGCAAGGTAAGGCTCTTTCTGTCCGTCAAGTTTCGAAGCGTCGGTCTGGGAATACTCTTTATAGCGGTTGTGTGCGTAAGCAACGCAGATATAGTAGTATTCTTTATTGTTGACAAGCGTCGTGTTGGTACCGTTGGCGAACTGGTCGGTCGTCACGCGGAACACGTGCTGGATACCGTTGTTGGCGCCGTTCACCATAATCTGGCCAGAGATAAGACCTGTCGTCGAGTTGTTGGTGTAGTTCACCAAGGTTCCGATAGGCAGGGTCTGCTCTGCATCGTAGAAGTTCTTGATATCGCACTGAGCCACAAGGCGAGCCTTGGTCTCATCGTTGATGTCGGCAATCGAAGCGTTGGCATCGATCAGCTGGAAAATCTGGTAACCTTCGAAGTCGTACGAACGCTCATCATTGGTGTAAGCCACCTTGTTGCCCTGAGCGTCGATGTAGGAGCTCACGATGGAAGGATCCAGCTCGTGATATTTCTCACCGTAGTTGTTCGAGTTGGGGTTCTCATAGGTGATGTAGAGGATAATCTCGTTCTTCAGTTCCTGAGCCACCAGCGTAGGAGCATCGGGACCGTCGAGCACCTTGAAACAGTTCTCGAACAGCGACTGGCAAACATCGTCGATTTCGCGGAGCAACTCAACCGAGGTCCAAGCCGAACCGGAGGTTGCCTGTGCGAAAGGAATACCAACGGTGATATAGTTCAGAGCACCAGGTTTCAGGGTGAAAGGACCAGCAGACTGCATGAAACGCACGTCACGAGGCGTGTTGCCGGCGGTCTTCTCAGTCCAGTCGTCAGGATTCGACTCGGGGACATTGCCATTGGTACCCCAATGCAACGGGTCGCTGTCACCAGGGAACATGAAGTCGCAATCCAGAGTGGTGGTGTTCACGTTGATAGCGTTTCCACCATATTTCATACGGGCACCGTTCTTCCAGTAGCCACGCAAGTAGTTGTAGTAGTCAGTAGCCTTCGAAGGCTCACCGTGGACGGCATCCACGCTGTTGTCGTAATACACGAAGCGGCGCATACCGAAACGCTCGTCGTCGATGATGTTGTTACCGAAGTTCACACCGTTGATGGCGCAGTTGCCAACCGAGTCGTTCTGCTGGAAATACCATGCGTCGGGATAGTACAGGTCGGCATCGTCGTTCAGACGGATGGTGTCGTAGCCACCACCAGTCAGCGCATAGGTGGCCAGCTGGGTGGGATAGTAGGTGAGCATCTTGTTGATGTCGACGCGGGGGTTGTCCCTACCGTCGGCGTCCATGTAGGGACCCTGGAAGAAGTCGATACCGATTGCAGGAGGAATACCGCTGTAGGAACCCGTTCCGGGGCCGTCGATATCCTTACCGTTGTAGCAATAACCCAAACCACGTTTCACATCGCATCCCACATAGTCGTCGTAGCCGTAACCCAAATCCGGGTCGACCCACTGGCTGAAATAGGTGTTGCGCAACTCATAGGTCGAACGGTTGATAATCTCATAGGAATAGAACGTCATGTTGTTGATCTCGTCGTTGGTGGCGAAAGCGAAAGCCTGGGCACGGATTTCCATACCGATGGGCTGGCCTTTCGATTCGGTGTGGGTGTTACCCATATCGTTGAATACCCACCAGATCGTCTGGTCGCCTTTCAGCACCTGGTCGGAGAGCAGACCGCCCTTAACGATGCCTGCCGAGTCTTCCATGGTGACAGCGGGGTGATAGTTCTCGCCATCGGCCAGGCTGGCCTTCAGGGTACGGGGGCAAAGCTCATTGTCGAAATCGTAGTAAGGATAGTCACCAGCCTGGTAGTTGTATGTACCGTCGCCGTCGACATCTTTGAAAGGTGCCAGATAGTAGCTCTGGTTCTCGAAGTTGCCATGAGCAGGCCACTCCTTGATAACCTGGGCAATGTCGGCATCGTTGTAGTTCTCGTTGGGCACAGGGCCGTTGGCAGTCCAGTCGAACATGCCGTTGAAAGCCACCACATCGCTCTGGGTGATTTTGTAGTGACGGTCGTAGTAGTTACATACCTCGATGGTGATGTCGGCCGTACCGTCGATGGTTAGAGGACCGGGCCAATAGTCGTCGCCTTCCGAACCAAAACGCAGAGCGGCAAGACGCAACTGCTCGTTCACATCAGTACCACCAATCCACAGGGCGGCGCAGTACATAGGCGTCGAAGTACCGTCTTTCGGAATATGATACTGCGTAACACTTCCGTCGTACCACATGTTGCCGTAACCATTTATCAACGCACGCACGTTGTTGATATTCAGCTCGGCAGTACTTTGTGCTCTTTTGCACACTGCGGCTTTGGAACTCGTCGCCATCTTCTTGGGACTCGATGTCTTGCAGGTGCGGCAGATGTCTGCCATCGCGGTCCCTGCTGTCGCCGAGATCATAAAAGCCACTAAGACTGTTTTAATAAATATATTTTTCATCTTTTTATAATTTTTTTCTCTTTTATGGCTATTGGTGTGTCGCGCCGCTCTCGGGCTTTCGCGCGCCGGCAGCGCGACTCACCAAACTGACTTCTTAGAAATTATAGGTCAAAGACAACTTGATGGTTCTCGGCTGCGAGTAGTTCCAGTAGCTGTTGTTCAGATAGACTGAATACATATCGCGGAACGACTGCGGGTCAAGATAAGCGTTGATGATGGACTGGGTCTCGGGGTCGGTCAGATAACCATTGTCATCGGGGTTACCGGTCACCGAGAACACACCCGTCACGTTGCGCAAGTCAAACAGGTTGTTGATCGTGATAGCCGCATTGAGAGCTGTGGGACGCTTGCCGCCGTTCTTCTTCTGGATGTCAATGTACCAGGTCTTGTCGACGATAACATTGAAGTAGAAGCCCCAAGGCAGACGGGCGCCGCGGTAGCTACCCACGATGGTCGACTGCGTGTTGCTGAAAGCTCTGGTGTAGGGACGTCCCGACTGGGCGACAGCCAGGAAGTTGATACCGAAGTTCTCCAGAGGATACACAACTTTCTTGCGGGAGTTGCCATCCTTGTCGGTGACTTCACGGGAGAACTTGAACGGACCCTCTTCCTTCCCGAAGCGGTAGTCCACGTTGGCCTTGAACTCGTGACGACGGTCGTCGCTGATGGGGTTCAGCATCTTCAGCGTGGTGTAACCTTCCTTGATAAGCTCCTGCATCGTGGTGGTCGACAGACCGGTACCCTCAGCATACTGCAGCGTATAGTTGGCGTTGATACGGACATTCTTCGACTGGCGCATATCGAAAGCCAGCGAGAAACCTTTGATGGTCTTGTAGTCCTGGTTGTCATACGAATAGTAGTTCTGGTTGGGGTCGGCACCGGCATACTGCACCACCTGGATCAGGTCGCGCGTCTCTTTATAATAGGCCGACAGGCTGATAGCCATGGTTTGAGCCTTATTCAGTGCCTGCTGGAAGCCCAACTCATAGTTGGTGATGCGCTCAGGCTTCAGGTTCGGGTTGTTCAGCACTCCCGAGGCCTGGTTCATGTAGAGGTAACTTGTATAGTCGGCCTGCCATCCACCGGAGGGACGACGGGCGATAATGTCGTAGCTGGCCTTGAACTGGCTGCGGTCGTTCACGGGGAACGAGAAAGCGATACGAGGCATTGCCACCACCTGAGGCTTATAGTCTTCGAATGCGGCACTCGAAATCTTGTTACCGCTGCTGTTACCGGTGGTAGCCATCTCCTGGCCGCCGCCAGCGCCCTGGGTACGGAAAGGAGTAGGTTTACCAGACTCACCGGCGATGGCGCTAGGACTCGACACCTCGACACCGTTGGCATCATACCAAATGCCGTTGTGGCGATAACCACGGATGGTAGGCGTCGTGGCTCCTGCATCGTCCACATACACCACCCAGTCGTCGCTGGCGTTGTTGGCAAAGCGGTTGCCGGGCAGGTCGGTGTTGTAGCTGATGTTGCTGCCGCGCAGGTCGCCCACAGTGTACGATTCGTACAGCAGATAGGGGTCTTTCAGCACCATCTGGTTACCGTCGAAGTAGTCAACGCGGACACCCACGTTGAAGATAAGGTCTTGGAAGTAGAACTGGTCCTGAATATAACCAGCCATATAGATGGGCGAGAAAACAGGCAGATACTGATAGTTCTTGTGGCCCTTGGCGCGAGGATCGAAGAAATCGTCCAGGCTCCAGGTGCGGCCGTTATAGCGCTCGCCAGTGTGGTCGAAACCGTAGTAGCTCACAATGCTGTTGCCGTTGTTGAACAGCTCGTTGGCCGAGAACATACCCAAGCCACCATTCTCAGCATAGAATTCGGGGCTGTAGCGGTCGATATCCAGCCAGTCGGTACCGTTCACGTCAAGACCCAAGGCACGGCGCATCGACTCGTCGAAGCGGGTCTGGCCGCCACCGACCAGACGGTCGTAGTCGACATACAGTTCGTTGCCGACAAAGTAGGCGTGGGGGTTGCTGAAGTCCAACTGCGTGGTGTGGGCGTTGGCCGACTGGCGCATGATGGTCCACAGCGAAGCAGCTGCCAAGCCGTAGTACGAAGCGGTATACTGGTCATACTGGAAACCGATCTCGACATCGTGACCCTTGATCAGCGCCGAAGCCTTGGCCTGCAAGTAGTAGTAGTTGTTGGCCTGCTTGGAATAGCTGGTGTTCTGGGTTCCGACGTTCGAGAACAGACCGTAGATCGACGACGGCGACTCACCGTTAATCAGACCGTTGAACATACGGATGTTATCAAACGAATAGAGATAGGGAGCAATGGCCGAGATGCCGAACAGCTGCGTGTTGTAGTTGGCATACAGCGGGTTGTAGGGCGACGGGGTGAACGAGGTCATGTTGTCGCGCCAGCTCGTCTGCACCTGGGCGGTCTGAGAAGTACCGAAATACTCGAAGTTCTGGGTCTCGCGGCTGCGCTCCTTCTCGGTGATGAAAGTACCGATGTGGCCATATTTGAACACATCGTCGCCGAAGTTCTCGTTATAGGAACGCGACGTGTAGCGATTGAACATCGCCGTGATGTTGTACATCACTTTCGAGATGGCGGGGTCAACCTTCACATCGGGGTTGTTGGGGTCGCTCTTCTGCGGCGTGTCGAAACGCTGCGTGAAGTCGACCGTCAACACCATATTGTTCGAACGCGAAACACCGTTGGCGGCGTTCGACAGGTTCAACGGGAAATAGGCCAGCGAAGTGCTCGGAGAGTGGCTGAAGCCATACTCGCCCGTGATGGTCATCGTGGCCAGATCCGAGAAGCGGATGTCCACAGCGCCTTCGAGGGCGATGCTATAGTTACGGAAATTGGCCTCTCTATCTTTCGAAGCATAGTAGTTGCGGGCATTCGGACGTCTGATGGTCACAAAGTCCGATTCGCGCAAGTACTCGCCAGCGTAGTTCACCGAGCCGTCCAGCGGGTTGTACACCAGAGGATTCTGCTCCAGTTCCTGGACCCTCTCGTCTCTCACCACACGGTAGCGGCCATCTTTGGCACGGTAGTACGGGAACTTGGCCGTCGAAGCCTGACCCGTCAGGCGGAAGCCCACCAGGGTACGGTCGCCGGTCTTTTCTCCGTTCTCGTCACGCAAAGCGGTCTTGATCACCGGGCCGGTAAGATACAGCACCAGCACATTCTGCAGACGATAGTCGAAATAGGTCTCCCATTTCACCAAGCCCTTGAAGGTGCTTGATGGCGGTTTCAGGGTGATGATCTGCGTACCACCGATAGCCTCACCGATGCTGGCAGGCGTACCACCCAAGATAACCTGGATTTCAGCGATGGCCTCCTTAGGCACGCTGACACCCGTTCTCTTTCTCACATTGCCCTGCATCGTAACCATATTGTCCTCACCACGTGCCGAGCCCGTGCCGCCGTCTTCATATCCGACACCGGCCGTAGCAGCCACAATGCTCTCCACCGACGTACCGGGCATGTGCGCGATATCATCGGCGCTGATGTGAGTGGTCGACGAAGCGTCACCAATCTCAATCACAGGATTTTTCTGCGTCACAACCTTCACAGCCTCCAACGTACCTGTGGCCTTGCCAAGAGCCTGATTCAGAATTGTGAAACCCGATGCCTTGACGGTAATCTGGGTCTTGATACTTTGGTAGCTGACATGCGATATTTCCACATCGTATGTACCTACTGCCAAACCTTTGATTGTGTAGACACCATCAAAGTCTGTTCGGCCACCACCGATAAGCTGGCCACCTTGCATAGCACGCACTGTTACCATGGGAACGGGTTGGCCAGTCTTCTCGTCGGTAATCGTTCCTTTCAACGTACCTTGCGCGAAGACGGCTCCCGCCATCAAAAGCAGCCCAATTGTTACGAGTACTTTTTTAAACATACTAGTTAGTTTTTGTTTATATTATTATTATCGTTTATTTCTCAACTACTTGTCTACGTTCTTACCTATTTCTCTCTTCCTACCTTTCACGCACTATCTCAGACACAGAAGCGGGGCTCCAAAACAGCCTGATAAATGACCGCCTGACGCAGGTCAAATATCATGGAATCAGTCTCTTCCTCCACAACCTGCAACGGCTGCTGGCTACGGCGGCGAGCCTCTACTTCGGATTCGCTCTCTGTCTCATAGCTGAAATACTCCGGCTGTATCGTCGAGCGATGTGCCGTGTTGGAAGCCTGAGCTGCCACTCGGGCCGGAGCCTGGCTCTGCACCGATGCCGGCTGCGGACGCATAGTCCTTCCCTTGCCTGCAGGCATCGGCTGACGCGGTCCGCCGTGACCCCTCTGCGGCTGACGGGGAGCCTTGCTTTTCGAGCCGGGCTCCTGCGCCTTCATCAGGATGGGCACCACGAGGAAGACCAAAGTCAGTATTAAGCTTACCAGTTTCATTCAACTATCTTTTTTTTCAAAGGGGCGCGGCTTTGTGGTCCGCCACCGCGCCACCGTTTCTCTATTATTTATATATTGTTCGCGCGCGAATATCTATTATTTGTTGTTCGACTGTATCTTGGCCATGCGTTTGGCCTCGCGACGACGGCTCACCTCGTACACGATGGGGCAAGCCAGGAAAATCGACGAGAACACACCGACCAGCACACCCACGAGCAGAGCAAACACGAAGCCGCGGATCACCTCACCACCGACGATGAACATCATCAGCAGGGTGAAGAACGTCGTGCCGGTGGTGTTCACCGTACGGGCCAACGTAGCATTGATGGCGTCATTCATCTGCATCTTCAGGTCACGTTTCGGATACAGCTTAATGTTCTCACGGACACGGTCGAAGATCACCACCGTGGCGTTGATGGAGTAACCGATCACCGTCAGGATGGCAGCAATGAACTGCTGGTCGACATCCAGGTTGAACGGCAACAGACCGCGCAACAGGGCGAAGACGCCAATAACCAATATCGTATCGTGTGCCAGAGCGGCTATACTGCCAAGGCCGAAGCGCCAGCTTCTGAAGCGTACACCAATGTAGCAGAAGATCACAAGCAGACCGCCCAACACGGCAAAGATAGCTTTGGTGCTCATATCTTTAGCCATCGTGGCCTCCACCTGTGCCGACTGGATGATACCGTAGGCCGATTTGTCAGCACTCGAGAACTGCTCCAGCGTCAGCTCACTGCCGTCGTCAAGTTTCAGGAAGCTGTTCTTGGTGCCCTTGTAGAGCAATGCGTTGACCACCATCTCGTCGGTGACGGTATCCTGTGCCGTCAGACCATTCTCTGCACGATAGGCATCGTAGTAATTCTCAGGGTCAATATTGGTCGTGATTTTCACCTGGTTGCTGGGACCGTACGACTTCACCTCGGGAGCGTCGGCAAACACAGCTGCCAGATCGGCACGGACATCGACAACATTGACGGGCTGGTTGAAGCGCACAACATAGGTGCGGCCGCCCGTGAAGTCGATACCCAGACTCAGATGACGGATGCCGATACCCAGCAAGCAAATCAGGATGGCAGCACCACCGATGATGTACCATTTCTTGCGGGCGTCCATGAAATTGATGTGGACATTGCGCAGGAAGTTCTCCGAGAATTTGAACGAGAAGTTCACTTTTCTCTTGCTGTGGTTCATCAGGAAGTCAATCAGCAGGTGCGTGATGAAGATGCTGGTGAACAGCGAAGTGATAATACCGATACAGAGCGTGACGGCGAAACCCTTGATGGTGCCCGAGCCGAACATAATCAGCACCAAACCCAGCAGGAAGGTCGTCACCTGACCGTCGATGATAGCGGAGTATGCGTTTTTGAAACCGTCTTCGATAGCGTTGGTCAGGTTCTTGCCTTCACGCAAGCCTTCCTTCACACGCTCGTAGATAATCACGTTGCCGTCCACTGCCATAGCCATGGTCAGCACAATACCGGCGATACCAGGCAGCGTAAGCACGGCACCGATGGATGCCAGCACGCCGACCAGCAGGAACACGTTGGTGATCAGAGCCACCACCGACACCCAGCCGGCGCGGTTGTAGAACACCACCATATAGAGAAGCACCACGATGAAGGCCAGCACAAACGAGAGCAGACCTCTGTGGATAGACTCCTGACCCAGCGAAGGTCCTACCACATCCTCCTGCACGATACGGGCAGGGGCAGGCAGCTTACCGCTCTTCAGCACGTTGGCCAAGTCGTTGGCCTCTTCAGGCGTGAAGTTACCGGTAATCTCGGAACGGCCGCCGGAAATCTCCTGGTTCACGTTGGGGGCCGAATAGACCTGGTCGTCGAGCACCACAGCAACGCATTTGTTCACATTGGCAGCAGTGACATCTCTCCAGATACGTGCTGCATCGGGCGTCATCTCCATCGAAACCTCGTAGCCGCCACCGGTGGTGGAAGCGTCACGACGGGCGTCTTCAATCACTTTCTCTTTGCCACCGCCCAGTTTGGCCATGGGTTTTCCGTCGCGGTCGTAGTCTTCGACCTTGATCGCATATAATAAGTATATATTATTCTTATCGCTCTCGGGCTTGGCGCTCCACAGGAACTTGACGGTTCTTGCATTGATCTTGCCAGCGGCGTAACCCTGAGCCAGATATCTGTTGATTTTGGCGGTGTCGGTGCCATCGGCGGCAAACACCATAGGCGGAACAAACTGTGCCGGTTTCAGCAGTGCCATCAGCGGACCGCCGTTGCCATCGGTAGCTTCACTTTCAGCCACTTCCTCATCCTCTTCTTCAGCCTCTTCGCTCTCTTCACCTTCAGCTTTCTCAGCCACCTCGGCAGCATCCGCATTCTCGGCGTCGGCCTCGTCGGCAGTAGCCTCAGAAGCCTCAACAGTCTTGGTATCAACCTTTTGCTTTGCCAGATAGTCGTCGGTGGCCAGCAGCATGTTCATCACGCTGTTATACTCTTCGTAGGTTTTCTGGTCCACCGTGTTGTCTTTGTTATACTTCACGCTGTAGGTAGCCCAGAACTCGAGTTGCGCCGTACCTTTGAGAAGATTACGGACACGTTGGGGGTCTTTCACGCCAGGAAGCTCCACCATGATGCGCTCAGAAGCGGGCAGCTTCTGGATGGAAGGCTGCGCAACACCCAGACGGTCAATACGTCTGCTCAGAGTCTCATACGTGTTGTCGTAAGCATCTTTGGTAGCCTCTTTCAGTTTGTCTATGATTTTGGAGTTCTCGGTGTCGAGCGACACATTGAGCTGGCTGCCGAAGAAACGGGCCAGATGCTCGTCGGGGTTCAGCTCCATGATAGCCTCGTTGAACAGCGTCACAAAGTCTTTGTTCACAGAGTTTTTCTGGCGCTCGAGAGCCATCTCGATAGCCTTGTTGAAAGTGGTATCTGTCGTATTGCCAGCCAAAGATTTGACTACATCCACGGTCGACACCTCGAGCATCACGTTCATACCACCCTTCAGGTCAAGACCCAGATTAATCTCATGCTGACGGCATTTCTTGAATGTCCATCCAAAGTAACGGCTCTTGTCATTGTCCGTTGCACTAAGATAGTTTGCTTCTTCGCGATTGAGGATGCTGAGGCTATCCATCGCTCTGAAAGTCAGTTGTTCAGCGGCGCTCATCCCAGCGGCGCTAAGGCTGTCGAAAGCCTGATTCAATTCTGCCTGTCCTTCAGATCCATTGACGTACTCAATAGCAGCATTGCGTGCTTGCTTTTCATGGTGTCTTGCCACGAAAGTAAACGACATTTCGTACAAACATACGATCACAAAGGCACAGGCTAAAATTCCGATAAGTCCTTTATTCTGCATAGTTTATGTGTTAATTATTTTTATTGTTTGCACTCTATTTGAATATGCAAAGATAAGCAAAATTATTAACATGACAACTTTTTTTTAGAAAAAAACTATTATAATTAACATTAGGCCGAATAACGCCCTCATTATCAATATGCATTGCCCTTGTTTTCGCGCTTTCGCAAAAAATGTGTATCTTTGCAAAAAAATTGAACTCCCATGAACGGCAAAAACAACCTCTCCATCAAGGAATGGGCCCCGGAAGACCGCCCACGCGAAAGGATGCTCACCAAGGGCAAGAAAGAGCTGACAAATGCTGAACTTTTGGCCATTCTCGTCCGCACCGGAACGAGTGAAATGAGCGCAGTGGAACTGTCCAAAAAGATACTTAACGACGCCGACAACAGCCTCATCGATTTGTCGAAAATGGAGATAGGCACTTTTGTCAACCGCTACAAAGGCATGGGCGAGACCAAAGCCATCACCGTTTTGGCAGCTTTAGAACTTGGAATCAGGATGTTGCACGAGAAAGACGGGCGCCAGAACGTCTACATCAACAACGCCGACGACCTCTTCCGTCACATAAGCCCCGAGATCATCAATCTCAACCACGAGGAATTCTGGACTATCTACCTGAACGCCAAGCGCCGATGCATCTTCAAACAGCGCATTTCCTCGGGTGGCATCAGCGATGCTCCCGTGGACATCCGCATCATCTTCCGCACAGCAGTGGAGAAGAACGCCGTGAGCATCATGTTGGCACACAACCATCCCACAGGCAACCTCACCCCCAGCCGGGAGGACAGAATGCTGACCAACAAGATAATACAAGCAGGAAAAACGCTCAATATCGCTGTTGACGACCACCTCATTGTGGGCATCGACGACGCGGGGCACGCCAACTACTACAGCTTCTACGAGCACAACGACATGCTGTAGCAGACAGATATCATGGAATCAGGATTATAGAGCAGGAATTTAACAATATTTTAACAGATTTCATCAGGGGGTATCTAGCGGACCTTTTCGATGGCCACACTGACACCGGCAATCTGCCCTCCCAAGGGTGGGTTCAGTTTCGTCACTTTTACACGCACACCATCCACCTGGACGAACTCGTCCAGCACGGCCTGGCCTATGCGGTCGGCCACATGCTCCAGAAGATTGGACGACTGGGCCATCTCGCGCTTCACCACCTGGTAGACGTCCAGATAACTCACTGTATCATTCAAGTTATCAGACTGTTGAGCCTTGAATGTATCCACATTCATCTCCATGTCGACACGGAAACGGGTGCCGATGGCACGCTCTTCCTCAAAACAGCCATGAAAAGCGTAGAAATCCATCCCTTCAATTGAAATAACACTCATGGAATCAGATTTTTGTTAAAAAAAACAATGCCCTGCCGCAACAGGGCACTGTATCATGCCATGGGCCGTCGTCATCTCAGACAATGGCCTCAAACTGACGCAGAAAGCGTAGGTCGTTCTCAAAATAGAGTCGCAGGTCGCGAATCTGGTATTTCAGCATGGCCATGCGCTCAACGCCCATTCCGAGGGCGAAACCGCTGTACTCTTTACTGTCTATACCACATGCTTCCAGCACGTTAGGGTCAACCATGCCGCAACCCAGAATCTCCAGCCAGCCGGTACCCTTGCAGATGTTGCAGCCTTTGCCGTCGCAGATGTTGCACGAGATGTCCATCTCGGCCGACGGCTCGGTGAAGGGGAAATAGGAAGGACGCAGGCGGATCTGCGTCTGTTCGCCGAACATCTCCTTGGCGAAATAGAGCAACGTCTGTTTCAGGTCGGCGAAAGTGACGTGCTTGTCGACATAGAGCGCCTCGACCTGGTGGAAGATGCAGTGGGCGCGCGCCGAGATGGCCTCGTTGCGGAACACGCGGCCAGGGGCGATGATGCGGATGGGCGGCTTGTTGTTCTCCATGACGCGCACCTGCACCGACGAGGTGTGGGTGCGGAGCGCCACCTCTTGCCTGCCCTCCTCTTTCTCCACGAAGAAAGTGTCCTGCATATCGCGTGCCGGATGGTCGGGCGGGAAGTTCAGCGCCGAGAAAAGGTGCCAGTCGTCCTCTATCTCCACCGATTCGGCGACAGTGTAGCCGATGCGGCTGAAGATGTCGGTGATTTCGTTCATCACCACCGAGAGCACATGGCGGCTGCCGGGCTCGTCGTAGTCCACAGGCATAGTGAGGTCGCGGGCCTCGAGCTGTGCAGGATGCTCCTCGGCAAACTGGCGGAACTCCTCTATCTTCTTGATGGCTTCGTTCTTCAGCTGGTTCAATGCCACGCCGATCTCTTTTTTCTGGTCGTTAGGCACCTCCTTGAACTCGGTAAAGAGCTCGTTGACAACACCTTTCTTGCCCAGATACTGGATGCGGAACTGCTCGATGGCGGCCATGCGGTCCAGCGATTTCTCCAATGACGCTTGACGGATTTCCTCAATCAATCTGTCAATTCTTTCTTTCATATTCATTGCTAGCGAGTTGTATTAGCGTTCGATAACAGAGATTTTCATTTTCACATCCTCCACGGGACGGTCGGCCATGCCGGTCTTCACGGCGGCAATCTTGTCGATAACATCCAAGCCTTCAATCACTTGACCGAAGACAGTGTAGTCGCCATCGAGGTGTGGCGTGCCACCCACGGTGGTGTAGACCTTCTTCTGCTCCTCGGTGAAGGTTTTGCCGAACCGGAAAGCCATCATATTCAGCTGATCCTCAGTCCACACCTGCCCCTGCACGATGTAGAACTGGTTGGAGGACGAAGCCTTCTCGGGGTTGTTGTTGCGGGCTGCGGCGAGGGCACCTTTGCGGTGGAAGAGGGTGTCGACGAATTCGGCGGGGACCATGTAGCCCAAGTTGCCGTCGCCGAGCATCTGGCCGGGCTTGGCGTTGCGCGAATTCTGGTCGCCGCCCTGGATCATGAACTGATTGATGACACGGTGGAACAAAAGGTCGTTATAAAACCCCTGATTTACCAACTTTATGAAATTATCGCGGTGCTGAGGGGTCTCATTATAGAGTTTTGCCACCATGTTCCCGTAGGGTGTTTCAATTAATACGTAGTATTGTTTTTCCATTTTATTAGTTTGTTTTTCAGTTTTTTGCGCGCACCCCGTCATGACGAGAGCGAAAAAAAATAGCAGAAAAGTAATTTTTTTTGTGCTCATACGATAGTTTTTTACTAATTTTGCATTTGCAAAAGTAGAGATTTTTTTTTGAATAACGAATAATTTTTTTTGTTTTTATGAAGAAAAAAATAATCACATTCTCATGCTTGCTACTAATCAGCAGTTTAGCAGCATTTTTCTTTGGCGCCTGCGACAAAGATACCGATTGCTACGTCGAAGTAACAGTCATCGACCAAGACACAAACTTGCCAATTTCCGGTGCTTTCGTCAAGATTGACATCGACAATAGCTATGTCAACGCTGAGGGCTACACCAACGCCAACGGCCGTTTCGACGCGGTGTTCAAAGCTCCGGCCATCTTCAACGTGGTGGCTACCTATGAGACTGGTTACGACGAGATTTACACGCCCGAGGACTGGTTCTGCTATCGCGAAGGACACAACACCATCCGCCTCAAAGAGGGTGAAGTGGTGAAAACCACCGTCATCGTGGAGAGCACCGTACACCAGGTAATGAGAACCAAGTAACAGCGAATTACATGACGAAAACTCAGTTTACGGACAGCGACCTGAAGCAGATCGCTGAGTGGGGCTTGTCCCTCGACCAAGTTGAACAGCAGATAGAGAATTTCCGCCAAGGCTTCCCGCGCACCAAGCTGCTGGAAGCCGCCACCGTGGAAAACGGAGGCATCGTGCGCATGGAAGACAAGCAGATATCACGCTATGCCGATATCTACAAGAAACAGTGCACCGCCAAGAAGGTGCTGAAATTTGTGCCCGCATCAGGCGCGGCGACGCGTATGTTCAAGGACCTCTACACCTTCTCGTCGACCTATTTCGGCGTGGCGCAAAACTTTGAGTACGAGTTTCCTACCGTAGCCGAGTTCCTGAAGAACATCCGCACCTTCGCCTTCTTCAACGATCTGCACAAGTGTATGGAGAACTCGTCGCTCGAGCTGGAGGAATACATGCAACGTGGCGACTACTCCACCATCATCAACTACCTGCTGAAAGAGCAGTATATGGGCTACGGCGTCCTGCCCAAAGCGTTGCTGAAATTCCACCGCTACGGCGAACTGAGCCGCACACCCATGGAGGAACACATCGTCGAGGGTGCCCACTATGCACGCTCCGCCAACGACGTGGTGTCCATCCACTTCACCGTATCCCCCGAGCACAAGGCACTCTTCCGCAAGAAGGTGGCCGAAGTGCGTAAATACTACGAGTCGGCACTGAACATCAAACTCAACATAACCTTCTCGGAACAAAAGCATTACACCGACACCATCGCCGTCGACGAATACAATGTGCCCATCCGCGACGAAGAGGGGCGTCTTACTTTCCGCCCCGGCGGCCATGGCGCTCTCATCGAGAACCTCAACGAGTGCCGTGCCGACATCATCTTCGTGAAGAATATCGACAACGTGGTGCCCGACTGGATGAAGCACACCACCATTATTTATAAGCAAGCGCTGGCAGGATTGCTGCTGGAGCTGCAGGCCAAGAACTTCGAATGCCTGCGCACGCTGGCCGGCAAACCCGGGAAGCAGGAACTGAAACGCATCGCCACTTTCGCCACCAGTCAGCTGCACATCCAGCTGCCCGCCGACTTCGCCAAGAGAAGCGCCAAGGAACAGACCGCCATACTCAAAGAGCGCCTCAACCGACCGATGCGTGTCTGCGGTATGGTGAAGAACCAAGGCGAGCCCGGCGGCGGCCCCTTCTTTACCGAAAATAGTCATGGAATCAGAAGCTTACAGATTGTCGAAACTGCCCAAATCAACCGTAAGGAACCCGAGCAGAACGCCATTCTGGAGAGCGCCACACACTTCAACCCTGTCGATCTGGTGTGCGCCACACGCGATTGGCGCGGCCACTATTTCGACCTGCGCAAGTTCGTCGACCCCAACACCGGCTTCATCTCCAAGAAGTCGAAAGGCGCCACGGTGGTGAAATCGCAAGAGCTTCCAGGCCTCTGGAACGGTGCCATGGCCGAATGGATCACCCTCTTTGTCGAGGTTCCGCTGGCCACCTTCAACCCCGTGAAGACCGTTAACGACTTGCTACGCAAAGAACATCTTGAAAACTAGCATATTAAACTATTTTTCAACAAAAAAGTTCACAATTATTTGTTCAAGTCAAATTGTTTGTATAATTTTGCAGAACGTTTTGGAAATGGCACAGGTATCATTGCACACTAGAAATCAGTGCATTACATCAACTGTTCGACATGCATTGGATACCGAAACCAACCAAAAAACAGATTATCAAGAATAAATCAATAAAAAGTATAGAATCATGGGTATCAACGCTAACAAAAAAGTCAAGAGAAGAAAAGTTAGAGTGTCTGGCAACAAGAACTCTACCAACAATTGGGGTCTCAACGCTGCTGGCTGGAACGCCGTGCACAAGGCTATCATCAACGCCGACAAGGCCGAATAAGTCTCCCCTATTCACAATGACAAACCCCGCCAATCGGCGGGGTTTATTTTTTTGCCTTTCTGACATCGAAAAGCGGAGTCAGCTATCATGGAAACAGACGGTTAGGAAGTCCGGAAGCCTCCTCGCTCCCTTGTTGCTGCAGAGCACGGCATCTCGGCAGCGAGACACCGCGCAACGCGCTGATTCCATGAGTCGTTGACTACTGAGCCTTCATGTATTGCTCCAACAGGCGCTGGACATACTTGCCAAAGACATCGAACTCGATGTTGACGACGGTGCCCACCTTGAAATTGTGGAAGTTGGTTACCTGATAGGTGTAGGGTATGATGGCGACGCTGAACATCCCCGGCTCACTGTCCACCACCGTGAGACTCACGCCGTTGATGCTGATGCTGCCCTTGGGCACTGTGATGGAGGGGGCGTTCTTGGCGTCGTACTCGAAATAGAAGCGCCACGAACCGTTGTCGTCGACCACCTTGGTACAGCGAGCCGTCTGGTCGACATGGCCCTGCACGATGTGGCCGTCGAAGCGGCCGTCCATACGCATAGAGCGCTCCACGTTGACCTCCGTCCCCACCTGCCAGGTGCTGAGGTTGGTCTTCAGCATCGTCTCGTCCATGGCGGTGACAACGTATTGCTTCTTAGCCTTGTCCACCTTCACCACCGTCAGGCAGCAGCCGTCGTTCGCCATGCTCTGGTCGATAGCCAGCTCGTCGCCGAAGGGCACCTCGAGGGTGAAATGGTAGTTGGTGTTCTCTTTCTCAATGCTGACGACTTTTGCCGTCGTTTCGATAATACCTGTAAACATGATATGCAAATGAATGATTAAACACTAGAACATATAGCCCATCTTGATGTAGAGGTTGCTGAACTTGCCGTTGTCCTGCTTGTCGAAAGCCGTGGCCCAGTCGACGCTGAGGACGAAATTGTCGTTCATAGCCACCTTGAGGCCGAGGCCGCCGCCGAAGTGGGGCTCATAGATGCGCGAAGTGTCCCAAGCACCCACAATGGGATGAATATAGTGGGGATTGGAAACAACGTTCTCGTAGGGCTGCACCACCATGCCGGCGTCGAAGAAGGGATTGAGTCCGACGTAGAACATATTCTTGCCAGCCTTGAAGCCGAACAGGCGTGTGCGCAGCTCGACATTGGCGAAGGCCACGCCGGGGGCGAGGATGCGGTTGCGCATGATGCCGCGCACCGAGTTGGCGCCGCCGAGACCCTCATATACAACACGTTGCATATACAGCTGATTGAGATAGGTGTTGAGGTAGAAGGGGCTGTCGCCAGCCAGGTTGAGCTGTGTTCCGACGCGGTAGGCGAGGATGAGACGGTCGGTATAGAGCGAGATATACTGGCGGAAGTTGGCGTTCAGTTTCAGGTTGTTGTAGTCGCTCATGTCGCCCAGACCTGCATAGTAGGTGAGGAAGGCGTCGGCGTGGATGCCGCGGGTGGGGTTCTGCAGCCTGTCGCGCGTGTCGTAGGTGACGCCGCCATGCAGATAGGGATGGAATCCGCCAGCGGCCTCCGAGGCGCTGATGTAGCCATCCCGGACATAGTAATCAAAGAGCGACACCGTGTCGGGCAGCCACTTGTCCTCGTTGCTCGTGAACGAGTTGAGACGGTCGATATCCACGGTGCCTACATTGAAATGCAGCAGACCGATGCCGGCGTTCCAATACCACGGCTTGCTGATGGTGCCCTGAATGTCGGCGCTGAAGCGGAAAAGGTCGCGGCGGTACTTGTAGTAGGCGCGCGAGATGTAGGCCGCGTTGTCCTGGTTGGCATATTCGGCGACATATCTCGACTGGTAGCCGTTGAAGCCATAGAAATCGCACATCTGGTCGGGAAGATAAGTGAGGTCGATGCTCAGACGGTGGCCCGGGATGAGGTGCTTCGAGTCGTAGGCTGTGCGGAAGATGCCGAAATGCTTGGTGGTGTATGCCGCCTCGGCGTAGAAAGAATGCAGATATTCGGGATAGGTGGAGCCGTCGCCGAAATAGTAGATGTTGGTCAGCGCACCATATTGCAGACCCAGGTCGGCATCGTAGGCCACGCTAGGCAGCACGCCGAAAGTCCAGCCCTGACGGACATGGCGGTTGGTGTCCTGCGCCACCGCGGTGAGCGCTAGCGCCAACGACAAGGTGATAATGGCAATCTTTTTCATTTTCTCTTCTGTTTTTTACATTTCCCAAATAGTGACTTTCTGAATATGAACAGGCAGAACAGCAGCAGTGCGACAGCCATTATGCCTATGGTAATGAGCGTGTTGTTGAGGTTGTGCGGCGCAAAGCCCACCAGCAGCAGCACGGGAAAACCGAAAGCAAGCGCCGGAATGGTCTGCAGCACCAAGTTGTTGGCAGCGGGCGTCTCAAAGCGCGGGTCTATCTCGCGCAGCAGGATCATGCCGTTGCTGGCGGTGCCGGTAAGCATGCCGAACATCGAGAAGAAGCCTTCGTATTCATAGCCCGGGTAGAGCTTGCGGCAGCAGAGCAGCACATAGAAGAACGTGGCCACGGCACCCAGCGTGCAGACCAGCACAAGCGGCAGCCACAGTCCACGCAGGTTGTTGAAGTCGATGGCGGCGGTGCCGGCCACAATCATGAAATCGAAGCAGGTGCCGGCGATGCGGTCAAGGGTGTAGTTGTTGATGTATTCGCGTTGCATGAGCTTGTACCTGCGCAGACGGCCGATAACCCAGCGTACCAACACGCCGAGCAGGGTGCCCCACAGGAAGTTGAAGCCCCAGACGAGCGGCTTGAGGGTATCCGTTCCGAAGTCGCCCATGTCGAGCTGCTGTATGCCGTACATCAGCAGGAACACCAACGCATAGACCAGCAACACCAGGCTGAGCTGCACGGTGAGCTTGTCGATGGACTCGGAGTGTGGAATCTCGCCCTCCGACTCATAGTCGGCAAGCGTATAGCGCTCGGCCATAGCCTTTTCCCTGATCTTCAGTTTGCCGCGACGGCGGAGGACATTCATATAGATAACACCGACAAGGCTGCCGACGATGAAGCCCGTGGCGGCGATGCTCAATCCGAAGTCACGGCCAAAGAAGGCGATATCCTGCTTGCCAGCCCAGTCGGCGAAGGCGTCGCCGATGTTCATCGCCTGTCCCGGGCCCTGGCCATATCCCATCGGGAGGAGCAGTCCTGAGGCGTAGAACAGGTCGTGACCCTTCCACCAGAGGAACAGCGGCACCGTAATGAGCAGGCCCACCAAGCCCTGCAAGATGTAAGTGCTGGCGGTGACGGCACCCGTCTCCACCACTTTGAGGGTCGACGTCGCACTTTTTATCTTCTTGTTTTTCAATGCCATGGCGACAAAACCGAGACCGAGGGCGTGATAGGTGACAATCTCCATGGAATGTTTGTCGACCATCGCCGAGAAGAAGCCCAGCGGCTTCAGGCAGAGAATAAGAAGGCCGGCTAGCAAGGCCGACGGCAGCAGGCTGCGCCTGAACAGCGGCACGTTGCAACGCACCAGGTTGGCAACAAGGAGCGCCACCACAATGATGAAAAACTGGATGAGCCACTCCCATGCCGAAAGATCTGCAAATATCGGGGTCATATTATGTTAATTTTCATTAATAACTCAAAAAGACTATTTTTCGTATGTCTGGGACAAGAAAAAAGTTGGAGTCGTTCCCCTCCCCTGGTGCCAACGTGTTGTGACGAGAAAAAAAAACTTTGAATTATTGTTTTTATTAAAGAATAAAATGTATATTTGCAGTAATGAATGTATAACAGCTAAAATAATAACTACTATGATTTTCAATAAATTACAATCAATCGTATTAGAAAAAAGTATCAGTTTTCCGGGTTGCCGAGGCACTCGGCGAGATGTTGCATCGATTTTGTTCGCCGGTCTGTTCCTGCTGGCGGCATTGCTACCCTCCCCTGTTCGGTCGCAGAACACCATAGTGTACAGCTCATCTGCCATAGTGGTTGGCGACAACGATGTCGTCCGCGAATGGACAAACGGATTGTCCGTAGCCTATCTGACAGATGTCTATGGCAACGACGATGCATTCGCGATTATTGACAAGACATCAAACACCATCACTTTAGCTTCGTTCCTCAGCGATGCACGGGTCTACGATTTCCGTGTGGTGGACGACAGCGTCTTCTTCTGTGGCTCCATCTTCAAGAATTTGCAAGATCGTTTGCTGGTCGGTTCTTTCGACATCAACGATGTGTTCAATCTTGGCGGAAGCATCTCCTATGGTGTGATGAGCACGCCATACCACACTTATTACGGACTATCTCAAGTGTTGCGAGCCTGGCGAATGGAGACCTACAGAAACAAAGCACAAGAAAGTACGCATATTGTTGCCGTAGGTGGCAGCTATATGAATGGCGGACAATACGACTGTACTACCCTGCTGGATGCATTCTACAATGGTTTTCAATGGGAAATGTACTACTATGAAGACAAAGATTGCGACGAGTACTACACCGACATCACTTGCACGAGAAGGTTCGTGGTGGCCAGCGCCATGCACGCAACAACCAACCATTGTTATTTTCGCGTTTTCAGTAAGACATACCCATTTATCAGTTTCCCTGTATATCCGAACCAGCTGATAGAGGTACTGCGGGGCACACCCACGGGGAAAGTGCTTGTCGAGTCAGTAGGGGAAGACTCCATTGCCCTAGCCTATTACGAATCTTTGACGGCAAGTGCCGGCAGCACCATTCAGTTGTTCAACCTGTCGAGCGCACCCGCCATGCCCACCCTGCTGCAATCCATCTATATC
>JAILAT010000056.1 GCA_024681475.1 Bacteroidales bacterium | reverse complement strand
TACCTTGTATGTTTATATTTTTCAATACATTACACTGCCCATTCCAGGCGGAATGGAAATGCAAATATACACAAGTTTACTATAATAGCAAAAAATATTTCACAAAAACGCTTATGCAGAGCGCAATGCAGCCACTTCGCACTCGCCAAAGCACCACAAAAAATAATATCCCACCATAAGGAAAAAAATAGTATCTTTGCAGCGTCAAAAGAAGCAAGAAAAACATCATGGAAGAGCAACAAAAAGATATCATTCAACAGGTTACTACCGAAGAGTATCAGTGGGGCTTCACCACCAATATCGAGACCGACCTGATAGGGAAAGGCCTCAACGAGGAGGTGGTGCGCCTCATCTCCAAGAAGAAAAACGAGCCCGAATGGCTGCTGGAGTTCCGTCTCAAGGCCTTCCGCAAATGGCAGAGCATGGAGGAACCTTCGTGGGCTCATCTGGAATATGAAAAGCCTGACTATCAAGATATCATATACTACGCCGCCCCCAAGCAGAAAGAGGAGAAGAAAAGCCTCGACGAGGTGGACCCCGAGCTGCTCGACACATTCAACAAGTTGGGCATCCCCCTCAACGAGCAGAAGGCGCTGGCCGGCGTGGCATACGACGCCATCATGGACTCCGTGTCGGTGAAGACCACCTCGCAGAAAGCACTGGAAGAGAAGGGAATAATCTTCTGCCCCATCAGCGAGGCAGTGCAGAAACATCCCGACATCGTGAAGCAGTATCTCGGCAGCGTGGTACCTAGCGGCGACAACTTCTTCGCAGCCCTCAACAGCGCCGTATTTAGCGACGGATCATTCTGTTACATCCCCAAGGGCGTGCGGTGCCCCATCGAGCTGTCCAGCTATTTCCGCATCAACGCCAAGGGCACCGGCCAATTTGAGCGCACCCTCATTATCGCCGACGAAGGCGCCTACGTCAGCTACATGGAAGGCTGCACAGCACCGCAACGCGATGAAAACCAGCTCCATGCCGCCATCGTTGAAATCATCGCGCTGAAAGATGCCGAGGTCAAATACTCCACCGTACAGAACTGGTATCCAGGCGATAAAGATGGCAAAGGCGGCATCTACAATTTCGTCACCAAACGCGGCATCTGCAAAGGGTCGCACTCCAAGATTTCGTGGACACAGGTGGAGACGGGCAGCGCCGTGACATGGAAATACCCCAGCTGCATCCTGCAGGGCGACGACTCCACCGCCGAATTCTACAGCGTGGCCGTCACCAACAACTACCAGCAGGCCGACACCGGCACCAAGATGATTCATGTGGGCAAAAACACGCACAGCACCATCATGTCGAAAGGCATCAGCGCAGGCCACAGCCAAAACGGCTATCGCGGTCTGGTACAGATAAATAAGAGCGCCGACAACGCCCGCAACTATTCGCAGTGCGACTCGCTGCTGCTGGGCGACCAGTGCGGCGCACACACCTGGCCATACATCAAGGCGAACAACAGCACCGCCATACTCGAACACGAAGCCACGACGAGCAAGATTAGCGAGGACCAACTCTTCTACTGCCAGCAGCGCGGCATCTCACCCGAGAGCGCTGTCGGCCTCATCGTCAACGGCTATGCCAAAGATGTGCTCAAAAAACTCCCCATGGAGTTCGCTGTAGAAGCGCAGAAATTATTAAGCATCAGTCTAGAGGGCTCCGTAGGTTAAAGTATCACTTTCATGGAAAAGCGCACCACAGAACAGTTGGGACGACTTTCAGTCGAAGAATACAGGCAGGCACCTAAAGTATCGCTTTCGATAATACTGGACAATATACGTAGCCTCAATAATATAGGCTCTATATTCCGCACCTCCGATGCGTTCCGTGTCGAGCGCATTTACCTCTGTGGAATCACCGCCACGCCACCCCATCGCGACATCCACAAGACGGCCCTAGGTGCCGAGGAGTCGGTCGAATGGCAATACTGCGAAGACACCTGCCAGTGTGTCAGCGCGTTGAAAGCCCAAGGGACCCATGTCTACGCCCTGGAGCAGGTCCACGACAGCATCATGCTCGACCAGCTGGACGAAACCCCTCTCAGCGGCCCTGTCGCCATCGTGTTCGGCAACGAGATCGACGGCGTGCAGCAAGAGGTGGTAGACCTCTGCGACGGCTGCATAGAGATACCCCAATTCGGCACCAAGCACTCGCTGAATGTCAGCTGCGCCGGCGCCATCATCATCTGGGAACTGTTCAAAAAACTTCACAAACAATAGTTTAGCAATGAATTCATCAGGAACCATCAACATCGAAGAACGCGTAGCCCGCGCACGCCAGCTGCACAGCCAAGGTCTCAATTGTTGCCAGTCGGTGGTGCTGGCCTACGCCGACCTGCTGGAGGGCATGCCACCCGAGACCGCGACGCGTATGGCCTCGGCATTCGGACGTGGCATCTCGGGACTCAACGAAGTATGTGGCTGTGTATCAGGCATGGCCATGGTGGCAGGACTTCGCAATATGCCTCGCGACAGCCGGAAAATGGCCGAGCAATTCCGCGAGGAGAACGGCGCCATCACCTGCCGCACCCTTCTGGGCATCGACGGCAGCGGCATCAAGCACAAGCCCTGCAACGACTACGTCGCCTCCGCCGCTCAGATATTAGGCAACTGGCTCAACGACAACAGCATAGAAAAACCATAACGACACGACAGACACCATGACCCTCAACTACATCTCCGCAGACGATGCCGTCAAACTGGTGCGCCCGGGCGACCACATCCATTGGCAATGCGTGTCGGCACCTCCCGAGCATCTCATCCGGGCGCTCGTCAGGCGCGCCGACGACGAGTTGGCCAGCGGAGCACACGACAGAAACAGACTTCGCGACATCACAATAAGCCACATGTACACAGAGGGTTATGCAGACTACGCACTACCGAAATACCAAGGCATCTTTCAGGTCGACTCTTTCTTCGTGGGGACAAATGTAAGGAAATCCACACAAGCGGGGCTGGCCGACTATATCCCTTGCTCACTGAGCGAGACTTCGCGGATGATAGCCAGTGGTGCTGTAGGCTGCGACGTTGTATTTCTGATGGTTACACCTCCCGACGAGGAGGGCTATGTGTCGCTGGGAACCTCCGTGGACTATATGCCCACAGCCATCGAGAAAGCCCGCGTGGTGATTGCACAAGTCAACGAGCATGCCCCCTACTGTTATGGAGACGCCAGGGTGCATGGCTCGAAAATAACCGCCTTCGTACACTACAACCAGCCTCTAAACGAGGCTTTCAACCCTCCGCCAAGCGCTACCGACGAGGCCATTGGCAAGCACTGCGCCGCACTCATCCCCGACGGCGCCACTCTACAAATCGGCATCGGCAACATCCCCACAGCCGTGCTGGCCGCCTTAGGCGACCATCGCGACTTAGGCATTCATTCCGAGATGTTTACCGACGATGTCATACCCCTGATTGAGAAAGGTGTCATCAACGGAAGGATGAAAAAGAACCACCCCGGCAAACATGTGGCCATGTTTCTGAAGGGCTCACATCGGCTATACGACTTTGTCGACCACAACCACGACGTGCTAATCAACGAAGTGTCAAAGACTAACGACCCATTCACCATTGCCGAGAACCCACGCGTCGTGGCCCTCAATTCCGCCATCGAGATAGACCTCAGCGGACAGGTTTGCGCCGACTCCATGGGGCAGTGTATCTTTTCCGGCAGTGGCGGCCAGCTGGACTTCATGATCGGCGCCACATACAGCGAAGGGGGAACACCCATCATAGCCATGCCCTCCATCACCTCCAAAGGCGTCAGCAAGATTGTCCCCACACTCACAGCCGGAGCCGGTGTCGTCACACCTCGCACGCTAACACGCTGGGTGGCAACCGAATACGGAGCCGTCAACCTGTACGGCCTTTCACTCAGGCAGCGCGCCAAAGCACTCATCAGCATCGCCCATCCGTCGGCAAGAGAGGAGCTGGAACGAGCCTATTACGAACAATTTAAACACTGACAATCAGAGAGCTCAATGACCAACAAACGCAAAATCATCAACGACCCCGTTTACGGGTTCCTCACCATAGACGACGACATCCTATATGATGTCATCTCGCATCCCTATTTCCAACGCCAGCGGCAGATCAAACAGCTGGGATTCACCTATATGGTGTACCCCGGCGCCACCCATTCGCGCTTCTCGCACATGCTGGGAGCCCTCAACCTGATGTGCCGTGCCGTGGATGTACTTCGCAACAAAGGCGTGGAAATCAGCGACGAAGAGTCGCGTGGCGTGCGCCTGGCCATCCTGTTGCACGACATAGGCCACGGACCTTTCTCGCACACCTCAGAGCGTGTATTGAGCAAGGTACACCACGAAACACTGACCAGCCTCTTCATGGAGCGCCTGAACAAAGAGTTCGGCGGACAGCTCGACACCGCCATCGCCATCTTCAACAACACATATCCTCGGCACTTCTTACATCAACTCGTTAGTTCACAATTGGATATGGACCGTCTGGACTACCTGGCCCGCGACTCGTTCTTCACCGGAGTCCACGAAGGTGTCATCGGCACAGAACGCATCATCAACATGCTGAATGTCAGCAACGACACTCTTGTCATCGACGAGAAAGGCATCTACTCCGTGGAGAAATTCATCATTTCGCGGCGACTGATGTATTGGCAGGTATACCTGCACAAGACCGTGATAGCCTGCGACATGCTGTTTCTCAACACCTTGAAGCGTGCCCGCGCACTCCTCGAACAGGGTGAGAAACTCGAGGGCTATGCCCCCCTACTCTATTTCCTGTCGCACAACACCGACGAGAGCGACTACCACAACAAGCCAGAACTGCTGGAACTCTTTGCATCAATAGACGACAACGATTTGATATCCAGCATCAAATCATGGACACAGAACAGCGATTTCATCATCAGCACTTTGGCAACCCAGCTCGTCAACCGGCAGCTGGGAGCCATCCGCGTGTCCAGCGACGACTACGACAAAGCCACCGTCGACGAATACAGAAGCAAAACGGCTGAATTATATCATATTAGCGAAAGCGATGCCGACTATTTCGTCAACACCGGCCGACTGGAGAACCACGCCTACAGTTTCGACGACAGCGAGATAAAGGTGCTCTATAAATCAGGAGAATGCAAAGGCATCAGCGAGTCATCAGACCAGCTGGACCGCCCATTCTTGGAGAAGACAGTCACAAAATACTATCTCAATTATCCCAAAGCATTGAAATAACGCCTCTCATCACACGACGCGAGTAGCCTCAATCAGCGCAACGAGCTCGTCCACAGCATCTTGCTCGGGAATATTGCGTTTCACAATCTCTTTGCCCTTATAGAGGGTTATCTGGCCAGGGCCGCTGCCCACATAGCCATAATCGGCATCGGCCATCTCACCGGGACCGTTGACAATGCACCCCATCACACCAATTTTGACGCCCGTCAGATGCGCTGTTTTCTGCTTGATTTTCTGTAAGGTAGACTGGATATCGTAGAGTGTGCGGCCACAGGAGGGGCAGGCGATGTATTCCGGCTGGGTGATACGCACACCGACAGCCTGCAAGATGTCGTAAGCCACAGGTATCTCCGCCTCGGGGTCCTCGGTCAGCGAGACACGGATGGTGTCACCGATGCCGTCGAGCAGCAAAGCTCCGATACCCGCGGCGCTCTTCAAGCGGCCCTGCATGGCATCGCCTGCTTCGGTCACACCCAAATGGATAGGATAATCCATACCCAATGCTTTCATTTTCTGAACAAAGAGACGCGTGCTTTCCACCATCACTTTAACATTGCTGGCCTTCATGGAAAAGACCAATTTGTCGAAATCCTGGGCCTTGCAGACCTCAGCAAACTCGATAGCCGACTGCGCCATTCCCTCCGCCGTATTGCCGTAGCGCGACATCACACGCTCGCTCAGGCTGCCATGGTTGGTGCCGATACGCATGGCGGTGCCATGCTGTTTGCAGATGGCTATAAGTGCCGCCATACGGTCGCCGATGCGGTTCAGCTCGTCGCGATACTCCTGGTCGGTGAAATGCACACGGCCCGTATTGCGGTCGGTATAGTTGCCTGGGTTGACTCGCACCTTCTCGACAATGGCAGCAGCAGTCTCCGCAGCCTTGGGGTTGAAATGGATATCGGCCACCAGAGGGACGTCATAGCCGCGACGAAGAAGCTCATTCTTAATATTATACAGATTCTCGGCAGCGCGAACATCGGGAGCCGTGATGCGTACCAGCTCGCAGCCAGCATCAACCATGCGAATGGTCTGTTCCACAGTGGCTTGGGTGTCCATCGTGTCGGTATTGGTCATAGACTGCACGCGCACAGGGGCTTCGCCACCCATAGTCAGTTTGCCGATAGTGATTTGTTTGCTCATGATAATTACCTGTTAATTATTCACTTACTATCCAAAATAGACCTCTGTAGCGCCCACCCCGTATTTGGCCATGGGAGCTGCAAAGAAATGGATGTTGTCGTATTGCTTCAACTCCTTGATAATCTCATCCTTGAGAATGCCTTGGCCGACACCGTGAATGAATACCACCTTCTTCATCTTGTTGGCAAAAGCATGATTCATGCAAAGGCGGAAATAATGCATCTGTATCTCGAAGGCTTCGTGAGGTGTCAGGTCGCCTGGACGCTCTGTGAGCATGTCAATATGGAGGTCCACCTCCGCCTCGCCGTTGGCTGTCTCGTGTTGCAGCAAGATATTATCCGTCAACGACTTGGTATTCTGCGCCTGGGTCTGCGCCAGCTGCTTTTTGAGACGAGCCACCTGATCTTTCAGGTTGGCCACCTGAATTTTCAGCTGTTTGATCTCCTCTTCAGGGGCCAGCACGGCGGGCTGCACATTGACACCTGCCGAGGGCAGCGGGATGTCTTTAGCGGTGCCACCACGCCCCGACAGATGTTCCTCCATCTTACTATTGAACAGTTTCCCAGCACCTTGCATATCTGCCATACGGATAAGCTCATCAGGTTGCATAGGAATGTCGAAGCCCGTGTCGTCCTGCACGAAGACAAAGTCGTCGGTCACCTTGGTGACCACGCCCCCACCCACCTGGTTAAGGAACTTGACTTTGTCACCAACTTGATATTTCGATTTCATGATTCCTTGTTTTGTAATTCGTTAGCCAATTGATTGAAATCCAGCCCGTCGAAGTTGCCGCTCGACATCATCAGCAGGGTACATTTCCTGCCCTCGGCTGCCGTATTGTCGACCACATCGAGAAGAGTCGCTTTCAGCGCCTTGGAGTCGTTGAACACCTGCTCGACAGGGATGCCGAAAGCTTGTGCCACCTGTTCGCGCTCCAGGGGAGGCAACTTTTTGAGTTTCAAAGCATGAGGATTGAAATAGACAAAGGGGACATCGGCCTGGGCCATACAGCCGGCATAGTGCGACAAAAAATTGGCACTCAGGCTACTATAGGTATGCAACTCCATACAGGCCACCAGACACGAATCGGCGAACTGCTCGCGGGTGGCCGCGATGGTGGCACGCAGTTTTGAAGGAGCATGGGCGAAGTCCTTGTACAGCGCATAACGCTGACTTTTGTAGAGACACTCCAGCCGCTTGCTGGCACCTGCAAAGCTCTGTATAGCAGCATCGAAGTCAGCATCCTGCACACCCAGTTCACGACAGGCGAGACGGGCGGCGGTAAGGTTGAGCAGATTATGACGGCCGAAGATTTCCAGCGGCACCGCTTCGCGTCCATCGGTGGCAGAAAGCCACGTAACACCCTCTTCCACATAATATTGAGGCACATCGTAGGGCAACTTGGCGATATCGGTACGACGATTGGCCATTGCCACCTCGTGGACGACGGGGTCGTCGTCACAATAGATAAGCGTCCCACCCTCTTCGATGAGGTCTATATATTTGGCAAACTGCGATTTATAGTTCTCAAAAGTAGGAAAGACATTGATATGGTCCCACTCTATTCCCGTAATGATGCCCACATGGGGACGGTAGAGATGGAATTTGGGGCGCGGATCGATAGGCGAGGTAAGATACTCGTCGCCTTCTATGACCATCACCTTGGCGGTATTGCTGAGCCGCACCATCACGTCAAAGCCCTGAAGCTGAGCGCCGACCATATAGTCAGCCTCAATGTTGCAATGCTTGAGAACATGCAGAATCATGGCTGTGGTGGTCGTCTTGCCGTGGCTACCGCCAACGACGATACGCAGCTTATCTTTCGACTGCTCGTAGAGATACTCGGGATAGCTATAGATCTTCAACCCAAGTTCCTGAGCACGAAGCAGTTCAGGATTGTCAATACGGGCATGCATGCCGAGCACGACGGCATCGAGATCGGGGGTTATCCGTTCTGGAAACCAGCCCTCTGCGGGAGGCAGAAGCCCCAGCTGCTGGAGACGGGAACGGGCAGGGTCGAAAATCTCGTCGTCGGAGCCGGTAACGGTGTATCCTTTGTGGTGCAAAGCGATGGCGAGGTTGTGCATAGCACTGCCACCAATGGCGATAAAATGAACTTTCATGGTATATCTAATAATAATATTTAACGCGACGAGTGGGAAAAAATTGTGCCAAAAGGCAAAAGAAAGAGAAAAAAGAGAATCGGGGACCCGAAACAGGTGTTTCGCGACGGTTTGCCAGCCCAAGGGCGATTATTGGCAAACGAACCACAACAATATAATATACAAATAGATACGATTCAAATTAATTGCTAATAATACATAAAAAAGCCGGAAAAGGAGGCCGTTTGAGTAATATTTTGTATCTTTGCAAAATCAATGTTGCCGCGCTCAGCACACCGCAACGACACCCCATCCTAAAGGCTGGCAAAAATACTTCTGGAAACAAGCAAGCACAACAACCACAGTATTAATCAAAGACCAGCATCATGAAAAATGCAATAAGAGGTATTCTTGTTTTTATTATTATAACTTTCTGTTTTCCAGCTATAAGCACTCAGGCTCAGACCGCCGATACGGCCACTGTGGAGCAACTGTTGGAAGAGGCCTCGAAGTATATCGGCACTCCCTACCATTGGGGTGGCAAGACACCGAAAGGCTTTGACTGTGCGGGGTTTACACGCTACATCTACGGCAAATTCGGAGTGTCGCTCTCTTCCTCCGCAGGGGCGCAGTACAAAGAGGGCAAGCACGTGGAACGCAAAGACCTGAAAGTCGGCGACTTGGTATTCTTCGGTGGCAGAAAAAACACCCACTCCATCGGACACGTAGGCATCGTGACAGAAGTGGAAGAGGGTGGCACAAGCTTCTTCTTTATCCATGCCTCCAGCACAGGTGTGCGCATCACCTCATCAAAGGATCCCTACTACGTCAAGAGATACATTAAAGCGTGCCGTGTCGTCGAGAATTGGGCCCAATCCACTGACAGCAAAGAACTTGTAATCATCGACACCGTCGTTGCCATGCGCACCGCCATGCCAATGCAGGAGGAACGTGAAGGCGTGTTTATCCACACCATATGCCCCGACGAGGATGCCTTCCGCGCCACGACAGCCACAGCGCCACTTGCCAACGACAAAGGCCTGATTTTCACCATTGCCATGGTGGGTGATATGATGTTGGGAACCACCTACCCTATCGACGAACTGCCCAAAAATGACGGCGAGAACCTTTTCGACGACGTGCAGGACATCCTGCAGCGCGCCGACATCGCCGCAGGCAACTGCGAGGGCGCCATCTGCGAGAGCGGATACTGCACCAAAGAACCTGGAAAATACAGCTTTGCGTTCCGCATGCCTCCTTCATACACGCGTCTGTTTCAGAAAGCGGGCTTCGACTTCCTGAGTCTGGCCAACAACCACATCTACGACTTTGACCGCAGCGGCATGAAAGAGACCATGCAGAATCTTGACACTGCGGGCATTAAGTATGCCGGTGCGAAGGGGTTGTGCGAGTATACGCTTCTGCGCAAAGAGGGCATCGTTTTCGGATTCTGCGCCTTCGGGCACAACAGCTACAACTGCCGGCACCTTGACGAAGTGGCAGCGATGGAAATCATCAAGCAGCTGCGCGACTCATGCGACATCCTGATTGTTTCCATTCACGGTGGTGCCGAAGGCAAATCGCAGGCACACCTGCCAATGGGCAGGGAAATATTCTACGAGGAGAACCGCGGTGACCTGCGGCGCTTTGCCCATCTTTGCATCGACCAAGGCACCGACATCGTCTTTGGCCATGGGCCACACGTTTGCCGCGCCATGGAGTCGTACAAAGGGCACCTGATAGCCTACAGCTTAGGCAATTTCTGCACACCGGCAGGGATGAACATAAACGGCATCTTGGGCTATGCACCCGTGCTGGAGGCACGCATCAACATCAAGGGAGAACTGATTGACGGACAGATACATTCATTCATACAGAAAGGTGCCAACGGCCCCCGACGCGACCCCAAGAACAAAGCCGCCCAAGCCATCCGGGAGCTGACGAAAGAAGACTTCGACGATGCACACCTGCTCATCACCAACAACGGCTATTTCATTCCCCTGAAGTAGCCCATCGGCCACCCCATAACAAAAAAAAAGCGGGAATGTATCTTCCCGCTATTCGCCCATAGTGATTCTCTTGTTGACGACAGGCTTCTTCAGGGCACATCCCTTCTCTGTGCAGTTACTGCAGGCCAGATAGGCATTCGTGTTTTTGGAGAAACGTTCGGGATGGAGATAGAACGTCACCTCCCAGCGTAGCATATATACCAAGGAAATCCCCAACAAGACCCACGCGTATGGCTTGTGTATGAAGAACAATGGCGTGAACATCATGGCATAGTCCCAATTGTAGATACGGCAGGTGCTGCAGCATCTGTTTTTGAGAAACCACTTCTGGAAGGGACAGAAAAACAGAATGCATATCATGTCGCACACCGCGAAAACACAGCAGAGTATCAACATGATGCCCTCATCAAAGACGCCGAGATAGTACAGGACACCGAAAATCAAATTGAAGGCGATCCATATCATACCCACGAGAAAGACACCGTGGTTGTCCTCAATATGGATGTGCTTCTTTCCTGTACTTTTGTAGTTGCTTCTGAACACCTTCTGCGACCCCGGACTGTCAAGGCGCGAGGGGAAGAAGCGCAGAATCATCTCCACGGCAAAATAGGCCCAAATCACCACAAAATGAATCGGATAGCCCAAAATGGTACGCACTGAGATTCCTCCGCGAACACGATACAGAATGTAACAAACCACCACGAAAAGCAACACAGCCAGGCGCACAGAGAGCCTGACAAAATGCATCACTCTAACCGATGGTATTCTACTTTTAGTTTTAGTTGTCGTCAAAGACACTGCTTGTGTATTTTTCATTACCTTTGTTTCTATTCTACACTTTGGCCTGCTGCGATACGGGCGCGCTTGCGCTCTATCTCATCAAGTATTATCTTCCTGATACGCAGATTGGTGGGTGTTATTTCCAAATATTCATCATCACGGATATACTCCATAGCCTCCTCCAGCGAGAACTTGATGGCTGGCGTGCATGTCGACTTCTCGTCGGCACTCTTGGTACGCATATTGGTCAAGTTCTTGGCCGTTACAACGTTGATAACGATATCGTTACCAGGGCGGAGGCTCTCTCCTATCACCTCGCCGGCATAGACCATGTCGCCAGGCTCGATGAAGAAGGGGCCGCGATCTTGCAACTTACTGATGCTGTAGGCTGTCGCCTCGCCAGTCTCCTTAGCGATAAGGGCACCCATCTTGTGGGTGTCGATGTCGCCCTTCCAAGGCTGGAACTCGAGGAAACGGCTGGCAATCACCGCTTCGCCGTTGGTGGCGGTAAGCAACGTGTTGCGCAGTCCGATGATGCCGCGGCTGGGAATGACGAAGTCCAGCTGCACCCGGTCGCCCTTGGAGTCGATGGTCGACACCTCGCCTTTACGACGCGTGACGACATCGATGACTTTGCTCGAGAACTCCTCGGGCACAAGGATGGTCAGCTGCTCCACAGGCTCACATTTCTCACCGTCTATCTCCTTGATAATCACCTTCGGTTGGCCCACTTGCAGCTCATAGCCCTCACGACGCATGGTCTCGATAAGGATGGAGAGATGCAGCACACCACGGCCATAGACCAGCAGCGAGTCGGGCGAATTGGTCTCCTCGACGCGAAGGGCCAGATTCTTCTCCAGCTCTTTGTAGAGGCGGTCGCGGATATGACGGCTGGTGACATACTTGCCTTCCTTGCCGAAGAATGGTGACGTATTGATGGTGAAGAGCATACTCATCGTGGGCTCGTCCACCTTGATAGGCGGCAGTGGCTCAGGATTCTCGGCATCACAGATGGTGTCGCCAATCTCGAACATCACATTCTTGTCCAAATCAAGCAGGATGGCGCAGATCTCACCTGCTTCCACCACATTCTTGGTGCGCTCCTTGCCGAGCCCCTCAAAGGTATAGAGTTCCTTTATCTTGCTGTGTATCTGCTCGCCGTCGCGTTTCACGAGGGTGATAGGCATGCCTGCCTGCAGCGTGCCGCGATGCAGACGGCCCACGGCGATGCGGCCAAGATAGCTGCTATAGTCCAACGAAGAGAGCATCATCTGTGTCGTTCCCTCCTCCACTTGTGGGGCAGGGATTTTGTCGATAATCAAATCCATCAGATATCCGATGTCTTCGGTCGGAGTACGCCAGTCGGCACCCATCCAGCCCTGCTTGGCGCTGCCATAGGCCGTGGGGAAATCCAGCTGGTCGTTAGTGGCACCCAGATTGAACATCAGGTCGAACACCGCCTCTTGTGTCAGTTCGGGATCGCAGTTGGGCTTGTCAACCTTGTTGACTACCACTATCGGTTTGAGTCCCAATTCGATGGCTTTCTGCAGCACAAAGCGAGTCTGGGGCATAGGACCCTCGAAAGCATCGACCACCAGCAACACGCCGTCGGCCATGTTGAGCACACGCTCCACCTCGCCGCCAAAGTCGCTGTGACCAGGAGTGTCTATAATATTGATTTTGTAGCCTTTGTAGCGTACGCTGACATTCTTGCTCAGAATGGTGATACCACGCTCACGCTCCAAATCGTTGTTATCGAGAATGAGGTCGCCCGTCTCCTGATTGTCGCGAAACAGCTTAGCCTGGTGCAACATTCTGTCGACTAACGTCGTTTTTCCATGGTCCACATGAGCGATAATCGCCACATTTCGAATATTTTGCATCTATTCTACACAATTTGAACAATTTGCAAAGGTACAATAATTTTTAGAATAATTAATAAATATTTATAAAAAAGTTTTCTGTTATGCGCGACTGGCCACAAAAATAAAAACACCTTCATTGAGGAATGAAGGCGTTATTACTAACTGTCAGTGGAAAAAATTATCGTTCCGAGATGGTAAACGAGCGGAACCGCGATGTGCTGGAGGCTGTCTCTCTGACATGCAACAGTTTGTCGCCAAAATGCATCGTTTTCTCGTCCGCATTGGGGTTGTCGGTTTTGTAGATCTGAAACAGCTTGTTGAACTCGCGCAGGAAGTCGGCGCTGCGAACATCAAGAATGATGTAATAGCACACCTCGTCACTAGGGTCCATCTTGAAGGTGCAGCGATAGTCGGCCGTGTTGATAATCATCACCCCCTCCACGCCGTTGCCCGCAGGCATATAGGTAATATCAAACTGCTGGCTCTCAGCGCGTTCATTGCCAACAAAAGCTCCTAGCGACTGAACGATCTGATGGGCATCGCGCCCCACCTGCTCCACAATATATGAAGCCTGTGCCTGCGCACCCCCATGGAGGGCAACCAGGCACAGGACCAGCATTAGTATTCTATTCATTTTCATCATTTTGCCATCCTTTCCATTATCTTGACGATGGTGTCGCGCATCTGGTCGTGGTATTCGTTGAGGAAAGTGCCGTCGGCACGGTTGGCGATGATGAGACACACCGTCAACGCGTTGTGACCCATAACCTTGGAGAGGCCATAGATAGCCGAAGTCTCCATCTCCAGGTTGGTCACCTTCAGCCCGTCCCACGCAAACGACGCCAAGGTCTCGTTCAGATTGGCTATGGCCGGCGCGATACGGATGTTACGTCCCTGTGGCGCATAGAATCCTGGCGCCGTGGCAGTTATACCATGCACCATATCGCTGGCCACGCAGGTCAACAAGGAAGGGCTACTTTTCACGCAATAGGGCCGGGCGAAGCGGTCCCCAAACTGCGCATGCCGCACAAAAGCCTGCGTCATAGCCTCTTCAAGCACAGCATCATCGTGCTGATAATAGTTCAGCAAGCCGTCGAGACCTATGGCGTAGGCCGAAGCCACCAACGAGCCCACGGGCACCTCGCTATGGAGCGAGCCCGAAGTTCCGATGCGTACCATATTGAGTGTGCGATGGTTGGCCTTCGGGACACGGGCCTTCAGATCCATATTGGCGGCGGCGTCGAGCTCGGTGACCACGATATCGATGTTGTCGCAGCCCATGCCGGTGCTCAGCGCAGTAAAGCGATGGCCATGATAAAGGCCTGTCAACGCGTGCAGTTCGCGGTTTTGGCTCTCGTATTCCACCTGGTCGAAGATGGCCTTGAACATATTCACCCTGTCGGGGTCGCCCACCAAGAAGACATCGTCGGCCAGCACTTCGCCTGTCATATAAATATGGTAAAGGCTCCCATTGGGAGCCAATACCAATTCACTTTCTTTTATTTGTGACATATCTATATCAATATCTACAACTTAGTTTCTGCTGGAGCTTCTACCCTCGTTGGTGCTGCCGCGTCCCGAGGTGGATGTTGAGCTGCTGGTGCCGCGGTTCGAGCTGCTCGACGAGGAGGTCGTCGTGCCGCGTCCCGAAGTGCCGGAGGTGGTAGAGGTCGCAGAGCTACTTGTCTTGTTCGACGACGAGGTTGTCGTGCCGCGGGTATTGGTCTTGGTGGTGCCAGCATTGGTGCCACGAGTGTTGTTTGTCGGCGTGGTGGCGCTGGTGCCGCGGTTGGTGCCGTTGTTCGAGCTGCCCGTGTTGCTGCCGCGTCCCGAGGTGCCCGACGTGCTGGTGCCGGTGCTGGTGCCGCGACCCGTGCTGGAGCCAGTATTGGTTGTACCTGTGCCGCGTCCCGAGGTGCTGGTGCTCGTGTTGGCCGTACCAGTGCCGCGTCCCGAAGTGCTGGTGCTTGTGTTTGCCGTGCCCGTGCCGCGTCCCGAAGTACCCGTGGTGCTGGTTGCAGCGTTGTCGCCACGTCCCGTAGTGCCGCTGTTGGTGTTCGTTGTGATCGTGCCGCGACCTGTAGTTGTCGTCGAGTTGGTGCCGCGGTTGGTGGTACCCACGTTGCCGGTATTGGCGCTGTTGCTGCCGCTGCGGGCGCCGCCGTTGCTCATACCCGTCGTGTTGCGCGTGCCGCCATCTGTCACGCCGCGACCCGTAGCTCCGATGTAGGAGTAGCCGTTGTTGTCGAGCGGATAGTCAACGCCGGGGGTGAAGGGGTGTGAAGGCACCGGTGCAGGCGTGTAGGGCGAGCGCATGTAGTAGGGATGATAGGGTGCGGGACCACCATGAGGAGGAAGCGGGGGCGGGCACCAGCCCGGACGGTGGATATAGTAGTGGTAGGTGTAGTGGCGGCCGAAATGCCTGTCATGATAGTGACGGGTGAAGGGGTTGTAGGGCGGCATCGTCCAGTAGAAGTTGGGGTGCGCCACCGTGGAGCGGAAGCGCAGATACTGTGCCGCGCTGTAGATACGGCTACCGTTGTAGTTGTAGAGCCAGATGCAGGCCAGGTCGATGGGGTAGTAAATCTCCTCGCCCGTGTAGGCATCATAGCCGTACAGCCAAATCTCGTAGTATTTGCTGTTCACTGGTTCGTACCAGACCTCATTGATAATCACATACGTTGCCAGCTCGTTGGCGTAGCCGCAATAGATCATCAACTCCGACTCCCTGTCGAGGGCGCTGGCCACGCGAACGGCCTGCGACCTGGTAAAGAAGCGCACCTCGTTGGCAGAGACCGCCAGGGTGGCCACCAGCAGTGCGATTGTCAAAATCAGTTTTTTCATCGTTTTACCCTTTCTTTCTTTTATGTCGCTGCGGGCATCGCGGCGACGGTTTTTGTTATTTTTATCTATTTGTATTTCAACATTCAAATAACTTGTGGCCTTTAACTATTTTTAATATTTGCCCACCTATGGAGCAATGCACTTATACCACAAATAATTTTGCAAAAATAGCAAATCTGCGCCATTCCGCCAAATTTATTTTTCTTCCACTCTCAAAAACAGCTAGTTTTCAACCGTTTCAAAATCATTTTATCACAAAAAGCAAAATAAATTTGGCTACAATAAAAAATAGTAGTAATTTTGCAAACCTAACAACCAAAGTAAGGACAGGTCTAACAATCACGATGTCAGCCGATTGACAACAAAACAAGCAAGAAACGAGGCTCAAGAAAAACCCAGGGCCGACAATCTTGCCCCAAAGCCCAAAAGAGCAACAAACAAAAAAAAACGATACTGGAGAGATGCCGGAGTGGTCGATCGGGGCGGTCTCGAAAACCGTTGACCAGCTTGCTGGTCCCAGGGTTCGAATCCCTGTCTCTCCGCTAAAATGGTCTCACAAGTTCTTGTAAAATAGACTTGTGAGATTTTTTTTATATCAAAAATAATGCACCCAAAATGCACCGTACTTACTGAAGTACAACAAAAAGAAGGGAGACGGCATATGCCATCTCACTTCCAAAACTACATTCCGTTGTTAGAAGTTCGTCTCCATCATATTCTTTCTCGTCTTGTCAGTCAGTGCAATGTATGGTCTCATAGTGTCGTAATTCTCGTGACCTGTATATGTCATAACTAATTGTGGAGACCATCCCATTTCCAGTGCGTGGACCACAAATGTTCTTCTCGCCGAATGTGTTCCGATGACATCGCACAAACGTTGTGTTTCATCGACTCTATCCTTACCACAAAACTGCATCTTGGTGATTTCTCTCGTAAATCCCAGCATCTCTGCAATGACTTTAAGGTTGTCGTTCATCTTCTGGTTGGATTTCGGAGGAAACATTAGTCCATCCTTCGTGGGAATATCTCTGTATTTTTGATACAGTGCCTTACTGTATTTGTTCAAGAATATGGTCAGTTCATCGTGCGTTTTCTTACTCACGAATGAAAAGGAGGTCGGATTTTCGTAGTCATCAAAGTCCGCCTTCTTTAGTATTTCCATATCACTATGTCGCAGCGACGTGGCACAGCAGAAGCAAAATCTATCACGGGTCAGTTCCAGATGTTCTTCTCCCTCTTTGAATTCATACGAAAACAGTTTCTCGAACTCTTCCCAAGTCAGATAATTTACCGCCTTGGGTTTTGAAACATCCAATTTTGCGGTCTTGTGCTTCAATACCTCTGCACCGTGTTTCAAGTATCCTTTATCATCTGCCCACTTGAGTATCTGCTTGAAATAACTCATATGGTTTTCAATAGTTGAATTAAGGAAACCTCTTCGTATCAAGTAATTTTGGTATTCGTCGAGTGTCGCTGCGGTAATATCGTCCATCAACAACTTTGGGTTCATCTCATTTACCTGTGTCTGCACGGCGCTCAATTTGTCGAAAGATGGATTTTCCCATATCTTTTTCTTGTTGGCGTGACCCATATTAGATGGTTTCCAGTTTTCTTCCTTGCTGCGAGTTTCTACATATATTCTGGCGAAATCCGCAAAAGTGAGATTCTTTTCCCTAACCAGTTTTACACAAGGGTCGTAAAAGGATGCGATAACATAGTTCATCCACTCCTGGCGGTCTTCCTTTGTTATCATCTTTTTCATATCTTTGCACTCGATTATCGCACGTGAGATATGTTCTTGCAAGTCGTAAAGTAATTTCCGAATGTCCTCTATCTCTCGTTGTTTCTCTAACCTTTCAAGTTTAGACGAGCGGCGTACGGTCTGTTTCTTATCATCCCAGTCTTTCGGAGAAACAAATATTTTGGTTTTGCCACCGACACGGAACCCCCGTGAAACAGACACTCTTACGAGTATCTGTTTCTTGTGGGTATCATCATCCATTTTCTTCGACAGTTCAAAGGTAATAGTGCTCATTTATGCGGT
>JAILAT010000050.1 GCA_024681475.1 Bacteroidales bacterium | reverse complement strand
TATGGCAAAGATTAACAAAATGATTGGCAAAGACGGCTACGGCTGGAAGTTCAGCACCGTCGGAGGCGTGACACGCGTCAACATCGAGTCGGGCGAGGATATTGCTCACCTCAACGAGTTGGACCAGAAACTCTGGACCGTCCTCAGCTGCCCTGTGAAGGGGCTGGAGTTCGACGAGAAGACGCTGGCGCTGATGGATGCCGACAAAGACGGCCGCATCCGCGTCAATGAGGTGGTCGCCGCCTCGCAGTGGCTTACCAAGGTGCTGCGTGACATGAACTACCTCCTCGAAGAAAAAGACTGCATCGACTTCGCCCAGGTGCAGGCCGACACCGACGAGGGCAAGGAGGTCCTCGAATCGGCACAGCTCATCCTTAAGCAGCTGGAGCAGACGAAGGAGAGCATCTCGTTGGCCGACGTGGCCGAATACCTGGCAGGCTACGAGGAGAAATGCAAGGCCGAGTATACCGCCGAGAATGCCGAACCCTTCACGCCGCCTTACGGCGAGAAGAGCGACGACGCCGAGGCCGCTGTCAACGCCCTCCGTGCCAAGGTGGCCGACTTCTTCATGCGCTGCAAGCTGGTGCAGTTCGACGAGGAGGCCAGCGCTGCCCTCGACGTGCAGGTGGAGAAGATTGCCGCCATCAGCGGCAGCAACCTCGCCGACAACGCCGCCGAGATTTCCTGCTACCCGCTGGCACGTCCCACAAAGGCCGCCACGCTGCCCCTCAACGGTGGCATCAATCCCGCCTGGCAGGCCGCTTTCGCTACGCTGAAGGAGCTCGTCCTCGACGTCGATTTCGCTGGCAAGGAGAGTATCACCGAGGCCGAATGGAACACTGTCCTCGCCAAGGTCGACGCCTACACTGAGTGGAAAGCCGCCGGCGAGACCGCCATGAACGAGGCAGTGGCCGAGAAACTCAAGGTGCATTCCGCCGCCATCGAGCCGGTGGAGAAACTTCTGCGCCTCTGCCGCGATTTCTATAAGCTGCTCCGCAATTTCGTTGTCTTCAAAGACTTCTACAACCGTGCCGCTGGCAATACCGCCATCTTCCAGGCAGGCCAACTTTATATCGACCAGCGTTGCTGCGACCTCTGCGTGCGCGTCGACGACATGGGCAAGCACCTCAACTCCGCCGGCAAGAGCGGCATCTACCTGCTCTACTGCCACTGCGTCAGCAAGGTGAAAGGCACCGAGATGGACATCGTGGCCGCCCTTACCGACGGCGACATCAAGGACCTCCACGAGGGCAAGAACGCCATCTTCTACGACCGCACGGGTCAGGACTGGGACGCTACCGTCACCAAGATTATCGATAACCCCATCTCCATCCGTCAGGCCTTCTGGAGCCCCTACCGCAAGTTGGGCAACTGGATTACCGATAAAATCACCAAAAAGGCCGAGGAGAAGGAGAGCAAGTCGTTCGAAGACATGACCGCTAAGACCGATGCGGCAACGGAGAAGATTACCGTTAAGGAGGTTACTCCCGAGGAGAAGAAAACCGAGGAGAAGAAAGCCCAGATGTTCGACATCGCTAAGTTCGCTGGTATCTTCGCCGCCATCGGCTTGGCCTTGGGTGCCATCGGTGGCGCATTGGCCACCCTCGGCGGCTTCGTCACCGAGAAGTGGTACAACATCCTCCTGCTGGTGGGTGCCGTCGTGGTCTTCATCTCCGGCCCCTCGATGCTCCTCGCCTGGCTTAAGCTGCGCAAGCGCAACCTCGGACCCCTGCTGAACGCCAACGGCTGGGCCATCAACTCGATGGTGAAGATCAATACCACCTTCGGCCAGACGCTGACTTCCATGGCCCAGTATCCCAAAGTGGTGAGTAAAGACCCCTTCGCCGACAAGAAGATGGCTTGGTGGAAGAAATGCCTCATCTGGCTCGTCATTCTCGCCGCATTGTTCGTCGTCGGCTTCAAACTGACGCAGCACTACTGGCCGTGGGAATGCAAGCCTGTCGAGGAACCCGCCGCTACTGAGGTCGTCGACAGCATCGCCGCTCCGGCAGAGGCCCCTGCCGAGGCTCCTGCTGAGGTCCCCGCCGAAGAGCCCGTCTCTGAAGAAACGCCCGCCGAGTGAAACGGCTGCTGACAATACTGTTGCTGATGATACCATTGGCATCGCAATCGCAGGAAGGGTTCTCCACGTTTTCCGCCGCCTGGTGGAACGTGGAGAATCTCTTCGACCTGCGCGACGACCCGCAGACCAACGACGACGAATTCACCCCTGACGGGGAGCGTCACTGGACGCGCCGCCGCCTCAACGCCAAGCTGGAGGGCATCTACAAGACCCTCGTCATGATGGACCTGCCCGACGTGGTGGGTCTCGGCGAGGTGGAGAACGCCTATGTCCTCCGTGAGCTCTGCCAGGGGACGCCGCTGGCGCAGGTGCCCTATCGTTATGTGCACTACGACTCGCCCGACCGCCGCGGCATCGACGTGGCCCTCATCTACCGCACCGACCGCTTCACCGTCACCGCCAGCCGCACCATCAGCGTCAGCGACAGCGCCGAAGGATATTACACTCGCGACATCCTTGTTGTCGAGGGCGTTACGAAGGATGGCGACAGCGTCTGTGTCCTCGTCAACCACTGGCCCTCCAAAAGGGGAGGGGAGGAGGCCGACGCCCAACGGCTGCGTATCGCCGACACCCTGCGTCGCCAGATGGTCGAGCTGCACGCCAAGCACCCTTCTGCCGCCATCATCGCCATGGGTGACATGAACAGCACTGCCGACGAGGAGGCCATCGCTAAGGGCATGGGCTTCGCTGGCGACAGCATCAGCCCCGACGGCATCCGTCTGCTCACGCTGCGCCTGCCACGCGATATGGGAAGCCATAAGTATCAGGGGCAGTGGCGCTACATCGACCAGATGTTCCTTCTTGCCGACGAGCCGTGGGAGGTGAAGAAGCTGAAGTTGCTACGTTTCGACCATCTCCTCACCGACGACGGCAACCGTCCTGGACAGCGTCCCAAGCGCACCTACCAGGGGCCCCGTTACGAAGGGGGACTCTCCGACCACCTCCCCCTGCTGCTCCGCCTCGTTAGGAAATAAGGCTTTTGCACCTCTGTTCTTTCATTGTTCTTTCATTGTTCTACCATTTAAATGGTTAAACAATGGTTAAACAATGGTTAAACAGAGGTGGAAGTTGTTAAGGATAAGGCGTTTATATGATTTCGTGAAAATAGTTTTGTCATGTCGTGGAATCTTCGTATTTTTGTATCTTGTTTTTTTAGTAAATAATAAATCATAAATATGTATAGAACAAATACTTGCGGCGAGCTTCGCCTCGCCAATGTAGGACAGACAGTGACCCTCGCCGGATGGGTGCAGCGCTCGCGCGACCTCGGCGGCATGACTTTCATTGATCTGCGCGACCGCTACGGCATCACGCAGCTGGCGTTCAATATGGAGACCAACGCGCCGCTCTGCGAGCAGGCCCGCAAGCTGGGACGCGAATACGTCATCCAGGTGACTGGCAAGGTCATCGAGCGCAGCTCGAAGAACACCAAGATTCCCACTGGTGAGATTGAGATTGAGGTCGCTGAGCTGACCATCCTCAACGAGGCCAAGGTGCCGCCCTTCACCATCGAGGACCAGAGCGACGGCGGCGACGACATCCGCATGAAATACCGCTACCTCGACATCCGCCGCAACCCCGTGAAGAACAACCTCATCATGCGCCATAAGATGGCGATGTTGGTGCGCAACTACCTCTCCGACCGCGACTTTCTGGAGATTGAAACCCCCATGCTCATCAAGAGCACCCCCGAAGGCGCCCGCGACTTCGTCGTCCCCAGCCGCATGAACCCCGGCGAGTTCTACGCCCTGCCGCAAAGCCCCCAGCAGTACAAGCAGCTGCTAATGGTGGCCGGCATGGACCGCTACTTCCAGATTGTGCGCTGCTTCCGCGACGAAGACCTCCGCGCCGACCGTCAGCCTGAATTCACGCAGATCGACTGCGAGATGTCGTTTGTGGAGCAGGAGGATGTGCTCAACACCTTCGAGGGTCTGCTGAAACACCTCTTCAAGGAGGAGAAAGGTATGGAATTCGGCGCCTTCCCGCGCATGACATGGCACGACGCCATGCGCCGCTACGGTAGCGACAAGCCCGACATCCGCTTCGGCATGGAGTTCGTGGAGCTCAACGATGTGGCCAAGGGCCATGGCTTCGGCCTCTTCGACAACGCCGAGCTGGTGGTGGGCATCTGCGCCCCCGGCTGTGCGGAGTACACCCGCAAGCAACTCGACGCGCTGACCGACTTTGTGAAGCGTCCCCAGGTTGGCGCCGGTGGCATGGTGTATGTGAAATGCAACGCCGACGGCACCTTCAAGAGCTCGGTGGACAAATTCTACGATGCCGAAGCCCTCAAGGCTTTCGCCGACAAGATGGGCGCCAAGCCCGGCGACCTGCTGCTGATACTCTGTGGCCCCGCCATGAAGACGCGTGTGCAGCTCTGCGCCCTGCGCCTCGAGATGGGCAACCAGCTTGGATTGCGCAAGCCCGATGAATATGCCCCGCTTTGGGTCATCGACTTCCCCCTGCTGGAATGGGACGACGAGACACAACGCTACTACGCCATGCATCATCCCTTCACGGCTCCCAAGCCCGAAGACGAGGCGCTGCTCGACAATCCGTCGCGCTGGGGCGACATCCGCGCCAACGCCTACGACATCGTCATGAACGGCGTCGAGGTGGGTGGCGGCTCCATCCGTATCCACGACCGCACCCTGCAGAACAAGATGTTCCACACCCTGGGCTTCACCGACGAGAGCGCCGCTGCGCAGTTTGGCTTCCTCATGGACGCTTTCACCTACGGCGCGCCGCCTCACGCAGGCCTGGCCTTCGGCTTTGACCGCCTCTGTTCACTCTTCGGTGGCGTGGAGACTATCCGCGACTTCATTGCCTTCCCCAAGAACAATGCAGGCCGCGACACCATGAGCGGCAGCCCCTCGCCGATAGCCAAGGAACAGCTGGACGAGCTGAAGATAGAGCTGAAGAAATAAATGACTGTCAGGCTAGTTAGACTAGTTCAACTAGTTAGACTAGTTCAACTAGGAAAACCAGTCCAACTAGAAACCAACAGTAGCTATGGCCAATTCAATCTTCAAAAAGACTGCCCGTTGGCAAGACCTCTATTTCTATCGCAAAGCCGATACTCTCTATCAGCTCACGGTGGTTTTCTGTAGGCGTTTCTTGCCTTCCCACGGCGACCGCACCGTCGACCAGATGGTCCAGGCGGCCCGCAGCGGCAAACAGAACATTGTCGAGGGCAGTGAAGATGGAAAGACTAGCACTGAGATGGAGGTGAAGCTCCTCAACGTGGCGCGTGCCAGCATTGGCGAGCTCCGCGAAGACTATCTGGATTATCTGAAGTCCCACAATCTGCAGTTGTGGGACTCCAAGCATCCACGTTTCGATGCGATGGTGGACTTCTGCGCCAGCATAACGACTTTGCCGATTATGCCCCCCTCGCGGAACATGCCAGTGATGAAGAGTTTTGCAATATGTCGCTTACGCTCTGCCACATGACCGACCGCATGATGTGCAACTATCTGCATTATTTGGAGAAGCGCTTCGTCACCGAAGGAGGCATTCGCGAGCGGATGCACTCCGCCAGAACAGGCTACCGGCAAGAGCAAGACGAAAAGATGCGAAAGCTCGAACAAGAAAACCAAAAACTGAAGAAACTGTTAGAAGAACATGGAATAGCCTACTAATCTAGTTGAACTAGTAAAACTAGTAGCACTAGTTCAACTAGTTAGACTAGTTCAACCAGGAAAGCAGGCCCAACAATAAAACACTCCCCACTATGAACACTATCCGACCCCTAATCAGCTCTATGCGCCTGCGCACCTTGCCGTTGTCTTTAGCCGGCGTGGTGTGTGGAGGCGTGCTGGGCTATGCTGGCGGCGAAGACACCAGTATAGCCGCTGTGGTATTGCTATGCCTGACGGCATGCGCGCTGCAGGTCCTCACCAACATGAGCAACGAGCTGGGCGACTACCTCAGCGGTGTGGATGGCGCCCAACGTGAAGGTCCCAGCTACAGCCTCGTCGGCGGCAGCCTTACACCCGAGAAAATGCGCCATGCCATCGTCGGTGTCGCCGTGGTGTGCTGTCTGCTGGGACTGGCCATGGTGTTTTGCGCGCAGAACACATGGCAGATCTGGCGTAATGCTTATTCATATATCATTATTGGTCTGGGTGTTGCCGCCATTTGGGCGGCGACGCACTACACGCTGGGCCGCCACCCCTACGGCTATCGCGGCTGGGGCGACCTCGCCGTGCTGATTTTCTTTGGCTGGGCCACCGTGGCGGGCGGCTACTACGTGGTGAGCCGCACGTTGAACCCTATCATGCTGTGGCCTGCCTCTGGCATCGGCCTGCTGAGTGTTGCGGTGCTCAATGTCAACAATATTCGTGACATGGCCAGCGACCGGGGACGCCGACTGACGGTGCCTTTACGAATCGGCGAGCGTAGAGCCAAAATCTATCAGACATTCCTCGTCACCGTAGGCGTGGCCTTGATGGTGGTGGGTCTGCTGCGCTACGCAGCGCAGCACGAAGCCGACATAGCGCTCTGGCGCTGGGCTTTTGTGCTGACGGTACCACTCTTCGCGTTGCACATCGTTGGCGTGTGGAAGCGGCATGGCAAGGCTCTCGACCCCATGCTGCCCCTGCTGGTGATGAGCACTTTCGGGATGTCCATACTCTTTACCTTGGGTTGTTATGGCCTATGATTTCAACAAGATAGCCAAGCGCTATGACTTGATGAACCATTTGATGACGTTGGGCATGGACCGGGGCTGGCGTCGGCAGGTCGTCAAAGAATTGCGTCCCCATCGTCACGACGAGGTGCTGGATGTGGCTTGTGGCACTGGCGATATGTCGTTGCTGTTGCTCCACGATGGAGGCTGCCGTGTCCACGCTTGCGATATCAGCGAAGAGATGTTGGCCATTGCCAAGAAAAAATGCGGCGGTTCGGGTGACTTTGTGATGGGCGATGCTGAATCCTTGCCCTATGGCGACGGCACCTTCGACGCTGTCACCTGCGCCTTCGGGGTGCGCAATTTTGTGCACCTCGGACAGGGGTTGCACGAGATGGTGCGTGTGGTGAAGCCCGGTGGGCGCTTGGCGGTGTTGGAACTCGCCACGCCCGACAACACGGTGATACGCCCATTCTATAGGCTGTATACCCGACTTGCAATCCCCTTGCTGGGCCGCACGGTGGCCGGCAACGGCGACGCCTACCGTTACTTGATAGATACCGTGGAACATTTCCCCAAAGGGGCGGCTTTCATGGGCCTGCTGGAGGCCGAAGGATGCCGCGTTGTGCAGCGCAAACTGTTCTTCGGCGTGTGCCGCCTCTATGTGGCCTGCAAAGGATAACAACAAAACAGCAATAACAAACCTAAAGCCATGGCAGACAACTATTTGGAAAAACGATATGAAGAAGTCTTCGGAAAGAAAAAAGTAGTGAAGAGGGTGGGACACACCCTCGACGAACTGTTGCTGAAGAACCGCAGTACACGAGGCTACAACCAGCAGTTTGTCGTGTCGCGCGAGATGCTGCAGCAGATTGTTGGCGTCAACACCAAAATCGGGTCGGGCTGCAACCAGCAGGTGCTGCGTTTCCGACTGGTGACGCGCGACACGGGAGCCGCGGCGGTGTTGCCGCTACTGCGCATGGGCGCCGCGCTGCCCGATCTGCATCTGCCCCTGGCGGGCACCGGGCCCGAGGCCTTCATTGTCTGCTGTTCCACGGTGGCAGAAAGCAAGCTGGTGGACATCGACCTGGGCATCTCATTGCAGTCGATGGCCCTGAAAGCCACCGAGATGGGCCTGAGCAGTCTGATTGTGGGAGCCTTCAACAAAGGGGCCTTGCGTGAGGCCTTGTCGCTGCCCTGTGAGCCCCTGGCGGTGCTTTGTGTGGGCAAAGGTGCCGAGCGAATCGAGCTGGTCCCCATCCATGCCGACGAGAGCCATGCCTATTGGCGCGAAGAAGGGGTGCATTATGTGCCCAAAGTACGCCTCGAAGAATTGATTATTGACGAGTAAAACACCGAAATAATAGGTGGAACGATTTCCCCAAGTACACTTTTTTTGCTCATGCATTGTTTGTAATTAAAAGATAATCAATGTATTGAAAAAATATATGAAAAATATTTTTCATAAGTTGTTGTCATATTGGAAAAAAAGCGTACTTTTGCACATTATTTGGAAACAAAGTTTTATTATTAACCATTAAAATTAAACAACAACATGAAAAAAGTAGTAAGATTTTTCGCAATGGCTGCTCTCTGTGGCGGTCTCTGCTTTGGTTTCGCCGCTTGCGGTGGTGACGAAGATGAAGGTGAAGAGGGTCCCGAGGTTCTGCTCGAGGAAGCCTTCAACGCTGACATCCCCACCACTTGGACCAACATCGATGCCGATGGTGACGGTTTCGTTTGGATGATGCACCAGGAGGGTTGCAACGGAACTACCGCTGCTTGCTCCTATTCCTGGGATCCCAGCTCGCAGGCTGCTCTTACCCCCGACAACTATCTCGTTTCGCCGGAGTTCAAGGTTCCTTCCAAGGGCTACAAACTGACCTGGCAGGTTGCCGCTCAAGACCCCGCTTATCCTGCTGACCATTATGAGGTCCTCGTTGGTACCCTCAGTGGCAACACTTTCAGTGGCGACAAGGTCTACAGCGAGACGCTGAGCACCGATCAGTGGAATCTGCGCACTGTTGATCTGGATCAGTACAAAGGCCAGACCGTTCGCATCGCTTTCCGTCACTGCGACTGCAGCGACCTCTTCATCATGAAGATCGACGACGTGAAGGTTGCCAAATAAGACTGATAAAGTCGAATAGAAAAAAGGGGCTCCGATGAGCCCCTTTTTTTGTCCGATAATACCGCCCATTCTCCCAAAAACACCCATTAAACCCACTCCCCCCCACTCCAAGATGGGTTGTTGGCCAAGCCAACCATCGTGCCGGAGGCACGAGCTCTCTATAACCCCAGACTGGAAAAACTTTGATTTTCGCAGTCTGGGGTATTTCACGCCAACCAAGCAGCGTGCCGGAGGCACGCGCTCTCTTCGTCTCGTTGCTACAATATTTTTCTCATTTTTAAAATTTTAACTCTCAATTAATAAAAAATGCGTATCTTTGCATTTTGAATTTAGGAACATTATATAGTAATAAAATAATGATAAATATCACATTACCAGATGGTTCGGTGCGTCAGTATGAGGCTGGTGTTACCGCTATGGACATCGCAAAAAGCATAAGTGAGGGCTTGGCACGCAACGTTTTGTCGGCCAAAGTCAATGGAACTGTTGTCGAATCGAACCGCCCTATTAACGACGATGCCACCGTGCAGCTGTTGACCTGGAACGACGAGGAAGGCAAGCACACTTTCTGGCACTCGTCGGCTCACTTGCTGGCCACGGCGTTGCAGGAGCTCTATCCGGGCATCCACTTCGGCATCGGCCCCGCCATCGAGAATGGTTTCTACTACGATATTGACTTCGGCAAATACGAAGTGTCGAGCGACGATTTTGCCAAGATAGAGAAGAAAATGCAAGAGCTGGTGCAGGCCAAGACCCCTGTGGTGCGCCGCGACGTGTCGAAAGCCGAAGCGCTGAAGACCTTCAGCGAGCGTGGCGAGGTGTACAAGGTAGAGCTCATCGAAGCGCTGGAGGACGGTACCATTTCGTTCTACGACAGCGGCGATTTCACCGACCTGTGCCGCGGACCCCACTTGGTGGATTTCAGCCCCATCAAGGCCATCAAGCTGCTCAACCTCGCTGGTGCCTACTGGCGCGGCGACGAGCACCGTCCGCAGTTGACACGTGTCTACGCCATCACTTTCCCCAAGAAAAAAGAACTCGACGACTACCTGACCCTGCTGGAGGAAGCCAAGAAACGCGACCACCGCAAGCTCGGCAAGGAGCTGGGCCTCTTCATGTTCAGCGAGACCGTGGGCAAGGGTTTGCCCATCTGGCTGCCCAAGGGCACCGACCTGCGTCTGCGTCTGCAGGCTTTCCTCACCAAAATCCAGAAACGCTACGGCTACCAGCAGGTCATCACCCCGCATATCGGCGGCAAACAGCTGTATGTCACTTCGGGTCACTGGGAGCACTACGGCGAGGACAGTTTCCGCCCCATCACCACTCCCGAGGAGGGCGAAGAGTATCTGCTGAAACCCATGAACTGCCCCCACCACTGCATGATTTACAAGAATGAGCCTCACAGCTATAAAGATCTGCCGTTGCGCTATGCGGAGTTCGGCACCGTGTACCGCTACGAACAGAGCGGTGAGCTCCACGGCCTTACGCGTGTGCGCTCGTTCACGCAGGACGATGCCCACATCTATTGCCGTCCCGACCAGGTGAAGGAAGAGTTCATCAAGGTGATGGAGATTATTGAGGTCATCTTCAAGGCTTTGGACTTCAAGCAATTCGAGGCACAGATTTCGCTGCGCGACCCCAACAACACCACCAAGTATGTGGGTAGCGACGAGAACTGGGCCAAGGCTGAGCGCGCCATTGTGGAGGCTTGCGAGGAGAAGGGTCTGCCCGCCAAGGTGGAATACGGCGAGGCAGCGTTCTATGGCCCCAAGCTGGACTTCATGGTAAAGGACGCCATCGGCCGCCGCTGGCAGCTGGGCACCATCCAGGTGGACTACAACCTGCCCGAGCGCTTCGAGTTGGAATACATCGGCAGCGACAACCAGAAATACCGTCCCGTGATGATACACCGCGCCCCCTTCGGCTCGATGGAGCGCTTCTGCGCAGTGCTGATAGAGCACACCGGCGGCAAGTTCCCGCTGTGGCTTACGCCGGAGCAGTTCATCATCCTGCCCGTCAGCGAGAAGTATGTCGACGACGCCCGCAAGATGCTGGCCAAGCTGGAAAACATGGACCTGCGCGGCACTGTCGACGAGCGTAGCGAGAAAATAGGCCGCAAGATCCGCGATGCCGAGTTGGGAAAATATCCCTTCATGCTCATCATGGGCGAGAAGGAGATTGGCGAGGGTACCGTGTCGGTGCGCCGTCAGGGTGCCGGCGACCTGGGCAGCATGAAGCCCGAAGCTTTCGCCGAGCTGATAAACAAAGAGATAGAACAGTTGATGTAGGAGAAGCCTTGGAAAGGCGTTAAATTATAGAATACATATATTATTAACCAAAATAGGAGAAAAAAGTTATAGCAACACCATTCAACAAACCCCCAGTCAGGGGACAGAAAACAAGGGGTCCGGTGAAAAAGGAGCCCGAACACCGCATCAACGATAAGATTACGGCCGAAATGGTCCGTGTGGTCGGTGAAGGCATGGAGCCCACGGTGATGCCTACGCGCAACGCGCTGCGTCTGGCTTACGACCAAGGACTCGACCTGGTAGAGATTTCGCCCAACGCCAATCCGCCAGTATGCAAAATCATTGACTATCAGAAATTCACCTACGAGCTCAAGAAGAAGCAGAAAGAGATGAAGGCCAAGTCGACGAAGATAGTGGTCAAGGAGATCCGTCTCAGTCCGCAGATCGACGACCACGACTTCGAGTTCAAGCTTAACCATGCCATCCGCTTCCTGAAAGAGGGCAACAAGGTGAAGGTGGAAATCCTGTTCAAAGGTCGCGCCATCGTCTACAAGGAGCAGGGCGAGACCCAGATGCTGAAGTTCGCCGAGGCGCTGCTGGAATACGGCAAGCCGGAGCAGATGCCCAAACTGGAAGGCAAGAGAATGCTGATGCTGATAGCCCCAAAGAAATAAGCCTCCAAGGGCTATGGAGAAATGAACGTATCTTCCTTAAATATATTAGTTTAACACCAAAAAAAACAGTAAAGTAATGCCTAGATTGAAAAGTAAAGCAAGTGCCAAGAAGCGTTTCGCTTTCACCGGCACTGGTAAGATTAAGAGAAAGCACGCTTATCACAGTCACATTCTGACCAAGAAGGAGACGACGCAGAAGCGCAATCTCGACCACACCACGCTGGTGAGTCGTGACGACCAGAAGCGCGTGAAGCAGATGCTTTTGAACAGCGGAATGTAATTGTCTGCTGAAGTAAAAAAAAGAAGTCGGCCCGGGAGGGTAGACAGGAGTTATTAACCATTGTTTAGAGCACCAAAGAGCCGCAGTGCCAGCATCGGGAAGCCGGCGAGGCATTGCCACCGACACCACGACGCAAGGAACAGGGCGGCCGCTTAAACGAAAAAAAATTAAAGATTATGCCAAGATCAGTAAATGCTGTTGCTTCTAGAGCACGCAGAAAAAAAATCCTCAACCGCACCAAAGGTTACTGGGGCAGAGGTAAAAACGTATGGACAGTAGCCAAAAACAAATGGGAGAAAGGACAGACCTACGCCTATCGCGATCGTAAGAACAAGAAGCGTGAGTTCCGTTCGCTGTGGATTAACCGTATCAACGCTGGCTGCCGCCAGAACGGTATTTCCTACTCCGTGTTTATGGGCGAATTGCACAAGAACAACATTGAACTCAACCGCAAGGTGTTGGCCGACCTGGCCATGAACAACCCCGAGGCGTTCACTGCTGTTGTGAAGATGGTAAAGAAATAAATGTTTAACCTTGTAAAAATTTGAAATCATGGGAAAAACAGAATTAATGCAATATGTAGAGAATACGGTAGAGCGCAAGTCGTTCCCCGAGTTCAAGGCCGGAGATACCATCACTGTCCATTACAAAATTAAGGAAGGCAACAAAGAGCGTATCCAGAATTTCCAGGGTGTCGTTCTTCAGCGTTCCGGAAGTGGTTCTACTGAGACCTTTACTGTACGTAAGATTACGAACGGTGTGGGTGTGGAGAGAATATTCCCCATCGCTTCGCCGTTCATCGAGCAGATTGACGTGAACAAACACGGTGCTGTGCGTCGTGCCCGTATCTTCTATCTGCGCAATCTGACTGGTAAGAAAGCTCGTATTAAAGAGAAAAAGATGGTCACCAAGTAAGCTGATGCTTGCTGAGCGATAACACTTTTTCGAGGAAGATATGTAGGCGCCGGAGGGTCTCCCCTCCGGCGCTTTTTTGCATGCTGTCGTCACTCCCTTGGAGAGTAGGCTCCTACGGGGCCAAAGTCCATGCTGTCGACGACGATGCGGCCTTTGGTGACGCGGCCCAGGAAACAGCAGTTGAGACGCGCCTCGGTGAGTTTCACGAGGAAGAAATCCTCCTGAGGCTCCTCTATGCTCACCAGGTAGCGCACGCCCTGCTCGCCGAAAAGGAAGGCGTCGAGGCGCACCTCGCGGCAGCAGATGATGTCGAAGCCGAGGCCAGCAGGCGCGGCACAGCGTAGCAGCGTGCCGAAGAGGCCCCCGCGGCCTACGGGACACTGCGTGAGGATTGTTCCGCTGTCTGCAAAGGCGTTGAGAATCATTTCAATATAAGACCGTGTCTCGTCGTTGGAGTCGAGGGTGATGGCGTTCTCGACGAGGTGTAGGTATTGACGGCCATAGTCGGAGTTGACGAAGAGCTCGGAGACATCGCCGACCATGTAGAGAGCGTCGCCGCTGTGGCGCAAGGTGTCGTGCTGCGGTGGTGCCGAGGTGTGTCGTGGCGGAAAGAGTTGACGGGCGATGTCGAGGCAGTCTTTCACGCGCGGCTCGCGGATGGCTTGGCTTTCGGGCTCGGCATCATTGACGATGTAGTCGTTCCGTTGGGCAATGTGGGGCTGCCCCTTGAGCCACGACAGTAGCCCCTGCCGACGTCCCGAAAGGGTCCACATGGCCAGCAGTGTGCTGAGCTCGTCGACGGTGGGCTGATGACCCACAATGGTGTAGAGCTCGGCGTAGACAGGCTGCGATATGCCCATGGCCTCGAGGGCTTCGGGGCTGGCTACCTCGCTGTTGTCGAGAGGGTTGGCAATGTTGTCGTGGTCGGCATTCATGTTGCAAAGATACACAATTATCTGGATTTTTTGCCAACTGTGGTGCACTTTGATGATGAATCTCTAGAGTCTTTTTTTTGCCGCAGGCATACTAATAACAGTCCGGATGCGTTAATAATAAAAAAGAAGCAATATGAACAGTGCAGCAACTATGCGTAGAGTATTGACGCTGATAATGATGCTCGTTGTCTGTGGCGCCGCGGTGGCCCAGCCAGGCAGCAGAACACACGACAACAGGAAGAAGAATATGCCGCCCGCAGGACGGAACCAGCTGGAATTCCGCGCACGCCACGGGGAGACTTTCATGGTGTACCTCGACGGCTATGCGTTGAACAAGGTGCCTCAAGGTTACGTTAAGCTCAGCGATGTTGCACCCGTGCAGCACGAGGTGATTGTAGTGCTGGGGCATCCGCAGCAGCGTGCCGTCGTTTTCTCACTGGGCCCGGTGTCGCCCAGGGCAGAGGTGCTGGTGAGCTACGAGCGTCAAGGCGACCGGGTGGATGTGGAGCCCAAAGGCTGCCACCTGTCGTACTATCCTGTGCCGACTATGGTCGGCGGCTCCGGCAACTGGCCTCCTGAACCGCCAGTCGCGGCGCCGCAACCCGAGCCTACGTTGTGGGTGGCAAGCGAAGAGGAGGTGGCTTCGATGGTGATGAGGCTCAAAGCCCAGTCGTTCGACAGCGACCGCATGGCTTTGTGCCGCACCATGGTGCCCACAGCCCATCTGCTGTCGTCGCAGATAGCCCGTATGGCCGAGACTTTCGACTTCAATACCAGTCAGGTCGAATTCCTCATATTTGCCTTCCCGTACTGTATGGACCCCGACAATTACTACAAAACCACTGATGTGCTGACATTCAGCAACGACAAGAAGAGCATCCTCGACTTGATCAACGCCAATAGGCATTGAACGGCGACCTGGTGAGTCGTCGGCCTTTGTTTGTGCCGGTTGCCACTGTCGGGTTGGGCATGCGAAGAACTTTTTTTGGTTTTATGGCTTGAATAATCATTTATTTTCGTATCTTTGCCTATTGGTACATTCCGTTCGGAGTGTGCTAATTGGTTTGTTATTAATAATATATAATAATAATAGGGAAATGAAAATAGGAAAAGTACTCGTTTTTGCCGTTGTCATGGTAGCGTTGTGCCCCCTCCGCATGGTGGCGCAGACCCCTTCCATCGACAGCCTCATCGACCACATCCGCGAGCTCTCGTCGTCGAAATACGAAGGACGCCTGGCGGGCACCGAAGGATACATGGAGGCGGCGGACTACGTCATAGAACAACTGGCCCAGTATGGCGTGCAGCCCTACAAAGGCGAGTGGGCACAATACTTTGAGACCGAGCGTAACAAAATCGAGAACTGCACTTTCAACAGCTATGTCAATGCCAACGACGCCCGTCAGGTGTATGTGCTGGGCAAAGACTTCGTCTGCGCCGGCATGACAGGGCGCGGCTATGCCGAAGCGCCGGTGGTGTTCTGCGGCTACGGCATCGACAGCCCCGCCTTCGACGAATATGAGAAGGTCGACGCAAAGGGCAAAATCGTCATGGTGCTCAGCGGCGTGCCGAGCTGGCTGCCCAGCAAGGTGACCGAGAACTACCGCTACGTCAGGGACAAAGCCCGTGTGGCACAGAAGCACGGCGCCTGCGCACTGGTGGTGGTGAACATGTCGGTATCGTGCCCCTCGGGCGAGGTGCAAGGCACGGTATACGGCGGCGAGCTGCCCCATCTGGCCACCTTCCCCATCATCATGCCGACACGTGACTGTGCCAGCCGACTGCTCAAGAATGAGACACTTACCTTCGACGAGGCTGTGCAGGCTCTGCAGAACAGGCATGAGCCCCAGTCGTTCCACCTGCGCAAAAAGTTCGCTATCGACGTCAATGCCAACTATCATCCCGCCGCGCTGACTGCCAATGTGATAGGCATCTACCCTGGAGTGAAGAGATCCATGGCCAACGAATATGTCGTGGTGGGAGCTCAACTCGATGGTGTGGGAATGCAGGGCACCACATGCCTTTTCCCCGGAGCCGACGACAACGCCACGGGTGTGGCGGCGCTGATGGAGGTGGCCCGTATGCTCTCCGAATCGCCAGACCAGCCTAACCGCAGCGTGATCTTCGTGCTCTTCTCGGCTGGCGAACAGCAACATCTGGGTTCGCGCATTTTCGTCTCCAACTTCACACCGCTGAACCGCATCGAGGCCTATGTGGATGTGAACAGCATAGGTATGGGCGACAGCATCCTGGTGTTGGGCAATATGCGCTATCCCGACTTGTGGAATGTGGCCCTCAAGGTAGACTCCCTTTATTGCACACGCGATATGGTGACGAGCCTCAAGACCTCTCCAGTCGGCGATGCCACCGCTTTTTTCAAGGTGGGCATCCCGTCGATCAACATTACCAACATGGGTGGCAGCCGCCACGTGCGTGTGCCCAGCGACATGACTGAGAACATCGACCGCACCTACATTGTCAAAGCGACACAGCTGCTCTTCGAGACGGTGCTTGACCTCTCCTTTGGTGAGTACCAGGGCCGCTCCAACGCATCGAAACGAATCAAATTCACCAACTAACACATAACTTCTTACATACTAGCAATGTTTACGCTTTTCAAGAAAGAAATCTCAAGCTTCTTCTCCTCGGTGATGGGCTACCTGACCTTGGTGGTCTACCTGCTCTTCACGGGGTTGCTGCTGTGGGTGTTCCGCACCGATTTCAACCTGCTGGACTACAAATATGCCGGCCTCGAGGGCCTTTTCTTGCTGAGCCCCTGGCTCTACCTCTTCCTCATTCCGGCCATCACCATGCGCATGTTTGCCGAAGAGAAACGCAACGGCACCATGGAGCTGCTGTTGACCAAGCCGATGGGTGAGTTCAGCATTGTCTTCGCCAAATTCATGGCAGGCTCGCTGCTGGTGCTGATTTCGCTGCTGCCCACGTTGGTGTACTATTGGGCTGTGTATCGGTTGGGCGATCCTGTAGGCAACATCGACACAGGCAGCGTCATAGGTTCCTATATTGGCTTATTGCTGCTGGGGTGCGCTTTCGTGAGCATCGGACTCTTTGCCTCTTCGCTGACAAGCAACCAGATAGTGGCCTTCATCATCGCCGCACTGCTGAGTTTCTTCTGCTTCAAAGGCTTCGACGGGCTTTACCTGATGACACATGGGCATCTGGCGCTGATGCTGCGTAATCTGGGCATCGCCATTCACTACGATTCGATAAGCCGCGGTGTGATAGACACGCGCGATTTGGTCTATTTCCTGTCGGTCATCGCCCTGTTCGTCATGCTGACGCGCACGGTGCTGCTGTCGCGCAAGTGGCAACTATAAATTACTCAATGACATTGTTTTTGGCAAAATATCTTTGCAACACATGAAAAGCAAGAAAAAAAGAAATCTGTTACTCCTCCATTTGATAGAGCTGGGAGCCTTGGTGCTGGTGGTGTTGTTCGTGAACATTATCAGCAGCTATATCTTCACGCGCTTCGACCTCACGGAAGAGAAGCGCTACACGCTCTCCGACTCGACCAAGGATTTGCTGAAAAGCATTGACGAACCCATCCTTTTCCGCGTATACCTGGACGGTGACGACCTGCCAGCCGAATACCGCCGTTTCCGCAACGAGATAAAAGATATGCTCGACCAATTCCGCGCCTACAACAAGAATGTGGAATACGAGTTCACCAACCCCAACGACATGACCGATAAAAACGAGTTGATGCAATTCGACATGAAACTCGCCAGCAAGGGCGTGGGGGCCAAGAAGATAGTCTCAGGGGATGATAATTTGCTGAAACAACAGAATGTGTACCCCATCGTCGAGGTGTCATACCGTGGTAGCGACGTGGCCTTGGATCTTCAGGCGGGCAGTGCAACAGAAAGAGTGAGCGAGGCTAATGTGGTGAACGAGGATGCCATCACCGCCTCCATCGAGAACCTCGAGTACAATTTTGTCACCGCCATCCGCCGCCTGACGCGTGTCATGAAACCGCGTGTGGGCTTCCTGTTGGGGCACGGCGAGCTGGACCGCATAGACATCTTCGATATCCAGATGGCGCTGGTGGAGGACTATTCGGTGGAGAATGTGTTGCTGGATCAGAACATCAATGCCCTGACGGGCCGCATATTGACACCGGATTCTACCATCAAGATTGCCAACAAGTTCGACGTGCTGATTGTTCCCAAGCCTATCGAGCCTTTCAGCGACATGGATCTCTACATTCTGGACCAGTATGTGATGTATGGTGGCAAAATACTGTGGCTGGTCGATGCCCTTGACGCCGACATGGACAGTCTGCAGTATAAGAGCGAAACATTCTCGACACGCCTGCCGCTGGGTCTCGACGAGATGTTTTTCAACTATGGCGTGCGCATCAACAGCGACCTCATCATGGATTACCGGTGTCGAAATATACCCATCGTGGTCTCCGATAACAGTAAGATATATCCACCATGGTACTACTTTCCTACACTGAAATCAAATTCGGACCACCCCATTGTGAAAAACTTGGATGAGGTGAAGACGGATTTTATCAGTAGTATCGATTTGATAAACAATGATATTGATAAGACTGTGCTGCTGACGACCTCGGACCATGTGCACATCAAGAATGCGCCGGCACATGTGCAGCTTGACGATATCACTATACCGCTCAACGATCAGCTGTTCAACCGTAGCAACCTGCCGGTGGCGGTGCTGCTGGAGGGCGAGTTCCAGTCCATGTGGCGCAATCGTTTGGCCAACTCCTTCACTTCCATCGCCGAGATGGGCTACAAGGACCGTTGTGACAAGCCTACACAGATGATTGTGGTCAGCGACGGCGATATCATTCGCAATGATATTGCTTCTACCGAAGATGGAATATTCCCCTTGCCGCTCGGCTATGACAAACACATAGATGTGATGTTTGCCAACCGGACCTTTGTCCTCAATGCAATAAACTATCTTGCTGGCGACAAATACCTCATCGATGCACGTCACCGCGACATCACCACCCGCCGTCTCGACGCGGTGAAAGTCAAGAAGCAACGCGTAGTCTATCAGCTCGCCACCACCGTGGTGCCCATTGTATCGGTGCTGCTGCTGGCCGCGTTGGTCTTCGCTTGGCGCCACTTCCGCTACAGCCGGAGTGTGAACAAAAACAAGAAACGTAAATAACGACTCTTTAACTCATACAGACTCATGAAGAAAAGCAACAATATTATCATCAAAATTATCATCATCGTCGCTGTCATAGTGGTGTTGGGTGTCATGGCAGTCGTGGTGACCGTTACACACAACCGCAAAGCGACTTTCAAGCAGGACTTTCAGATTGAGGAGGCCGCCCAGCCGGGTCGTCTCACCAAGATATACATGGCCGACAAGGAGAACAACGAACTGCTGCTCACTTATGTGGGCGGCGACGAAGGCTGGCTGGTGGATAACCAGTGGCCAGCGAGCCGTCATCTCATTGACCTGATGCTTGAGACACTCTCCAAGATGCGCATCCGTAGCCAGGTCAACAAGGCCGCCGTGCCCAACATCATCAAGCAGATGGCTGCCAAGAGTATCAAGGTGGAAGTGTACTATAATGACTACAGAATCAAATGGTTCGGCGGCAAGTTGCGCCTCTTCCCCTACGAGAAATGCCGTACCTTCTATGTAGGCCACGACACGCAGGATATGTTGGGGACCTACATGTATCGCGAAGGCGACGATGTCCCATACGTCATCCACATCCCGGGTTTCCGCGGCTGCCTGCTGCCGCGCTTCATCGTCGACCCCCTGGCGTGGCGTAGCCACAAGATTGTCGACCTGCCGGTGCAACAGATTGCCTCTATTGAGTTGGACATTCCCTCGATGCCCGAGGAGTCTTTCGCTGTGGTGCGCGACGGTGACGGCTTTGCATTCCAGCTGCTTAACCCGCCGCAACGTGTCAACGGTTTCGACTCGCTGCGCGTAGGTCAGCTGCTCTCCTCGTTTGTGCATCTCAATTTCGACGAGTATGCCCGTGCCGTGCCGAAGGCCGAGCTGGACACCACTTTCTCGCGGGCTCCGCGTACCATCTTGCGTATCACCGACATCGACGGCAACAGCCGTGAGGTGAAGACATACATCAAGTATTCCAACCCCGACGATGTCCGCGCCATGCCCGACACGACGATGTATCAGGTGTTCGACCTCAACCGTCTCTACGCCATCATCGACAACAAGGATACGGTGCTGATCCAATACTACTCTTTTGACAACATCTTGCAGCCCGCCTCGTTCTTCCTGGGCAAGGACAAGTCGACCTTTGCACGCTGATAATCAAATAATCATACTGGAATAGAACTATGCGCCCCCTCATACTTATCACCAACGACGACGGCTATCAGTCAGCAGGTATCGCTGCGCTGCAGCGCGTGGCGCGCAAGTATGGCGATGTCGTCGTGGTGGCACCACGTCACAACAGTTCGGGACTGAGCCACTCCATCACCTCAAAGACTCCGCTGCGTGTCCGGGCCGTCGATATCCAGGACGATTGCAAGGTCTATTTCTGTACAGGCACGCCGGCCGATTGTGTGAAGTTGGCAGAGGGGCATTTCTGCCCACGCAAGCCCGACTTGGTGCTGTCAGGCATCAATGCCGGTAGCAACGCATCCATCAACGAACTCTATTCCGGCACCATGGGTGCCGTGCGTGAGGCCTGCAGCGATGGGCTGACAGCGGTAGGTTTCTCGTTGGTGGACTATCGCGAGAAGAGTGATTTCGAGGAAATTCTGCCTTACGTGGAGACCATCGTCAGACAGGTGTTGCAGCAGGGCATTCCTGCGGGTATTACGTTGAATGTCAATATTCCCAATCTGAAACACGATGAGATAAAAGGCATTCGCATCTGTCGCCAGGGTGCTTCGCGCTGGGTCGACAGCTACGAGCGCCGCGTGGATCCCCACGGTCATGACTACTATTGGCTGTCTGGCCGCTTCGAGGAGCTCGACAACGGCGAAGATACCGACCTATGGGCGCTACGCAATGGCTATATCTCCATTGTACCTGGAACCATCGACTCTACGCATAGCGATTCTATCCCCTTGTTAACCAGTCGCTATGCCGACATTCTAAACTGATGCTCAATCATGAAGAAACTGCTTAATCATAATAGTTACACCGCCGGGGTGTTGATCTGTCTGGCTGTCGAGATACTGGTGGGAGCCTTGCTGTGGGGTGCCTTGCTGCTCTTCGGCATCGTGCCTTTTGAGCATATCAACTGGTTCGCAGCCATGTTCATCCTGCCAATATTGTTGGTGCGCTATTACGCCCACGACAAGAGTTGTCCGATGACATTGAAGGGGCTGGTGATTGCCTTTTTCTTGACTTTTTTGGTTTATACTTACCTGTATATCAAGTATGTGGGAATGAAGTAGCCGCATGGCAGAACCTGTAAAACACTGAAGGGAAATGAAGTATTACATCATAGCTGGTGAGGCCTCGGGAGACCTGCATGGCGCCAACCTGATGAGGGCGCTGCTTCGTGCCGACGCCAATGCCGAGGTGCGTTTCTGGGGTGGCGACCTGATGGCTGCCGCCGCACAGACCTTTCCGCAGGGCCACACCACGCAGGTGCGCCACATTCGCGACCTGGCCTATATGGGTCTGGTTGAAGTGGCCTCCCATCTGCCTGTAGTGCTGGGCAATATCCGTTTCTGCAAGCGCGACATCAAGGAGTATCGCCCCGATGTGATGGTCTTCATCGACTACCCTGGCTTCAACCTGAAGATTGCCAAGTTCACCCACCGTCAGGGCATCAAGAATCTCTACTACATCTCTCCGCAGATCTGGGCATGGAAGAAAGGTCGCATACGCCCTATGCGGCGCGACCTCGACAAACTCTGCTACATATTGCCCACCGAGCAACGCTTCTATGCCGAAAACAGCTTTCCACAAGCCACTTACGTGGGGCATCCGCTGCTCGATGAGGTGGAAAACTACCATCAGCGCATGTCACAACAACCTGCTACTGGGATGTCGTCGGCTAAGCCTGTCGTTGCGCTGCTGCCCGGCAGCCGCAAGCAGGAACTTAGACGTACCATACCGCTGATGGCCAAGGTGGCACGCAAACATCCCGAGTATTGTTTCAAGATGGCAGGCATGACGTTGATAGGCAGTGAGTTCTATCGCTCGCTGTTGCCGTCAGATGCCGACATTGAGATGGTCTTCGACAGCACCTACGACCTGTTGTCGGAGTCTTATGCCGCTCTGGTCTGCTCGGGTACCGCCACGTTGGAGACGGCGCTGTTCCGCGTGCCGGAAGTGGTCTGCTATCAATGTAACAAACTCACCGAGCTTGTGGCACGTCCCCTGATAGGCAAACGCATCCGCTTCATATCGTTGGTGAACCTCATAGCCGACCGCAAAGTGGTCAATGAGCTGATACAGAGTGATTTCAATATCCAACAGCTCGACAAGGAGTTCCGTATGATTACCGAAGATGCTGCCGCCCGTCAGACGATGTTGGAGAGCTACGACGAGGTGGCAAAGTTGTTGGGTGGCGTGGGTGCTTCGGAACGCACCGCCATGGAGATAGTGAAGTTGGCTGCTAAAGATAATTAGTTCGAAATGAGAAGAATACTGTTTATTGTCATGTTGCTGGTTGTTTGCCTCCCGCTGCGGGCGGAAAAGGTGAAGGTGCGTCTCTTTTCGAACAACAAGATTGAGACGCTCTATGTGTCGTTCGATTTGGGACTCTACAACCTCTACGCCAACGACACGCTGTTGCTCGAGCCCGATTTGGGCGAGGGAATGTCGGTTGAGCTAAAAGCAACGGCAACTGGTGTTTATGTCGCCGTCAACGGTTATGAGTATGGCACTTATCGCAATGCTGTGCTCCGTGCTACCGATACGGCCTGCATTCTTTGCTTAAACCCCAAGAATGTGACTCAGCGTACCTACGAGGGCGACTTGGTGGTGTCGAATTTCGACAAGTCTAATCTTCGAATTATCAACGAGGTGGAATTCGAGACATATCTCGCTGGCGTGGTGCAGTCGGAAATCTATGGCACCCAGAGCGACATTTTCCGCATCCAGGCTACCATCTCGCGCACTTGGGCCATGCGTAATATCAAGAAACACAAGGCTGACGGCTATAATTTCTGCGACCAGGTGCACTGTCAGGCCTATTTGAACCGCTGTGTGCGGCCCGACATCATGCTGGGCACCATGCAGTCGTCAGGCCAAATGATAGTCGACGAAGCTGGCCACCTCATTGAGACACCCTTCCATTCCAACTCGGGCGGGCAGACCTGCAACTCAGAGGATGTATGGCGTGCGGCGCTGCCATATCTGCGTTCGGTGCAGGACACCTTCTCGTATCGTATGCGGCAGAGCGAATGGACCAAGGTGATCAACCGCGACAAGTGGCTCAATTATTTTGCCAACACCCATAAAGTCAACATTCATGACCCCGAGGTCCGCAACGAGCTGCTCAGCTTCGAACAGACTGAGCGCAAGAGCAAGATTGTCGGCGTGCCCCTGACGCGTGTGCGCACCGATTTCAAGCTCAAGTCGACCTACTTCACTGTGACCAATGACCCCAGTTCCAACGATGTGGTGTTGCACGGACGCGGCTATGGCCACGGTGTCGGCCTCAGTCAGGAGGGCACCATCCGGATGGTGGCGCTAGGCTTTTCCTACGACTCTATCATTAGACATTACTATACTGGCGCCCAAATACATAAGGATGAGAACGTCTCGGAAGCCTATGTGGCTAACTTTGTGTCACAGATAGAGAAAATTATCGAGGAGGACAAGGCCAATCCGGGCAAGACCAAGTCGAAAAAAGACGATTGGCTGGGCAAACTTTTCCGTGTGCGCGACCGTCAGGACCGCGAAGAGGAATACGACCCCAACAAAAACGAAAAAGAGGGCGACTGGCAGGTGGAGTGGTGAGTATAAAGATTGTTTAATGATTTGAATATGAGAAAGATGATGATATCTGTCATGATGCTGATTGTGGCATTCAATGGATGGGCATAAATGATAAAGGAAAGCAGACTTTCAATGTAAAGGGAGTCCGTTTCACAATGGTATTTGTTGAAGGTGGAATATTTACGATGGGAGAAGATTATGATGATTCAGGCAATTCGAACAATGAGGTCACGTTGTCTGATTACTATATCGGAGAGACAGAAGTGACTCAGGATCGAAGAATTGCAGTGACGTAAACCGCTGTGAGTCAACAATGTAATAAGTTGTGGGAAGGTTGGATTAATATTGGGTTTCGGATTGCCTTACAAGAATAGAATCAAAGGGGAAGATGGATAAAACAAAGTATTCTATTCCCACTTTTTCATAAAGTTTGTTAAAGGACACAATATAAGAATGTATATTGCGTTACCCCAATTCAATGTATAAGAATCAATAGTTTAAAAGAAGAAAATGAAGAAAAAAATAGCTATATTATTGGTGGCATTTGTCGCAATGGGAATCGGAAGCACAGTGAAGGCTCAGGTGAAGTGGCAGACCATTGAGCAGGCCTCGCAAGTGAATACGGCAAGCAACAACAAGTTGTTTTTCATAGATTTCTATACCTCATGGTGTGGATGGTGCAAGAAGATGGATCGTGATACCTTTACCGACCCTGTGGTGGCCGCTATCCTGAACAAATACTATATTCCTGTGCATTTCGATGCCGAATGCAATACCACCTTCACTTGGAACGGCACCAAGTATACCAATGCCCAATCGGGTAAGACACACTCATTTACACGAGCTATCCTGGGCCAGAAGATTGGCTATCCATCCTTCGCAGTCTTCACCAAGTCGGGCAACCTGATGCAGATTCTGCAAGGCTATCAGTCGGCCTATGATTTCTCCATGGTGCTGTGGTATCTCTGCAATGGCGACTCGCAGCGCTACACCTGGGATGAATATCAACAGATATTCCCCACGGAAATCAAGCCGCAGATGATGAAAAAGTTGGGATTGTAATCCCCCGTCATTTTTTGTTTCCCTGATTGTTTTGCTGCACCTTGTTGGTGGAGCGGCGATGGTTGTGTTGTCTGTGGCGATTGCTGTCGGACCTTGGAACGCGTTGCCTTAGCGAGTCGAGGGTGATGATGGGAAGCTTGATTCCTTTGTAGTGACCGCTGACTTGCTCTATCTGACCGCTGACCTGCTCTATCACCTCTTGCTGGCGTGTGGCAGTGGCTTCTGTGTTGTCTCTCTTGGTGAATCCGGCCACGGCCATGAATATGGCGATGCCTATCAGCACGGCTCCGGTCACTACGTTGAAAATCTTCAGGAAACGGTAGGTGAGAATCTGTCTCAGCAGCGAGGACAGCTTGCATTTTAGGTTGTCTATCAGAAAGTTGGTGAGCAGTACGCCGCCGAAGAAGAGGCTGGCTTCACCAAAGTCCATTGGCTTGGAGCCAAATCGGACAAAGGTGACAAGGGTAATCCAGTAAACCCAGTTGCCAGGGTTGACGAAGACTATGAGGAAGCCGCGTAGCAGTAGCCTGTGACGACGCGGCTGTTGGACATTGTGAAGCGATATGTTCTCGTTGGCATTCTGCTCTGAGGTGTGCTTGGATTTGCCCCAGATGAGGTAGGCTCCATAGAGGGCGATGACGAGGGCTCCCATGCAGATGACCCATTCGTGCTGAAAGACCTGTGTCATGGTCTCGCTGTTCAGACTGGAGGTGGCCAGCAGTCCTACCATCATCATCGCGAAGTCGCCAATCAGAATGCCCAGAGGAATGACCTTGGATGTGCGATAGCCATAGTGTATGCTGGCCTGAATCTGCGTGAAAAACGCAGGCCCGAAGCCAAAGATGAGCGACAGAGCGATGCCGCATACCATTCCTATGAAAAATTCAGTCATCGCAGCATTATTGTTAAATTATATTAACGCCATCGTCGGCAAAATAGTATGACAAACAGAAAAAAAACTTCTCTGTGAATCCAACTGGCATGTGCAACGTTGCTGTCTGTTGGTGGAATGTAGGATGAGGTCTTGGTTAGTATTCCTGACTTTCAATGAGTTGTCCTGTCGAGAGGACATATCGCTTCAGGGTGGTCCATGTGAGTTGTGCAGATGCTGAATGCCACTGCGCTTCGAAGGTTACCCAATCGTTTTCTTCGTCAACAAGGAGGGTTGCGCCAATGGGATCCAGTATTTCGCTGTCGACGGTAAACAGCCGAACCTCACGTAGCCCACTGCGTTTGTAGAGCACTAGGGGTAGCGGATCGATTTCTATTATAAAGGGTTGTTCCTGGTAAACGATGTAGTTTCCACTATGGCATACCCGTTTGTCGCTCAGCTTGATGGCTGCAATGGTCGACAGGATGAGGATTGCCATTGCGCTGCCCCAAAGCAGGGCACTGAGGATGCGGACGGGCAATCCTTCGTCACTGCATTTTCGCCACAGCCAGCGGCCCACTAGCAGCAAAAGGAGGAACAAGGAGCCCAGCAACATCCATCGCTCGGCCATGCATATCAGACGAGTGTTGTTGATGAGCAGTATGATGCTTGTGATTAGAACAATTGTGCTGAAAAGAGCAAGGGTGATGAACAGAGCCTTACCAGGACGGGTTCTACTTTGCATCATTCTTCTCTGCGATTCGGTCTAGGGCTATAGCCTCGATGATTTGTTTCAGGAGAGTTAGCTGTTGTATGCGGTCCATGCCTATGGCACAGCGCATTATGTTCTTACTTGACGAACTGTCTCTGATTTCGATATGCCGTGTCGAATCTGTGCCCTCCACCAGGCGTACCCGTGTATCAAAATAGTAAAACTCTTTCTCCTTGTGGATTATTCCCTGTTTGGTCTCCACCACTATCTTTCTTTCGTCCAGACTTATTTTTTCTTTTTTTGCTACCAGTATGTTGCGCAGACTCAAGAGCAAAAAAGGTGTGAGCAATAAGGCACCGGCAATGCCCATCACGATACCTGCTTGGTCATTGTAATCGGGTTCGGCGGCGTTGTGTTGTGATACGGCGTTGACGACGACCATCATCAGACATATCAGATCGAACAGGCTCAACAGAACGATGCTGACGATGACTTTGGCTGACTTGTCTCGGGGTATTGTACGTTCAACTAATGTTTTCATTTTTTAAAATATTGATAGTATGCGAATAGTATTATTCTTCACTGGATTCCTTCACGAAACGGCGATAGGCCGAGAAGATGTTGGCGCGCGAAAGGATGCCGAGGTAGGTGTCGTCGTCATCAATGACGATAAGGTTGTATCGGTTTCCGATGCGGAATTTGGCTACCACATCCTCTGGCGGGTCGCTGAGGCGCACGATATCTCCTTCCGAGAGCGGATGCATGAGCCCCTCGACGGTATAGTTGTCGTAGAGTTCGGGCTGGAACATGATGTGGCGCACATCGTCCAAGAGGATGATACCGAGAAACTTGTCGTCGTTGGTGAGCACTGGGAACAGGTTACGTCGTGAGTACTTGATGGCTTCCACCACATCGCGTAGCGTGTCGCCTTCGCGTACCACAACGAAGTTGGTCTCAATCAGTCGCCGCATATCCATCAGGTGCCATGCCGACGAGTCCTTGTCGTGGGTCATCAAGTTGCCTTCTTTGGCAAGTTTGCGTGCGTAGATGCTATGTTTTTCGAAGGGCGATATGCAGAGGTAGGAGATGGCTGAAGCGGTCAGCAGCGGAATCATAAGGTCGTATCCACCCGTGATTTCGGCAATGAGGAAGATGGCCATGAAGGGGGCGTGCATCACACCTGTCATCACGGCGGCCATACCTACCAAGGCGAAGCTGGACAGCGACATTTCCGGAAGTCCCAGCTGGTTGTTGAGCAGTGCCGCAAAATAACCGGTGAAGCCGCCGAGTACCAACGAGGGGCCAAAGGTTCCGCCTACGCCGCCGCAGCCTATCGTCATGGCTGTGGCTACAGCTTTGGCCAATATTAGCAACGCCATGAATGCCAGCACCATCCATTCGTTGCCTTGCAGCGGCGAGAAGACCGTGTGCTCGAAAATCATGGTGTTGCTGCCATTGAGCAGTTCGGTGAGGAAGGCGTAGCCTTCGCCGAAGAGGGGAGGGAAGAGGAATATGAGGATGCCAAGGCCGATGGTGCCCCAAAGCACGCGATGGCTTTGCTTGCGCCGTGCGGCAAACCAGCCTTCCACTTTGTCGGTGACACGAAGGAAATAGAGTGACACGAAGGCGCTGAGCACACCTAGCACCGCATATTGGGGCAGATGGCTCAGCGGCGCCTTGCCGTCCACCACGAATGCGAACTGTACCTCGCTACCCATCAACAGGTTGGCCATTCCCGATGCGCTGATGGCTGCCAGCATGAGTGGCAGCACCGATGTGGCTGTCAGGTCGAACATGAATACCTCGATGACAAACAGCACTCCGGCTAGTGGAGCCTTGAAAATGCCTGCTATGGCAGCTGCGGCACCGCAGCCCAGCAGCAGTTTCATTTCGTGACTCTCCATGCGGAAGAAACGACCCACATTGCTGCCTATGGCGCTGCCCGTCGAGACGATGGGGGCCTCCAGTCCTACGCTGCCGCCAAAGGCTACGGTCAGCGTCGAGGCCACCAGTGAGGTATACATATTTTTGGCTGGCAATTTGCCGCCACCGCGGGCCAGAGCCAACAATACCGACGGCAGACCATGACCAATGTGGCCGCCGGCCATGAAGCGTACGAAGAAGATAGTCAACAGGATACCGATGGCAGGATAGATGACCATCAGCAGGTTGCCACCCACCAATGTCGTTACGTTGAAGTGCAGCAGCCACTGGTTCACCATGTGCACTGCCGTCTTCAGCGCCACAGCGGCCAAGCCCACCAGCAACCCCACCAGCACACTCAGCACCAGCAGGAATGTGTGGTCGCTCACTTTGCGCTTGCGCCAGACGATAAAACGCTTGTATGTCTCTAATCCGGTCATCTTCACATTCTCATTTTGTCACAATAATAACCATGCAGTTAGTAACTGTTGGTTATCAGCATGATATCTAAAATTCAGCCCCGCATTGCAGGACCAATAAAGTTTACAAAGATACATTTTTTTTGCTTTGCAGCAAAATTTTTTCGATGCCGCAAACTAAAAAAGCACTTTCTGCGTTATTATACACAATACTAACATTTTTGAAATCATGCACAACATCAACCGTACCCCCCTCTTCGCCAGTGGTTTGGCACTGCTGCTTTTCAGCTCTTGCGTGACACTGGGCAAATATGAAGCCCTCGAAACCAAGGAGGCCCAACTTCGTCGACAGTACAATGCCACCGTATACGAACTCAACGACTTGAAGGAGGAAAATGCTGAGCTTCAGCGTCAAAACCAGTCGCTGGGCGCCGAGATTGTCGACCTCACCGACGCCAAAAACCAGCAGACGGCTGCCTTGGCAGACTTGCGTCTCGAGATGGCCAACCTCAAGATGGGTTACGATACTGTCATAGAGAACTACAACCAGCGTATCACCGGCCAGAACCAGGACCTCAACCGCGCCAACAATCTCCTCGCTGCACGTACTAAAGAATTGAGCGATAAGGAGGAAGCTTTCCGCCAGCGCGAAGTCGAACTGAATGCCAGTCAACAACAGATGGCACTGCGCCAGGCTGAGCTGGAAAAGAAAGAGGCTGCTGCCCGTGCCGAGCTGGATGCCAAGAACAAAGAGCTTGAGACGCTCCGCACCTCAATCAATAACGCACTCGTCGGCTTTGCCGACAAGGGTATGAATGTCGAGACCCGCGACGGCAAAGTCTATGTCTCCATGGATAGCAAGCTCATGTTCCCATCCGCTAGCTGGACGGTGTCGAAAGAGGGTGTCGAGGCAATCAAGACTCTCGCTAAAGTGCTGGAGACCAATACCGACCTTAATATTATGGTCGAGGGCCACACTGACAATGCGGCCTATAAAGGCTCCACCGCTGTCAAGGACAACTGGGACCTCAGCGTCATGCGCGCCACCGCCATCGTCAAATTGCTGCTGCAATATGGCCCCGCCATCGACCCTACGCGCGTAGAGGCCTGTGGACATGGAGAATACGCTCCTAAGGTGTCCAACGACACTCCTGAGAACCGTGCCCAGAACCGTCGCACCGAAATCATCCTCACTCCCAAGCTCACGGACATTCTGAACCTGATAGAGCACTAGTCCGAAGGGAACCCTCCGGAGCTGACAATCATATTGTTGTGTTGGATTATACCCCCGTGGGCAGATTGCTGACTACCTTGTCGATGACCCGGCAGGCACACAGGTATCTCTTTTTGTAGTAAGGGTCTCTTGATGAGGTGATCACGACTCCTTCTGATGTTGAAGCGTGGATAAAACTGAACGACTTGCCGTCGGCCGCCACGTCGGTAACAATGCCCACATGGCCTATGTTGCCGCTGATGGTACGGCCTTCAAAGAATACGAGGTCGCCTTTAGTCAATTCGTTGGCTTTCACTTTTTTGCCTTGTCTGAATTGGGGCGCAGCTCCCGATGAGAGCTGAACGCCGAATTTCCCGTAAACAAAGCGCACAAATCCCGCGCAGTCGAAGCCTTGCGGACTCTTGCCGCCCCAGCGATAAGGGGTGCCGATGTAGCGGCTGGCCTCATCGATAACGTGCTCGGCCACCGTGTTTTTGTTCAATCGGCTACCTTGCACAATGGTCTGTGCAGTGACGCTAAAGCTGCTAAAAACTAATAAGATGCAGCATATCAGGGTGCTATGGAATAGTCTTTTCATGGTTGGTTGCTCTAGAGATACTAGGAAGACTGGTCTGCCAGCCGTCGCCATAAAATTTTTGCAAAAGTACGAAAAAAGGGGTAGTTGAGTCGGCAGGGGTGGCCTTTTTAGGCTTTTTTAGCATTTTCCTTGCCTTCCGGAAGCGCACTGTCAGTAGTCAATTCTTTGTCTTCCAGTGTGGTGGGTCTTTCTTGGCGCAATAGATGTCGAGGGCAACGATGACTGCCGTGAAGCCCCAAAATGGTACCGACAGCTTGTCGGTATCCAGAAAATTGTTGAAAACGCCATGGACGTAGTAGGTCAGCAAACTGAGTGTGAAAGCCAGCGCCATATTGGCCACACTTTTGTCCGCCGCTGTGCGGTAAACGCGCACGCCGGTGGCAAAGGTTATCATGAAGAGCGCCAGCACAATAGCGGCACCTGGAATGCCCTGTTCTGTCAGCGGCCCGATATATTCGCTGTGGGCATTGCCGCGGTTGCCCGAGTTGGTGCTGATCACCGACAGCTGGTAGCTGCGTTGATAACCGGCGTAAAGGAATTGATAGGTACCTGGTCCGCAGCCCATTACGGGGTTCTCTTTGAACATTCGCATGGCCGAGGCCCAGCGATTCAGGCGTTCCAGATTCGAGGCGTCGGTGGAGATGTTGGAGATGGATTTCACCTGTCCGGCCAGGTCATACGACGAGTCCTGTTTGTTCTTGCTCAGCTTGTAGAGGACGTCGCTCTGGTAGTAGAAGAAACCACCGACGCCGAGGCCGAAAAATACCAACATCCATTTGATTTTCATACCCATACGTACAGCCATGTATACGCCTATGGCAGCCACGACGCTGATCCAGGCAGCTCGTGAATAGCTGAACATCAGGCCTGTACACAGCAGGACGAACAGCGCGAGGTAGAGCACACGAGCCCATCCGCGGCTGCGACGCGAAAAGATGAAGTAGAATGCCGCAGGGATGAACAATGCTATGACACAGCCGTAGGCCGTATGGTCGTTGTAGAAAGGACGCATGACGCGGTGCAGCGTCTGAAGGTCAGAGAAGTTGCCCACCGTCTTGATGGTCGAGATGAGCACTACTGTGATGAGCGCGATGGCGTAGCACCAGAAAAACTGACGGATGCGTTTCGGATTGTGGAATATGTGCGTGGCGGCGAAGAAGAACGGCACCACGAACCAGAGGCGTGCGGCGAAGTATTTGAACGACACCATAGGCAGCTTCGAAGTGCATGACGTCACCACAAACCACACCAGCTGTGCCAGCACAACGATGGTGATGGGGTGCCGCAAGATGCGCCGGTCGTAGCTGGGCTCCACCAGCACGCGGAAGAAGAACATCACGGTGAAGAGTATCATCATGGGCTCCACGGGCATGGAAAGCTCCATGCCGGGAAGCAGCGCAAAGTCGATGGCGAACGGGGTCAGCAGCGCGATGGTCATCAGGCCCACCTCAAACTTCAGCACGAACAGCAGTATGGCCAATCCTGCCAGCGGCAGCATATACAGCCAGTAGAAGTCATGCTTAAGCAAGTAGCAGTTGGCAACCAGATATGAGGCTGCCACCGCCACGGCTATCAGCAAGCCGCTGTTCTTCTTGAACCATTCTTTCATCGTGGTAGTCAGTGATTTGCCTGATGTGTCAAGAGGAGACTACTCTTCTTCGCGCTTTGCTCTGTCAATCAGCAGCAAGGTCAGGATGAGCACTGCCAGCGTTCCGAGGGTGCCAAGCAGCACCACGATGGCGCGTTTCGGATAGGCTTTCTTGTCGGCAGGTTTGGCCTGGTCCAGCCAGAATTTGTAGCTCATGGTCTGCTCCATGTCCACCTTCGTTTCGCTCATGCGGGTCTGTATTTCGGCCAGTTCCTGGCATTTGTCCTCGATGAGCTGTGACAGCCACAGGCTGTTGCGGTTATCGCGGAGGCTGTCCTCCAAAGAGCGGATGTCGTTCTCCAGTTCGTCGCACACGGCCTTCATGGTGTTGTAGGCATCAGTGGCGCGGTCCATCTGGATGCGGTTGCTCAGCGTGTCGTAGTTGGCGGCCATGTAGTTGGCGATATCGGCGGCCCATTGCGGGTCCACGTCGAGCACCGAAATCTCCACGCCCAGAAACTCTGTGCGTTTTACTGTGATATTGCTTCGGTAAGCCTCGTTCAGTTTGAAGTATTTCTGAGGGTCGTTGGCTGAGATACCGTAATGCTCCATCATGTTGAAACGGTTGCAGACATCCTCTTGCATCGACTGTGAGGAGAGTATCTGTATGGCGTATTCGCAGTCGCGCTCAATACCGTAGTCCATGAAATCCAAGCTGTAACGTGTGGCAAGGATGGCCTTCGACTGGCGGTTGGAGCTGGTGGGGAAAAGGATGGCCGACGACTTGTAGCGCGGCGTGATGAGGAACGATGCCCCGATGGATGCACCCAGCGCCACGACGCCGACTATGGTCAGCAGTTTCCAATGTTTGCGGAAGAAGTTCACGGTGTTCTTGAGCTCGTAGTGGTTTCCGAAATCTTTCTGTTCCATGGTTATTTATGTGTCTTTATTATTATTCGTAATGATTGGTCAAATGCTTGTCTGTTACCATGCCAAAGTCTCCTGTTCGGTGCGGTATTCGATTCCTTTCTCGGGACGCGTGCAGTTGCTGACATTGCTCTGGATGCTGTCAATCTCGGCTTGCGTCAGGGCCACGCCGTTGTCCTCTATGAAATGCTGTCGCCAGTAGGGGAGGGCGTCGGCCAGGTCGCCGGAGTAGTAGAAGTCGAAGCCGATAGCTCCGAAGGTGTATGTCTTGCCGTCCACGGTGATGTGCGAGCCGCCGCAGCGTGGCTCGCCATGAGGATGTGACTGCGAGAAGCCCACATTGAACAATGTGCACAGGATGTCGGGACGGTTGGAGATGTCGTAGCCGCTACGTTTCCATTGCAGCATGGTCTGGTGCAGGATGCAGCCGGTGTAGATATAGGAGTACAGATGGTTGCGATAGTCTACCAGACGGTTGAAACGCTCCGTGCTGGGGTCTTCGGTCTCGAAGTCGAGGATGTTCTCATAATGCTTGCCCATGTAGAATATCGAGGCCGTGTCCTTCAGGTTGCGTTCGACCTGCAAAGCGGTGTATTCTTTGATGCCGTTCACGCCCCACGAGAACTGCGACTGCACGGAAAGCATCTTCACGGGACCAAGGTATTGTTTCACAATCTCGCGTTTCGAGTTGAACAGTCTTATCTGTTCTCCCACCAGACAGGCAGCTATGAGACGCGGCTCCACGCCGGTGATGCGTCCTGCTTTGTTCAGCAATGCGCTGTCTTTCACTATGCTTTCGCGCAGCATCTGCCAATCTTCGGTGGCCATCCAGGGTATTGCCGAAGGATTGTATTGTTGCGGATGAGTGTCGTAGAGCGCGGTCATCTCTTTCAGGAGCTGCTGGTAGTCGCTGGTGCTGTCGGTGTAGACCATGGCGGCGGCAATCATGCGGTCCACCAGTCGCGGGTCGCCCTGACGCTGCGCAGCGTGCAATATCATCTGGGCGTTTTCGGGGTAGTATTTGCCGAAGGCGGCCAGCTTGAGATACTGTTGCATCCACAGCGCGTTGCGCTCGTTGTCGCTCAGCGCTTTGCCGTTGGCCCCTGCTTCCATCTCTTCTACCGACATGAGGTAGCGGTAGTTCTTGTCCACTGCGCCCTTGTTGTTGGTCAGTCCCAGTTTGTAGATGCCCCATGCGCCGATGATGCCGAAGCCGGCAATGGCGAATAGATACACTACCACATTGAATATGCGTCGCGGCACCGACCTGCGCAGGTTGCGCTTGGCTTTAGGATTCTGCATATCAGACTTTTTGTAGTTGTATTGCTGTCAGTTTTAGCGTCTACTGTGCAGGTTTCAGCATATCTTTTGGTTCTAGATGTTGAGGTTGCGCAGCCAGTCCACCTCTTCGAACAACAGCACATCCATGCCAATGAACACCAGTGCTCCGACCAGATAGCCTGCAAAAGCCAGCAGTGTGATGCGCTTGAGATACCAGATGAAGTCTATCTTTTCCATGCCCATGACGGCCACACCGGCGGCACTGCCGATGATGAGCAGCGATCCGCCCGTACCGGCGCAGTAGGCCAGGAACTCCCAGAAGGGATCGTTCTGTGCGTAGGTTACAACGTCGCCCTCAATGGGGTACATGCCCATGGCGGCGGCTACCAGCGGCACATTGTCGATAACCGATGACAACATACCGATAATCAAGTCAATGATGAAGAATCCAATGGGTTCTTGACCTATGCTCATGTCGCCGAAGGCATTGTCCAGGCCTGAGGCCAGTCCGCCAAGAATGCCGGCCACTTTCAGGCACGAAACAGTCATCAGGATACCCAAGAAGAAGAGGATTGTAGGCACGTCCACGTGCTCCAGTGTCGACACTGCTGTGGGCAGCTTATGGTCGGGATATTTGCGGTGTATGATTTCAGACGTCATCCACAGCACGGCCAAGCTGAAGAGCATGCCCAGATACGGCGGCAGATGCGTGAAAGTCTTGAAGATAGGAACAAAGATGAGGCCACAGATGCCCATGATGAGCATCAGCTTGCGGAAACGCAGCGGTATCTGGTTCTCGTCCTTGTCTTCGGCGGGGCGCTGGATGTCGCCCTTCAGCGACATGCCGGCAATCACCACAGGTACTATCATGCATGCCAGACTGGCGAAGAAGGTCTTCACTATGATGTTCACCGAAGTGACCTGCTTGCCGATCCACAGCATGATGGTCGTCACGTCGCCGATGGGGCTCCATGCGCCGCCAGCGTTGGCGGCCAGAATGACCATGCCGGCATAGAGCCAACGCTCTTTCTTGTCGGCAATCAGCTTGCTGAGCAGTGCGCACATCACGATGGCTGTCGTCATGTTGTCCAGCAGCGCCGACAGGAAGAAGGTCAGGATGCTGAGTATCCACAGCAGGCGTTTCTTGTTGGTAGTCTTGATTTTGTCGGTGATGATGCGGAAACCCTGATAGTCTTCTATCAGCGTCACGATGGTCATGGCGCCCAAGAGGAAGAAGACGATTTCGGCAGTCTCGCCAAGGTTCATCACCAGATTTTCACCTACAAAGTCGCGAAACGACACCAGCGGCTCTTTGGCGGCCTCCAAGGGATTGTGGGTCAGGAAGTCCTGGTAGGCGTCAATCTCGGCAAAGTTGCCCGACATGGCGTTGAAGACGGCGTAGATGACCCAGGTCAAGGTGCCCAGCAGCAACGCCGTGGCGCTCTTGTTGATTTTCAGCGGATGCTCGCAAGCGATGACGATGTATCCGAGGATAAATACGGTAATCAGTGTTACTACCATTTCTTTTTTTATTTTTAGTTGTTGTTATCTATAATTTTATGGCAGGCACTTAGTGTTTGCGTTGTGACTGCTGTTGTTTTTGCATCTGGTCGGCCATTTTCTGCATCTCTTCCAGACGCTGTTGGAATTTCGATTTCTTCTGTTTGTTGCCTTTCTTCATCATCTTGGCGCTGTTCTTCTCCATGGTCTTGCGCACACGTTTCTCGGTGACGAAGATGCGGATGCCCCACATAATCAGCATGGTGAACAGCAGGTTCACGCAGTAGTAGATGTTCAGGGCGGCCGACTGGTTGTTCAGGAAGAAGAGCATCATGACGGGCATCATGTACATCATCAGCTTCATGCCGGGCATCTGGGCCTGAGCCTGTTGCTGGCGCATGGTCCACCAGGTGTAGAACATCTGCACGGCGAACATGATGAGGCAGAACAGGCTCACATGGTTGCCGTAGCCGGGAATGCCGTTGTTGCCGAGGCTCAGGATGCTGTCGTAGCTCGAAAGGTCGTCGCACCAGAGGAACGCCTCCTGGCGCAGCTCGATGGAGGCCGGGAAGAACCGGAACATGGCCCACAGGATGGGGAACTGTATCAGTGCCGGCAAGCAGCCCGCCAAGGGGTTGATGCCTGCTTTCTTCTGCAACGCCGACATGGCCTGCTGCTTCTGCATCATCTGGTCCTGGTCGGGGTATTTCTTGCTGATGGCATCCATCTCGGGACGCAGGTGACGCATCACGGCGCTGGTCTTGTACGACGGATAGGTCAACGGCAGCAGTATTATCTTGAATATCAGTGTCAGCACGATGATAATGATACCGTAGTTGCTGATGAATTTCGAAAGGAAGTTGAACAGCGGGATGATGAGGAATCGGCTGGTCCACTGTGTGAGGAAGAATCCCCAGCCCAGAGGAAGGAGACGATCCATGCCGTGACCCATCTGGCGCAGCGTGCGGTAGCGGTTGGGGCCGTGGAAGAAACGCATGCTCACGGTGACGCTCTCGTTGTTGCCGGCGTAGTAATCGATGCCCAGTCTGGAACTCATGTGGCACAGCATGCTGGTGTCCTTGAACGACTGCTGCATGTTGTCGGCCTTGCTGAAAGCGCTGTCCGACATCAGTGCCGAGCAGAAGAACTGCTGCTTGTAGGCAATCCATTCCACAGGCACCGTGAGCTGCTTGTCGGAGTCGTTGCCGTCCTTCAGGTTGTGAGGCCTGTCGGCCTGCGTCTTGTAGTACATCGAGGTGAAGAAACGCTCGGGGTTGGCGTTGCGCAGGTTGCGGGCATTGGCGCGGCTCTTGTCGTTCTTCTCCTGACGGGGTATGTTGTTGCTCCAGGTCAGCTCTAGGCTCGAAGCACCCACTTGTTGCGCAATGTTGTGGAACTCAATGTCGAAGTCGGTCTCGTAGCTGTTGCTGTGCACCACGTAGCGGAATTCCAGATAATGGTCGGGGTCGATGGCGGCACTGTCGTTGTCGGCGACGAAGGCGCGGAAAGCGATGGTCAGCGAGTCATCCTCGGCCACCTCCAGCAGACGGTCTTCGGCCACAGGCTCATCGTTGATGAAGGGCACAAAGGTCACCTGACGGGAGTATACTTTCTTCTCGCCCAGGACGAAGAGCAGATTCAGGTTGTCCTCCGACGGCGTCACTACGCGCAGCGGCAGACTGTCGAAGGTGACGTAGTCGTTCAGGATGACCTCTTGAATGGATGCACCTTTCGAGGAGAAGCGCGTTTCCGACACTCCGTTCTGCACAGTGATGTTCACCACAGGGTTGTCGAGGTTGCAGGCCATCGTTCCCAATGAGTCTTTCTGGGCTGGCGAATGCTTCTGTATCGTCGGTGTGTTCGACGTGTCGACGTCGACATTCATGGCTTTCAGCGAGTCCAGACGTTTCTGCTCGTTTTGGCGTTGCTGCTCTGCCTGCTCGACACGGTACAGCGAATCTTGGTACAGCGAGTCTTGAATATGCTGCTGATGCGCCTGCTCAGGGTCGAACATCCATATCATGTAGAGCACGAAAATGCCGAAAATCAGCACCAAGCCTATTATTGTTTTTTTATTCATAAAGGTCTTATTAATTTAATAATCCGTTAGTTCTGTATTCTTTCGCTTGTTGCGAATTAAACTGCAAAGATACACTTTATTTTTATTCTATACTAAATAAAAATATTTTTTTTGAAAATGGCCCCCATTTGCAAAAATCTTCGTATTTTTGTCCACGTTAATTATGTATGCCATGAAACAAAAAACACGACTTTTTGCTCTCATTATGATAGCGTTTCCGCTGTCCATGACCCTCTCGTGCCGGCAGGCCGCCGATGGCAATCACGAATCCGAGGCGGTCGATTCGTCGCTTTTTGAGCCTGTGCAGCCCGTTGCCGATGTCGTCGCGGAACCCGAACCGGATCCCGAATCGCCTGTCGTGACCGAACCTCCTGTTCCGGCCAAAACCAGCAACGCATCTGCTCCCTCAGGCCGCAAGGAGACGCTGTATATCTCCACCTATGGCGCCAATGGCAAGGTGTGGGGCCATGTGACCATGAATGGCAACACGGGTCGTGGAACCATACACGACGAGGAGGAGAACAGCCTCAGTATCACCGTCACACGCCACGGCGGCGAACTCTTCGGCACCGACCAGAACGGCCGTCAGTATGTCTTCACGCTCTGACAAAACAAAAAGGATAATCAATTACAAAACAAAAATATAAATGAAAACAACGCAAGAACTTCAAACCATTGCCAGACAGATACGCAGAGATATTCTCCGCATGACCACCGCTGCCAAAAGTGGACACCCGGGCGGCTCTATGGGCTGCGCCGACTGGATGACGGCAATGCAATTCAATATTATGGACCACGACCCCGCAACCTTCACGATGGGGGGTGACGGGCAGGATATGCTCTTTGTCTCGCAAGGACATATCACGCCGGTGATTTACAGCACGATGGCTCGCCGTGGATTTTTCCCCGTGGCCGAGTTGGCTACTTTCCGTCGTTTCGGCACACGTCTGCAGGGACACCCCTCGACGGAACACAACCTGCCGGGCATCCGCATGGCCAGCGGCTCGCTGGGCCAAGGCATGAGCGTGGGTATCGGCGCCGCGCTGGGCAAGAAGATGACGGGCGACAACCACTTGGTTTACACCCTCCACGGCGACGGCGAGTTGCAGGAAGGCCAGATCTGGGAGGCCGCCATGTTTGCCGGCGCCAAGGGCGTGGACAACTACATCGCCACCGTCGACTACAACCACCAGCAGATTGACGGCTCCACCACACAGGTGATGGATCTCGGCGACTTGCGTGCCAAGTTCGAGGCTTTCATGTGGACGGTAGTGGTCATCGAGAACGGCAACGATATGCAGCAGGTGCTCGACGGCATGGCCCGCGCCAAGAGTCTCACAGGCCAGGGCCATCCGGTAGTGGTGCTGCTGCAGACCAAAATGGGCTATGGCGTTGACTTCATGCAGGATACCAACAAGTACCACGGCAGTGTCCTCAGCGCTGAGGACCTCGAGAAGGCGCTGGCACAGTTGCCCGCTACTGAGTTGGGCGACTATTGATAGGCGTCACCCTGTTACAACCCTCTCCAGACGGCCATGCGGCCGTCTGGAGAGGATTATTAAATCGCAGACAATGAGAAGACTAGTTGTATTGTTATCGTTCCTCGTGATGGTGCTGTGTGCCTCGGCGCAGGGCATGAAGGGCTCCGTGGTGGCCAACGACAAGACCCGCGTGCTCATCATCCTCGATTGCTCCAACAGCATGTGGGACCGCTGGCAGAGCGATGCCAAAATCAAGGTGACACAGACTGTGCTCCTCAAGTTCCTCGACAGTGTGGCCAACCAGAACGACATCGAGGTGGCGTTGCGAGTCTTCGGGCACCTCAACAAGAACGCTTTCGGCACACGCTTGGAGGTGCCTTTCGAGGCCGATAACAACTACAAGATCCAGAGCAAGATAAAGACATTGGTGCCCAATGGCGACTGCACCATCAGCAGCGCCCTCTCCAGCTCGCTCAACGATTTTCCCGCTACGGGGGCATCGCGCAATATTATCCTGATTATCACCGATGGTATGGACGACTGCGACGGCAACATCTGCGACGTGGCACGGCAGGTGCAGATGAGCGGTGTCATCGTGCAAACCTTCATACTGGGTATAGGCAATAAGTCGAATTTCCAGCACAGCCTCGACTGTGCCGGCAAGTTCACCCATGTGCCCAACGAGGAGCAGTACACCGAGACGCTCTACAACATTTTCCGCCTCTCGGAAGAGGAGTCGCAAGTGGTGCTCTGTGTCAGCGACGAGACCAATCATCTCTACGAGACAGAGATTCCCGTGGCTTTCTACGACAGCCAGACGGGTGTGGTGAAGTACACCACGCTATACAGTATCGACAGCAAGTTCACACCCGACACGATGGTCATCGACCCCTTGGTGGCCTACGACATCGTGCTCTTCACCATGCCCGAGACACATCTGGCACGCCAACAATTCAAGGCTGGACGCGTCAACCGGTTGAATGTCACCCTGGAGCAGGGCACGTTGCGTCTCCGCAACGACGGCAAGCGCACCACCTATCAGGTGCCCAACTACCCCGTGCTGGTGCGCCAGCATGGCAAGAAGGAGATACTCAACACGCAGTATCTCAACGAGGCACACACCTATCTGGCGGGTCTCTACGATTTGGAGGTGCTCTGCATGCCTGTGTTGCGTCTCGAAGGGGTGGCTGTGGCCAATTCGTCGGCCACCGACCTGCGCGTCCCCACGCCAGGCTTGGCCAACATCACCAAACCCAAAGAGGTGGCGTCGGGCATGATATTTGCGCTCAAAGAGGGCGTGTTGAGCTATGTTTGCGACCTCAACCCCAACAAGGTGAACGAACGGCTGACCCTGATGCCTGGCGAATACCAAATGGTGCTCAAGCCACAAAACTCCATCGCCTACAGCAAGGTGCGGACCATCCGCTTCCAGATCGAGTCGGGACAGACAACCAATGTCGATTCGAATAATCCATGATGAACGAGATGAAAAGCAAGACGTTAAGATACCTCCTTTTTTTTGTGGCCTTGATGGGCTGCTATGGGACTGTGGCGCAAGAGATGCCGTGGTTTTTGCCCAACGACGATGCGTCGAACTACAAAGGCCATGTGAAAGAGGTGCGGGAATATGATATCATGATGCGGAACGACCCCGAATTGCAGGACACCGACTATCTGTTCCGTACTTTTGCCCCTGACGGAAAGCTGCTCACGGAGTATGTGTCCAATGTGGATCAGCTATGCTATAACCACTATTACTGGAGCGACAAGCTGGACTCGGTGTTGAACGATGGCGACTGCGGTGATCAACTCTATTATTACTATGATGCTGACAACCGCCTGGAGCGCCTGGTACGTAAATACGGAGGAGCTCTTCTCGGTGCGAATACCATTGTCACCGATGACCACGGCCGCCCCGTAGCTTTTGACGATGAAGAGAAGTATGAATGGTACGACGACGGCAAAATCAAATCTATCAGAAGCAAATACAGGTATAAGCAATTTGAATACGACGCCAAAGGCCGTCTGGCGAAAGAAACCGACGGTAAGTCGGTCATTCGCTACACCTACAACGAACAGGGTGATGTGGTCAAAATGGTCGTAATCTGCAATAAGGCATCCAATTGCGGAAAAGGATATAAGCAAACATTCTCTTATACCTACGACAGCCACGGCAACTGGACAGAAGAATACTGGGGCGGAGCACTGAAGGTGATTAGAAAAATACTATATTACGAATAGATTATGAAAAAGGCATTGCTTACAACGATACTACTCTGCACGGTGGCACTAACGGCTGCTGCGCAGACCATTGTTGTTCCTACATGCCGCAACCATGGCCTGAAAGGACCGGTGCATATCGTACAGTCGGCATATTATTACGAGACAGATGACGGCTATGTCATCGGAGGTTCTATTGTTGAAGTCTTCGACCCGGCGGGACGATTGCAGTATAGATTGGATATGTCTCAAGACGGACGTGATGAGGATGTGTACTACACGTATGACGCTATGGGCCGCTTGGTTAGCGAGACGTACCCTGCTGGTGAGCCCTACACAGACACCTATCACTATGCCTCCGATGGACGGCTGGTATCAATTGTTCGGAAATTTGTTGAAGACTACTCTGATTATGGTGATACGATGACTGTGCTGCGATATGACAGGCAGGGGCGTCCGGCAGAGGTGAGAACCAATGGTCAAATCGAGTATTACCAATACTGGCCCAACGGGGAGATAAAGCAGAAGGGCAACTCAGCTAGTGGGCTTTATGTGTATTATAACGTTAATGGACAGCAAGACAGCACCATTGATCTCGACTACAAATATTGCATGTATTACAATCAAAACGGAGACCTTGTTGCTGATGACTTGAATACAGGCACCGTCCATTTCCGCGATGAGTATGTTTACGATTACATTGATGAACATGGCAACTGGCTGACTCGCACCATCATAGCATCCGATGGCGTAAAGGCTTTTTCGAGACGCAAGATAATATATTATGAATAATATAAGGAATATTAATAGATTCAAACCAGTGGTATACGTCATATTGGCGGCGATGCTGTTGACGGCAGTGTCGTGCAGTACTAAGAACAAGGGGGCGTCGACGTTCGAGTACCTGAAGAGTCAGGACATCTCCGCCTCTGTCATCAATCCGCTGACGGTCTTCATCGTAGCTTATGATTCCACGGACACCCCATGCGGATGGGAGGAATGTCCTGTGACGTGGTCTGCCTATGGCTACAGAGGGGAGAACTACCAGCGTTTCTATATCCACTTCGACACAGTATACAAGAGCGATGCGTATGTGTATGGTGTGACAGGTCGGACGCGTTACATGGACACCATACGCTCGTTCGCTGGAACCATCATCCTTGACTCGGTGGCGCCAATTGAGATAGGGGAATATGAGGCATCGTATTACGATTTGCTGGGTATACAGGAATCGGGATGGATATATGGCCACTACAGTTTTTACGAGGACAGTGCCGCGAATGGAAGCGGTATGCTCTCGGGCAAGGCAACGTTCACTTATTTGAAACGCGGTGGCCAGCTCTATTACGACACGGATGGCATCGACTATGCTGACGGATTTGAGAACAACCAATACGAAGGTGTCTGGCTCGCGTATGACAAGAAGCGTAGCGAGACATGCAACTGGGGACATTTCCGCATACCCAACTCTTCGAGGCTGGACATCGGTTGCGCGGAATTCTCTCCCGACAGTGAGTATGCTCAATTCGGTTGGGCGCTGCTTCATGATTTTGCCTACTGTACTTACGGTACTCCCCAATGGGACTCCGTCCGCAATGCCATAGACAAGGACAATAACTGGTGGAAAGACAAATAGAAATGGACAACAGGGATTTCATACGGCAGGATAACAACTACAGGACGTTGAAGGCATTCCAGAAAGCGGAGTGCGTCTACGACGTTACCTATTATTTTGCCCATAAGTTCCTGCAGAATGGAGACCGCACCATAGACCAGATGGTGCAAGCGGCGAGGAGCGGCAAGCAGAATCTGGCAGAGGGGAACATTGATGGGGTGACCTCCAAGGAGATGGAGATGAAACTCACCAACGTCAACCGCGCCTCGCTGCACGAGTTGCTGCTCGACTATGAGGACTACCTGCGGGTCCGCGGTCTTGAGCAGTGGCCATACGACGATCCGCGCTGTGTGCAGACGCGCGAGTTCTGTAAGCGGCACCTCGATTCGGCTGTGTACCGTGAGAAGATAAAAGACCGTTCCGACGAGACCATCGCCAATATTGCCATCACGCTGATACACCAGTGCGACGTGCTGATAAAAGGGCTGATAGAGTGGCAGAAGAAAAACTTCCTCGAGAACGGAGGAATAAAAGAAGAGATGTTTAGAGCGAGGAAGGCCTATCGAGATAGTCATGGGTTTAGTGGGCAGAATGGTTCTAATGGGCAGAAATGATCATATTGCCCATAAAACCCATTAGACCCATAAAACCCAAAAGATAGAAAACAAACGAAAAAACAACAAAGAAGCGACAATGAAGACAAACCACATACGCATGATTTTCGGCATCACGGCAATGTTGCTGTGGCTGGTGGCTTTTGTCCCCAAAGTTGTCTTCGGACAAGATGGCGACCTATCATTTGATCAATGGTGACATATACCCCGAGAGCAAGAATGACTCGCTCTTGGCATTGGTGAGACAAAGGTAAAAGATTAAGGATGAAACATATAAAAAATAAATAATCATTATGACCCACTACGAAAAACAATCAATGAAAGAGTTGCGTGCCGGCATGGGTGAAGGCCTTGTTGAGGCTGGCCGCAAGAACGAGAATGTCGTCGCCCTGAGCGCCGACGTGAAAGGCAGCGTCAAGATGGACGGCTTCGCCAAGGAGTACCTTGAGCGCTTCATCCAGTGCGGCATCGCCGAGGCCAACATGGTCGGCATCGCCGCCGGCTTGAGCCTTTGCGGCAAGGTGCCCTTCATCGGCGGATTCGCCGAGTTCGTCACCGGCCGCGTCTACGACCAGATCCGTCAGGTGGTCTGCTACTCGAACAAGAATGTCAAGATATGCGGCTCGCACGCCGGCATCTCGCTCGGTGAGGACGGTGCTACCCACCAGACCATGGAGGACATCGCCCTGATGAAGGTGCTGCCCAACATGACCGTGCTGGTGCCCGCCGACTTCAACCAGGCCAAGGCCGCTACGATGGCTGCTGCCGAGCACGTCGGACCCGTCTATCTGCGTCTTGGCCGCAGCAAGATGCCCTGCTTCCTGCCGGAAGGTGAGAAGTTTGAAATCGGCAAGGCCCAGCTCCTGAGCGAGGGCAAGGATGTCACCATCTTCGCCTGTGGCCACCTCGTATGGGAAGCCCTGCAGGCTGCCGAGATGCTCGAGAAGGTCGGCATCAGCTGCGAGGTTATCAATATCCACACCATCAAGCCGCTCGACGTGGAGGCCATCGTGGCCAGCGCCAAGAAGACCGGCGCAGTCGTCACCTGCGAGGAACATCTCTTCAACGGCGGCCTCGGCGACAGTGTGGCTCAGACGCTCGCCCTCCGCTGCCCCACGCCCATGGAGTACGTGGCCGTGGACGACAAGTTCGGCGAGAGCGGCACGCCCGACGAGATGCTCACCAACTACCATCTCCGCGCCAACGACATCATGGCCAAGGTTTACGCTGTCCTTCAGCGCAAGCCCGGTGCCCCCAAGCAGCATTATTGCCAGAGCTGCGGCATGCCGCTGAACGGCGCTGCAGACTGTGGTATCGACGCTGACGGCAGCCTCAACACCGAGTACTGCCACTACTGCTACAAGGATGGCCACTTCACGCAGGACTGCACCATGGAGCAGATGATTGACTTCTGCGCGCAGTATGTTGACGAGTTCAACAAGAACACCAACCAGCACCTCACCGCTGAGGAGTACAAGGCGCAGCTCCGCCAGTACTTCCCGCAGCTCAAGCGCTGGCGCAAGGAATAACTAACGGGTAATGTTGAGGGCCCGCGCCGCAGGCGCGGGCCCTCGGCAGCACCATGCAACCCGGCGAAGTTTGACACATTATACATCCAAATATGAGGAAAGTAATCTTGACCCTCACCGCGTTGTCTTGCATAGGCATGATGACCGGATGCAAGAGTGCGACGGAATACGGAAACACAACCGAAAACACGATGCTCTTGGGAAAGTGGAAATGCGTAGCGGCGGAATGTCGTTGGTGGGCGGAAGAAGATGAATATGATCTTCGTTTTGAGCCCACTAATTACAAACAAGACACAAGCATTGCCACCCTCGTCTCGTTAAACTTCATCGACACAAGCAAGTGTGTCGTGACATATCACACCCACGACTGCGAGCCTCAGCTGCCATACCTGATAAATGTCGACAGCACACAATACAGCAAGAGTGACATTCGTATTGAAATAGAGAAATACGGCCATAATAAACCTACCGAGTTCGAGACAGAAAAACTGACCCGTGACACACTCGTCCTGCGATGCTTCGAGTCCGATGAGGGGGAACGCTACCAGATGAGATACACTTTTGTCAAAGAATAGCCATCAAGTTTTGTAGATCATTCACCAATAACCCCAAAACAGCAAGAACACGCCTTAACAGATTGAAATAATCAGCATCGCCCGCGAGGTAATACTAAGTACATATTGGTAAAACCTATATGCGTTTGCGAACCAATAGGACGGGGAAAGGTCAATTAGTGAATGTTTGCTAAAATGCTATGGATCGCAGTTTTATGTGATGTATAGAGATTGAACAATGGGAAGCTGTGGTCGTCGGATTTCCTATTAACGTTAAGATGGAACCATTAAGAAAACCTCATTAACGACTACTTACTCCTTTCCTTTTTTCCTTGTTGAGGAATAATCCCTTCTACTTTTATCACATAGGCAGGGAATATCCTGTTTTTAAATAATAATTCGGATAAATCTATAGGGAAATCCGATATTTTACAACCATATATTCTATTTGTGCTATACTGATTTATTATTGGATTACAAACCATGTATTTATATCTATTGTATGAATCAAAAGAGTAGTCGAAAACCCTTAACATTCTATGCTCTTCCTTCTCCTTTCCCTTACTCCACACCAAAGGTTTATATTTATATGCAAATACAGCTTCCTTGGCAATAGAATAAATAGTTTCATTTAGTAGGTTACAGCAATCTGCCTTGCATGGCTTATTATCGATGGAAATGTTGAAGGGCATTATATTGCTGGTTTCTATCAGCTCCAAGAAAGGATGTATATCAGGATCAACATGTGCCCCGTTCTTGTCGGCCACAATTTTGATGATATTTTCTCTTGTTAATGGTGGGTATTGAGCAGCTTTTAAATCAACAACTATGTGATTAATCCAGCTATAATATGATAACCATGTAGAAGGAACTTGCGTACCATCTAACGCAATAGTCAACGAAGAATCAAATGTACAATATTGCCCGTTGGAGTGGATAGCTACTAATATGAAGTCGCTTAGTTCATTGAGGGGTGTCATATGATCATAAAAAGGGAATAGTAACTCTTTATCCATCAATGCATTTTTGATAAGAGGATCTCCTCCAGAATGGCAAAATAATGACCTTAGTTCTACAGCCATCAATGCAGCATACTCCCTCCTTTGTTCAGATAACAACTCCTCTTGGGAAGTCAGTTCAAGTAGTTTCTCTAACATAGTAATCTTTCTCTTGAACACTCTTCTTAACTCCAATTCACTCTTCTTCATATTATTAGAATCTTATTTCTTATCTATTCTTCACCTACCTCGTTTATTTCAGTAGCTGCCACTCACCTTTTATTTTTGAGTGTTCTTTGTTGATGTAACCCAGTTCCTTTAAGTCATTGATGGCACGTTGGATTGTTCGTTCGCTAACACCGAGATTGTCTGCAAGCCAAGAATATTTTGCCTTGCGGTTCATATTAAGGGCCTCATAAACATTTTTAACGAGTAGCGATGGGAAATCAAAAACAGCCAAATTTGTCTGTTTTTGTGTCTGTTTTTCTTCTGAAACAGACAAATCTGTCTGTTTTTTATAGGCGTTTTCAGCCAAATCTGACCTTTTTTCTCCATTTTCCATCAGAAGTCCATTGACGATAGCTTCTTTCATCAGCCGTTCTGCTCGTGGCGATTTGCTTTCCGTCACCATGACTGCAGTCTGATATGAGAAATCATATATGGCTTTCCCATTCTCATTAGCCTTGAGTTCTTTCTGTACACGCAGAACGCCGCGACTATGACGGTTCACAAATCCAAGCACTTTCATGGCCTCTGCAACAACAATATTCCGGTAGTCGTTCACATTCGGGAAGTTCTCCACATTAGCTCTGCCATACAACCCACCATGATTCATTATTTCAATTCGGTCGTCATATTGATAGAATTGAATGGGACCGTTGCTTGTATAGTCTCTATGGCAGATGGCGTTCATCAGAAGCTCGCGAGTGGCCCAATCAGGATAATCTGCAACTTGCTCTTCTTGCAAGGCAGAAACAGGTATCGGGCGTCGGTTGGAGATCGTTGTCTTTATAAACGTATCCAATTCGGGCAAAATGGTACACAGGTTGTCTTTAAACTCGTGTTCGGTCAGAATATCCCCAGCACGGTCTTTTCCAGCAAAACGCACATATTGGACATACGCACCGGGAATAAAGCGACGAAGATTCTTTGCGAAGAACAACATCCCTGCATTTGTCGGACAGTCGTACCGAGTATCGAAGAATCCAAAAGCACTTAATTGGAGTTTCACATCTCGACGGTCTGACTCCAGCTCCTCGTCATTCATGGCTTTAGGGAGATAATAGTGTTTGAACTTCTGCAAGTCCAAATCGTCTATCGTTGCGTTTAAACAAGGCAACGAGTCAAAAGATGTCACATTTGAGCGCCGTTTCTCCATCAGGATATGCTCGTCATTCTCGTTGGCGACGCCCTTTCTTGGCCCTATCCTAATCCAAATACGCCCCTTGTATCTGACAGGAGGGAATACTGCCGGCTCTACTTTCACCATCACAATGTCTCCGTCTTCCAACGAAACCTTTTCCACTGTCATTGACGGCTGCGGCTGAATATTACCGTCTGTGCGAATGGCGGCTAAATTTTTCAACAAGTCATCAGTAACATTAATACCTTTTACTCTGCCGTCATCCTCCACACCGAGAAACAAATATCCCGGCTGTTGGAGATTCGGCAAGTCGTTGGCAAAAGCACAAATTGCCTGACCGAACTTATCAGTATTAGTGGTTGATATTGTTCGCTCCACTCTGTCACTCTCAATGTCGTTGAGTAAATATCGTATTTTGTCTATATCCATAATGTGGTTTTGTTTTTTCCTGACTGGCAAATATCTATTTCGGGTGCAAAATTACATATTATTTCGGTAGGGAATTCAATAATTGATCGATGCCATGTTCAATCACTTTCTCTTGTGCGATGCTACCTATCGTTTTTAAAACCCTGAGAGAACGCTTCATTAAGGTCTTTGAGGGGGATTCTTTGTGTAACTCTTCTTTTATTGCAAATATTTCTTCGGCTATATCATTCTTATCAGCTTCATCTTCAACTTTGATTTTCTCAATCTCTGCAATGATTTCTTGTATTTTCTCTTTTAGGTCAGATGAGATTGGCATATTGTTACCGTGACCTCCCATTACTTGACTATTCTCAATTGTAATATTTCCACTCCCCATGTTCACAACACCCGCATTAATTGTTTGATTGGCCACGTTATCAATGTATTGTTTCTTGTTTATTGTATTAAAATCAGCGTCAATTTCCATTTCTTTGTTAATTTCTAATAGGAAATCCAATAACTTTGAATTGACAGCATCGACAACTCCCGCAAAAAACAAATTGGGAATCCTATGATATGCAACATGTATTTCACCGTATGGGAAAATCTTTTTTAATTCCGAATATGCAATTACAGGTAGTACAATATTTGTACACCCTTCTGGCTCGTTTTTAAATGGTTCAAGATTTGATATTTTATCAAAACAATTGTATGTGCGCATGATTTTCTCAATACCATCATTTCCAAAAATTCCATTGGGAATAGGAAAGTTAGTGAGGGAATACCCCCCGCTAATACCATCAACAAGAATATCCACATTCGTTTTTCTGTATTCGGGCAGTTGATGCACATCATTATAGCCCATCCTCTCATTTTTGACCCATAGTGTAAATGCATCGTTATTGAGATAACTGGCTAAGATTTGGACTTTATTGAATACGCTTGTGATTGCTATATTATTGGATAAATCTTCAATTATACCTTCTATCAATTTTTTTGTTTTTATAACATCCATTTGCGTGCTTATTTGTTTATTATTTCATAGAATTTGTAAGGGGTTCAGTATAGTCTTTATTGACCACACGGTCTCGCATCTTTTTTGGATTGCTGAAGTTTCGGTTGATACTTATTGTCAGCTCGGAGTATGTGTCTGTTCTATCGTCTTTTAGATAATAATATGGTTTTATAGAAACACAATTGGGGTGTTCAAAGATGGTGTTAAGCAATGTTCTGTCGCTATTGCCACAGGAGTGCCCCATAATGACGGCTTGGAAAGGGGCCGACTCGATGAACTCAAGCATACGACGATAGTTGTCATGTTCTAGATACCGAATGGATTTCACTTGTCGCATACACTCAAAATCATTCTGTTCCTTGAGTTTCTTGTAATTCTCGTCCAACTCGTCCCCATATCCGAAGATAACGCTTTGTGGATCTTCCAAATTTCCATGGATGTAGTTAACCGTTGCTTTGTCAGACAGATACATTTCAGGAGTGCTTGTATAGTTGAAGTTTAGCAACATGATTTTTGAGAGAGCATAGTAATTTTCTGGCATTTGTTTACCCTTAACAGATAATTCACATGACTCAATTGGGCGATATATTTTGTCTTTGATTTCATCATGCAAAGTACAACTCTTCACCTTCTCTATGTTTAGATATTCAATTAACTTTTCTCGTAAGAAATCCAGATGATTATTCAAAGTCTTAATGCGGTCTCCGTAATCTTTTTCTCGAACGAGCATTGAATAGTATTCGTTCTCGATGTCCACCCAACCTTTTGTTTCAATGCTTTTAATAATTCTTTCAAAGAAAGGAGAAAGTGTCGCTTTAAATCGTGACGTATCTTCCATTATTGATTGTATAACATCTTTGCCTAAGGGTTTATTGATAAATCGTGGTAGATGAAATGCGAACACATTCCAGCATCGTATATCGTCATCATAAAGTTCAAACGTACATAAAGGGTCTTCTGATACATTAGTAAGATTTCCACGAAACCCATTAACACGTTGCTCCCAATACCAATTGATGAAATCCGCATAACTGGTTTTGAGACCATGAGCCAAGTCGAAGCCGTTGCCTATGAGTACAAGCCTATTCATCTTTAGTGATACTTTCAATGGTGGTTACAAATGGCAGATATCTGATTTCGCCTCTTCTCTGAGTCTTGAGAATATCGATGTTGACAATATTTGATGGACTGTCGGGGTCATATTCAAGCAGTAGATATTTTACAGCATCGTTCTCCATTCTCTTGAGGTAATTAGACGGCACATTGTCTGGAGCCACCAACAAAGGGGATTTCGTTAAAATATAGGCCTTGGGGTTACTCCAGTAATGGAACAACAAATACTTTATCCTCTTATATGCTGCCATTTGTTCATATTTCAGCACATCCTCTTTGATACCAATGGCTATTCCCCCAGCAGTCTCGGTTTTTGGACGAGCAGAAGGCCCGATGGCGTACATCAG